>NZ_MKKC01000077.1 GCF_001942255.1 Nocardiopsis sp. CNR-923
GAGAGCTACGAGGCCGGGCTGCACCTATGCGGTGCGATGCTCTGGCTCCGCAGCATCGCACCGCGTCCATAATTCGAACTCCAGACAGGACCTAGTACCTCGGACACCTACCCTGCCGCGCGAAGGGCGGCGTCCACGGCACACTCGCTGGGAGGAGCCGAGGCGGGGTCAGCCCGAGCGGGCTGACCCCGCGTCGGACGGCCCCGCGGTCAGCGGGCGGTCTGCTCGTGCACGTAGGCGGTCAGACGCGTCAGCATGTCCGGGTCGGTGCTCGGCAGGACCCCGTGCCCGAGGTTGAACACGTGGCCCTCGGCGGCCCGTCCGCGGGACAGGATGTCCCGGGTCCGCCCGGCGACGACCTCCCACGGAGCGAACAAGGTCGCCGGGTCCAGGTTGCCCTGGAGGGCCCTGCCGGGCCCCACACGGCGGACCGCCTCGTCCAGCGGCACGCGCCAGTCGACGCCGACGACGTCGGCCCCGGCCTCACCGAGGAGGCCGAGCAGCTCTCCGGTGCCCACGCCGAAGTGGATGCGCGGCACCTCGTACTCGGCGAGCTGGCCGAAGATCCACGAGGTGTAGGGCAGAACGCAGGAGCGGTAGTCCTCGGCGCTGAGGGCGCCGACCCAGGAGTCGAACAGCTGCACGGCGCTGGCGCCCGCCTCCACCTGGGCGCGCAGGAAGCCCAGGGTGATCGCGGCCAGACGGCGCATGAGCTCGTCCCAGAGCTCGGGTTCCCCGTACATGAGCGCCTTGGTGTGCTCGTGGTTCTTGGAGGGGCCGCCCTCGATGAGGTAGGAGGCCAACGTGAACGGGGCGCCCGCGAAACCGATGAGCGGCGTGTCGCCCAGTTCGCCGACGAGTTGGCCGACCGCCTCGGTCACGTAGGGGAGGTCACCGGGCTCGACGTCGCGGAGCCGCTTGAGCCCGGGCGCGTCGCGGATCGGGTCGGCGACGACGGGACCGACGCCCGGCTTGATGTCGAGGTCGATGCCGACGGCCCGGAGCGGGACGACGATGTCGCTGAAGAAGATCGCGGCGTCGACGCCGTGGCGTCTGACCGGCTGCATCGTGATCTCGGTGATCAGGTCCGGGCGCGAGCACGCTTCGAGCATGGGCACGTCAGCGCGGACCTGGCGGTACTCGGGCAGGGAGCGCCCGGCCTGGCGCATGAACCACACCGGAGTGTGGGACACGGGCAGCCCTCGGCAGGCGCGGAGGAAGGGAGAGTCTTGAAGCGTCACACCTTGATCGTGCCATGCCGGCTCCGGTGCTCTCGTTCGGATCACCGGACCGTGACCCGGGCTGGCACGCAAGTCCGGTGCGCCGGGCGGCGCGAACGGTTCCAAGATCATCACAAAACACCGACACGCCGCGCGAACTCCGTACTGACGAAGGTGACTCGTGCCACGGTCGGTTCCGTTCCCATCAACTGGCCCGCACCCCGGTGTCGGTCGGCTGGCTATGCCCGCACGGCCTCCGGGACGTGATCACCACAAGATGAAGGCTGACGTTTCCACCATGCCTGATGTCGGTAGCGCCGAGAACGCGCACGAGACGTTCCGGCGAGCGGTCGAGGCGCTGCACGGCCCCTCCGTGCGCCCGGAGATCGCCGTGCGGGAGATCCCCGCCCCCCAACGGCTGGCCCCCCACTCGGCCGCCGTGTCGGCCGAGGTGACCGTCCAGGGCGAGGAGATCGCCTGGGGGCGGCTCATCGTCCTGTTCGACCCCGAGGCACCCGCGACTGGCCCGGGCCGTTCCGGGTGGTGTGCCAGGTCAACTCCGAACTGGAGTCGGAGATCGCCGCCGATCCCCTGCTCGGGCCGGTCGCCTGGAGCTGGCTCACCGACGCGTTGGACGCGCACGGGGCCGCCCACCACACGCTCAGCGGCACGGTCACGCGGGCCACGACGGAGGGGTTCGGCACGAAGTCCGCCGAGGGCGCCACCACGGAGGTCGAGATGCGCGCCTCCTGGACGCCCGATTCCGAGCAACTGTCCGCCCACGTCAACGCCTGGTTGACGCTGCTCGCGTCGGCCTCGGGGCTGCCTCCGCTGGACGTCGCCGACATAGCCCGGCAGCGCTCCCGGTCCTGAGCCGGACCGGGGTCGTCCCAGGCCGGTGGGACCCGGTCCTCGTTCCGCGTCCGGTGGCCACAGCGCATACCGTAGTGGTGTGGCGAACGCGTTGAACTCCAAGACAGAATCCCGCGAACCAGGAAACGACGACGCTGAGAAGGCGCCTCTGCTGCGGGAGCCGCGCGAGGGGCTGCCCGACGTCACCTCCGACGACGACACGCTCGCCGGTGTGGTCGCGGCCGTGTCCGCGGGGACTGGCCCGGTGGCGGTGGACGCCGAACGCGCCTCCGGGTACCGGTACGGTCAGCGCGCGTACCTGGTCCAGCTGCGCCGGGAGGGTTCTGGTTCGGCGCTGATCGACCCGATCGCCTGCCCGGACCTGAGCGCGCTCGACGCGGCGCTGGACGGGGCCGAGGTGGTCCTGCACGCGGCCCACCAGGACCTGCCGTGCCTGTCGGAGGTCCACCTGCGCCCGCGGAGGCTGTTCGACACCGAGCTCGCCGGGCGCCTGCTCGGGTATCAGCGCGTGGGGTTGGGGTTCATGGTCGAGCGCTTGCTGAACGTGCGCCTCGCCAAGGAGCACTCCGCCGTGGACTGGTCCCAGCGGCCGCTGCCCGAGGACTGGCTGCGCTATGCCGCCCTGGACGTGGAGATCCTCATCGAGCTGCGGGACGCGCTGGAGGAGGAGCTGGTCGAGACCGGCAAGCTGGAGTGGGCTCACGAGGAGTTCGCGGCCGTGCTCGCGACACCGCCGAAGGAACCGCGGCCGGATCCGTGGCGTCGGACGTCTGGCATCCACCGGGTGCGCAACCAGCGCTCCTTGGCCGCGGTGCGCGAGCTGTGGTATGAGCGGGACCGCATCGCCCAGGAGCGGGACGTCTCGCCCGGTCGGGTGCTGCCGGACGCCGCGATCGTGGAGGCCGCGGCCGCGATGCCGCGCACGTCCGGCGAACTGACCGGGATACGGCAGTTCGGGATCAAACTGGCGCGGCGCTACCTCAGTACGTGGATCAGGGCCGTCAACCGGGCGCGGGACATGCCCCAGACCGAACTCCCCCGGCCCAACGCGCCGGGCGACGGGCCGCCCCCGGTGAACCGGTGGTCGGACCGGGCCCCGGAGGCCGCTCGGCGTCTGGAGGCGGCGCGCGCGACCGTCACGGGGATCGCCGAGGACGTGGTGATGCCGACGGAGAACCTGCTCCTGCCGGACACCGTCCGGCGCTTGGCGTGGGCGCCGCCGCGGTCGGTGGACGCCGACTCGGTGGCCGCGTTCCTGCGCGAGCGCGGCGCACGGGACTGGCAGGTGGGTCTGACCGCGGAAGCCCTGGCCACGGCCCTGTTGGGAGCCGAAAAGGGCTGACTTTTACCCCCGCTTCACCCACTTAACCCCAACGTGACCGAACTCACCTGGCATGGGGGGCGGTTCACGCCTGTTCTCGCGCCGCGTGTCCGATTATGTTATGGAAATGTGCCTCGAGCACCGGGGGCGATTGACGAAGGCGACGTTCCGCGGCGGTGTCCGCCGCGGGAGGCGATCAGGGAGATGTGGTGAGTCTGCTGGCGTTCTGGCGTGCGCTTCTGCGCGAAACCGGCCTGTCCCGAGCGGACAGGACGCGCCCGGCGTATACCGCCGTGCCCGCTCCCACGGGCCCGTTCGAGGACACCGCGGGTGAGTACGTGCGCGTGGTGGGCCCGGCCGAGGACTCCGCCACGGAGACCGCCGAGCCGCTGCCGCGCCGACCGGTCCCGCGGGCCGCCGACCCCGACCGGGCCACCGTGAGGTCCGCCGCCCCGGCTCGAACCGCCGCCCCGGCCCAGGCCCCGGCCGCACAGTCCGGGGGAAAGCGCGCGGCGTCGCTGGAGCGCACCCTTCAGTCGCTGGTGGAGCGGCACGGCACGGAACACCCGGACACCATCACCGCTCGCAACAACCTCGCGACCAAGTACGCGCAGATGGGTCGGCGTCATGCGGCCGTGCAGCAGTTCCAGCTGGCTCTGGGCGAGGCCGTATCGGTGCACGGAGACGAGCACCCGCGCACCGAGATCATCCGCGAGAACCTGGCCTGGGCGCTGGAGGACGCGGGACAGCCCGCCGAGGCCGCCGTCCAGTGGGAGATCCTGCTGCGCGAGCGCGAGGAGCAGTTCGGCCCCGCCGACGAGGACACCGTGGAGGCGCGCAGCCACCTGGCCGCCTGCTACCGGCGCGACGGCCGACTGGACGCCGCGATCGCCCACTACGAGCGGGCGATCGCGGACGTGGCCACCACCGAGCGGCGTGAGGAGCTCCGGTTGGGGCTGAGCACGGCGCTGAGCCTGGCGGGCCACTGCGAGGACGCCATCGGGCAACTGCGCACGGTGCTGCTGGCCCGTCGCCGCCGCCTGGGCAAGGGCCACCTGGAGACGCTCGGCGTGCACCACCGGCTCGGCCGGACGTCACGCAGGCGGGCCGCCCGGACGAGGCGGTCGAGGTGCTGCGCGACGCCTACCGCGTGGCGCTGAACTCGTCGGGCGACCCGGAGGTGCGGCGGCTGACGATGCGGCTGCGGCGCGACCTCGCGGGCGCGTACAACGCCGCGGGCCGTCCCCGCGAGGCGGACGCCCTGCTCTGAGTTCGATGGCGGAGGGGCGCGCGGATCCGGTCCGCGCGCCCCTTCGCCATGTTTCCGAGCCCGTCCCCGCCCGCCGGTGGACCCTTACGACAATCCGTTCGAGGTGGGCGCCGCCATCGCTCGCGTTATTTGTTACTGGCGAGTAGCATGAGGGTGACAAATCCGTTCCACCGCCTGAGAAGGAGGGCCCATCGTGCCGCGAACCGCACGCGACGTCGTGTTCGTCGACGGGGTCCGTACCCCGTTCGGCAAGTCTGGCAAGGGTCTCTACGCGCAGACGCGTGCCGACGACATGGTCGTCCGCGTCATCCGCGAACTGCTGCGCCGCAACCCGGGTCTGCCGCCGGAGCGCGTCGACGAGGTCGCCATCGCCGCCACCACCCAGATCGGCGACCAGGGCCTGACCATCGGCCGCAGCGCCGCCATCCTGGCCGGGCTGCCGCAGAGCGTCCCCGGCTACGCCGTCGACCGCATGTGCGCCGGCGCGCTGACGGCCGTCACCACCTCCGGCGCGGGGATCTCCTTCGGCGCCTACGACGTGGTGATCGCCGGCGGCGTCGAGCACATGGGCCGCCACCCCATGGGTGAGGGCGTCGACCCCAACCCGCGCTTCCTCTCCGAGAAGCTGGTCGACCCGTCGGCCCTGGTCATGGGGAACACCGCGGAGAACCTGCACGACCGCTACCCGACCATCACCAAGGAGCGCGCCGACGCCTACGCGGTGCGCAGCCAGGAGAAGGTCGCCAAGGCCTACGCCGACGGCAAGATCCAGCAGGACCTCGTCGAGATGGTCGTCCGCTCCCTGGAGAAGGGCTGGGGCCTGGCCACCGAGGACGAGCCCCCGCGGCCCGGCACGACCATGGAGTCGCTCGCCGGCCTCAAGACCCCGTTCCGCGCCCACGGCAACGTGACCCCCGGTAACGCCGCCGGTCTCAACGACGGCGCGACCGGCGCGCTGCTCGCCGCCGAGGACGTCGCCGCCGAACTCGGCCTGGACGCCCGTATGCGCCTGGTCGACTTCTCCTTCGCCGGCGTCGACCCCGCCGTCATGGGCGTCGGCCCGGTCCCGGCCACGGAGAAGCTGTTCGCGCGCCAGGGCATCTCGATCGACGACATCGGCATCATCGAGATCAACGAGGCCTTCGCCGTCCAGGTGCTCGCCTTCCTGGAGCACTTCGGCCTCAGCGACGACGACGCCCGCGTCAACCCCTGGGGCGGAGCGATCGCCGTCGGCCACCCGCTGGCCTCCTCTGGCGTGCGTCTGATGATGCAGCTCGCGCGCCAGTTCGCCGAACGCCCCGACGTCCGCTACGGCCTGACCACCATGTGCGTCGGCCTGGGCATGGGCGGGACGATCCTGTGGGAGAACACCAACTACGAGGGGGGCAAGTAAGAATGGCCATCGAGCAGTCCCACCCGTCACCCACCACCACCCTCAACGGAGACGCTTCGCGTCACAGTTCTATGCGAGAACTCTTCGGCTCCGAGGTCGTCACCCAGGCGATCGCCCGTGACGTCCAGCTCCCCTACGGGGCGGGCACCGCGGTCCTGATCACCCTGGACAACGGGCATGACCACACCAAGCCGAACACCTTCGGCCCTGGCGGTCTGCTCAGCCTGGACGAGGCGATCGAGGCCGCCAGGGCGCGGACCGACATCGTGGCCGTCGCCGTCACCGGCAAGCCGTTCATCTTCGCGGTGGGCGCCGACCTGACCGGCGTACCCGCGGTCCAGGACCGCGAGCAGGCGCACGCCATCGGCAAGCTCGGGCACGACGTGTTCCGCAAGCTCGGCGAACTGGACGTGCCGACGTTCGCTCTGGTCAACGGTGCCGCCATGGGGGGCGGCGTCGAAGTCGCGCTGCACTGCACCTACCGCACCGTCTCCTCGGGCGTCCCGGCGTTCGCGCTGCCCGAGGCCTTCCTGGGCCTCGTCCCGGGCTGGGGCGGAACCTACCTGCTGCCCCACCTGATCGGCGCCGAGAAGGCCCTGAAGCTGATCGTCGACAACCCGCTCGCCCAGAACAAGATGATCAAGGGCAAGCAGGTCTTCGAGATGGGCATCGCCGACGCGCTCTTCGAGCCCGCGACTTCGTCGAGGAGTCGCTGCGCTGGGCAGCAAAGGTCGTCAAGGGCGACATCACGGTCGAGCGCCCCGAGGTCGACAAGGGCGAGGCCTGGGACAACGCGGTCAACATGGCCCGGTTCACCGTCGAGGGCAAACTGCACGGCGCCGCCCCGGCCCCGGCCCGAGCGGTCGAGCTGGTCGCCGAGGCCAAGAACCGCACGCGTGACGAGGGCTTCGCCGCCGAGGACGACGCACTCGCCGACCTGATCATGAGCGACCAGCTCAAGTCGGGCCTGTACGCGTTCGACCTGGTGCAAAAGCGCGCCAAGCGGCCCGCGGGCGCCCCGGACAAGCAGCTGGCGCGCAAGGTCACCAAGGTCGGTGTCGTGGGCGCCGGTCTGATGGCCGGGCAGCTGGCCCTGTTGTTCGCCCGCCGCCTGGACGTGCCGGTCGTCATGACCGACCTGGACCAGGAGCGCTTGGACAAGGGCGTGGCCTACGTCCACGGCGAGGTCGACAAGCTGCTGGGCAAGGGCCGTGTCAGCCAGGACAAGGCCAACCGCCTCAAGGGCCTGGTCACCGGTTCGCTGACCAAGGACGCCTTCGCCGACGCGGACTTCGTGATCGAGGCCGTCTTCGAGAAGATGGAGATCAAGCAGCAGGTGTTCGCCGAGGTGGAGGCCGTGGTCTCCCCGGAGGCCGTCCTGGCCACGAACACCTCCTCGCTGTCGGTCACCGAGATGGCGTCCAGGCTCCAGCACCCCGAACGGGTCGTGGGCTTCCACTTCTTCAACCCGGTCGCCGTCCTGCCGCTGCTGGAGATCATCCGCGGCGAGAAGACCGACGACGCCGCACTGGCCACGGCCTTCGCCACGGCCAAGCAGCTGAAGAAGACCGCGGTGCTGTGCAAGGACGCCCCGGCGTTCGTCGTCAACCGCCTGCTCACCCTGTTCATGGGCGAGGTCCTGGCGGCCGTGGAGGAGGGCACCGAGCCCGAGGTCGCCGACCGCGCGGTCTCCCCCCTGGGGCTGCCGATGTCGCCGCTGATGCTGCTCCAGCTGGTGGGTCCGGCGGTGGCGCTGCACGTGTCCGAGACGCTGCACGAGGCCTTCCCGGAGCGCTTCGCGGTGTCCCCGCAGCTGGCCGAGGTGGTCAAGGCCGGCAAGACGCAGATCTTCGCACCGGACTTCAGCATCGACCCGGAGGTGAAGGCTCTGCTCAGCGGCGGGACCAACCCGTCCGAGGAGAGCGCGATCCTGGACCGGGCCCTGCGTGCGCTGGCCCGCGAGGTCCGCGTCATGCTGGACGAGGGCGTCGTGGCCGAGCCCGCCGACATCGACCTGTGCCTGATCACGGGCGCGGGTTGGCCGTTCCACACCGGCGGCATCACGCCGTACCTCGACCGCTCCGGTGTGTCCGAGGCCGTGAACGGCAGGCCGTTCCACGAGGGCGCGCTCAAGGCGCTCTGACGGCCGTAGGACCCTGGACGGACCGGGCCCGGCTCCCCTCGGGGGCGCCGGGCCCGGTCCTCGTGTCCGACAGCCACGATTCCGAGATCCCGAACAATTCAGCTACGCGTTCATACTGACAAGTAACCCTGTGTAATGTCTGACGTGTGGCAATCACCCCTGAACACCAGATCTACGCCGAACTGTTCGCCGAGTCCCCCGACATGGCGGTCGAGTTCCTGCGCGAGCGCGACGTGCGCGTCCCGGAATACGAACGCAGTGAGATCACGTCCTGCGACCTCGGGCACGTCGACCCGGTCGAGCGCCGGTCCGACGTCGCCATCCTGCTGCGCGGCGAGGGCCCCAAGGGCCTCCACGACTCCCTCATGGGCGTCATCGTGGAGGTGCAGCGCGACCCGTCCGAACGCAAGCGCTTCACCTGGCCCGAGTACCTGGCGTGCCTGCGGTCCCGACACGAGTGTCCGGTCGCCCTGCTGGTCATCTGTCCACGCCAGTCCGTGGCCGATGACTACGCCGGACCCATCGAACTCGGTCATCCCGGGTTCGTGCTGCGCCCGCTCGTGATCGGGCCCAAGGACATTCCGGTGGTCACCGACCCGGCCACCGTCGCCGCCTCCCCCGCGCTGGGGGTCCTCTCGGCGGCGGCGCACGGGGCCAGGAAGGCGGGCGTCCTGGACGCCCTGAACAGCGGTTTGGACAAAATCGACCCGGAGAAGGCGGCGAAGTACATTGGTTATTCGCTGCACCTGCTCGCCGACACCGACGGACAGCAAGCCCTGGAGGCGCTCATGATGGCGAACACGTTCGACTACCACAGCCCCTGGGTGGACAGCCTCAGGGCGGAGGGCGAGGCCAGGATGCTTCTGCGCGTCCTGACCGCTCTCGGCGTCGAGGTGACCGAGGACGCACGCGCACGTATCACCGGCTGCGACGATGTCGAACAGCTCGAAGCGTGGGCCGACCGCGCCCCGGACGTCAGCACCGTCGACCAACTCTTCGCCGAGTAGCGGCCCACGGGCCCGGCGCCCCGCGCGGGCACCCCCGCAGGAGGAGCCCGCCAGAACGCCCATGCCGTGGAAGCCCTGACGGGGGAACGCGTCCTAGAGGCGCTCCAGGGTGCGGACGGCCCGCGGGGCGGTGGGGGCGGCCCCCGGCGGGGTGTCCTCCTCCGCCCCGCCCTCGGAGATGCCCACGCGCTCGTGCAACCAGCGCAGCGGTCGCGGCAGCCACCAGTTGAGGTCGCCGAGCAGCCGCATGGTCGCCGGCACCATCACCGCCCGTACCAGCGTGGCGTCCACGACCACGGCCATGGCCAGGCCCACTCCGATGATCTTCAGGAACAACAGCCCCGAGGCGCCCATGGCCACGAGGACGACGACGAGCAGCAGCGCGGCGCTCGTGATGATCCGAGCGGTCCGCTGGAGCCCCGTCGCGACCGCGTGGGTGCTGTCCCCGGTCCGCAGGTATTCCTCGCGCACCCGGCTGAGCAGGAACAGCTCGTAGTCCATCGCCAGGCCGAACGACACGACGGTGATGAGCACCAGGTAGGTCGGGTCGATGGTGCCGACCGCGTCGAAGCCGAGCAACCCTCCGAGCACCCCTTCCTGGAAGGCCAGGACCACCATGCCCAGGGAGGCCCCGAGCGACAGGGCGCCCATGAGCACGGCCTTGACCGGCAGCACCACGGAGCCGAAGGCGAGGAAGAGCAGCAGCACGGTCGCGCCGGCGACGAACGCCACGGTCGTGGGGACGGCGTCGACGATCGCCGCCACGTTGTCCAACTGCCGCGCCGCCACGCCGCCCACGAGGGCCTCCTCGGCGCCCTCGGGCAGGGGCTCGCCCCGGATCTGGCGGACCAGATCGGCGGTCTCCGGATCGTCGATCTCCCCCTCGTAGGCGACCAGCACGTGCGCGACTCGGTCACCGGCTCGCTCGACCTGGGAGAGCTCCACGAGCGATGACAGTTCCTCCAGGCGCATGGCGTACTCGTCGAGATCCTCCTCCGCGACGTCCCCGGTGACGGCGATGTGCAGGCGTCCCATCCCGCCAGCGGGAAAGTCCTCCTCCAGCGCCTGCGCGGCGATCCGGCTGGCGGCGTCCTCGGGCAGGTACCGCTGGTCCGTGGCGCCCAGCTGGGCGGCGGACAGGCCGGAGCTGAGGAACAACAGCACGCCGCCGACGGCGACCAGGGACACCGCCGGGCCCCGCATCACCGTGCGGGCCAGGCGGGCCCACGCCCCGGCGCCGTCGTGGACCGCGCTGGCGACGGTGCGCGTCGCAGGGCAGTCGCAGCCGGTCGATCCGCCTCCCCACCACCGACAGCAGCGCGGGCAGGAACACCAGGGCCGCGAGGAGGTCGAACACGACGACGGCGATCCCGCCCCAGCCGATCGACTTCAGGATGGGCTGGGGGAAGAACAGCAGACCCGCGAAGGCGATGCCGACAGTGACTCCGGAGAAGGCGACGGTCCGCCCGGCGGTGTCCACCGTACGGCTGATCGCGTGGGCGACGGAGTTGCCGCGGTCCAGTTCCTCCCGGAAGCGGCTGACCATGAACAGTCCGTAGTCGATCGCCAGGCCCAGGCCGAGGATGGTGGCGACGTTGACCGCGAACACCGACACCTCGGTCACCTGCGTCAGGGCGCGCAGCAAGGTGAGGGAGCCGAGGATGGCCAGGCCTCCGACGCTGAGCGGGACCAGGCCCGCCACGACCCCGCCGAAGATGAGGACGAGCAGGAACAGCAGCACCGGAAGGGTGAACAGCTCGGCGCGCACGATGTCGCTCTCGGCTGTCGCCGACAGTTCGTTCTCCACGCTGATGGGCCCGCCCAGGTGTGTCTCCAGAGGCCCGGCCTCCAGGATCTCGGCGACCTCCTCGAACTGGTGCAGACGGTCGGCGTGCGTCTGCCCGCTCAGGGTCACCGGCACGTAGGTGGCGTGCTGGTCCTCGGAGACGAGTATGCCGCGTTCGACGTCGCTGAGGCTCTCGTCCAGGTAGACGTCGTAGGACGTGACCAGCTCCCCGGGAAGGTCGTCGGTGACGCGCCGCACGGCCGCGGCGAAGGTCGGGTTGGTCACCTGCGTCTCGTCACTGCGGAAGACCGCCACGACGTCGACGTCGTCGTGGCCCAGCTCCTCCTGGATCAGTTCGGTGGCGCGGGTGGACTCCGCGTGCGGATCCTCGAAGCCGCTCTCGCTGACGTCGGAGAAGACCCCCGATCCCCAGACGACGGCGAAGAGGGTGAAGAGACCGGTGGCCACCAGCGTCCACCACCGCCGGCGGTGGACGGCCAGCCCCAGACGGCCGAACAGGCCAGCGTGTGTCGGCATGCGTCGCCCTCTCAGTGAATGCTCTTGGTGGTGAACGGCGTTTGCTAACGGTGTTCACTAAAGCGTGCACCCGTTACGATGTCAATATCGCCGACGAGCACCACAGCGCCAGCGAGCTGGCGCCGGAGACGGGGTGTAGCGCAACCCATGACGCAACCGCAGGTCGCCCGAGGGCAGGTGGAGCAGGTCGGACTGAGCCGCCGGGAACGTGTGCGCGAAGCCACACTCTCGGAGATCAAGGCGATCGCCCGACGGCACCTCGTCGAACACGGCCCCTCCGGGGTCTCCCTGCGCGCCATCGCCCGCGAGATGGGCATGACCGCGCCCGGCCTGTACCGCTACGTGTCGGGGATCGACGCCCTGCTCGTCGCGATCACGGTTGAGATGTTCGACGAACTCGGCGCCGCCGTGGCCGCGGCCGACGCCAGCGTCCCCGACGAGGACACCGACCGACGCATCCGCACGTCGCTGCGCGCCTTCCGGACCTGGGCGGTCGGCCACCGGAGCGAGTTCGCGACCATGTTCGGGCCGCGACCCCACGTGGATCCGAACGCGGACACCGCCCCGGCGATCGAGGCCGCCCGGCGCTTCGCCGCGACCTTCTACACCCTCTTCGACCGGCTGCTGGCCGAGCGCCGCTTCGCCCTGCCGGACAGCTCACACCTCACTCCCGAACTCGCCCGCGAGCTGCGCTCCTTCGCTGAGAACTGCGGTTTCTCCGCACCGCACATCCCGGTGGAGGCGGTCATGGTGCTCAGCTCGTGCTGGGTACGGCTCTACGGGGTGGTGTGCATGGAGGTCTTCGACCAGATGAGCGTCGTGATGGACGACATGGAACCACTCTTCGAGTCCGAGCTTCACACCGTGTTGACGGGCTTGGGGGTGAGGTACGAGCCGCCGGAGAGCACCGCACCCACGGCCGTCAGTGCACCCGATTAGGCCTCATACTGGATGTTCGCCTTACATGCCGGATTCGCCCCCGCGGATCCGGCTATCTCCAGCGCGTGTCGGCACGAGAGCGAGGACGGACCCCGTGGAGCACCCACCCGGCGGTGACCGACCCGGGAACGAGGAACCCCTGCCTCGATCACCCGGGCCGGGAGACACCGCCCACCCAACCCTGCCACCCCCGAACCCCACCGGCCCCACCCCCGAGCCAGCTCCCCACGGACCCCCACTCCCCCCACCGCCCCGCCGCACATGACGGCGTCCCGCCCCCAGTACCCGGGCGGTCACCCGTGGGCGGCTCCTCAGGCGTCCCAGGGTTTCCCGGGAGGCCGGACGCCCCCCGTCCCTTCGGACACCGGGATCCACCCGCCCCAGAGTCCCCAGGCGCCCACGCTCTCCAGGAGACCAGAACGTCGTCCGAGGCAGCGGGGGAAACCCACGGGACCCAAGCTTTCCAGCGGCCTCGAACAGTGCAGGGGACACACGCATCACCTGAGGCAACGCAGCAGGTCCAGGGGCCGTGGGAACCCCGGGCGGCACCTGGGGGAACCCAGGCGTACCCATGGCCTCCAGCGGCCCACGGGGCCCAGGCGTTCCAGGGCAGGCAGGACACCCCGCGTCTCCAGGGCCCGCCCCCGGGTCCGCGCACCGCCCTCCCCCAGGGCGCGCACCAGGGGTTCGGGAACGCGTGGAACCCTTACTCCGGCTGGGCCGGGGCCCCGCCGGCGGGCTGGGCTCCCCCGCACACGTGGTACCCGCCGCGACCACCGCGCCGCCGCACCGGCAGGAACGTGCTGTTCGGCACCGCGGTCGCGGGGGCGGTCGCGCTCTCGGCACTGGCCGCGAGCGTCGTGACCGTGGTCAGCACCCCGCGCGAGGAGCCCTCGGCGGGCGGAGCCGACGTCTCCCTGTACTACGAGGCCGCCCTGACCGCGGCCCCGAACCCGGTGGATGTCGGCCTCGACGACCACCCCCTGTACTCCGCCGCCGTGCCCACGACGGTCGAGTGCGACCCGCCCGATCTGGACATCGACTCCGACGAGTCCTGGGAGGTGTTCGCCGACGCGACCGGGGAGTGCCTGGACACACTGTGGGAACCGGTGATGAACGGGCTCGGGCTCCACTCCGAGACACCGGACATCACGGTCACCCGCGAGTCCCCCGACTCGGGCGAGGAGGAGGGCTACACGCTCGCCTACTACGAGAGCGACCACACCCGCATCACCGTCGTCCTACCCAACGTCCGCGAGCTCGGCGCGTTCGTCCCCGACGAGGACCAGGAGGAGGTCTGGGTGGCCCTCATGGGGCACGAGTACGGCCACCACGTCCAGTTCGCGACAGGCATCCTCGACCTCTCCCACCAGTTGGAGTTCGGGTCCAAGGACGAGGACGAGCGCCTGGAGGCGTTGCGCCGGACCGAGCTCCAGGCCGAGTGCTTGGCCGGGATCGGCCTGCGGGCGATCATGGACGGCGACGCCGAGGCGCTGGGCGTCGTCGACGAGCACTTCACGCCGGCGGCGACCTGGACACCCACGGCAGCGCGGTCAACCGCTCGTTCTGGCTGGAGGAAGGCTGGTCAGGAGAAACCGTGGAGGGCTGCAACACCTACGGGGCCGAGGCGCGCCGAGTCTCCTGAGCACCGCCCCGCCCACGCCGCGGGTCGGCGGGGGCGGGGCTCGGCGTGCCTCAGCCGCCTTCGATGACCTCACGGTAGGCGCCCCAGCCGTGCAGCTTGACCCGTTCCCCGCGGTCGAGCCGTTCGGCCTGCTCCGCCTCGGCGCTGTCGATGCGCAGCCAGTCGCCGTAGCCGCTGTGCCCGATTCCCAGCTCGTCCAGGAGCGCCTCCAACGGGACCAGGTCCGGTGCGCCCGAGCGCAGCGTCGGCGCGTCGTCGAGGAGCGAGCGGACGGTCCCGGCGGCGTCGGACTTGTTCGTGCCGATCACCCCGGTTGCGCCGCGCTTGATCCATCCGGCCACGTAGTCGCCGGGGACGGGCCGACCCGCGGTGTCCAGCACCCGGCCCGCCTCCTGCGGGACGGTCCGCTCGACCGGGTCGAAGGGGACGCCGGGCAGCGGCACCCCGGCGTACCCGACCGACCGAAGCACCATCCCGACGTCGAGCAGGGTGGTTTGCCCGGTTCCCGCCAGGTGCCCGTCGGGGTCCAGACGCGTGTGCTCCAACCGGACACCGGTCACCCGGTCGGTTCCCAGGATCTCCTCCGGACGCACCCAGAAGTGCAGCCGGACACTGCGCGCGCACCCGCGCGGGGCGCGCCGTGCCTGATCGGACAGCAGCCGCAGGTTGGTGCGCGCCGCCCGGGCCACCTGGTGCACCTCGGGGGCGGGACCGCCCACGTCGGCGGGGTCGATGTCGACCTGCTCGGCGGAGACGACCACGTCCACGTCCGGCAGGGCGAGAAGGTCGCGCAGCTCGGGCGCGGTGAACTTCGCCTGGAGCGGGCCGCGCCTGGCCAGCAGGTGGACGACGCGCACACTGCTGGCGGCCAGGGCCTCCAGGACGGGCTGGGGGATGTCGGTGTGCCGGAGTTCGTCGGCGGTCTTGACCAGGATGCGCGCCACGTCCAGGGCCACGTTGCCGGCCCCCACCACGGCGACCTCCTCCGCGCCCAGGACGAACCGCTCCAGTTCGCTGTCGGGGTGGCCGCAGTACCAGTTGACGAAGTCGGTGGCGGCGACGCTTCCGGGCAGGTCCTCGCCGGGGACGCCCAGTCGGCGGTCGACGCTGGCGCCGGTCGCGTACACCACTGCGTGGTGTGTGCGGGCCAGGTGGGCGCGGGTGAGGGCGGCCCCGAACTCGACCCCGCCGACGAAGCGCACGTGCGGGTGCTCCAGAACCTTGCGCAGCGCGCGGGCCACGCCCTTGATCTTGGTGTGGTCGGGGGCCACGCCGTAGCGGACCAGACCGTAGGGGGTGGGCAGCCGGTCCATGACGTCCACCCGGACGGGGACGCGGCTCTGGCGGATGAGCGCGTCGGCCGCGTAGATGCCCGCCGGCCCGGATCCGATCACGGCCACCCGGAGCGGCTCGCCGGCGCGCTGCTGGTCGGGGTCGGGAACGGTCATGGTTCCATTCTGACAGCTCCAGGGCCCGTGCCGGGCGCATGTGGAGGGCGTCCCCGCGTCGGGGACGCCCTCGTCCACGCGGATCCGGCCGGGATCGGCTCCCGGCTTACCCGGGCAGCGTCCTGGGGTGTGGCTCGGGCTCCGCCGGGGCGCCAGGAGGCCAGGACCGCGCCGCGGGCGTCCGTCTGGGCCGACGCGAGGCGCGGTGAGCCCCGTCAGAGCCAGGCTCCGGTCAGGACGCGGCCACCGGGGACGCGGCGGACTCGGTGTGACGGGAGACGGTCTCGGTGAGCTTTCGGGAGAGCTCCTGGGGGGTCAGGCCCTGCTGCTGGAGGATGCGGTCCCGCTTGGCGTGGTCGAGGAACTCCTGCTCGATGCCGAAGGTGCGCACGGGCACGTCGACGTCGTTGTCGCGCAGCAGACGGGCGACGGCGTCACCGACGGCGCCGGTGCGGCCGTTGTCCTCGATGACGGCCACGACGCCGTGCTCGGCGGCCTCGGCGACCAGGGCCCCGTCCAGGGGCTTGACCCACATCGGGTCGACGACGGTGACGCCGATACCCTGGTCGGCCATCCGGTCGGCGACCTCACAGGCGACCTGGGCCATGCTGCCGACGCCCACGACGAGCAGGTCCTTGGAACGGCCGCCCTCGGTGGCCCGGCGCAGCAGGTCCATGGATCCGACCCGGCCGATCGCGTCGAGGTGCTCGGCGACCGCGCCCTTGGGGTAGCGCACCACCGTGGGGGCGTCCTCGACCGCCACGGCCTCGCGCAGGAGGCGGCGCAGGCGCTCGGCGTCGCGCGGGGCGGCCAGGCGCAGGCCCGGCACGACCTGAAGGATCGACAGGTCCCACATGCCGTTGTGGCTGGCGCCGTCGTTGCCGGTCACCCCGGCGCGGTCCAGGCAGAAGGTGACCCCCTGCCGGTGCAGCGCGGCGTCCATGAGGACCTGGTCGAAGCACCGGTTGAGGAAGGTGGCGTAGACGGCGACCACGGGGTGGAGGCCGTTCATGGCCATGCCGGTGGCGGCGGTGGCGGCGTGCTGCTCGGCGATGCCGACGTCGAAGCAGCGGTCGGGGTAGGCGGCGGCGAACTTGTTCAGCCCCGTGGGGTAGAGCATGGCCGCGGTGATGGCGACGACGTCCTCGCGCTCGGCGCCGATCTCGACCATGGTCTCGCCGAAGACCGACGTCCACTTCTCCGCCTTGGGGCCGGGTTTGGCCTGGCCGGTGTCGACGTCGAAGGGGCCGGGGGCGTGGAACTGGTCCTCGTCGTGGTTCTCGGCGGGGGCGTAGCCCTTGCCCTTCTGCGTGATGCAGTGGACGATCACGGGTCCGCCGAAGTCACGGGCGCGGCGCAGCGCCTTCTCCAGCGCGGGTTCGTCGTGCCCGTCGATGGGACCGAGGTACTTCAACCCCAGGTCCTCGAACATCATCTGCGGCTGGATCGCGTCCTTGACGCCCTTCTTCAGGCCGTGCAGGGCCTCGTACAGGGGCTGGCCGACGACGGGCGTCCGGTTGAGCGTGGTCTTGGCCAGGTCGAGCGCCTGCTCGTAGCCGGGGGTCAGACGCAGGGAGGCCAGGTGGTCGGCGATGCCGCCCCGCGTGGGCGAGTAGGAGCGGCCGTTGTCGTTGACCACGATGACCAGGCGCCGGTTCCTCCTCTCGGCGATGTTGTTGAGCGCCTCCCAGGCCATGCCGCCGGTGAGGGCGCCGTCGCCGATCACCGCGACCACCGTACGGTCGCGGCGGCCCCTGACCTCGTTGGCCCGGGCCATGCCGTCGGCGTAGGACAGGGCCGTGGAGGCGTGCGAGTTCTCGATGAAGTCGTGCTCGGACTCGGCCCGGGACGGGTACCCGGACAGTCCGCCCTCGGACTTGAGGTCGGTGAAGTCGTGGCGGCCGGTGAGCACCTTGTGCGCGTAGGCCTGGTGACCGGTGTCGAAGAGGATGGGGTCCTTGGGCGAGTCGAAGACCCGGTGCAGGGCGATGGTCAGTTCGACGACGCCGAGGCTGGGACCGAGGTGGCCGCCGGTCTGCGCACAGGAGTCGACCAGGAAGTCTCTGATCTCCCGCGCCAGCTTGGAAGCTGGTCGGCCGGGAGCTTCTTGAGCGCTTCCGGATTGTGTATCGACTCGAACAGTGCCACTGTCTCGTCAGTCCCCTCGTCCAACGTGTCCGCGTGAGTTTGCCGTCTCCGGACGGTGACCTGGCCCGGATTTGGCTACCCGCAGGTATGCGTACCCGAGTCTATGAGCCCGTGTCCACGGGTCGCACCCGGGACGGGATCGGGTCGGCGCTCCCGGTCGGAGCCGCCCGCGCCCCGGAACGCTCCGGCCCGACGACGCGTGCGCGGACACCGGCCCCACACGGTTTTCTCGCGTACATTACTCGCTCCTGAACACGGCATTGCCCCTCCCCCACCGACGCTAACCGAGGACGGCCCTCGTGAGCAGGCCGATCGCCGAGACCGTGACCACACACAACATCGCCACGCGCAGCCGGGCCGCCTCGATGCGGCGGCGCACGACGTTGCCCAACGCGAACCCGGCCCCGACGAACGGGATCGCGGCGACCCCCACGACGGCCGTCCGCGAGTCCAGCTGCCCGCCCATCCCGAGCGCGGCGAGTGAGACGGTCGCGCCGAGCAGGAAGAAGGCGGCCAGCGTGGCTCGCACCCGCGAGGGCGGTTCGTCCTGGTAGAGCAGCGCCATCGGCGGGCCGCCCACCGACGTGGCGGTGCCCGTGAACCCGGACAGGCATCCGGCGACGACGAGGGAGCCCGGGCTGATCCGCACCCGGAAGGACCGCACGGACAGCGCCACCGCGATGAGCACCATGGCGCCGACCAGGCCAGCCAGTGCCCCGGGCGGGAGGGTGGCGACCACCCACACGCCCACCGCCGTCCCCGGGATCCGGGCGGGCAGCCCCCAGGCCACCCCCTTCCAGTCCACGTGCCGCCACTCCTGGAACAGCGTGAACAGGGGGAGCAGAACCGCGGCGATGAGCATCGCCCCCGGCATGAGCGTCGGGTCCAGGAGGGAGATGACCGGCGCCGCCACCAGCCCCAGGCCGAGTCCGACCGTGCTCTGCACGGCCGCCCCCGCGAGAACGGCCGTCCCGGCCAGGAGGACGAAGACCCAGGCGTCCGCCGCGCGAGCGGCCCGAGGGAGACGGGTTCCAGGAGTGCTGTGTTCATCAGGGGGCGAACGCTACATGTCCACCCACCGATCGGGATTGAGAGGTCAGCTCATGGGATCACAGAGCGTGGACGGGCCCGCGGACACCGTCGGCGTACTCCATGGCCCGCTCGGGGTGCAGGAACCAGTCGATGAGGCCGCTCGGGTCACTGAAGGAGTCGGCGAAGCGGTCGGCGGTCGGCTGGTGCTCGGCGGCCAGACGAAACAGGTCCCACACGTGACGGGGACCGGAGAGCATGACCCTGCTCCACGCGGTCACGTGACGGGCCTGCTGCCAGTATGAGGCGAAGGCCCGGCGCATGAACGGCTCGTCGAACGGCCGTGCGCCGTGGTCGACGATCGCGCGGCGGTAGACGTCGGCGCACAGGGAGGCCATGTTCGCCCCCTGCGCGGTGACAGGGTCGTTGGTGACCACGGTGTCGGCCATACCCAGCACGGCGGTGCCACGGGGCAGTCGGGCGACGGGCTGGCGGACGACCGGGGCGTAGGCGCCGCGCAGCGTGGCCCCGGGATCGGCGGGCCGGGCGTGGACGAAGCGCTCGTACTCCCGGGGCGCGTGCTCTCGGAGCAGGTCCGCCAGTCCGGCGTACACCTCCTCGGCGGACGCGTCGGGGGCCGTGGGACGGTCCATCGGCCCTCCCGGCACGGCCTCGACCATCACCGCGTGGCACGGCCCGGTCAGGGAGTACGTGGGCAGGCTGATCACCTCACCGACTCCGGGGAGCGCGGTCCGGCTCAGGACAGCGCCCTCGGGGTGGGGCTCGGCGCCCGTGACGTAGGCCGCCGTGAGGATGCGCTGGGGAGCGCCGGAGACCGCCCGCACAGCGTCCTGCGGGAAGATCCGCGACATCTCGCCCCGTCCCGCGGCGACGACGGTCAGGTCGTGGTCGCGGGCGAGTTCCTCCAGTTCGCCGACCGTGACCCGGCGGCGGAGGAACCGGCCGCCGTCGCGAACGAACCGCTCCAGCCACGCGGAGAGGCTGAGCCGCTGGTCGACGGACTGGGCGGGCTCGTTCAGCCGACCGACCCAGGACACGTCGGGGTCCGCCGTTCCCGTGACCCTGACCCCGACCCCCTCGATGAGCGGCGCGCGGCCCTGCCACAGGGACAGCCCGTGGCGCCGTTCGCGGCGCAGGGCGGGCCCGAAGAGGCACTGGGTGGACAGCACCGGTCCCGCGCGCAGTTCCTCAGGGCCGCGCGGGCTGACCAGCGTCACCTCGTAGTCCTCGGCGAGCAGGCCGATGCCGAGCTGGAGACCGGACGGGCCCGCGCCGATGACGAGAATCCTTCGCATGCGTTTCCTCCTGGGATAGACGCCTCGGAACCCGGTGGGCGCACCGGTGCGGCCGTCATCCGGGCACGGCTGATGGACCGACGTGCGGGCGGAGTGCCCGGGGCCGAGGCGGTCGGTCGCGACGAACGTAACAGCGGCCGCGCGCGGGCCCCGTCCGGGTACGGGTTCCGTGGAAGGGACCGGGGCCGTCGCGTGCGCGCACGCGACGGCCCCGGTCCGACGGGAGGTCCGGACCGGAGCGGGGTGGCCGGGAGTGGCGGGGGCCGCCCTCCCGGGGGGAGCGGGGCGCCCGCCCCGCTTCCTAGGCGCCGCCCCGGGCGTGGGTCTTGCGCCCGCGCCGGGAGACCGCGTCCAGGATGACCGCGATCAGCAGGACCGCCGCGGTGATCATGAACCGGACCGAGGTGTCCATCTGGAGCAGGAGCAGACCGGAGGTGATCGCGCCCAGGACCAGACCGCCCAGGAGGGCGGAGTAGGCGTTGCCGCGACCGCCGAAGAGACTGGTCCCGCCGATGACCGCCGCGGCGATGGCCATCATCAGCTCGGCCCCGCCGCCGGTGGACACGCTCGCCGCGAAGTTGCGCGAGACCAGCATGATCCCTCCGAGCGCGGCCAGCGCTGACGCGATACCGAACACCGACACGCGGATGAGGTCCACGTTGACGCCCGCGCGCCGGGCCGCCTCGGCGTTGCCGCCCACCGCGTAGACCATGCGCCCGTAGCGGGTCTTGCGCAGGACCAGGTCCAGCAGGACCACGAACCCGACGAAGACGAGGAAGGCCAGCGGGACCCCGTTGTACTGGTTGAGCGTCCACACGCCGCCGATCAGCGGGAGCGCCAGCATCCCGGTCCGCGCCAGGACCTGGACCGGAGCGCGGTACGGCAGGCCGGACAGGCGCCTGCGGCGTTCGGCGGTCAGGGCGCAGACCAGGTACAGGGCCAGGGTCGCGGCCGCGATGGCCCAGCCCAGGAACGGGACGAAGTAGGTCTGGGTCAGGAGTGCGATGGGGCCGCTGGAGCTGGTGCTGATCGTGCCGTCGCTGCCCATGAGGTACAGGTGCGTGCCCTGCCAGCCCAGGAGACCCGCCAGGGTGACGACGAAGGCGGGCACGCCCACCTTGGCGAAGATCACTCCGTGCAGGAGCCCGATCAGGAGTCCGACGCCGAGGGCGGCCAGGATGGCCAGCCACTCGTTGACCCCGTGGCGTACGGCGAGCACCGCGAGCACGGCGGCGGACAGACCGGCGACCGAGCCGATGGACAGGTCGATCTCACCGAGCAGCAGCACCATGATCACGCCGGTGGTCATAAGGCCGATCGCGGCGATCTGCACGGTCAGGTTGGACAGGTTCTGCGGCGAGAGGAACCGGTCGTTGAGCGATTGGAAGACGACCGCGATGAGGACGAGCCCGACGACGACCGGGACCGGGCCGAGCTCGCCGCCGCGCACGTTGCGTCGGAGGGCCTGGATCCAGCCGCGCGGGGAGGCCGCGGTGACGAGCAGTCGGGGGTCGCGCGCGGCCTCGGTCGGCGCCGTTTCCGTGGCGGTGTCCTCGTGGGTGAGGTGTGTCTGCTGGGTCATCAGTGGTCCTTCGTGGCCACGGCGGAGGCGCCGGTGCGTTCGGAGCGGCGGGTGACCGGGTTGTCGGTGGCGCCGGTGATGGCGGCCACGATCTCCTCGTAACTGGTCTCCGCGATGGGGAAGTCCCCGGCGTTGCGGCCCAGCCGCAGCACCACGGCGCGGTCGGCGACCGCGCGGACGTCGGCCATGTTGTGGCTGATCAGCACCACGCCCAGGCCCTGGTCGCGCAGTCGCTCGATGAGGTCGAGCACCTGCGCGGTCTGGGCGACGCCCAGCGCCGCGGTCGGCTCGTCCAGCATGACGACGCGGGGTTGGCCCAGCAGGGAGCGGGCGATGGCGATGATCTGCCGCTGGCCTCCGGACAGCGCGGAGACGGGGACGCGCAGGTCGGGGATGCGCACCGAGAGTGAGTCCAGGAGCTCACGGGCCCGGCTCTCCATGGCCACCTCGTCGAGGGTGCCCGGGAAGTGCAGCTGTTCGTTGCCGAGGAACAGGTTGGCGACGATGTCCAGGTTGTCGCACAGGGCGAGGTCCTGGTAGATGGTCGCGATGCCGAGCCGTTGGGCGTCGGAGGGCGAACCGATGCCGACCGGCCGCCCGTCCCACGCGATGGTCCCGCCGGTGTCGGCGGGGTGGGCCCCGGCGATCACCTTGACCAGGGTGGACTTGCCAGCTCCGTTGTCACCGAGCAGGGCGACGACCTCTCCGGCCGCGACGTGGAAGTCGACCTGGCTGAGGGCGCGGACGGCCCCGAAGGTCTGGAGATCCTGGACAGTTCCAGGACGGGTGTGCTCATGGTGCTGGTGTCTCTTTCCTCGCCCCCATGGCGGGCCGACCGGTCGGACCCGGCCCGCCCGCCGTCAGGACGTCGCGCCGTGGACCTACAGGGCTTCCTGGCAGAACTCGGTGTCGGCGTAGTCGTCGGTGCAGATCTCCTCGATCGAGTGGAGACCGTCGGAGACGACCGTGTCGCCGATGTTCTCCTCGGTCACCGCGATCGGATCGAGCAGGACGGACGGGACGGGCTCGCCGTCGGCGTCCTCGACGTCGGTGAGGGTGTACTCGCCCGCGTCGAGATCCTGGCCGGTGGCCAGGGCGACCGCCATGGCGGCGGCGATCTCGGCCTCGGGTCGGATCGCCTTGTAGACGGTCATGTACTGCTCACCGGCGATGATCCGCTGGATGCCGTGGAGTTCGGCGTCCTGACCGGTGACGGGGGGCAGGTCCTCGGTGTCGACGCCCGCGCTGCGCAGGGCGGAGATGATGCCCGAGGCCATGCCGTCGTTGGCCGAGTAGACGCCGATGATCTCGTCCACTCCCAGGGAGGTGATGGCGCCCTCCATCTGGCTGTTGGCCTGGTCGGGTGACCAGTCGGGGGTGTCGAACTCCTGGCCGACGTCGATCTGCCCGTCCAGGATCTCGTGGGCGCCCGACTTGAAGTCGGCGGCGTTCGGGTCGGTGGGCGAGCCGTTGATCACGACGATCTGGCCGTCGCCCGCGGTGCCCTGCCGCTCGATCGCCTCCAGGAGCGCCTGCGCCTGGACCTGGCCGACGCGGACGTTGTCGAAGGACACGTACATGTCCACGCCGCCCTGGGCGAGGCGGTCGTAGGCGACGACGGGCACACCCTGGGACTGGGCCTCGTTCACGGTCCCGGCGGCCGCCTGGGAGTCGACCGCGCCGAGCACGAGCACGTCGACCCCGTCGGTCAGCATGGCCTGGGCCTGCGTCTGCTGTTCGTCCACGTCCTGGTCGGCGTTGGCGTAGGAGAGGTCGCAGGCGGGGCACAGATCCGCGAGGGCCTGCTCGAAGTAGGGCCGGTCGAAGGCCTCGTAGCGGGCGGTCTGGAGTTCGGGCAGGAGGAGTCCGACGTGGAAGCCTCCTCCACGCTGTGCGTCTCCCGCTCGGACTCGCCACCGGTGGTGGTGAGGGAGCCGCAACCGGAGACGAGGAGGGCGAACGCGGCGGTGGCGGCGGGGAGGGCCAGTGCGGCCGCTGGTCGGTGGAAGGTGCGTCGTGTGCTCAACGCGGGGCGCTCTCTGGACGGGGGATCGGTGGTGGGAACTCGCGAGTGATGCTGTGAAGTAGAACCCCACCGACAGCTTGACGTCAACTCATGAACACATAACTGAAACGTTACGAGCGCTGCGTTCATCAGTTAAAGTCAGCGAAATACCAGGCCAGAGCGGCGAACAGTGCGTGTGACATCGTGTGAAGGATACGCGAAACGGTCCGCGTCCAAGCTGCTCCACCCGCTCTGACCTCGCGGTACACGGGAGGAACGGCGCTGCCCACGGCACGCGTGAAGGCAAGGGCGACGGGGAGGGCGACGGCGGAGTCAGCGCGCGACGCGCGACGCCGTCCACAGCGCCCCGTACAGGGACGCGTCCCGGCCGAGCGAGCCGGACACGAGAATCAGATCCCGCAGGGCACTGCCCAGGGAACCGAACTCCATGGCCCGCCGCATCGGCTCCAACAGCAGGTCGCCAGCCTCGGCCAGACCGCCCCCGAGAGTGATCCGGTCCGGATTGAACAGGTTGGCGACGATGGCCATGCCCTGTCCCAGCGCCGACCCCGCCTCGGCGACGACGCGTCGGCAGCCCGGGTCTCCCGTGAGCGCGGCGGCGACGATGTCGCTCACCCGGGCACCGCCCGGTCCGCGGTTCACCTCGGAGTTCTGCGGCAGCATGTCCAGCAGGTAGCTCGCGCCCACGAACGTCTCCAGGCAGCCGCGGTTGCCGCACCGGCACACCGGACCACGGGGGTCGAGCGCGATGTGCCCGATCTCGCCCGCGGTGCCGCCGGCGCCCCGGAACAGCTCGCCCGACAGGACGATCCCGGCGCCCACCCCCTCTCCGATCGCGAGGTGGATCAGGTGCTCGGCGCCCTCCCCCGCGCGCGCCGACCCTCGGCCAGCGCGGCGAGGTTGGCGTCGTTCTCCGCCACCACCGGGACGCCGAGCCGTTCGACCAGGGCTTCGGCGGGGCGGAAACCCGTCCACCGGGGCACGCACGAGATGGCGCCGACCTCGCCGGTGCCCGGGTCGAGGGGACCGGGGACCGATGCGACCGCCGAGGACACCGTGTGCAGGTCGATCCGCGCGCGCTGGAGCGTGGTCTCGGCCAGCCACGCGGCCCGGCGCACGCTGCGCGCGGGGTCCGCGGCGACGTCGTAGCCGATCTCCTCGCGTGCCAGGAGGTTGCCGTCGCTGTCGCCCACGCCGACCGCGACGCGGTCCGCGGCGAAGTCGACGGCCAGGACCGTGCCCGGCGGGCGCAGGAGGGTGACCGCCCGTGCCCGGCGGCCGTTGGAGGCGGTGTCGCGGACCGAGACCGTGCCCGCCGCGCGCAGGCCGCGCACGATGTTGGACACGCTCGCGGCGGACAGGCCGGTGGCGCGGGCCAGCTCGGCCTGGGTGCGCGTGCCGTCCCGGCGCAGCACGTCCACGACGCGTCGCTCGTTGGCCTGACGCAGGGCGGACTGGGACCCGGGCGTCACGGTGGTGTCGGTCACCCGGCCCCCTCGTGATCGGTGCGTGCGACAGCGCCGCGCGCTGCTGTGAGGCATGCTACAAGGATTGAACGCAAGCGCGAACACGGGGCCACGGCTACCCTCCTGGATGTGCCAGCAGAGATCGTCCGGACCAGTGACGCCGGGTGGGAGGACCGCCTGGCCGCGGCCGTGCTGTCCCGCGTCCCGAAGCGGCGGCCGCGCGTGGTCGCGGTCGAGGGCCGGTCGGGATCGGGCAAGAGCACCGTCGCCGCGCGGCTGGGCGCCGCGCTGCACCGGGCGGGCGAGCCCTCTGCCGTGCTGACCATGGAGGACCTCTACCCGGGGTGGGAGGGGCTGTCGCTCGCCCATCGGTTCCTGCGTGAGTGGGTCCTGGAGCCGGTCGCGCGCGGCCGACGCGCGGCCTGGCGGCGCTTCGACTGGGAACTCGGCCGCTTCGGGGAGGGTTGGACGCCGCTGCCGCCGCCCCTGGCGGACGGTGCCGGCACCCTCGTCGTCGAGGGGTGCGGCTGCGGGGCCGCTCCGGCCCGCCCCCACCTCGACGTCCTGGTGTGGGTGAGCGCGACGGACGCCGAACGGGCCCGCCGGTTGGACCGCGCGCGGACGCGGCGCTGTACGCGCCCCACCGGGCCCTGTGGGCGCGGCAGGAGGAGGCGTTCCACGCCGAGCACCGCCCCCGGGAGCACGCGGACCTGGTCGTGGACACCTCGGGGACCGCGCCCACGGACTGAGGGGCGCCCGACGCGGGATTCAGTCGCCGCTGGCGCGTGTGGGCAGGTCCGCGCCCCGGACGAAGTCGGTCACGCGGTCGACCTGCTCGGGGTCCTTCAGGATGCGGTTGTGGCCCAGGCCGGTGGTGGTGACCAACCGCGACCGGTCGCCGAACGCCGCGTGCGCCCGACGGGAGTGCTCCACCGGGACCACGGGGTCGTCCTCATCGTGCAGCAGGAGCACCGGGTGGGTGAGCACGTCCGCACCGTGGGTGGTGGAGAAGCGCGCCCAGGCGGTGGTGTCCCCACCGAAGTAGTGTCCTTCGATCGACGAGCGCAGCGCCCGTGACGTCCGCGGCCGCAGCCTGAGGGCGGCCTCGAAGCCCCCGGTCGCGAACGCGAAGTCCGCCATGCCCGAGACCAGGACGACGCGGTCGGCCGCCAGTCCCTCACACAGGGCGTGGACGGCGAACGGCGCCCCCAGGGAGTGGGCCACGACCGCGCGGAACCGGCCGTGGCGATCCTGGAGCAGCTCCATGATCCTCCGTGCCTCCAGGATCGTGCCCGCGGGTCCGCCCGTGTCGCCGTGGCCCGGAGCGTCCCAGGCGACGGGGCTGTATCCGAGGTCGAGGAGGCGCCGAGCGATCGGGGCGAGTTGGGCGGCGCGCGAGCCCCAGCCGTGGACGAGCAGGACCGGGTGTTCGCCGTCGCCCCACGCGTAGGCGGCCACCCGCCAGCCGTCCACGGTGAGCCGTTCCCAGCGGGCGCTCTCGTGCAGTTCGAGCGCTCCCGGGGAGACCGGGCGGGGTCGCGGCGGCCGGGCCCACGCCCTGCGGGCCAGGGCTCCGGCGATGCGGGGGGCGGGCAGGGCGATCGTGTTGAGGGCGGCGCCGAGGAAGGAGGCGGTGTCCACGGTGGGCTCCTGGTGGCTGGAAGAAATAATACGAACGTTCGTATTATTTGTTCGCCGGTCTCGGTCCGTCAAGTGGCGGATATCCTGTCCGGACCATCGACCGACCGTTCACTCCCGCCACGTCCGTGGAGGCACCGATGACCACCAGTACCGACGGCCGGATCCTGCGGGGCGAGCAGACGCGTCGGACGGTGCTCAGGCGCGCGGTGGACATCGCGTCGGAGGAGGGGCTGGAGAGCCTGTCCCTGGGCCGACTGGCCAAGGAGCTCCAGATCAGCAAGAGCGGGGTGTTCGCGCACTTCGGCTCCAAGGAGGAGCTACAGCTCGCCGCCGTCCGGGCGGCCAGCCGGATCTACCACGACCACGTGGTGCGCGAGGCCATGGAGGCGCCCCCGGGCGTGGACCGGCTCTGGCGGCTGTGCGCGAACAAGCTCGCCTACTCGCGCGAGCGCGTGTTCTCGGGGGGCTGCTTCTTCTACACCGTGACCGCCGAGTTCGAGTCCCGTCCGGGCCGGGTGCGCGAATCCCTGGTCGCGGCGCAGCACGCGTGGCGCGGGCTCATCGTCCGCACCGCCGAGGACGCCCGCCAACTCGGTGAACTGGCGGAGGACACCGACACCGCGCTCCTCGCCTTCGAGGTGCACGCGTTCGTGGACGCGGCCAACGCGCTGTCCCTGCTGGAGGACGACCTGACCACGCCCTACGTCACGGCCCGCAGGGCCCTCGCCGCCCGGCTCGACGTGCTCGCGACCCCCGCCGCACCGCGACCGTGGGCCGACGAACCGGACGACGCGGCCACGCCCACGGACTGACGCCGCCGCCCCGTGCTCAGCCCGACGCGCCGCCGTCCCCGCGCCTCCGGGAGGGGACCCCGACGTACGCGCCGACCAGCCGGGCGATGACGGTGGTGAGGTACAGCGTGCCGATCACGGCCTCCACGGCGGCCAGGGAGCGAACCCACGGACCCGCGGGCACGATGTCCCCGTAGCCCAGCGTGACCAGGGTGACGTACGAGAAGTACATGAACCGCTGCCAGCGCATCGGGCCGTCGGGGTGGGTGGAATCGACGAAACTGCCGGGGGCGAGGATCTCCACCGCGCTGAACACGGCGGCGAACACTCCCCCGATGAGCAGGTAGACGCTGACGGCGGCCAGGATGAGGTCCAGACCGTGCGCCCCACCGCGCCGGTAGACGAACTTGAGCAGCGAGTAGACGACACCGACCTGGAAGGCGGAGACCGTGACGAACAGCCCCAGCAGCGCCACATCGTGCTCCGGGTCGACCGCCACCCACAGCCCGAAGAACGCCAGCACGACGCCGATGACCAGGACCGGCAGCACACGATCGCGCTCGCCGCGGACGACGAGCAGGCCGAAGGCGATCATCCCCGCGTAGAGCAGCATGTACAGGGCGGTCCAGCCCGGCCCGTGCAGCGTCAGCGGGTACCCGAACTGGAGCAACGCCACGAACAGCAGGAACAGGCCGAGGTTCGGACTGCGGTCGCCCACGGTCCCCCTCCCCCGACGTGTCCGCCGCGCGGCAGTGCCGCCGCCGCACCACGATGATGCGCCACGGCGACGGGCCGCGTCAGCACGACACCCCGGGAGCGGGCGGTCGGCCACGCGTCCCGCCCCTCGTCGCACCGCTGACCTGGCGGGCCCGGTGCGCGTCGGCCGCCATGGGCGCCGGCCCAGCGTGAAGGGACTGCCGCACCTGGACCGTCCGTCCAGGTCCGCTCTCTCCGAGCGTCGACACGTCCCGGGCGCGGCGACCGACCGCAGGATCGTCAGGCGCAGATCCTGCGCGCCTGCTCCAGGTCGCCCCGGATGCGTTCCACCCCCGAGGTCAGCTCCGGCAGGCGCGCGGTGGACTGCTGCAGGTCCCACACACGTCGGGCGCGCCGGGCCGCATCGCCGCAGAGCAGCCGCAGCGCGGCTCCGCTGACGGTCGCGACCACGGCTCCGACGACGCCGATCACGGTCAGCAGGTGGACGATCCAGTCCGCGGGGTAGTCGGTTCCGGCCGCGGCGCCGACGAGGGCCAGCACCGCGCCGAACGGCAGACCCAGGAACGCGTACCGGGCCGAGCGCACGACGGTGTGCAGCCGCGTCTGGAGGGCGGTCCTGCCCGCCAAAGTCTCGTGCGTGCCCCGCACCTCGGCGAACCGCCCCTCCCAGTCGCGCTGCTGATGGGCGAGCGCGCGCATCGTGGCCATGGATCCGTAGACCACGGCCGCGCACCCCGCGTTGGCGGGCAGCGGGCTGGCCTCGACGCGGCTCCACAGGATGTCGACCCAGTCCGACAGCTCCCGGTCCCCGCCGGTGTCGGGCCGCACCATCCGCTCCGGGTGGAGCAGGAAGGTGAGGATGAGCGCCGGGTTGGCCTCGGCGCGGGCCGAGCGCCAACCGGCCAGCTGGTCGACCAGTTGGCGGTGGAGGTCGATCCCAGCGCGTTCGGCCTCCTCCAGGTGATCGGCGAGCTGGCGCAGACGGCCGGGCTCGGGACTGCGGTGCGCGTCCAGGACACGAAGGACGTCCGGGCGGGCGAGCAGCGCCATCTCGTTGGCCAGCGGCGCACCGGTGAACAGCGGCCGGGGGTCGTGGAAGAGTCCGCCCAGTTCCGCCGGGGTGACGCCGCGGCCGCGGAAGACCGGTGGCAACTCGGGGCACAGTTGGGCGATGAACGAGGCGATGGCCAGGTTGGCGTCGTTGACGTGACGGCGGAACATGGAGCGGTCGACCGAGACGTCGCCGAGGTCGTCGATGATCCAGGCGCCCAGCGCCGCGCGTTCCTGCGGGTCGCTGAAGACGCGGACGGCGGCGTTCCAGTTCTGCTGCATGGCCGTGGCCAGGGAGCGGGTGTCGGTGAACCGGACGCCGACGAAGTGGTACGGGGGCACTCCGTCGTGGTGGGGCGCGCTCGGCTGGCGGTTGGCGCCGGTGACCGGGCCGCTGGCTGGCGGCGGGCCTCCAGGGGCGAGCCGGGTGTAGGCGCGGGTCGGGTCCACCGCCGCGGGCGGCTCCACACGGGTCGGGTCGACGGGGACGGGCCGCTCGACGCGCGTGGGACCGACCGGGGCCGCGGCGCTCCCCTCGATCCGGGTCCGGTCCGCGACGACCCGGGTGGCCGCGTCGGTGTCGGCGGGCGGCGGGGCGGGCTGGGAGCCGTCGCCGGGCGCGAGACGAGCTGGTTGAGCAGGGTCGCGGCGTTCGGCCGGCGGGCCGGGTCCTTGTCGAGGCAGGTGCGGACGATGTCGCGCAGGACACCGGCGAGTGCGCCGAGTTCGGGCTCGGCGCTGAGGATGCGGGCGATGCGTGAGGCCTGGGTGGGGCCGGGGAAGGCCTCGTGCCCCGTCGCGGCGTAGACCATCACCGAACCCCACGCGAAGATGTCCACGGCCGCGGTCAGGCGAACCCCCTCCAGCTGTTCGGGCGCCATGTAACCGATGGTCCCGATCACGCCGCTGGCGGTGACCGAGGTGGACTCCACGGCCTTGGCGATGCCGAAGTCGATCACGCGCGGCCCGTCCGGGGCCAGCATGATGTTCTCCGGCTTCAGGTCCCGGTGCACGACCCCGGCGGCGTGGATGGCCGCCAGCGCCGTCGCCGTGGACACCGCCAGGCGGTGCAGCTCCACACCGCTGCGGGGGCCCGTGTGGGCCACCGCGTCGTGCAGGGTGGGCCCGTCGATGAACTCCGTGGCGATCCACGGTTCGGGTGCCTCGGGATCGGCGTCCAGGATCGCGGCGACGCAGAAGCCGCTCACCCGCCTGGCCTGCTCGACCTCGGCCGTGAAGCGTCGGCGCATCTCGGGGTCCCCCGCCCAGGTGGCGTGCAGCACCTTGACGGCGGCGCGGGCGCCGTCCGGGGCCTCGCCCAGGAACACCTCCCCGAATCCGCCGCGCCCGAGCGAGCGCACCAGTCGAAAGTCACCGACGAGCCGTCCGGTGCGGTCGTGCTCCGCGCCCGGTCCGTCCTGGATCTGGGGGTCGTTCACCTTCGGCCCGTTTCTTGGTTGATGGTCACGTGGTCCTTCGACGGTGGTCGCGGCGCTGCACCCGCTCGACGAGGCCGTCCGTGAGCGTACCGAAACCGGCCGCCGGACCGGCGCACCCGTGCGCGCTCCCCGTGGCGGACAGGCGCGCGGGCGACGTGCACGACGAGCGGGGCGGCGGACACCGGGACGCGGGGAACGGCTGGGACCGGCGGGAGCACGCGGGGAGCCGACTTCCTCACGCGGGGGAGGAGGGGATCGGACATGCGGCGAGCATACCCACCACGCCCGTCGCGCGTGAGCCGGAGTGAGCGCGACGACCGTCCCGCCGCGTTCTCCTCGCCCACGAAGACGGGGGCCGCCACCGTCGGTCGGACGATGGCGGCCCCCGTTGAACCGCGTTGCGCGCCGTGTGGGCGCGGGCGGACATCCAGGGCGTGCGCAGCGGATACGGGACCGGCTACGCGTCGCTCCAGCGGCACTCCCGCCGCGTTCTCATCAATCGACGGCCGAAGCCGCCCTGTCCTACTCCGCGATGAGCTGGCGCAGCACGTACTGCAGGATGCCGCCGTTGCGGTAGTAGTCGGCCTCACCCGGGGTGTCGATGCGCACCACGCGTCGAACTCGACGCCGGTGTCGGTGCTGACCTTGACCGTGCTCGGGACACGGCCCTCGTTGAGTTCGGTCACGCCGGTGATGGAGAAGGTCTCCTCGCCGGTCAGGCCAAGGGAGTCAGCGGACCGGCTGCGGGAACTGGAGCGGCAGCACGCCCATGCCGATGAGGTTCGAGCGGTGGATGCGCTCGTAGGACTCGGTGATGACCGCGCGGACGCCCAGCAGGCGGGTGCCCTTGGCGGCCCAGTCGCGCGAGGACCCGGAACCGTACTCCTTGCCGCCCAGGACGACCAGCGGGATGTCCTGCGCCGCGTAGTTCTGCGCGGCGTCGTAGATGAACGAGACCGGCGCGTCGGGCTGGGTGAAGTCGCGGGTGTAGCCGCCCTCGGTGCCCGGCGCGATCTGGTTGCGCAGGCGGATGTTGGCGAACGTGCCCCGGATCATCACCTCGTGGTTGCCGCGGCGGGAACCGTAGGAGTTGAAGTCGCGGCGCTCGACGCCGTGGGACCTGAGGTACTCGGCCGCCGGGGTGCCCGGCTTGATCGCACCGGCCGGAGAGATGTGGTCGGTGGTGACCGAGTCGCCCAGCTTGGCCAGGACGCGGGCGCCGGTGATGTCGCCGACCGGCGCCGGGGTGGTGGCCATGCCCTCGAAGTACGGGGGCTTGCGGACGTAGGTGGACTCGTCCTCCCACTCGAAGGTGTTGCCGGTCGCGTCGGGAGCGAGCGCCAGCGCTCGTCGCCGGCGAACACGTCCGAGTAGGCGCTCTCGTACATGTCCGAGGCGATCGCGGAGTCCATGACCTCCTGGATCTCCTCGGCGGAGGGCCAGATGTCGGCCAGGTAGACCGGCTCGCCGTCCTTGCCGACGCCCAGCGGTTCGGTGGTGACGTCCACGTCCAGGGACCCGGCCAGCGCGTAGGCGACCACCAGCGGCGGCGAGGCCAGGTAGTTCATCTTCACGTCCGGGTTGATCCGGCCCTCGAAGTTGCGGTTGCCGGACAGGACCGCGGTGACCGCGAGGTCGTTGTCCTGGACCGCCTTGGAGATCTCCTCCGGCAGCGGGCCGGAGTTTCCGATGCAGGTGGTGCAGCCGTAGCCGACCAGGTTGAAGCCCAGCTTGTCCAGGTACGGGGTCAGGCCGGAGCGCTCGTAGTAGTCGGTGACGACCTTGGAGCCCGGGGCCATCGAGGTCTTGACCCACGGCTTGCGGGACAGGCCCTTGTCCACCGCCTTCTTGGCCAGCAGGGCGGCGCCCAGCATGACCGAGGGGTTGGACGTGTTGGTGCAGGAGGTGATCGCGGCGATGACGACGGCGCCGTGGTCGATCTCGGTCTCCGTGCCGTCGGCCATGGTGACCTTGGCCGCGCGGTGCGGGCGCCCGTTGGCGGTCGTGGCCGGGGCGTCGGAGGCCGGGAAGGACTCCTCGCCCGCCTCGTCGTCGGAGACGTAGTTGTTGACGTCGTGGCGCCAGGTCGGCTTGGCCTCCGACAGGGCGATGCGGTCCTGCGGGCGCTTGGGGCCGGCGATGGACGGGACGACCTCGGCCAGGTCGAGCTCCAGGTACTCGGAGAACTCGGGCTCGGCGGCCGGGTCGTGCCAGAAGCCGTTGGCCCTGGCGTAGGCCTCGGTCAGGGCGACCTGCTGCTCGGAGCGGCCGGTCAGGCGCATGTAGCGGATGGTCTCTTCGTCGATCGGGAAGATCGCGGCGGTGGAGCCGAACTCCGGGCTCATGTTGCCGATGGTGGCGCGGTTGGCCAGCGGCACCGACGCGACGCCCTCGCCGTAGAACTCCACGAACTTGCCGACCACACCGTGCTCGCGGAGCATCTCGGTGATGGTGAGCACCAGGTCGGTCGCGGTGGTGCCGGGCCTGAGCTGACCGGAGAGCTTGAAGCCGACCACGCGCGGGATGAGCATGGAGATCGGCTGGCCGAGCATGGCGGCCTCGGCCTCGATGCCGCCGACCCCCCAGCCCAGGATGCCCAGGCCGTTCTGCATGGTGGTGTGCGAGTCGGTGCCGACGCAGGTGTCGGGGTAGGCCTGGCCGCTCCGGCTCATGGTGACGCGCGCCAGGTGCTCGATGTTGGCCTGGTGCACGATGCCGGTGCCGGGCGGGACGACCTTGAACTCGTCGAAGGCCGTCTGGCCCCAGCGCAGGAACTTGTAACGCTCGTAGTTGCGCTCGTACTCGATCTCGACGTTGCGCTCGAAGGCGTCCGGGCGGCCGAAGAGGTCGACGACGACGGAGTGGTCGATGACCAGCTCGGCCGGGGCGAGCGGGTTGATCTTGTCCGGGTCGCCGCCGAGGTCGCGCACGGCCTCGCGCATGGTGGCGAGGTCGACGACGCAGGGCACGCCGGTGAAGTCCTGCATGATCACCCGCGCGGGGGTGAACTGGATCTCCTGGCTGGGCTGGGCCTTGGCGTCCCACCCACCCAGCGCGCGGATGTGGTCGGCGGTGACATTGGCACCGTCCTCGGTGCGCAGAAGGTTCTCCAGCAGCACCTTCAGGCTGTAGGGAAGTCGGTTGGCGCCCTGGACGGCGTCCAACCGGAAGATCTCGTACGACTCGTCGCCAACGCGCAACGTGTCACGGGCGCCGAAGCTGTTCGCGGACACGGTGTCTGCCTCCTGATCTCGCCACTCTGTCCCCAGCATCCTGCCCGATCGGGCGGGTGCGGGGCCTACTGAGGCCGCCCTCACCGGACTCGGGGGCCTCGGAGAGCCACGGGGCTGCCCTCCGCTGTCACCTGCATCCATCTGGTCCACGCTGACCTGCGGCGACACCACTCGCCGCGGACCAGGTGGTCCGTTGACCGCGGGCGTCCACGATGTTCGGGGCCGGGCGTTCGCAAGCGGTCAGGTTCACACGCCCGTGCCGGGAGCGGGTCGGGGGGAGTCCCGCTGTTATCTTGACGTCAAGGTATCCAACTTGTATCTCGATATCAAGTTATCGGGTGGCGGTCCGGGCCCCGACGCCGCCCCCCGCCGACCGGCCGCGACCGCAGCGCTCAGCCGAGCTGCGGCACGACCTTGTCGGCCACCAGTTCCAGGTGGTCCAGATCGGACATGTCCAGCACCTGGAGGTACACGCGCTCGGCGCCGATCTCGGCGAACGCCCCGAACCGGTCCACCAGCTCGTCCGGAGTGCCCGCCAGGCCGTCGCGCCGGAGTTCGCCGACGCCGCGACCGATCCGGTCGGCCCGCCGCGCGACCTCCGGCTCGTCCTGCCCCACGCACAGGACCTGCGCGGCCGAGTAGACCATGGGGGACGTCCGTCCGCGGTCGCGCACCGCCGCACGGGTGCGCTCGAAAGCCGCGGAGGTGTCCCCGACCGAACCGAACGGAACGTTGCACTCGTCCGCGAACCTGGCAGCCAGGCGCGGCGTGCGCTTGGCGCCGGCCCCTCCGGTGACCACGCAAGGGTGCGGCTCCTGCTGGGGCTCGGGCAGCGCGGGCCCCTCCGCGAGCCGGTAGTGCTCGCCCTCGTGGCGGAAGGTCTCCCCGGCCGGTGTGGACCACAGACCGGTGATGATGTCCAACTGCTCCTCGTAGCGGTCGAAGCGCTCACGGGCCGCGACCGGGAAGGGGATGCCGTAGGCCGCGTGCTCGTCCTCGTAGGTGGCCCCCTGTTGGGGCTCAAGGAAGATCCTCAGGCGCATACGCCCCATTTTCTCCCACGCCCGCGTGCGTCCGGACACCCGGCGCGCGAGCGCGGTCGAAAAGGCCCGGCCAACGCAACGCACGGCTCTCCCGACACGCGACTCCCCTGTGACGCAACTCACGCTGACCGCGGGCGCCCGAAGCGCCGTCCCAGGGGGTGGCCGCTCTGCCGCCGTCCGCCGTGTGTGGGAGACTCCGATTCCTCCCGGGCCCGTAGACCGAGACACCCCCGGAGAACGTCAGTGAAGCTGTTCCGCCGCTCGCGCCGCCGCGCGCCGTCCTTCGGCCCCGACAGTTCCGACCCGGAACTGCTGGCCGCCGTCGCCGCCGGGGAGTCCGACGCACTGGAGATCCTGCACCGCAGGCACACTCCATGGCTGCGGGCGCGGCTGCGCTACCGGTGCTCGGACACCGACCAGCTCGACGCCGCGCTCCAGGAGACCTTTCTGGCAGTGTGGCGCAACGCCGGTTCGTACGCCCCGCGCCCCGGCGACACCGACGCCGGGGCGTGGCTGTGGACCATCGCGATCCGCCAACTCATCTCGCAGCTGCGCAAGCGCGCGAACCGCTGGATCGCCGACGTCGACCCCGAACCCTACGAGACCGTCGGCGACGCCTCCGCGGAGGATTTGGTCCTGCTCAACATCGAGCACGGCCCCCTGGGCGCCGCCATGCACTCCCTCTCCCCGGAGCTGCGCGCGGCCATCCAGGCCACCGTGCTGGACGGACTCACCGTGCGGGAGGCCGCACAGATTCTCCAAATCCCCGAAGGAACCGTGAAGACACGGGTGATGCGCGCCAAGGCGCGTCTGCGGGAGGCACTGACATGAACTGGCACCTGACCCCTGCCGAGATACGCGCCTACGCGTTCCACACCGCCGACGACGTCACGGCGATGTCCGTGGAAGCCCACCTGATGCACTGCCCGCCCTGCCGAGGGCTGCTGCCCGCGGACGAGGACTGGATCGAACGCAGCTGGTCCGAACTGCGCGACGTCGTCGACCGGCCCCGCGCGCACCCGGTCGAACGCCTGTTGCGCGCGCTCGGACTCGGCGACGCGGCCGTGAAACTGCTGGCCGCCACACCGCAGCTATACCGCGCCTGGCTCCTGTCCACGGTGCTCGTCCTGGCCTGCGCCCTGGGCGCCGCGCACGCGCTGCCGAGCGGATCACTGGTGTTCTACTTCACCGCGCCGATCCTCCCCCTGGCCGGGGTGGCGCTCGCCTACGGCCGCGGCGTGGATCCGGCGCACACCCTGACCTCGGTCACGCCGATGGCCGGGCAGCGGCTCCTGTTCGTGCGCACGTGCGCGGTCCTGGTGCCCGCCGTGATCCTGTGCACCCTCGCCGCACTGCTCATGCCCGCGCCCACCACACCGTGGTCGGCGGTCTTCTGGCTGCTGCCCGCGCTGACGCTGGTCGCCGGTTCGCTCGTGCTGTCCCAGTGGGCCCACCTGAGCCTGTCCAGCGGTGCCGTGGGGCTCCTGTGGCTGCTGTGCCTCACGGCGCTGTCCGGCGCCGAACACCTCACCCCCCTCGCCATGGTCGCGCCGCACGCGCAGCCCTGGTGGGCCGTGGCACTGGCCGCCCTGGTCGGGGCCCTCCTGATCCGTTCCAGAATGAGGACCTCGTGACCGACTCGGCCGTCCCCGTCGTCCGTGCGCGCGACCTGACCCGCAACTACGGCACCCGGACCGCGCTCGACGGCGTCGACCTCGACCTGGGTCCGGGGGTGACCGGCCTGCTGGGCCGGAACGGAGCCGGCAAGACCACCCTGTTGCGCTGCCTGGCCACCGACCTGGACGCCGGCCAGGGCGAACTGCGCCTCCTGGGACGCGACCCCCTCCGCGCCGCCGACCGCACCGAGATCCGGCGACGCCTCGGCTACCTGCCGCAGAACCCCGAGTTCTACCCGCACTTCACCGCGTTCGCCCTGGTGGACTACGTGGCGTGCCTCAAGGAGCTGGGCGGGCGCCGGGCGCGCCACGACGAGGTGCGGCGCAGCCTGCGGCGGGTGGGCCTGTACGAACGCCGCCACACCCGGGTGCGCCGCCTGTCCGGAGGAATGCGCCAGCGGTTGGGGTTGGCCTGCGCACTGCTCGGCGATCCCGAACTCCTGCTCCTGGACGAACCGACCATCGGCCTGGACCCCGAACAGCGGATCCGGTTCCGCGACCTGGTGTCCGAGCTGGCCAGGCACAGCACCGTCGTGCTCTCCACCCACCAGATCGAGGACGTGGCGGCGCTGTGCCGCCGCGTCGTGTGCCTCGACCGGGGCCGCGTGGTCTTCGACGGGACACCGGGTGAGCTGGTGGAACGGGCCCAGGGCAGGGTGTGGGTGCAGGGAGAGCGCCCGCGTGAGGGGGTCACCACGTGGCGGCTGGCGGACGGCCGCTACCGCGTGCTCACCCCGGAGGGACCACACCGGCCGACGACGGTGCGCGCACCCGCGTGGAACCCACCCTGGAGGACGCCTACCTGCTGCTCACCGGTGTGGAACGGGAGGCGGTGTGAGGCGCGCCGCGGCGTTCGCACGACTGACCGGCTTCAATGTCCGCAGGTTCCTGGTCCAGCCCTTCCTGTACCTGGGAACGGCGGTCTCGGCGGCGCTGGTCTACGCCGCCCAGGCCGGATACCACCGGCCCAGCGCGCTGGACGTGGCCAACACGACGGAGTCCGCGGCGCTGGCCGTCGCCGCCACGATGTTCGCGGCGACCACCTTCCCCGCGGTGCGCGAGGCCCGCTACTCCGGCTCCGTCGTGGCGCCCCTGGGCCGCACCGGGCGGTTGCTCTCCCTCCTGGTCGCCGCCGCGCTGGTCACGGTGGTGTGCCAGGCGGCCGTGGCCGTGCTCTGCCACCTGGTCGCCGACGGCCCCCAGTTGGGTGCGGTCAGCCCGTACGCCCGGGCCGTCCCCTTCGCCCTTGCCCTGGCCGGGCCCGCCGCCTCGGTCGCGGCCGCGATGTGGACCCGCTCCTACGCCCAGATCATCGTCCCCGCCGTGATCCTGCCCGGCTACCTCCTCTACCTCGACACCGCCCTGGCGTCCGCGGGCCCGCAGGTGGTCCACCGGGTGCAGAGCCTGGCCGTCCTCAGCTTCGACCCCTTCTCCAACCGGTCGCCCAGCATCACGGTGCTCTCCGGGCTCTACCTGGTCTACGCCCTGCTGTTGGTCGGGCTGTTCGTCTCGGTCGCGCTGACCGCCCGGCCCAGGCGGGGCGCGGCGCGCGGGATCGCCGCCGGTGCGTGCGCGGTCCTGGCCGCGGGAGCCCTGGCCACGCCCGTGTACGCGAACGCGGTCTACGGATGGGACCACAGGTTCCCCGACAGTGCGTTGCACGGCACCACGAGCTGCGAGGTCAGGGAGGGGATCACCTACTGCCCGCTGCCGGGCTTCGAGGGCCTGGTCGACAAGTGGCACGACGCGCTCGGCCCGCCCCTGGCGTTGCTGCCGGAGGAGGCCCGGGACCGGTTTCCGGTGGTCTGGCAGGACGGGGAGTCGTTCACACGGGACTTCGAGGCGCCCGAGGGGCGGGGCGTCGTGACGTACGACCTCGGGCTGTTCGAGGAGCCCTACTTCAGGCCCGAGATCATCAGCGGAGGGGCGCGCGTGGTCCTGGGCCTGCCGGATGCCTACGCCGAACCGTGCTGGGCCACGGGTCAGGCCAGGCTCCCCCTCATGGTCTGGCTCACGACGGTCTCCTCGGGCGACGCCGCCGAGCCCTGGGCGCCGAACGTCAACTACCAGCTGACCGCGTTCGGGCCCTCCAAGACGGACCTCGTGGTGGCAGGTGCGCTCGCGGAGCTGCCCGACGAACGCGTCGCCGAGGTCCTGTCCGCGCACTGGGACACGTTGTCCTCCCCGGAGGGGCGAACCACGGACCTGGCCGGGCTGCTCGACCTCCCCGTACCCGCGGGCGGGGACCGGTTGGCCGACGCCGACGACTGGCGCCGCCACGACCCGTGGCACTACTTCGATCCCGAGGCCGACCTGCCCCCGGAGGACGCCGGAACCTGCGACTGACCCCTCCTGGGGGTGCAGGTGGTCGGTGAGCGGCTGTCCGCGCTCTCCTGGACGGGGATGGCCGAGCTGGCTCTGGGCCTCGCGGTGCCGCGCGCCCCCCGGCGCCGACGCCGGGGCGGGGTCCGCCGGGCCCGGGGGACGCGTTCCCTCGGGCCCGCGGGCGGTCAGGAACGGTGGCGGCGCGCCTTGTGCACGGGCTCCAGCACCGCGAGCATCTCCACGTGGTGGGTCATCGGGAAGGCGTCGAAGGCACGAAGATCCACCAGTGCGTACCCCTCGGCGTCGAACGCGGCCAGGTCCCGCGCGAGCGTGGCCGGGTCGCACGAGACGTAGGCGACCGCGCGCGGCCGGGTGCCCGCGAGCAGGCGAACGACCTCGGCGCCGCCGCCGGTCCGCGGCGGGTCCAGGACGACCACGTCCGCGCGCACGTCCGCCCACTCGCGCATCTGGGCGGCCACGTCGCCCCGCTCGACCCGGACCTGCTCCAGGTCCCGCAGGTTGTACCGGGCGTCGCGCACGGCCTCGGCGCCGCTCTCCACGCCCATCGCCCGCCCCTGCGGTCCCACGGCCTCGGCGAGCGGGCGGGTGAACAGCCCCGCCCCGCAGTACAGGTCCAGGGCGGTCTCCCCCGGTTTGGGCGCCAAGGCGTCCATGACCGCCTCGGTCAGGACCTCCCCCGCCGCCGGGTGCACCTGCCAGAAGCCGCCCGCGCTGACCCGGTACTCGTGTCCGGCCACCGTCTCCCGCACCCCGCGGCGTCCGCGCACCGACTGGACCCTGCCCCCCTTGAAGCGCCGCAGGACGGCGCTGGAGGCCTTGAGCTCGGGCAGGGGGCCCAGCTTCGAGCGGGCCGGGGTCACGACGACGGCGCGGTCGGCACAGCTGGCGGAGGCCACCGCCTCCACGTCCCGAACGTCCTTCCAGACGGCGTCGGTCACCCCCAGTTCGGTCACGCCGGGGTGCGCGATCAGGCACTCGTCCACGGGTTCGATGTCGTGTGACCGGTGGCGGCGCAACCCGGGGCGTCCGTCCGCGTCGACGGCGAACCGCACGCGTGTGCGCCAGCCCAGACCGTCGGGGTGACCGGGCAGCTCCTCGACGGTGATCGCGCGGTCGATCCCGGCGATGCGGTTCAGTTGGTCGGCGACGACCTTGGCCTTGATCCGGCGCTGCGCGTGGAGCGAGGCGTGCTGCCAGTCGCACCCGCCGCACCTCCCGGGCCCCGCGAACGGGCACGGGGCCTCGACCCGGTCCGGAGAGGCCGTGAGCACCTCGATGGCCTCCCCGCGAAGGAAGCGCGACGTCCGCTCGGTGATCCGCACCCGCACGTGCTCGCCGGGCAGGGCGTGGCGGACGAAGACCACCTGGTCGTCGTGGCGCCCCACGCACCATCCGCCGTGCGCGACGTCGTCGACGGACAGTTCGAGTTCGGTGCCCACACGGGTCATGGGGAAGTCCTTCGGAAGAGAGGCCGGGTACACCGGTGACCCTGCGCGCACAGCCACCAACCGAACCCAATCTAGCCGACCGGCGGGACCCGCCGGACGGCGCCGACCGCACGCCTGGGTTCCCGGGACGGTCGCGCGTGTCGGGACGATCTGTGCCAAGGTGAGACCGTGGGCGGGCGGCGTCCACCGGGTCGAACGGCGTTCTCGACGGGAGTGCGGGCGAGGTGCACATCGTGATCATGGGGTGTGGGCGGGTGGGCTCCACCCTCGCGCACACACTGGTGGACCTGGGTCACTCGGTCGCGGTGATCGACCAGGACCCCGACGCGTTCCGACGGCTGCGCGGCACGGTGTCCAAGCACGCGGTCCGGGGTGTGGGGCACGACCGGGAAGTCCTACTCGCGGCGGGGATCGACCACGCCGGCGCCTTCGCCGCGGTGAGCAACGGCGACAACTCCAACATCATCGCCGCCCGGGTGGCACGCGAGACCTACGGCGTGCCGCACGTCGTCGCGCGCATCTACGACCCGCGCCGCGCCGAGGTCTACCAGCGTCTTGGCATCCCGACCGTGGGGACGGTGCGCTGGACCGCGGACACGATCCTGCGCCGTATGGTCCCCGGCGACGAGCGGCTGGCCGCCGGGCCCGAGTGGCACGACGCCTCCGGCACCCTGGCCATGAACGAGCTGACGCTCCCCCCGAGCTGGGTCGGACGCAGGGTGGCCGATCTGGAGGCACGGACCCCAGTCCGGGTCGTGTACCTGACCCGGGACGGCTCCATCCTGCTGGCGCGCTCCGACGAGCCCTTGACCGAGGGCGACGTCCTGCACGTGGTCGCGCACGGCCGCGACCTCGACCAGCTGCGCCTCGACACCGGTGAAGAGACGGGACACGAGTGAGATGCGGATCGCCATCGCGGGAGCGGGCAGCGTGGGCCGTTCCATCGCCACCGAACTGGCCGCCAGCGGCCACGACGTGCTGCTGATCGACCGGGACACCCGGGCGATCGGCGTCGACGACCTCCCCCAGGTGGAGTGGCTGCTCGCCGACGCGTGCGAGCTGGCCAGCCTGGAGGACGCCCGTCTGGGCGACGCCGACGTGGTGATCGCGCCAGCAGCGACGACAAGGTCAACCTCGTGGTGTCGCTGCTGGCCAAGACCGAGTTCGGTGTGGACCGGGTGATCGCCCGGATCAACGAGCCCGACAACGAGTGGCTGTTCAACGAGTCGTGGGGCGTGGACCTGGCGGTCTCCCCGCCACGGCTGATCGCGGATCTGGTCGAGGGGGTCACCGACGACGAGCTGGCCGAGGAGGGCGCCCTGCCGCCGTTGCCGGGCGCGGAGATCGCCGAGTCCGTGCTGCACGCCGCCAGTCCGTTCGTGGGCGGGCCCGAGAGTGCCATGACCGGGCGCCTTCCCGAGGGCGTGGCGCTGGTCGCGGTGGTCGGTCCGGGCGGTGTGCGCCCGCCCGACCCGGCACGCACCCTGACGGTGGGCAACACGGTGGTCTTCCTCGCCGAACCGGAGGCGCTGGGACCCCTGGAGGCCCTGCTCGGCCCGGCCGACGGCGGCGCGCCGGACCAGAGCGACTAGCGACCGCCGTCGCCCTGCTCCGGGTCCCGCGGCCCGGGGTCGGCACGGTTCACCAGGGGGGTTCGGCCCCGCGCAAGGACCCACACCATGGCGGCGAACGCGGCCACCTGGAGCGGCCAGCCCATCGCGACCTTGGCCAGACCGAGGAGGGCGAAGGTGTCGGCGACGTCGTGGTGGTCGAGCAGCCACAGCGGATACTGCACGATCACCCGGATCACGCACGGCAGGACCAGCAGCCACGTCAGCCGGGAGGACAGCCTGACCACGGCCGGGTTGGCCCGCCAGGAGGTGAAGTCCTCCCTGTCGCCGATGAACGGGCCGATCATGAGGCCGATCGCGGGCCAGCGCACGAGCACGGACAGACTCAGGACCACGGCGTAGACCGCGTTGTAGATGACACCGGGCAGGAACGCGTCGGCCGCCTCGCCGCTACGCATGGCGAAGACCGCCGCGATGCCGATGCCGAACAGACTGGTGAGGACGTACTGCACCGACGAGCGCTGGACCAGGCGGAGCACGCCCAGCAGCAGCGCGGCCGCCACACCGGCGATGATCGACTGCCGCAGGTCGGACAACGCCACGTAGGACAGGGTGAAGGAGAGGGTGGGCACGGCGGTCTCGACCATGCCGCGCTTGCCCCCCAGTGCCTTGGCCAGCTGGAACGTACGAGCGCCTCGACGGTGTCCTCGGTGACCTTGGGCGTGTCCGCCCCGTCGCCGTCCCCGGTCGGCCCGGCGGTCTCCCCGGAGGCCCGCTGCTGGTCTGTCATCCCGCTCCCGGTCGCTGCTCGTCGTGTCCGGTCGGAGCCGCCCTCGCACGGGTCCGGCGCCACCCGTCCAGCCTAGTCCACGCGTCCGCGCCGCCCCGGGGCGCACGGCGGACGCGGTGGGTCCCGGGACCTCGCTCCGTCCCATCCCGTCCCGGTTCGCCCGCCCTTGACGTGTGCCCGGTGTCACATCTGGCGACCTTCGCCGCGAGTCCGTACCCTGGCGGCGCCGACCCCGTCGCCCAGATCTCCATCAGCGACCGGAGCGCCCCGGAGGGTCGGGGGGCCGTTCCTCCGAAGTCAGCGAAGTCAGCACCCCGTCAGCCACACCCGGCCCTCCCAGGCCGATCAACAACGTACGGAGATCCCATGAGGTTGTCCGACCCGCCGAGAACCGACCACCTCGCGTTCGCCGCCGCCCTGGACCGGGTCCTGGCCGCCCCGGACGCCTCACACGTCTGGTCCCCGCACTCGGTCGGCACGGTGCTGGGCGTGCTCGCGTCCGGCGCGGCGGCCGGACCCGTGACGAGCTGGAGCTGCTGCTCGGTCGGAACGTCCCCGTCCACCTGGCCGCGTTGGACGCGGCGGTCTCGGCCGCCGAAGGTCTGGAGCTGGCCACCCTCAACGGCCTGTACGTGCCCGACGACCTGCGCGTGCGGCCCACCTTCGCCGGGCAGGTGCGCGCCCGGCCCGGCGTCGAGGTGGAGGGGGTCGGCTTCGCTCGCGATCCGGAGGGGGTGCGCCGACGGGTCAACGGCCGGGTGTCCGAGGTGACCCGGGGCCTGGTCCCCGAACTGCTGCGCGCCGGCTCGGTGCGCCCCGACACACGACTGCTCCTGGTCAACGCGCTGTGGGTCGCGATGGTGTGGATCGGTTCCTTCGCCTCGGACGCCACGCGCGGGCGGACCTTCCGCGCTCCCGCCGGTCCCCGCGAGGTACCCACCATGCACCGCCGGGAGGACATGGCCTACGCGGAGGCGGCGGGGTGGCGAATGGTCGGGTTGGCGGGTGAGCACGGCCTGACCCTGGACGTGCTGCTGCCCGAGGACCCCTCGTCCGCGCCGCCGACGCCGGACGCGGCGGCCCTGGCCGACCTGTACCGGGCGCGCCGCCTCCGTGAGGTGGAGTTGGCGCTGCCCCGCTTCTCGGTGGGGACCGACACCCAGCTCCTGGCACCCCTGGCGGAGCTGGGCGTCACCAGGCTGGCCGGTGACCGCGCCCGGTTCGACGGAATCAGCGACGAGCCGCTCCGGGTGGAGGGGATTCTGCACCAGGCCGTGCTGAGGGTGGACGAGAAGGGAGCCGAGGGCGCCGCCGCCACCGCCGCGGTGACGGTGATGTCGGCGATCGTGCCCTCTCCGCCCGTGGAGTTCACCGTCGACCGGCCGTTCGCGTTCGTTCTCCGGCTCGGCGAGGCGATCCTGTTCCTGGGCCGCGTCGCCGACCCCGTGGACCCCGGTGCCGCCTCCTGAGCACCGCCACCTGGTTCGACCGTCATTCCCCCGTCCAGGTGAGGAGCGACCCATCGCTGGGCCCGTCCCACACCGGCGGCCCGGGCAGCTCGTGCGCGTGCGCACCGACGCCTGAGCCGGACCTCACACGTCGAAGACCTCGAACTCCGTGGCCAGCGCCGCACCCACGCGGCGGCCCGCCTCCGCGGCGGCGCTGGACAGGAAGGACTTCTGGTCGAAGCCGTCCAGGCCGGCCAGATACACCTCGTGCGCGTCGAGCGACGCCACCCCCGCGGCCAGGTCGGCCTCGCCCAGTTCCACGAAGTGCGTGGAGCGGGGCGAGGCTCCGAAGGCCACGAAGCGCACCCCGGACCACGGTTCGACGCCGTCGCCGAGCTGGTCGGCGAACACCCACCGGTTGGCGGCGTCGCGGACCGCGTCGAGCAGGGCGGGGCCGAGCACCCGGTGGTCGGCGTGGTTGAACGAGGTGCCGCCCGGGAAGGCCTCGCGGAAGTTGACGGACACGATGACGTCGGGGCGGTGCCGCCGGATCGCTTCGGCGAGCGCGCGCCGCAGGGAGAGCCCGTACTCCAGGGCGCCGTCCGCGAACTCAAGGAACTCCACGGTCTCGGCGCCCACGATCGCGGCCGACGCGCGTTGTTCCGCCATGCGCACGGGACCGCACTGCTCCGGCGGCAGGGAGTCGATGCCCGCCTCACCCCGGGTGACCATGAGTTCGACCACGCTCTTGCCCTGAGCGGTCCAGCGGGCGATCGCCGACGACACCCCGAACTCCAGGTCGTCGGGGTGCGCCACGACCGCCAGGGCCCGGTTCCAGTTCTCGGGGAGCGGCCGGGGGGCGCGGTTGTCGTTCGTGTCCGTCATGACCATCACCCTACGCCGCCCCGGCACGCCTTCCGATGGTTCAGGAGCCCTCGGCCTCGTCGGGAGTCCGCCCGGCCTGACCCGCGCTGGCCGAGCCGTTCGGGGAGCTCCCGGCGTTGCCGCGCTGGGCCGCGCGATGCGCGTTGCGCTCCTTGACCGCGGCGGCCATCCGCTCCTGAAGCTGCTTGGGCACGGTGATCTCCAGCAGCTCGCTGGGCGGCACCGGCTGTTCGCCGCGGACCACGACGATGTTGGCGAACAGCTGCTCGGCCTCGGCCATCATCTCGGGCTTGGAGGCGCCCTCGCCGCGGATCACGCCGCGCAGGACCCAGCGCGGGCCGTCCACTCCGATGAACCGCACCCGCTGACCCAGCTGCCTGCCGTCCTCGGTCTTCTTCCCCTGGACCGGGATGACGGCCTGGAGTTCGGGGCCGAAGGTGCCCGAGTGCTCCTCGGCCTGGCCTCCCTGCTTGGTGACCTGCTCGCGCAGCTCCTCGCGCATCTCGTCCCACAACCCCGAGGACTTGGGGGCCGCGAAAGGCTGCACCTGGAGCGCGGTCTTGCCGCGCACGAGGGTGACACCGATGATCTTCTGCCTGCCCCTGGCGTCCTGGGCGACGTTCACCTGGATGTCGGTGCCCTGCTCCATGGGCAGTTTGAGGCTGCCCAGGTCCATGCGCCGGGCCTCGGGGACATCCTCGGTGGAGTCCCAGGGGCCGGTGGCCCGGTGACGGTCGGCCTCCTTGGCCACCTGCTCGGTCGGCCGCTCGGGCTCGATCTCGTTGTCGAAGGAGACCTCTCCCGCGGCGCCGTTCCGCCGAGCGGCGGACCCGGTCTCCGCGGCTCTGCCGGTCTTGTCGTCCCGCTTCCTACGGCGGCGTCCAAACACGCCCTTCACCTCTCCGCTTCCGTTGCTCCCCGGGTGACACCGGGATTTCGGGGCGACCTCACCGCAACGCGGCGTGGCCCCCGGTCGAACCGAACCCGCCAACTCCGCGCACCGACTCGGGGAGGGAGTCCGCCTCGGCGAACTCGGCCCGCTCCACACGCTGGACGACCAGCTGCGCGACGCGGTCCCCGCGCGACAGGCGTACGGGGGTGTCCCGGTCGGTGTTGATGAGTGTCACCCTGATCTCGCCGCGGTACCCCGCGTCGACGGTGCCCGGCGCGTTGACGATGGTCACGCCGCAGCGCGCCGCCAGCCCCGAACGCGGGTGGACGAACGCGGCGAACCCCTCTGGCAGGGCGATCGCCAGCCCGGTGGGAACCGTGGCCCGCTCACCGGGCGCGAGGTCGACGTCGACGGCGGTGTACAGGTCGCGCCCGCGTCGCCGGGGTGCGCGTACGCGGGCAGGGGAAGGCCGGGGTCCAGGCGGCGGACCGTGATCGGGATCCGTCCGCCTTCCAGGGATGAGGTACTCACAACCGCTGAGCCTATCGCCCTTCGGGAGGTGCGCCCGGTGTCCGACGCCCCGGAGCGCGGGACGGACTCCGGCCGCGGCCGGACCCGGGACGCGCGAACGGGGGGCCGGGCGCCCGAGCCCAGCCCCCCTTCCGGCCTGGTCGTCAGTCCTGGGCGGACTCGGGCAGCGTCACCTCGACGGTCAGCTCGGCCTCGTCAGTGGCCTCGAAGTCGATCCCGGCGGCGCGGCCCGCGGCGGCGATGTCGCCGCTGGCCGCCCGGGCGGCCTCGACCCGCTTGCCCCAGACCCGAACCCGCTCGACCTCGGCACGCATGGACAACTTCGCCTCGGACTTGGCCTTGCGCACGGCGCGCAGCACCTCGGCGGTGGCGGCCAGTACGGCCGGGTCGCCGTCGACGGCGGCGGCGCGGTACTCGGCCGCCTCCGGCCAGGGCTGGGAGTGCACGGAGCCCTCCTGCCACCAGCTCCAGACCTCCTCGGTGACGAAGGGCAGGAACGGGGCGAACAGCCGGTGCAGGGCGCCCAGGGCGATGAGCAGGGCCGCGCGCGCGAGGCGCCCTCGGTCGACCCGGTGTCGTAGGCACGGGCCTTGACCAGCTCCAGGTAGTCGTCGCACAAGTCCCAGAAGAACCGCTCGGCGCGCTCCAGGGCCCGGGTGTGGTCGTAGGCCCGAAAGGCGGCGGTGGCGTCCTCGACCACGTCCGCCAGGGTGGCCAGCATCGCGCGGTCCAGCGGCTCGGTGACCGCGGTCGGGTCGGTGACGGCGCCCTCACCCGCGACCGACATGACGAACTTGCTGGCGTTGAGGATCTTGATGGACAGTCGTCGGCCGACCTTCATCTGGCCCTCGTCCATGGCGGTGTCGGTGCCCAGGCGCCCGCTGGCCGCCCAGTACCGGACCGCGTCGGAGCTGTACTTCTCCAGCAGCGCGACCGGCGTGACGACGTTGCCCTTGGACTTGGACATCTTCTTGCGGTCCGGGTCCAGGATCCAGCCGGAGACGCCGGTGGTGCTCCAGGGCAGGGCGCCGTTCTCGAAGTGGGCGCGCACGACCGTGGAGAACAGCCACGTGCGGATGATGTCCTGCCCCTGGGGGCGGAAGTCCATCGGGAAGACGCGCCCGAACAGGTCGGGGTCGCGCTCCCATCCGGAGGCGATCTGCGGCGTCAGCGAGGATGTCGCCCAGGTGTCCATGACGTCGGGGTCGCCGATGAAGCCGCCCGCCTGGCCGCGCTGGTCCTCGGTGTGGCCCTCGGGCGTCTGCGAGCTGGGGTCGACCGGCAACTGGTCCTCGCGCGGCAGGATCGGCGCGTCGTAGCGGGGGTTGCCCTCGGCGTCGAGCGGATACCAGACCGGGAACGGCACGCCGAAGAAGCGCTGTCGGCTGATCAGCCAGTCGCCGTTGAGCCCGCCGACCCAGTTCTCGTACCGCGAGCGCATGTGCTCGGGGTGCCAGACGAGCTCGCGCCCGCGTTCGATGAGCGCCTCGCGCAAACCCTCGTCACGTCCGCCGTTGCGGATGTACCACTGACGGGTGGTGACGATCTCCAAGGGCTTGTCGCCCTTCTCGTAGAACTTCACCGGGTGCGTGATCGCGGTGGGCTCGCCGATGAGGTCGCCGCTGGCGCGCAACAGGGCGACCACGCGCTCGCGCGCGGTGTGGACGGTGGCGCCGACGAGGGAGGCGTAGGCCTCGCGTCCCTCGGGAGACTCCAGACCCTTGGGCGGGTCGGCCATGATGCGGCCGTCCCAGCCGATGATCGGCCGGGTCTCCAGTTGGAGCTCGCGCCACCAGGTGACGTCGGTGATGTCGCCGAAGGTGCAGATCATCGCGATGCCGGACCCCTTCTCGGGGTCGGCGAGGCGGTGCGGCCGGACCGGGACCTCGACGCCGAAGACCGGCGTGCGCACGGTGGTGCCGAACAGGTCCTGGTAGCGCTCGTCGTCGGGGTGGGCGACCAGGGCGACACAGGCCGCGAGCAGCTCGGGACGGGTGGTCTCGATGTGGACCGGGGTGCCGTCCGGCCGGTGGAAGGCGAGCCTGTGGTAGGCGCTGGGGCGCTCCCGGTCCTCCAGCTCGGCCTGGGCGACGGCGGTGCGGAACGTGACGTCCCACAGGGTGGGCGCCTCGGCCATGTAGGCCTCGCCGCGGGCCAGGTTGCGCAGGAAGGCGCGCTGGGCGGCGGCACGGGAGTCGTCGTCGATGGTGGCGTAGGTGTGCCGCCAGTCGACGCTCAGCCCGAGGCGGCGCCAGATCGACTCGAAGACCTTCTCGTCCTCTTCGGTGAGCTGGTCGCACAGCTCGATGAAGTTGCGGCGGGAGACGGGGATCTGCCGCTTGGGGTCGGGCTTGACCGGGGGCTGGAAGTCCGGGTCGTAGGGGATCGACGGGTCGCAGCGCACGCCGTAGTAGTTCTGGACGCGGCGTTCGGTGGGCAGACCGTTGTCGTCCCAGCCCATCGGGTAGAAGACGGCCTTGCCGTTCATCCGCTGGAAGCGGGCCACCGTGTCGGTGTGCGTGTAGGAGAACACGTGGCCGATGTGCAGCGAGCCCGAGACGGTGGGCGGCGGGGTGTCGATGGAGAAGACGTCCTCGCGGCCGCGGGTGCGGTCGAAGTGGTAGACGCCGGACTCATCCCATACGTCGACCCACTTCGCCTCGATACCGTCCAGCGAAGGCTTGTCGGGCATGCGGAAGGAATGAGAGCGGTTGGTCATGTGGCAATGGTAGTCCGCTGGCGGCCGTGTTCGTTCCGCTTTCCCGGCGCTGCACCGCGGGCGCCAATACCCTACCCGGGTATCATGCGTGCTGGGGGCGTCCGTGAAAGGATCCCCACTACGGACACGGCGCGCCACGGGCGTGCCATCGAAGCCCAACGGAAACGGTGAACGAGACAACATGGCCAAGAAGGACGGCGGTGAACTCGCCCCCGCTCTGATCGGATTCGTGGCGGGGTTCGCCGCGGAGTACGTCACCCGCAAAGCCCTGACCTTCGCCTGGACCCGTGCCACCGGGGAGGAGCCCCCTACGGACATCGAGTCCCCCGAGGTCGGGCTCGGTCACGCCCTGGGGTGGGCCGTGGTGGCCGGTGTCGGCGTGGAGGTCGCCCGGGTGCTCGCCGTGCGCACCGCGCGCAAGGGGCTGACCCGGTCCGGCCGCGACGCGATCGAGGTCTGACCCGGCCCCGCGGTCGGCTTCCGCGGCGGTACGCGGGCCCGGACGACACACGGTGGACGGCCCACCGCACGCGGCACGCGTGTGGTCGGCCGTCCACCGCCGTGCGTGATGTCGGCGCCCGGCGCGACGGTCACCGCCGTGCGGGCCCCGGCGACGGGGGTTCGGCGGTGGGTACCGCGGACGGGGACGGTGGTCCGCCCCGTCCGCTCAGGCGCACTCCTTGCAGATCAGCTGCTTGTCACGCTGTTCGGCGAGCTGGCTGCGGTGGTGCACCAGGAAGCACCGCGCGCAGGTGAACTCGTCGGCCTGACGCGGGAGGACGCGGACCGCGAGCTCCTCGCCGGACAGATCCGCGCCGGGCAGCTCCATACCTTCGGCGACCTCGTCCGGGTCGGCGTCGATCGGCCCGGCGGCCTTCTCCCCGCGCCGCGCCTGCAACTCCTGGAGACTGTCCTCGTTGATTTCCTCGTCAGTCTTGCGCGGGCTGTCGTAGTCGGTGGCCATCTGTGCTAACTCCATCCCCCTCGTTCAGTGCCTCGTCGCGCGGGTGTAACGCTTGAGAGACCTTCGTTGTGCCCGGTTCCGCCGATGAGTTTTTCCGTTCCTGGCGAACCGTGCCCCCTCCCGGGTCACCGTCCACAGGTCAGCGGCACTCTCACGGGACCGTGACCGAAGGCGGCCATGGCGGCCACACCTCGGTCGGCTCCCCGTGTACTACCCGGTGTCGGACTCCCGCACGGGAGCCTGTTCGCCCATCCCGGACGAGCGCGGAACACTCCCCCACCGGTGGGCAATATCCAAGACATGCCCACGTCAGGAGGGATTCCCTCCGTGTCCACGCCCGGGGAAGCATACCCACCCGGAGTCGACGCTCGTGACAGGGGTGGGCGTGTCTTCGGACACGTATAGATACCACGAAGCGTGGCCTTGCGCAGCTCGCGCGCGGCACTCAGCGGCGCTCGGCCGTCTCGCCGGGGGGACCGAGCAGGCACACCGTGACGACCAGCCCCCCGCCCGCGCGCGGCCAGGCGGTCACGACGCCCTCATGCGCGCGCACGACGGAACGGACGATGGACAGACCCAGTCCCGCGCTGCGTCCCGAACCCACGCGGTCGCCGGAGCCGCGTCGGAACGGCTCGAAGAGGCCCTCGATCTCGTAGGCGGGGATCACCTTGCCCGAGTTCTCCACCTGGACGGCGGGGCGCCCCTCGTACATGCCGCTGCGGACGGTGATCTCGCCCTCGGCGACGTTGTACTTGAGGGCGTTCTCCACGAGGTTGCCCACGAGCCGCTCCAACAGGACGGGGTCGCCCTCCACCAGGGCCGGGCGCAGGTCCAGACGCAGCTGGAGGCCGGACTCGGACAGGTCGCCCGCCAGCTGGCTCAGCACGGTCTCGGCGACCTCGCCGAGGTCGACCCGGGTGCGGGCCTCCAGCTCGCGGTCGCTGCGGGCCAGGAAGAGCAGGCCGTCGATGAGGCGTTCGTGGCGCGCGTTGGTCTCCAGCAGGGTCTGTCCAACGCTCTTGAGGTCGGCGGAGACCTCCGGGGAGCTGAGCGCCACCTCCAGGAGGGTCCGGTTGATCGCCAGCGGGGTGCGCAGTTCGTGCGAGGCGTTGGCGACGAAGCGGCGCTGTCCGTCGAAGGCGCGGTCGAGTCGTTCCAGCATGCCGTCGAAGGTGTCGGCGAGTTCGCGGATCTCGTCGTCGGGCCCGGACAGGGCGATCCGCTCGTGCAGGGAGCGTTCGGACAGCCGCCGGGCGATCCGGGTGATCTTCTGGAGCGGGGAGAGGGCCCGCCCGGCCACCGCGTACCCCAACGCCACCGCGAGCAGCCCGACCAGGAACAGGGCGAGCAGGGAGAAGCGGGTGACGTGGGTGAGGACCTCCTCGATGAGGTAGCTCTGCGCGGCCAGTTCCGCGGCGCTCTCCTCCGCCAGCAGGGCGTTGAGCAGCACCGTGACGATCAGGTAGTTGACCAGCACCAGCACCGAGCCCGCGGCGAAGAACAGCATCCCGTAGATCAGGGTGAGCCGCGAGCGCAGGCTGAGGTTGTCGGTGAAGCGGTGCACCCGTTCGGCGGCGGCGGAGCGCTCCGCGCCCTGTCCGGAGGGCGCCACGGTGTTGAGCCTGCGCCACGTGCCGGTGTCACCCGGGCGGGTCGGCTCGACCTGTCCGGGCTCCGGGCGCTCCGCCGGTCTCACAACCGGTACCCCGCACCGGGGACGGTCTGGATGACCGGCGGTTCGCCGAGCTTCTTGCGCAGGGTCATCACCGTGACCCGGACGACGTTGGTGAAGGGGTCGGCGTTCTCGTCCCAGGCCTTCTCCAGCAGCCCCTCTGCGCTGACCACGGTCCCACGCGCGCGCATGAGCACGTGGAGGACGGCGAACTCCTTGGGCGTGAGCGCCAGTTCGCGGCCGTCGCGGTGCACCCGGTGGTTGGCCGGGTCGAGCTCGATGCCGTGCCGCTCCAGGACGGGGGGCAGCGGCGGCACCGCGCGGCGGCCCAGGGCGTGCACGCGCGCGACGAGTTCGGCGAAGGCGAAGGGTTTGGCCAGGTAGTCGTCGGCTCCCAGGGTGAGCCCCTCGACCTTGTCCTGGACACCGTCGGAGGCGGTGAGCATGAGGATGCGGCCGGTGTAGCTGTCTCCCACCAGCGACCGGGCGACGTCGTCGCCGTGGGTGCCGGGCAGATCTCGGTCGAGGACGACCACGTCGTAGTCATTGACGGCCACGTGCTCCAGGGCGGTGTCACCGTCGTAGACCACGTCCACCGCCATCGACTCGCGCCGGAGTCCAACCGCCACGGTGTCGGCCAGGACCCGTTCGTCTTCGACCACGAGTACGCGCACGTTGACCTTCTCGACCTCTGTTGCCTGGGAAAAAGAAAGAGGGGCCGCTGCCGGCGCATCCCCCAACACACCGGCAGCGGCGTTCTTGGTCCCGGCCGCGTCATCCGTTCTCCCACATCCGGAGTAAGGAGGCGGTAAACCCGCCGTGGCCTCCTCCGCGGAGAACCACTCTCCTCATCCCGTGGGGACACGGGCGCTGGGCCGAGAGCTTCGATCCCTGCTGCGCACGGGGAGCCGCCGCCGACGAATCCCCCAACCGTCGGCGGCGGCCCAACCCCGCACATCTCGAATCTGACACATCAAGAATAAGAAACAAGTAAGCATGGGGCGCACCGGGGAGATGTGTCATGCCCCACCCCGCCTGCCCCCGGGCCCGTCCGGGGCTCGGCGGCCGGTCCCTGAAACCGGGGTCGCCGGTGGGGTTTGGATCACCCGGCGGCCGGGGTAGGAGACGCACGCGTGGGCACCGGCCGCCTCAGGCCGGACCGCGACGGGTACGCGCCACACCGAAGTGGCGCCATCGGATCGCGCGGACACGCAGTCGTGCGCTGACGGCTTTCACCGGGACACCCGTGTGCCCCGGTGCCGACCCCTGAGAGAGGTGTCATGGGCGAGTTCCTCGCAGAGATCAAGGTCCGGATCAACGAGACCTCCCGGTCGCTCCGCTCGGCTCAGGCCGCCGGGGACGACTTCCTCGCCGACACACACGCGTCGGAGCTGGAGGACCTCTACCGGATCGCGGCTCGCAACGGCATCGACACCCGCTGCTGACGCGGGTGCGGCGGCCCTGACCCGGATCCCCCCGGACCGGCGGGGCCCCGAACACGGGGCGGGGCGGATCACGGGTCCGCCCCGCCTCTCACGTGTCCTGGGGCGTTCACACCGCGGCGGCCCAGGGAACCGCGGCCCCGGCGGCCGTCAGCCGTCGGTGTCTGCGCCGAGCGGCGCCAACAGGCCGTCGAGGGCCTCGTACAGCTCCGGGCGCGCCGCGATGACCAGATCGGTGCTGGGCGGCCCGCCGGCCGCCCCGCCCACGCGCACGCCGGCCTCACTGGCGATCAGGCCGGGCGCGGCCCAGTCCCAGGGGTTGAGTCCGCGCTCGTAGTAGGCGTCGCAGCGGCCGGTCGCCAGTCCGGTCAGGTCCACGGCCGCGGCGCCGCAGCGCCGGATGTCGCGCACCCTGGGGAGCACCTCCAGCAGCACCCGCGCCTGGTGGGCGCGCCGCTCGGGGAAGTACCCGAAGCCGGTGGCCACCAGGGCCCGGTCCAGCGGCACGGCGTCCGGGGCCCGCAGCGCCACGCCGTTGCGGCGGGAACCGTGCCCGAGGACCGCCTCGAACATCTCCCGGCGCGAGGGGACGTTCACGGCGGCGGCCACGACCCTCCCGTCCACCTCGGCGGCGATCGCCACCGCCCAGTCCGGACTCCCGTACAGGTAGTTGACCGTGCCGTCGATCGGGTCGACGATCCACCGCACGCCGCTGGTGCCGATCACACCGCCGCCCTCCTCACCGAGGACCGCGTCGTGGGGGCGGGCCCCCAGCAGCCGGGCACGGATCAGCTCCTCGGCGGCCCGGTCCATCTTCGTGACGACGTCCGTGGGGCTGGACTTGGTGTCGAGCACGGTGACGCCCGCCTGGCCCCCGGCGGCCAGCTCCCCCGCCTCGGCCGCCGCGCGCACGGCGAGCGCGCGCAGCTCCTCAGGGTCGGGAGGATGGGTGGTACTCACGTGTGGTCCCCCGTTCGTGGGTCAGAGCAGTTCCGGCCTGGTCCACTCCTTGCCGTGGACGTGGTGGTCCAGGAAGGCGAAGACCGTCTCATACCAGATCCGGGCGTTGCCGGGCTTGAGGATCCAGTGGTTCTCGTCGGGGAAGTACAGGAATTTGGCGTCCACCTCGTGTAGGAGCAGGTCCCGCCACAGGCGCATCCCCTCCGCGATCGGCACGCGGTAGTCCTTGTCCCCGTGGATGACGAGCATGGGCGTACGGATCCGGTCGGCGCGCAGGTGCGGCGAGTTCAGCGTGTAGCGGTCGGGTTGGGCCAGCGGGGTCCCGAACTCCCGTTCCCACGCCGCCGGGTGGTCGGTCGTGCCGCTGAAGCCGTCCAGCGCCCACAGCGAGGCGTGCGAGACGATGGCACGGAAGCGGTCGGTGTGCCCGGCGATCCAGTTGGCCATGTATCCGCCGAAGGAGCCGCCCATCATGGCGGTCCGGTCGGCGTCGATGTCCGCGCGCGCCTCGGCGGCGTCGGTGATCGCCATGACGTCGGCGTGGGTGCGCGGCCCCCACTTCCCCCAGGCGCGACGCAGCATCCGCTGTCCGTATCCCGTGGACAGGGCGGGGTCCGGCAGCAGGACCGCGTAGCCGCGCGCGGCGAGCAGCCAGGGGTTCCAGCGCCAGGACCAGCCGTTGAAGCTCATGTAGGGGCCGCCGTGCACCCAGACCGTCAGGGGCGCGGGGGATTCGGCCGAGGCCTCCTCCGGCAGCACGAGCCAGGACCGGATCCGCTCGCCGTCGTCGGCCGTGGTCTCGATCTCGGTCAGAGTGCCGGGCATGGTGAGTTCGGACCCGGGCGTGCGCAGGGGCGTGGGCGCTCCGTCGACGACGGCGGCGTCCAGGCGCACGGGCGCGGGCGGGGCGTCCCAGGCGTCGCGCAGCGCGAACACGTGGCGGCCGTCGGGAGAGGGGTTGAGCGCGCCGTAGGAGCCGTGGTCGCCCGTGAGACGGCTGAGCGTGCCAGTGTCCAGGTCGACGCGGAAGACGGGTCCGCGGCCGTCCTGGTCGGCGACGAGGAAGACGGACGCGGAGTCGGCCGCCCACGCGTAGTCGCGCGGCCAGAGCTCGTGGTCGGGCAGCAGGTCGCGGCCCTCACCGGTGGCGAGGTCGACCAGCCACAGTGTGTGGTCGCGGGGCTCGCCGTCGTACGTGCCCGCCGAGCCGCGCGTGAGCAGGACGTGGCGGCCGTCCGGGGAGACCCGCGGCCCGCCGAAGTCGTGGTCGGGGTCGCTGGCCAGGGTGCGGCGCTCGCCGGTGGCCGTGTCGACGGACACGACGTCAATGCGGTCGGCGCCTCCCACGGTGAGCACCCGCCACTCGGTGACCAGCGCCGACCCGTCGGGGGTGAGGTCGCCCGAAGCGTTCACCAGGGCCATACCCGCGTCGGGGGTCAGGTCCCGGTGCTCGCCGAGACCGGAGTCGCCGTCGGCGGGCGGCTCGGCGATCAGGTAGCGGGGGTGGTCGGGGCCGATGTCGCCGTCCCAGTAGCGGATGGGCAGGGCCTCGTGGAGGATCGCGGTGACCCCGGCCTCCTCCCGTGCCTCGCGGGCCTCCCGGTCAGCCTCGGCGGTCTCGCTGCCAGCGTGTGTGTCGGAGGTGAAGGCGACCAGGCCGCAGTCGCGCGCGACGGTGAAGGAGGAGACGCCGCCGGGTCTGGAGGCGACCGGGCGCGCCTCGCCGCCGTCGGAGGGCAGGAGCCACAGGGCGGGTTTGGGAGCGGCCTCGGAGGTCGCGTCGGGATTGGGCCGGCCGGAACCGAACAGCAGCGATCCATCGGGGAGGAAGTGGGCGGCGCTCTCCCCCTTGGCCGAGCGGGTCAGGCGCCGGGGTGCGTTCCCGCCCTCGGACGCGGGGACCGTGTCGATCTCCCACAGGGCGCTGTGGAAGGCGGCGCCGTCGGGCCCGAGGCCGCTGACGGGCGCCACGAGGCGGGTGCGTCCGGGGAGAGGCGCAGCCCGTTGACACGGCGGAGACGGACGTACTCCGGCAGTTCATACCAGGAACGAACCAAGGCGAATCCTCCTGAACCGTCGACGTGTGGTCTGGAGCCGACCCTATCGGGCGAATCCCCGCAGACGGGGGGACCGGCCGCGGGCCCGCCGCCCCCCGGGGGGTTCGGTTCGGGCGCCGACAGGGGCGAGCACCGCGCCGCGGGCATCCGTCGAGGGTGGTGGGGCCACGGACGGGACGAAGCGGAGCGGAGGCCCGCGACGAGCGCGGCCGCGGCCCTCCGCCCGACCCGGCTCAACGCTGCCGGCAGCAGACCTGGCCAGGCTCGGGGCACCGGGGCAGTCCGCCCAGGCGCACCGGCGCGGCGCCGTCGGTGCACTCGCGGACCAGCTCGGTCACCATGGACACGAACCGCGGGTGGGTGCCGGGGCTCAGCGCCCGCTCATAGCCGACCCCGAGCTTGCGCGCGGTCTCGCGGGCCTCCACGTCGAGGTCGAACTTGACCTCCATGTGGTCGGAGACGAATCCGTGCGGGACGACCACGACCGCGGGCACGCCGTCCTTGGCCAGCTCCTCGATGCGGTCGTTGACGTCCGGCTCCAGCCAGGGCTGGCTGGGCGGGCCGCTCCGGCTCTGGTAGACGACCTCGTAAGGGTACTCGCGGTCGAGCCGGGCGGCCACCAGGCCCGCCACCTCGGCGAGCTGGGCCCCGTAGGCGCCCTCCGCTCCGAACGCCCGGCCGGGGCCGCCGCTGGCCTCTGCCATAGCGGTGGGGATGGAGTGCGCGGAGAAGAGCAGCCGCGCGCCCGCCCGCTGGTCCGCGGGCAGCGCGGCGAGGGCGGCGTCCGCGTGCTCGACCAGGGGTTCGACGAAGCCCGGGTGGTCGTAGAAGGGACGGATCAGCTCGACCTCGGGGGCGTCGTCACCCAGGGCGGCACGGGCCCGGTCGATGTCCTCCTGGTAGGCGGTCCGACTGGACCAGTTGCAGTACGCGGACGTGGGCAGCGCCAGCACCCGGCGCACGCCCTCGTCCCGCATCCGGGCGAGGGTGTCGGTGAGCATCGGCGCCCAGAACCGGTTGCCCCAGTAGACGGGAAGGTCCACCCCACCTGCGGCGAAGTCGTCGGTGATCGCCGCGATCAGGTCCCGGCACTGCTGGTTGATCGGGCTCACGCCACCGAAGAGGAAGTAGTGCTCACCCACCTCCGCCAGCCGCTCGCGGGGGATGTTGCGCCCCCGGGTCACGTTCTCCAGGAACGGGATGACCTCGTCCTCGCCCTCCGGTCCACCGAAGGAGATCAGCAAAAACGCGTCGTAAGGCCTCATGGGGCCTATCAAACCAGCCCTCCCGGCGCCCGCTCGCCCACCCCCGCTCCGGTGTCCCGTGTTCGTCGAACCCTGGGCGCCGCTACCCCCTGGCCACACACGTGACTCGTGGGTAATGTCACGTCGCATGACTGACGTGTTGTGGAACACATGGGCGGGCACCCATCAGGCCCGCCCCCGGCGGACGGCGGCCCCGAACGGCACCGGCGAGGTCGCGGCGGCGGTCGCCTCCGCCGCGCGGGACGGCCTGAGGGTCCGGATGGTCGGTTCGGGCCACTCCTTCACCGACGTCGCGATCACCGACGGACTCCTGCTCTCCCCCGCATCACTGACCGCGGTGCGCTCGGTCGACCCCGGCGAGGGGACGGTCACGGTCGAGGCCGGGCTCCCGTTGTGCGACCTCAACGACACCCTGGCCGAACACGGCCTGGCCCTGGCCAACATGGGCGACATCGCCGTGCAGACCGTGGCCGGCGCCGTGCAGACGGGCACGCACGGGACCGGGCGCGACGCGGGCGGTCTGGCCGGCCAGGTGGTCGGACTGGAGATCGTGCTCGCCGACGGGTCGGTCGTGGAGTGCTCGGCCGACCGGGAACCGGACCTGTTCCACGCCGCCCGGGTGGGGCTGGGAGCCTTCGGCGTGGTCACCGCGTTGACGATGGCGGTGCGCCCCGCGTTCCTGCTGCACGCGCGCGAGGAGCCGATGCCGCTGGACGAGGTCCTGGAGCGGCTGCCCGAACTGCGCGCGGACAACGACCACTTCGAGTTCTTCTGGTTCCCCCACACGGACAGCACCAGCACCAAGCGCAACAACGTCACCGAGGGCCCCGCGCGTCCGCTCTCCGCCCTCCAGTCGTGGTGGGACGACGACTTCCTGTCGAACACGGTCTTCGACCGCGTCAACCGGCTGTGCCGGAGCTTCCCCTCCCTGGTTCCCGGCGTGAACCGGATCAGTTCGCGGGCCCTGTCCACGCGCTCCTACACGGACGTCTCGCACCGGGTGTTCGCGTCGGTGCGCGACGTGCGCTTCGTGGAGACGGAGTACGCGATCCCGGCCGAGCACACGGCCGACGTGCTCCGGGAGGCGCGGTCGATCGTGGACCGGGGCGGGCACCGGGTGAGCTTCCCGGTGGAGGTGCGCTTCGCCCCGGCCGACGACGTGTGGCTGTCCACCGCCCACGGCCGGGACACGGCCTACGTGGCGGCGCACATGTACCGGGGGGTCCCCTACGAGGCCTACTTCGCCGACCTGGAGGCGTTGTTCACGTCCGTGGGCGGCCGTCCGCACTGGGGCAAGGTGCACACCCGCGACCGCGATTACCTGGAGCGGGTGTACCCGCGCATGGGGGACGCGCTGGCGGTGCGCGACCGGGTGGACCCGCGCCGCCGGTTCGGCAACGCCTACCTGGACCGGGTGTTCGGCTAAGCGTGTTCCGAGGACGCCAGGAACCAAGAAGGGCCACACTCCGGTGGACACCGGCGTGTCGGGTTGCGCACGAGGGGGATTCGTGATCTGGATGCGGCCCGAGATCGGAGTTTTCCCCGGGCCTGGGGTGATTACGTACCCGCGGGATACCATCACGGCGGAGCCCTGACGCGGAATGGACGACATCCCGCCGTGACCGCTCCCGGTCGGAGCAGGGTCCGCGTGTCAAGATTGGCACCGGAGACGACCGTTGAGGCTCCCGGGACGGCCCGGGGCGACCCGTGGTGAGGACCACGGACGGGAGGCGGCCACACAGTTCGGACATGCCGGGCGCGGTACTGGCCGAACCGTGGTCGGCCGACCAGACTTGGAGAACGCGGGGGCTGGCCGCCGAACCTGCTCTCGACGGGACGCGAAAGGGAGGGCGATGCACGAGCTTCGCCTCGTGGCCGTGAGTGAGGACGGCACCTACCTGGTGCTCGCCAGCACAGGTCGTGGGACCCGTTTCACGCTGCCCGTCGACGACCGCCTCCGCGCCGCCGTACGCGGCCAGTTCTCCCGGCTCGGCCAGTACGAGATCGAAGTGGAGAATCCGTTGCGCCCCAAGGAAATCCAGGCCCGCATCCGGTCCGGCGAGACCGCGGAGGCCATTTCCGAGATCTCCGGGATCCCCATCGAACGGGTGCGCTGGTTCGAGGGCCCCGTCCTCCAGGAGCGCGAGTACATCGCCCAGCAGGCCCAGCGCGCCACCGTGCGCGCCACCGGCGACGCCGCCCCGGGCCCCTCCCTGGAGGAGGTGGTCACCCGGAGGATCGGCGCCCACCAACTGGAGACCGGCGACGCCTCGTGGGACTCCTGGAAGAGGGAGGACCGGACCTGGCAGATCAAACTCGTCTTCCTGCACGGCGGCGACGAACGCGTCGCCCACTGGCTGTACGAGCCCAGACACAACAGCGTCGCCCCCGCCGACGAGGAGGCCGCCCGGTTCACCGAACCCGCGGCGCCCGTGCGTCCGACCGCCCTCGACACGACGGTCACGCCCTTCGCCCCGCGCCGACCCGAGAGCACGGTGGAGCGGCCCGGGCCCGACGTCGAACAGCCCGTCGAGCACGGAACCGACCAGCCCGGCCGTCGGCTGTCCCCGGCCCCGGACGAGCCGCCGCGCCACGCCGCCCGCACCCGTACCGACCCGTTCGAGACGCCCGAGTCCGACGAGCGGTACCAGCGGCACCTGGACCCCCTTCCGCCCCGGCAGGCCCCCCGCACCGAACCGGCGGCCGCCCACCGCGCTCCGGAGCCGACCG
>NZ_MKKC01000078.1 GCF_001942255.1 Nocardiopsis sp. CNR-923
CACGTGCGCACCTGGTGCTCGTCCAGCCCAGCCAGACCCTTGCCCTGCTGGAAGCTCTCCTCCACCCGCCACCGGCGCCCGGCCACGGCGACCAGACGCTTCAACGGCACCATTTCGGGTGCGTAGCACCGGTAGAACGCCAGCTCACCCGTGGTGCGATGGCGTCGGATCAACGCCCACCGGCACCCGGACGGAGCGGGTTCGGCATCGATGAGCGCCCAGTCGTAGAAGCGCTGGCCCTTGGCTCCGGGCCCGGCGGACAGGCGCTGCCACGCCGTGCCGGGGGCCAGGACCGCGAGTTCGCCGACGGTGGCCGGGCCGTGCGGCAGCATCAGGCGTTCAGTGCGGGCCACGGCCATGACGTATCCGAGCCGGTGTTCCTCCAGCGCCTGGCGCAGGTGCGGGTTGCCTCCGTCAACCTCGTCGGCGGCCACCCAGGCCGCGGGGGTGTGCGCGGCCAGGGCGGCGGTGATCATCTGCTCGGCGAGTGCGGGTTTGGTGGCGAAGGCGACGTGCTCGGGAACGCCCGCCGTTCGCAGGCGTTGGGGGTCGTTGGTCCAGGAGCGGGGGAGGCAGAGGCGGTGGTCGACCAACGCGTGCCCGGCCGGGGTGGTGTAGGCGAGGTAGACCGCGACCTGGGCGTTCTCGATGCGCCCGGCGGTGCCGGTGTACTGGCGTTGGACCCCGACCGTTTCGGTGCCCTTCTTCAGGTCCCCGGTCTCGTCCACGACCAGGACTACGTCCTGTTCTCCCAGGTGGGTGCGGGCGTAGGTGCGCAGATCCTCGACCAGCCCCGGTTCGTCGATGCGGGCGCGGGAGAGCAGGTGCTGGAAGCGGGACGACCGCGACGGCCCCGAGGAGCCACAGGGGCACGTCGCCCATCAGCAGCGAGAACAGACCCCACACCGTCAGCCCGACGGGAGCGATGACCAGCAGTTGCCGCGCGGTGAGGTTCCACAGCACGGGTTCGGGTCGATCGATGTCCGTGGGAATGCGTGCGTGCCACGTGGAAACGTCCTGGTCCATGTCGGTGTCCCTTCCTCGCGTGGGTGGTTCAGTGCCGTCGCCGGTTCCAGAACCGGAGCCGGGACGGATCGGGTCTGCGCGGCCACGGAAGACGGCGTTCGAAACGCTTCGGCCAAGGCTGGGCGCCGGACGACCGTTGGGCTGACCGGCGCGGGGTGGGCCCTTGCTGGTGCGTGTTCGGGCGCGGAGGGTGCCCGGTGACGGGACGGGCGCCGCTGCTTTCGTGCCGGTGGTCGGGCACTGGGTCCGGTGACGCCGTAGCCGGGGCTCGGCGCTGCCTGTTGGTGGGAGGCGCCACAACGTGTTGGGGGTGGGGAGCGGACGGGGTGTGTCCTGGAGCGTGTGTCCCGCTCGAGCCTGACACAGAGGGGGACAGTGGTTCGGGACAGCGGCGTGGCCTGTGGTGGCACGATGAGTCCGGTGACCGGCTGCTACGGACGCGGGTCGTGTGCCTGGCGTGCCGAAGCGCCAGTTGCGCGCGCGTCGGGGCAGGGGCGTCGTGGGTGCGGCGGTGCGGCTCGCTCGAACCCGGCGCATCCCCTGCTGCCCGACCCTCAGCAGTGCGCCCGTCCGACCGCCCACTCCCCGTACGGCCGCCGCTCACCCACCGGTCCCTGCCGTTACTGCTGCCACCGCCACCCAGGTCAGGGCCTTGGCCACCCAAGCCGCAGGGGATCGACCGGAGGGTCCCGACCACACCGCCCGGTACGCCCTCACGGGAATGCGGATCTGCACATAGACGAGCACCAGGAGGAGGAACAGGTCGAAGAGGTTGACGTCTCCACGCACGACCTGCGCGGCGCCGAACATCGCGCGGGCATCGCCCTCGAAGAACACGCGCATGAGCGCCACGAAGGCGAGGGCCTGGGAGATGGGCACGAGGCAGACCGCGCCCAAGGCGCGCCACCACATCTGCGCGACGCGGTTGGTCTGCGGGAGCCCGTGGAACATGAGCATCGCCGGTCCGCCGACCATCAGCAGGATCACGATGACGATGCGGACGATCTCCACGATCACCCACAGGATCATCAGGACGACGAACACCAGGAGGAAGAGCACGACGATCGCCGCGTCCTCACCCAGGAACTGCACCGTCCGCTCGTTGAGGTTCTGAGCGGCCACCTCGTTGCTGATGCCGTCCGCGGTGATGGCCTGGGCGACGGAGGTCGAGACGTGTGCCGCGAATCCGACGACGCTCAGCGAGACGTTCGAGGCGACGAACCCGGCCACGAGGCGTGGCAGGACCTCCCGCGCCGAGTACTGCGTCTGGAGTCCGTGGTGGGTCATGATCACGAACCTGGCCGCGATGACCAGCAGGGCGTAGGCGGTGTTGACCGTGGCGGAGCCTCCCTCCCACACACCGGTGATGCCGTCGGTGGAGCCGGGGGTCGTGAACAGCGTTCCGGCGATCCATCCGAAGAGCGGTTCGAGGATGCCGAGAACCAGTCCGTGGAACCACTGGGTGATGTGGCAGGAGACCTCGATCGCGCCGCAGTCGAAGACGTCGGCGTACTCCTCCTCCAGGCTCAGCGGACTCGCCAGCGCGAATTCTTCGCGCCCGGGCTCGGCCGGTGCCGTGCTCATGGCGACTCGTACTTGCTCAGGTAGTCCAGGGCGAAGAGCAGGACCTCGCCCGCGAACACCACGACGTAGCCCACGGCCGCTCCGGCGAACCCCCGCTTGGCCTTGTCGATCTCGTTGGGATCGCCACCGGCCAGCATCCAACGCAGGCCAGCGACGATGATGAAAAGCGTCGCCACCGATCCCGCGATGGCCTGGCAGAGCCTGGTGAGGCGCAGGATGACGTCGTTGAGCTGGTGGGCGAACAGCCACGCCTCGTCCGCGAGCACGGGTTCGGCGAGCCCCAGGACGAGGGCCAGCGCGCTCCCCGACGTACAGACCCAGGGCTGCGGCGAGCAGCGCCCGCGCCGTGGTCGGCGTTCGTGTGGAGTCGCCATGTCGCCCCCCGTGGTCGGCTCTCCTACCTCGGAACAGAGCCACCACGGAGGGCGGGATTGGACTCGATGTCAGCGATCCTTGACCCAGTCCTCGAGTGGTCAGGCCGCTGACAGGGCGGACAGGCGTGCGGTGACCAGCCCCGATCGCACCGCGTCCGTGAGCCGCCGTTCCGCGCGCGATCGGCGTTTGGCGAGCTGCCAGTAGGCGGTTCCGCGTTCTCGGGCCACGTCCGTCAGCGGCACCCGGTCCAGCCTGGTGCGCCCGATGAGGTCGGCGTCCGCCTTACTGATCACGCCCTGGCGGACCGCGTCCTCCAACACCAGGTCCGGGTTCCCGGTCGGGACGGGCCCGTTGGCGAGCGGTTCGGCCACCGCGGTCGGCACGGCCAGCGCCTCCTTACGCGCCCGCAGCCCCCATCGACTGGCGCGACAGCGCAGCACCCACGGCAGTCGGCACCAGGAGGTGTCCACCTCGTGGACGGCGGCGATGAACCCTGCCAGCATCTCCTCCTGGACGTCCTCGGCGGCCCGAGCGTCGAGGCCCACGCACATCCGCGCCGCGCACGCCCGGAGCGCGGGCATGGCCAGACCGATGGCGGCCACCATCCACTCCTCGCGCACGCGCGCCGACTCGATCACCGTGCGCCAGACGCTGTCACGCACCTGGCGGGCCAGCGAGCCCGACAGCAGGAGTTCGCGCAGCTCCAGCAGGGTGTCCGGGCGGGCGTCGGTGAACGGTGCCAGCTCGCGCAGCAGGTCGTCGGTGTCCAGCTCCAGGCGCAGGAATTCGTGCTCGGCCGCGCGCAGTGGGTCGTGACGCATGGTGGGTCTCCCCGTCGTCGATCGGTGATGACCCGACCGACCAAAGGAGGCGCGGCTGACGCTGGACTGGCGGCGGTCTGACCGTCAGCGCGCAGGCGGCGAACGGGGGTCTCACAAGGTTCTGACCCACCGCTCACACACGGTCGTCAGCCGTGGGTGCGGACAGGGCCAGGTGCCTGAACCACAAGCACCGATCTGCGCTATGACCAGGGATGACAGCCTCTCCGGTGGCTGACAGACCTTCGCTGTCAGCCACCCACCGGCCGCGTTGACTCAACCGTTGCCGGATTTCTCGCGTTCATGCGACTCCGCACATGATCCGGTCGTAGCTGCGTTGGGCGCGCGAGGCGGCGGCGGAGCGCCCGTAGCGGCGCAGCATCTGGCGCGAGTCCCAGCCGTTGAGCTCCATCAGTTCGCCCTCGGAGCCGCCGTTGTCCAGGTACCGGTGGGAGAAGTCGTGGCGGTACCGGTGCAGGTAGGCGCCCTCCACCCCGGCTCGCTCCGCTCGGCGGCGCACCATCTGGTAGTTCCCCGACGCCGAGAGCGCCCCGCCCTTCTGCGACAGCCACAGGTGCGGCAGGTGCGCGTGGGAGTGCTTGGCGCGCTGGCGCAGGTAGCGGTCCAGCGCCTTGGCGGTCTCGAAGGTGAACTTCACGAACCGTCGCTTGCCGCCCTTGCCGGTGACCAACGCTCGGCGGTCCGATACCGACACGTCGTCCACCGTCAGACCGGCCAGCTCCTGGCGGCGCATCCCTGTGTCGCGCAACAGCATGATGATCGCGGTGTCGCGGACCCTACACGCCTTCCCCCGCGCGCCACGGCTGCCCGGCATCTCCAGGATCCGCTTGGTGGCGTCCTTCTCGAACACCGGCACCGGCTCGGGCACCACCGTGGCCGGCTTGAGCTTGCGCATCGGGTTCGGGATCTCCTCCTCGGCCAGCCACTTGAAGAACTGCTGCAAGCAGCGGAACTGGTTGTTGAGGTAGGAGTCCTTGTGACCGCGGCGGCGCAGCCGCACCAGCCAGGACCGGATGTGCACCCGGGCGACCAGCTCCCAGTCGCGCACGGGCTCGAAGGTGACCATGTCAGCGCTGCTGTCAGCGGCGGTGTCGTAGCGACGGTCGATGTCAGACGGCCGACCACCGGCCAGCAGGTGCTCGGCGGCGAACCACCGCACCGCTTCGCTGTACATCGTGGCGGTGCGCTCGCTGCGACCGGCGGCGCGCAGGGTCAGGACGAAGGAGTCGACGTGGGGCTTCAGGGGTCCAGCAGCAAGGTTGCGCGGTCCCCGGCGTACGCGCTTGGTGCCCATAGGCGATTGCTCTCCAGGCGGTGAGGCTGTCAGCGGAGTGACTCCGCCTGAAGATGTCCCAGGTCAGACATAGTGAGAGCCAGCGAGGGGACTTGAACCCCTAACCTATCGCTTACAAGGCGATTGCTCTGCCAATTGAGCTACGCTGGCGGGCCTCCGGGGCCGTCCGACCTCGGAGAGTCCTTCCGAATGGTACCGGTTCCTGGACCGCGTGGCCTACTCGGAACCGGCCCCGCGCCTGCGCGCGACCTCGTAGAGCGCGACGCCCGCCGCCACGGACGCGTTCAGCGACTCCGCACCGCCGATCGGGATGCTCGCCACCACGTCGCACGTCTCCCGCACGAGGCGGGACAGACCCTTGCCCTCGGAACCCACGACGATGACCAGCGGTCCCGTCGCCAACTCCAGCACCGGCAGGCTCGTGTCGCCCCCGGCGTCCAGGCCGACGACGAACAGCCCGGCCTTCTTGTAGGCCTCCAGCGCGCGGGTCAGGTTGGTGGCCTGCGCGACCGGGAGCCGGGCGAGGGTGCCCGCCGAGGTCTTCCACGCGGTCATGTTCACGCTCGCCGAGCGTCGCTCCGGGATCACCAGGCCGTGCGCTTCGAACGCCGCAGCCGAGCGCGCCACCGCGCCCAGGTTGTGCGGGTCGGTCACTCCGTCGAGCGCGACGATCAGCGGCGCCGTGTCCGACTCCAGGGCCCGGTCCAGCAAGTCCTCCGGCGCCCAGTACCGGTACGGCCGCACCTGGAGGGCCAGTCCCTGGTGGGCGGCGCCCGGCTGGCCGTTGCTCTCGCACCGCCGGTCCAGTTCGGCCCTGGTCACCTCGACGATCTCGATGCCGCGGTCCCCCGCGGCGCGCGCCGCCTCGGTCACCCGCTCGTCCTGGTCCAGGCTGTTGGCCAGGAACAGTCGGGTGGCGGGCATCCCCGCGCGCAGTGCCTCCACGACCGGGTTGCGGCCCACCAGCAGGTCGGAGTCGGCGGCACGGCGCTGCTGCCGTGCGGGGGCCTCGCCGGCCGTGCGGGGCAGTTTCGCCGCGCGGGCGCGCTGCTTGCCCTCGTACCAGTGCCGCTGCTCGGCGGGCAGCGTCCCGCTCTTGCCCTCCAGTGAGCGCCGACCCTTGCCGCCGCTGCCCTTGGTCGGGCCCTTCTTGCTCTTCTTCGCCGGCATGTCCGCCGCCTCCCCGTACGTCTCGCGAGCATGCCGGAAGCACAGGGGCGTCCGGCGGATCCGCCACCAGAGGACGGTGGCAAACGTCCAGCCTAACGCCGACGCGCCACCGCCCGTGTCAACCGTGCCTCAGGTCCCAGCGGGGTCCCTGCGGCGTGTCCTCGACGATGACGCCCGCCTCGGCGAGCCGGTCGCGGATCGCGTCCGCGGCCGCGTAGTCCTTCCGGGCCCGCGCCGCCTGCCGCTGCTCCAGGGCCACGGCGACGAGGGCGTCGACGACCTCCCGCAGCCCGGCGCCCCCGCTCGCCCACTGTTCGCTGAGCGGGTCCAGGCCGAGGGTCGCCAGCATCGCGCGGAGCTCGCCGGCGAGCTCGGCGGCCCTGTCCTTGTCTCCGGAGGCCAGCGCCGTGTTGCCCTCGCGCACGTGTCCGTGCACGACGGCCAGCGCCTGGGAGACCCCGAGGTCGTCGTCCATGGCGGACGCGAAGTCGGCGGGGACGCCGGCGGCGGGGACGACCTCGCCGAGCACCTCGACGGCGCGCGTGAGGAAGCCCTCGATCCGCTGGTAGGCGGCGGCCGCCTCCTGGAGCGCGGCCTCGGAGTAGTCGATGGTCGACCGGTAGTGCGCCTGGCCGAGGTAGTAGCGCAGCTCCACCGGGCGGACCTGCTGGATCATCTGCGGGATGAGCATCGAGTTGCCGAGCGACTTGCTCATCTTCTCGCCGCCGACGCTCAGCAGCCCGTTGTGCAGCCAGTAGCGCGCGAAGCCGTCCCCCGCGGCACGGGACTGGGCGAGTTCGTTCTCGTGGTGCGGGAAGACCAGGTCCAGCCCGCCCCCGTGGATGTCGAAGCTCGGTCCGAGGTACTTGGTGGCCATCGCCGAGCACTCCAGGTGCCAGCCCGGCCGTCCTCGGCCCCACGGCGTCTCCCAGCTGGGCTCGCCCGGCTTGGCGCCCTTCCAGAGCGCGAAGTCGCGGGGGTCGCGCTTGTCCCGGTCCTGGTCCGCGCTGTCCTCCATCTGGTCCGGCCGCTGGTTGGACAGTTCGCCGTAGGAGCCGTAGGAGCCCACGTCGAAGTAGACGTCGCCGGAGCCGTCCTCGGCCGCGTAGGCGTGGCCGTCGTCGATGAGGCGGCGCATGAGATCGATCATCTCCGGCACGTGGCCGGTCGCCCGCGGCTCGACGGTGGGCGGCAGGCAGCCGAGGACGTCGTAGGCCTCGGTGAACGCGCGCTGGTTGCGCTCGCTGACCTTCCACCACGGCACGCCCTCCGCCGCGGCGACGTTGATGATCTTGTCGTCGATGTCGGTGACGTTGCGGCAGAACGTGACGTCGTAGCCGAGGTGGGTCAGCCAGCGGCGCAGGATGTCGAAGTTGACGCCCGAGCGGATGTGGCCGATGTGCGGTGGTGCCTGCACCGTGGCGCCGCACAGGTACAGGGAGGCACACCCCTCGCGCAGGGGGACGAAGTCTCGGACCTGTCGGGCACTGGTGTCGTAGAAGCGCAGACTCACGTTGTCAAGCGTAGCCGCTGTACCCTCGCACGCGGGTCACAAACCACCATTCGCCGTCGCCTTCGGCCGACTCCCGGACAGACCCGAGAGCACATATGTGGTGAGCCGTATTACGGGCGACCTGGTGTGAGATTTCCGGGCACGGAAGCCCGTCCCCCACGGCGATCAGGGCGCCTGCCGCCTCGGTTCCCGCCCCGGCCACGCCGCGCGGCGACCGTGATCGGCCGGAATCTCGTGTTGGCGCGGCCTCCTCGACTACGCTGCGGTTGCGATGGCCCCTTACGACAAAGCCCCCGAGACAGGGACACGGAACGGCCGCCCGGCGAGCCGCGGACTGGGAGCCGGTGCTCTCGTCGGTGGCGCGCTCTTCGTCGGTCTGATCGCCGTGTGCGCCCTCGTCATCTCCTACGCCGGCGTCTTCCGTTTCGCCGAGTACGGCGGACACGAGGACAGCCCCCTGGCGCACGTGTTCCCGGTGACCTACACCCTGCTGCTGCTCATGGCGTTCTGGGTGAGCTACGTCCTGCGCGAGGCCCATCCCCGGGACCGCGCGTGGGTGGACCTCGCGCTCATCCCGGTGCTCATCGTGGTCGCCGCGGGCGCATGGTGCTCAACAACCTGGGGCTGGTCGAGTCGGTCCACCAAGGGGTCGCCAACGTCATCGTCGCGGTGGCGCCGCTCGCGGCGCTGCTCGTCGCCTTCCTGCTGTGGATGACCGTCCGCGCGCACATCCGCCGTCGCCGCCGCGGCGCTCCCGTTCGGCCCACTCCCTCGGCTGACCGGGCGACGGTGCTGCACGGCCGCGCGGTGGAGCCGTCGGAGCTGGACGACGACCACCACCTGACGACCCGGCTGCTGGACTTCGGCCCCGCCCCGCTCCGCCACGACCCCGGGGCGGACGCGCCCGAGACGGCGACGCGCCCCCCGTGGCTCGACGAGGACGACGAGGACGAGGTCTCCGGGGTCGTCTCGGTGACGTCCGTCGCCAGTCGGCCGGTGAGCGCGGCCGAGCCGGCCGCGGGCCCGTTGCCCAAGCGCACCCGCACCGGAGCCAACCCGATCAAGCGCGCGAACACCGACGTCCCCGTCGTTCCCGGCGCCGCCGCGCCGGTGGACCCGCCCGCGGAGGGCACGGACCGTGACGACCGCGCGAGCGGGTTCGACGACGGGTTCGACGACGAGCCGCCGCCGGGGGACCCCGCCACCGACGAGGCCGACGCACCGACCGCACCCGTGGCCGAGGAACCGCGCGGACCGGCGCCGGGGCCCGGACCCGTCGAGACCGAGCCGTTGGAACCGGACCCCCGGTCCTTCGACGCCTCCGAGCCCGAGGACGCCGCGATCCCGGACACGGCCCTGTGGGAGCCTCCCGCCGATGCGATCGCCGGGGGAACGGTCGCCGACTACGTCCCGCCGGAGTGGACCCCCCCGGAGGACGATGAACCCCCGCATCCGGCCCTGGAGGACGCGCCGGAGGACGAGGAGCCGACCCCCGTGCTCGACCACGACGCCGGACCCGAGGTCCGGGCGGCCTTCGGGATCGGGTCGGTTCCCCCGCGCGCCGCCACCCCCGAGCCGGTGCAGCGGATCCAGGACGCGGAGCCGAGGGACCGGTACCGGGAGCCCGAGCCCGTGACCTGGTTCGAGGACGGCTTCCTGGACGACGCCGAGGGCGCGTTCGCCCCGGAGACCGATCCGCCCCCCGTCCAGGCCGCCGAGCACCTGGCCGAGGCAGCTCCACCTCCGGAGTCGGCGGAGCCGGCGTCCCGGCCGGTCACCGAGCGCCGTACGCCGCTGGAGAAGCGCCCGGTGGTCCTCAGGCCGCGTCGTCCGCCGATGACGGACCTCACCCCCGGACCGCCGTCCGGGCGGGTCCGCAGCGAACCTCTGCCCCCGGGCGACTGACGCGCCCCGGGTCTCAGGCGTGCAGGCGCGCTGCGGTCGGCCGGTGGTCGCTGTCCGTCCGGGCAGCGTCCACGCCTCGGTCGCCGTCAGCTCGCGCACCGGGACGTGGTCGATCCGCACCATCGGGAACGCGGCGGGCCAGGTCATGCCCAGCCCGTCGCCGCCGGTCCCCCGCACCGAGGCCAGGTGCACGACGTACACGTCCATCGCGCCCTCGGGCGCGTCGACCTCGGCGCGCATCCCCCGGTACGGGGCACGGGCCGGACGACGGTGGTTCAGTCCCGAGGCGCGCACAGGGCGGTGGCCACGGCGGCGATGCCCTCGCCGCGCCCGGTCAGCCCCAGGCCGTCGGTCGTGGTGGCCGAGATGCTCACCGGAGCCCCCACCACGGCGGACAGCGTCTTCTCCGCCTCCTGGCGCCGAGGCGCGAACTTGGGGCGGTTGCTGATGATCTGGACGGCCACGTTGCCGATCTCGAAACCGGCGGCGTGCACGCGGGCGACGCTCTCGGTCAGCAGGGCCGCCCCGGACGCGCCGCGCCATCGGGGGTCGGCGGTGCCGAAGTTCGAACCGAGGTCCCCCAGTCCGCAGGCCGAGAGCAGCGCGTCGCAGGCCGCGTGCGCGGCGACGTCACCGTCCGAATGACCGCTCACACCGTCTTCCCCCGGCCATTCCAAACCGGCGAGGAAAAGTGTTCTTCCAGGAGAAAACGGGTGGACGTCCGTTCCGACGCCCACCCGAGGCATATTCATCATGAAAAAGTGCTTCTTCGACCCGTGTCAGTTCGTCAGAACCTCGTCGAGGAGCGCTTCGGCCTTGTCCTCGTTGGTCTTTTCGGCGAGCGCGAGTTCACTGACGAGAATCTGGCGGGCCTTCGCGAGCATCCGCTTCTCGCCGGCGGACAGCCCGCGCTCCTTGTCCCGGCGCCACAGGTCCCGGACCACCTCGGCGACCTTGTTGACGTCACCGGACGCCAACTTCTCCAGGTTCGCCTTGTAGCGCCTGGACCAGTTCGTGGGCTCCTCGGTGTGCGGCGCGCGCAGCACCTCGAAGACCTTGTCCAGGCCCTCCTGTCCCACCACGTCACGAACGCCGACGTCCTCGGCGTTCTCAGCCGGCACACGCACCGTCAGATCGCCCTTGTCGACCCTCAGAACGAGGTAGGTTCTGTCCTCGCCCTTAATGGTGCGAGTCTCGATCGCTTCAATACGAGCAGCCCCATGATGGGGGTAGACAACAGTGTCGCCGACCTTGAAAGCCATGTGACAGGTACCCCTTCCGCTACCACAAGGATACCACGAATCTGTGACTTAACGTACCTATTAGGTTTGCGAACACGCAGGTCAAGCCACACTTTTCAGGGCTTGACAAAGTGTACCCGAGGCCTGCCGAGGCCCTGGTCGGACCACCCTCCGGCGGCCGCGAACCCCTGCTGGCCAGCGAATCCGCGGACCCTCGCGCAGGGGATCGGGGAGGGACCGACGGCCCCTCCCCGGGACTCTCCGGCGGCGTCGGAGCGACGGATGTCACGTTCGCGACACCCTTCGACGCTCCGGGTCACCACACCTCGGTCACCCGGGGTCACGCTTCGGGTTCGTAGTCCTCGCGCTTCTCGCCGGTCACCATGTAGACGAGGTTGTCGGCGACGTGCACCGCGTGGTCACCGAACCGTTCGTAGAAACGGCCCACCAGGGTGACGTCCATGGTGGCCTCGACGCCGTACTCCCAGCCCGGCGCGAGAATGCGCTGCAGCAGCTTGCGGCGCAGCCGGTCCATCCGGTCGTCGTCCTTGTCCAGCTCCAGCGCGGTGTCGGGGTCGCGTTCGCTGATCACCTCGCCCGCCTTGGTCACGAGCAGCTCGGCCTGGTGGCCCATCTCCAGCACGATCGACCGGACGGGCTTGGGGATGGCCGAGTCCGGGTGCCGCCGCCGCGCGATCTTGGCCAGGTGGACGGCGTGGTCGCCCATCCGCTCCAGGTCACCGCGCATGTACAGCGACGTGATGATGGTCCGCAGGTCCGAGGCGACCGGCTGCTGCCGCGCCATCAGGCTGAAGGCGGTGTCCTCGATCTCCTGGTCCAGCCGGTTGATCTCCTCGTCACCGGAGATCACCTCCTGCGCCGCCGCCAGGTCATCGTCCAGAAGCGCGGTGGTGGCCCGCGCGATCGCGTGCCTGGCCAGGCGCGTCATCTCGACGAGGCGTTCGCCCAGACTGTCGAGGTCCTCGTGGTACGTATCCCGCATGTCGTCAATGCTCCCAGTGGTTCGTTGAAGAGTCGGCCAAGAATTGGTGAACGATGCAAGAAGCTCGGTTGTGCCATCCGGTCTGACCGGGTAAGGATCCGGTCCGCCCGTTTACGATCGAATCGTGCAAGGGGAACTTCTCGCCGCCGTGACCGGCATCTTCGGACTCGTGACAGGCGTCGTCGTCGGCGTCCTCGCCGGTCTCTACCTCCGTACCAGCTCGCCTGAGCGGCATTCGCCGGCTCCCGCGCGGCACGACGGCGCCACCCTCCCGTCGGGCATCGCCGAGGTACTGTCCGCGATCCCCTCGTCGGCCGTCGTCCTGGACTCGGCCGACCGGGTGCTGCGCGCCTCGTCCGCCGCCCGGGCCTTCGGGATCGTCCGGGGCGACGAACTGGTGATAGGCGAACTCCTGACCCTGGCCCGGCAGGTGCGTCGGGACGGGGTCATCCGCGAGACCGACATCGAGGTGGCCGTTCGCAAGTTCGGGCCCGACGCCACCTCCTTCGCCGTACGCGTGGCGCCCCTGGGGGGCACCGGTCTGGTCCTGGTGCTGGCCGAAGACCAGACGGAGCACCGCCGCGTCGAGGCGGTGCGCCGGGACTTCGTCGCCAACATCTCGCACGAGCTGAAGACGCCGGTCGGCGCCCTGTCACTGCTGGCCGAAACCGTACAGGACGCGAGCGACGACCCCGAGGCCGTCCGCCGGTTCACCGACCGCATGCGGCAGGAGGCCACCCGGCTGACGGCGGTCATCCAGGACCTCATCACGCTCTCCCGCATCCAGGGCGCCGAACCCATGGCCGAACCCACACGGGTGGACCTGGGCTACGTCGTGGAGGACGCGCTCGACGCGGTGCGCATGCCCGCCGACGCCAAGGGGATCGAGCTGGTCGGCAGCGGCGCGGAAGGCGTCGCCGTCCTGGGCGACGAGGGACTGCTCGGCACCGCCCTGCGCAACCTGGTCGCCAACGCCGTCGCCTACAGTCCGAAGAACACCCGGGTCGCGGTCTCGGTCGGGGTGTCCCGGTCGAGCGTGGACGTCAGCGTCGCCGACCAGGGCATCGGCATCCCCCAACAGGATCTGGAGAGGATCTTCGAGCGGTTCTACCGTGTGGACGCCGCTCGGAGCCGGGCGACCGGTGGCACCGGTCTCGGCCTGGCCATCGTCAAGCACATCATGACCCACCACCGTGGAGAAGTGACCGTGTGGAGCAAGGAGGGGTCGGGATCGACGTTCACTCTGCGTCTGCCCCGACCCGAGAGCCGGAGGGTCGAGCCCGCCGGCAACAGCGACCGTCAGGAGGCGGCACAGTGACGCGCGTACTCGTTGTCGAGGACGAGGAATCCTACAGCGACGCCCTCTCGTACATGCTGCGCAAGGAGGGTTTCGAGGTGGCCGTGGCGCCCACGGGCACGGTCGCCCTGGAGACCTTCGACCGCACCGGCGCCGACCTGGTGCTGCTGGACCTGATGCTGCCGGGACTGTCGGGCACCGAGGTGTGCCGGACGCTGCGGCAGAAGTCGAACGTCCCCGTGATCATGCTGACCGCGAAGGACTCCGAGATCGACAAGGTCGTCGGCCTGGAACTGGGCGCCGACGACTACGTGACCAAGCCGTTCTCCTCACGTGAACTCGTCGCGCGCATCCGGGCCGTGCTGCGGCGCCGGGGCGAGGGCGACGGCGCCGAGCCGCTGCCCGCGGCGCTGGAGGCCGGCCCCGTCCGGATGGACGTCGAGCGGCACGTGGTGACCGTGCGCGGCACGAACGTGCAGCTCCCGCTCAAGGAGTTCGAGCTCCTGGAGGTGCTCCTGCGCAACGCCGGCCGGGTGCTCACCCGGATGCAGCTCATCGACCGCGTCTGGGGCGCGGACTACGTCGCGACACCAAGACGCTCGACGTGCACGTCAAGCGCTGCGCGCCAAGGTCGAGGAGGACCCGGGCAACCCCAGGTACATCGTGACCGTGCGCGGTCTCGGCTACAAGTTCGAACCGGTGACCGCGAGCGTGGAGTAGCGAGGTCCGTCGCGTCCCGCGGCCGGCCCCGACGTCGCGGGGTGTCCCGAGGTGTCCCGGGGCGGCCGGATCCCTTCCCGCCGAGTCACCGGTCCCGGACCGCGGTCACAGCGCCGTCCGGGACCGATTCGTGTCCGGGCTGTCCCACCCGGCAGCCCAGCAGCGCGCTCGCGCAGGCCATCATCCCCAAACCCACCAGGTGGCCGGCGGTGTTGGCGCACAGGTCGGCCAGGTCCGTTCCCCGTTCCGACACGAGTGCGAACCGGAGGCCCTCGACGGCGGCGGACACGGTCGGTCCGACGGCGGCGCGGGCCCACGGCGAGACCAGGACCCGATAGGTCACCAGGCCGAGGGGGGCGAAGAGGACGGTCTGGGCGAGGAGTTCGTCCAGGATCGACGGCGGCGGCTCCGCGGGCGCGATGTCGATCGCCGGCGTACCCGCCATGAGGTCGTCGGTCGGCGGCGGGACGTCGGGGACGTGCCCCGCCGGCGACCAGTCGCCGCCCGGGTCCACGACGAGGACCGCGTAGGCGAACAGGACGGCTGCGATGCCGAGGGCGCCCAGGGTCGAGGCGGCGCGGGGTCGGACCAGACCGAGCCAGGCCAGGGGCAGTGCGGGAATGGCGAACGCAACGAGGAGGAGTAGCGCGGCACCCGCGTCGATATGCAGAACGGCATGCCACACGGACGGACCGTGCATTTTTCTCGTCACCTTTCCGTGGGCGGTCGTCCGATTCTCCGCGGTTTTCCCAACCTGTCCCGGGCGACCTCGGCACACGGTGTTCGCCATCGCGCTCACGTGAGTTTCCCTGTCCGTCTCGGGGCAGTGGAAGGGGGAATGCGCGAACGCCGTCGCATACGACCGCCCCAGTTCCGAACCGGTGTGCGGACGGCGAACAGGTGCGGTTCCAGGTCACGGCGAAGGCAGGACGAACCGCTCCCGCGGTCGTAAGATTCGCCATCCGGAAAGCTATATCAATAGGAAACCGAATATCGGATCACGAATGGCGACTCCCACAAACCGAGGGCGATTCACTACGCAACTGTACGGACACCCTCCGCGACCGTCAATGGCACGGCGAGGCATTTTTTCCGCTTTCCTGGAAAAACAGTCGTGACCTGCACGAAATGCGCTTGCCCGCCCCGAGGCCCCGCTCAGACCTCGACGATCACGGTGAACGGGCCCTCGTTGGTCAGCGCCACCGACATCATCGCGCCGAACCGCCCCGTGGCCACCTCGGCCCCCAGATCGCGCAGCTCCTTGACCACGGCGTCGACCAGCGGCTCGGCGACCGGCCCGGGGGCGGCCGCCTGCCACGTGGGGCGGCGGCCCTTGCGCGCGTCACCGTAGAGCGTGAACTGGCTGACCACCAGGAGCGGGGCTCCGACGTCGGAGCAGGACCGCTCGTCCGCGAGGATCCGCAGCGTCCACAGCTTCTTCGCGAGCTTGCGCGCCCGCGCCTCGGTGTCGGTGTGGGTGACCCCCACGAGCGCCATCAGCCCGGGGTCGGTGATCGCGCCGACCACCTCGCCGTCCACCGTCACCGACGCGTGCGACACCCGCTGCACGACCGCGCGCATGTTCCCTCCTCGTGGCCGCCACCGCCGCGGGCCGGTCCCCGCGGACGGACAGCCACGACGATACGGCAGGCACGGGAGCCCCCGGACCGCCCGGGAGCGGCCCCGGCCGGTCCTCAGCGCCTGCGCTGGAACTGGTTGACCAGCCGCATCCGGCGCGCGTTGGTGATGATGCCGGTGAGGGTGACCGCGAACGTGCGGATGGAGTCGGCGAAGTCCTCGATCCGCCACTCCTGGGGCCCGGTGTACCAGGCCAGTCCGTCACCGGTGAGTTCCTCGTCCGTCAGGTCGGTCAGCGCGGCGGACGCCAGAATGTTCGCCCAGCGGTCGACGTCGTCGAAGATGACCGCGTACGGCAGGTAGCGCGAGTAGATCTCCACGCGCTCCCCGGGCCGCTCCGTCGCCGACCTCTGGCTGAGCAGATAGTCGCGGAAGCCGATGGTGTGCGCGAGCACCGAGCTGCCCAGTCGGGTCTTGGCGGGCATGTACTGGGCGGCGACCGTGATCGCGGCCCCGGCGATGACGACCGCGAGCCCGGTGAAGGCCGCCGTGGTGAACATCGCCAGCAGCACGGTCAGCAGCACCCCGAGCGCGGTGATCGCCATGCCCGTGGTGCTCCAGCGTCCGCGCACCTGGTTCGGGGAGCGCGCGAACCACCTCAGCCGCACCATGTCCCGGTACAGCTCCTCCCGGACGCGGTCCATCCTGGCCGGGAAGTCCGAGCACACGCGGGCCGTGCCCACCTGGGACAGGCGGACGGTCCGGCGTTCGGCGAACAGCGCGTCCAGCAGGAGCCACTCGTAGGGCCGCAGGCTCTCCCCAGGCGGCCCGTCCAGACGCACGAGCCGCCAGTCGACCGACGTGAAGTGCTCGTGCGGCAGTTCCTCCAGCCGGATGTAGCCGCGCACGGCCAGGTCCACCACCGCACCGGTCAGGTCGGTGATGTCGACGGTCTCGTTGAAGAGCGTGCCGATCTGGCCGGGGTGCACACCGTCCGGCGGTTCGAAGCGCGCCCTGCCGTGCTCCCCGGTGGTCACCGGCGCCTGGTCGCCCCGGGCCGCCTCCTCGCGCAGCGCGCGCTCGTCCCGGCCGCGCACGCGGATCAGCACCACCAGGCCGCCGACCAGGACCACCAGCAGCAGGCCGAACACCCCGGCCGTCCACGGGGTCACCTGGAAAGCCGAGGCGAGCGACCAGCGGCGGTTCAGGATCGGCTCCCCCTCGGCCGTTCCGGGAGGATAGGTGACGGCGATGTCGAGACGGTCCCTGGGACGCATGTCGGCCTGGAGGAAGTGCGCCACGGCCGTGTCGGCGCCCATGTCGGAGGCCGTGCAGTACAGGGCGCTGCGCGGCTCGCCCGCCAGGCACGACAGTCCCTCGGGGGGCATCTGGGCGGTGACGGTCACGTCCGTGGACTGCACGGTGTGGCTGTAGGCGCCCACCGCCCGCCACTCCAGCTGGACCCCCTGGGCGACCTGGCTGACCGCCCCGCGCACCCGGTAGCGGAGCACCACGGTCTCCGCGCCGCCGGTGGAGATGTGCGCGTACAGGGTGCCGCCCGCCTTCTCCGTCTCGACCGCCAGGTCCTCGCCCGCGCCGTCGGCGGCGCCGATCCCGTGCACCTCGAAGACGCGGTCGTGCTCGGTGTCGTAGAGCATCGTCTCGGTGAGCGCCCGGGTGAAGGTCGTCGGGGTCCCGCCCTCGAAGGTGACCGTCTCCTGCCCGAGCAGGACGCCGTCCTCCTCCAGGTGGAGCCGGATGTCGTTGGTGATCACCGTCCCGCTGGTCGAACTCCGGCCGACGACCGCGTCCGGAGGCCCTTGTACTGTGGGTCCCGGTGCCGCCGTCACGGCATGGGCCGCGCCCACGGACCCGACGGCGGTGACCACCGTGAACAGCGAGGAGAACACGAGAGCGGCCGCCGCGGACGCGACGGCCGGGCACCTGGAGCCGACCCACCACATGACGCGAGAGCCTATCCGGTCCCCCCGTTCCCCCCGTGCACTGACGCCCCTTCCCCTGGGTCGGACCCACCGCCGCGGCCGGGTGGTCCCATGGTGACCCCGGCCCCCGACGTGGGCGCCGGGTTCTGGTCGGAACGGCCGGGGTTCGTCCAGCGGCTCGGGCTGTCCGCGTCGTTCACGCTGTGCGTCGGGCTGGCCGCGGTCGGGTTCACCGGGTTCCTCGCGACGTCGGAGATACTCGCCCCCGCGGAGGCCTCCTGGCCCGACGCCCACCCGTTCGGCGCGGCGGGCCAGGACCCCGAGCCGACGACGGCCGAGGCTCCGCTGACCGACACCGGCGGTGATCCGCTGCTCGACAACGCCCTCTACGAGGTCGGCGAACTGGGCGAGGTCACGTGCGGCGCCCCGGAGCTGGCCCCGGACGACCCCGCGTCGACGGAGGGGTTCGCGCACGCCATCGCCGACTGCCTCGACCAAGCCTGGAGCGCCTACTTCACGGAGGCCGGGCTGGAGTTCTCCTCCCCCAACCGCGTCTACTGGTACGCCGAGGGGCACAGCCCGTGCGGCCCCTTCCCCAAGGAGGACACCGCGGCCTTCTACTGCCAGGCCAACCAGGGCCTGTACCTGGGGGTGGAGGACATCGTCGAGGCCTCGGCGGGCACCGACCGGCCCGAGGCGTACACCTTCCTGCTCAGCCACGAGTACGGGCACCACGTCCAGGGCCAGTCCCGCGTGCTCGCGGAGTTTCGCTCCGACCGCGCCGCGGCCGACCCCGAGACCGCCGACGAACTGACCCGCCGCAACGAACTCCAGGCCGACTGCCTCGGCGGAGTGTTCCTCGGCGCGTCCGGCACCTCCCTGGACCTCGGCGCTCGGGAGCGGGCGAACATCCTCGACGACGTCGCCCGGCGCAGTGACCACGGAGCCGAGCGCACGCACGGACAGGCGTCCAGTGCCCGCCTGTGGACCGAACACGGCATGGACCGAAGGGACCCGGCCGCGTGCAACACGTGGAAGGCCAACGGGGAGCTGGTGCGGTGAGGGGCGGGACGGACCCGGTCGGCGACCGGGCCCGCCAGGTCGACCGCCGTGTGCTCGGCACAGTGGCCGCCCTGCTCGCGCTGCTCATGACGCTGGCCGTGCTCTCGTGGTCCGCGGTCGAGGACGACCGGGGCACGGCCCCCGGGGCCGCGGCCGACGACGCCGACCGGTCCCTCCCCAGCGGCTCCGGCGACGGGGGCGCGGCGGATCTCGCCCACCACCCCGACCAGCGGGGGCGCCCTCCGGCCGCACGGCGCTGGTGGCCAATCCGCTGTACGACACGGGCCGTCTCAGCCCGCTCCCCTGCCCGGTGCCCGAGCCGGACGTCGACGATTCCGACTCGATGGAGCGCTTCCTCCACCGGGTCGCGGACTGTCTGGACGACGCGTGGAGCACCCAGTTCTCCCGGGCGGGGATCCCGTTCGAGCCGCCGGACCGCGTGTTCTGGGACGAGCCCGGGACGAGCCCGTGCCGGGCCTACCCCTCCGCCGCCGGCGCCTTCTACTGCCGGGCCAGCCGGAGCGTCTACATCGGCACCGCCGACGTGGTGGAGAAGTGGAACGGCGCCACCGACAGCGTGGTGTACGCGTCCCTGCTCGCGCACGAGTACGGGCACCACGTCCAGGGCGAGTCCGGCCTGTTGGAGTACTACCACGAGCGGCGCCGTCTGGAGGTCGACGCCCTGGAGCGCAACGCGTGGACACGGCGGAGCGAACTCCAGGCCAATTGTCTGGCGGGCGCGTTCCTCGGGTCGGTCCGTCTCGGCTACCGGTTGGACGGGGACGACTTCGAGGCGCTCCTCGACGACGCGGCCGCCACGGCCGACCGCGAGGACGGCGACGAGGAGGAGCGCACCCACGGGTCGGCGGACAACGGCGTGTGGTGGACCAGGCGGGGGTGGGAGGAGCAGACCCCCGGCGCGTGCAACACGTGGGACGTCGCCGACGAGTCACTCGTCCATTAGGGCGTGTGCCGCGGACACACGCCCCGCTGAGCGACACCCCGGCGCGGCTCCCGCCGCGTTCCCGCCAGCCGCGAGGACCCCGCCCTCACTCCTTCCTCGGCCTCGCGACAGCCGCACCGGACACCTGCCCCGCCGCGGGCGGCGTCCACGGATCACGCCCCAGCGCTGTCGCGCACTCACCCAGCGTGGCAGGATGCTGGGTATGTCGGACCCCGCCCTGCCCCCCGAACCCGTGGCCCTCGTCACCTCTGACCGACCGTGCCCCGGCCCGGAACGCGTCGAGCTGCGCGTGCACGGCGTCGCCGGCGGCACGGCCGAGGAGCTTCTCGACGTCGAACCGGCCATGCGCGTGGCCGGCGACGGCCTCGCGGGCTTCTTCCGCTGGCGCGGCCAAGGCGGCGCCGAGACCGTTCCGGGGGTGCGCCGCGAGATCTTCGCGTGGGGGAACCTGACCTCGGGCAGTTCCTCGCGCGCTCTGTGGCTGTTGTTGCTCCCGTTCATGCTGCTCAACCTGGCGTACTGGACGCGGCCGGGCGGCCTCGACCGGTGCCAGGGCGGCGGGCGCCACGCGGCCGACCACGTCTACGACGGCTCCGTCCGCCTCCTCGCGCTCTCCCTGACCGTGCTCATCACCCTGGCCGCCGCCGGGATCGGGATGGACCTGGTCGCGTGGCAGTGCACCGCACAGGCGGAGGCGTGCGTCCGCGCCCGCCCGTGGCTGACCTTCCTGGCCGCTCCCTCCTCGCCTCTGTCGGCTCCGGGGACCGCCCTGATCCTCGGCGCCCTCGTCCCGGTGTCGGTGGTCGTGGTGCTCTGGTGCCTGTCCCGGCGCACCGAGAGGGAGTACGAGGTCGTCCGGGGCCCCGCCTGCCCGGTGACGAGCGACGCCGCCCCGCTCAGCCGCCCCGGCTTCTGGCACAACGGCGAGCTCCTGGCGCGGCTGCGGTCCGCGCACATCGCGGTGGCCCTGGGCACGGTGGCCGTGCTGCTCCTCGTTCCGGCCCTGCGGCACGACCTCGCCGAGGGCGGAAGCGTCCTGTCCGGGCTGTCGTCGGTCGGGACGGTTCTGGCGGCGCTCCTGGGGACGGTGATGACGGCGAGCGCCGGGAGCGTCGTGGTGCCCGGCGCGGGCCCGAGACACAACGGACGCGTGGACCGCGTCTGCCGGATGCTGCGGGACGCGACGGTCGCGGTCGGGGTGGGGGTGGCCGCGTACACCGCGTGGCCGCGACCGTCCTGGACGCCGTCGGACCGTCTGCCGGGCCACGGCGCGACGCTCAACGCGCTGTTCACCGGCCAGGGGCTCCTGGTGTTGGTGTTGTTGGCGGCGTCGATGGCGCTGTACGTGTCGGACCGCGCCGACGACCGTTCGGCGATGCGGGGCACGGCGGGTCCGGCGACCGCGGCGCTGGGCGCCCTGCTCGGGGGCGGTTTCTCCGCCGCGCTCGTCTACCAGGGTTCGCTGTGGCTGAGCGGGTGCGACGCCCTGACACCGAGCGCCACCGCCTGCCTGGAGGTCGCCCCGCCGACGGCGTACTCGTGGCTCCAGCTCGCGTTCACCCTGGAGGCCGTGATCGCCCTGCTCGTCGTGGCCGTGCTCGCGACCGCGCTGCGCCGCGCCACCCGCGCCCACCTCCCGGCCGTCACCGAACACTACGCCCGCAGCGTGCGTGACCGGCGCACCTGGGAGATCGCCCGAGCGCGGGCCATGGGGCGGATGACCGAGGCCCTGCCGGCGGTCATGGCCGCCTTGCTGGCGCCGACGGCGCCGTTGGTGGCGCTCGTGCTGTACTCGGCCTTCTCCGGCGACGTGATCGCGGGCCCGCGGCCCGCCGACACCGCGGTGTCCGGCGGAATCGGGGGGCTCGCCCGGGAGACGGTGGCGCTGATGGTCAGCGTCGGTTCGATCCTGGGCGGCGCGGCGCTGCTGGGCGTGGCCTGGGTCGGCCGGAGCGCCTACCGTGACCGGCCGACGCGGCAGGCGGTGGGCGCGCTGTGGGACGTGGGCACGTTCTGGCCCCGCGCGGCGCACCCGCTGGCTCCGCCCTCCTACGCCGAGCGCGCGGTGCCGCAGCTGACCGCCCGGGTGGCGCGGATGGTCCGCGACGGCGCCGACGTGGTGCTGTCGGGTCACTCACAGGGGTCCGTGCTCGCCGCCGCCACGATCTGGCAGCTTCCGCAGGACTGCGTGGAACGGGTCGGGCTCGTGACCCACGGGTCGCCGCTCGACCGCCTCTACGCCCGCTACTTCCCCGCCTACTTCGGTCCGCACGCCTTCGCTGACCTGCGGCGCCGCGTGTCGGGCTGGCGGAACCTGTGGCGGGTCACCGACGCCTTCGCGGACCCGGTGCGCACGATGGAGCGTTCCGGCGGGGGACCGGACGTGCCCGGGGTGGTCCCTCCGGCGGAGCCGCTGCCCGATCCCCGCGCCTACGACCCGCCGCCGGGCGAGGCGCTGCGCCCGCGGATCCTGGCGCACTCCCGCTACACGGACGACCCCGCCTACGCGGAGTCCCTGTGGAAGGTGCTCAACGACGCGGGCGGCCACCGCGGCTGAGGTCCGGGAGCGTGGTCGGGTGGTCTACCAGGGGCCGTAGGGCCCGTTGTTGCGACCGCCGCCCGCGCCCTTGACCGCCGGGCGCACGTCGAGCAGGAAGACGAGGGTGGCGACCAGGCCGAGGATGACGAACATGCCGGTGCCGGAGAACACCGCCAGGAGGGACAGACCCGTGGCGGCGCCGGTGAGGATGAGCCAGAGCTTCTTGGTCTGCTTGTCCATCAGCTCGAACGCCTGGGCGGGTGTGCGGATCACCTCGATCAGGGCGTACAGACTGGCCACGAAGGTGACCAGGTAGATGGCCTGCCAGATCATTGCGAACACTGCACACTCCCGACGACGTGTTCCGGCGGGGGTCCCGCCCGCTCTCCACGGTAAACGCACCGGGGCCGCCGATCGTGCCCAGGGGAGTCGGGCGTCACAGACGTGCGCCCCGGGTCAGACCGGGATGTGCCAGAGGCAGGTGACCGACGCGAGGAGGAACGCGGAGCCGCCCATGATGAACGCGCCCGCGTGGTAGGAAAGTTCGGAGTCGGGACGCAGGAGGCGGTTGACGCGACGTACCACCCCGGCCTGGGCACTCGCCTCCAGTGCGGCCATCGCCCCGGCGGGCACCGGCGCGGGTCCGGCGGCGCCGAACCGCAGGAGGGCCATGGCGAGCTCGCGGGAGGAGCTCGTGCGGCGGGCCTGGTCGTCGGCGCACATCTCGATGAGCAGGGCGACGCTCTCGTAGTACGTCCGGATCAGGGGGGCGCGCGGGAAGGCGCGCTTGAGCGAGGAGAACGGCAGCAGCACGAGGTCGTGGCGCTGGCGCAGGTGGGCGTGTTCGTGGGCCAGGACGGCGGCAAGTTCGCGGTTGTCGAGGACGGCGAGGGCGCCGGCGCTGATGACGATTCGGGACCGCAGCACGCCGGGCAGGCAGTACGCGGCGCGGCCGGATGGTCGACCACGCGGGCGCCGGGGACGTCGGGGTGTTCGCTGGCCACGAGTTCGAGGAGGTCGTGGTGGCGGCGGCGCACCCGCACGACGTGCACGAAGGAGGAGACCAGTCCGAAGAAGAGGACGAGGGTGAGCACGGTCGCCAGCGCCACGGCCGCGATGCGACTGACGCCCTCCAGGCCGTGGGAGGCACCGGTGGACAGGAGGTCGCCGGAGACGGCGTCGGTGGCCAGCGCGAGCAGGCCCGCCGCCGCGCCGAGTTCGTAGGTGGACAGTCCGTAGGCGAGCAGCGCTCCGATGGTGGACACGCCCCACGCCAGGCCCAGCGCCTGCCACGTGATCACGGCCGTGTAGGGGCCGCGCGACGGCCATCGCGCCCGGTGCAGGGCCTCCATGGCGAGCACGCAGCCGACCGCGACGAGGGAGAGGAGGGCGGCACTGACCATTCGGACTAGTTCCTTGGCTGCTCGATTTCCGAGAGTGCGCGCCGGAGCGCGTCAGCCTCCTGGCCGTCCATGGACTGGACGAAGGCGGCCAGGGCGGCGTCACGGTCTCCCGTCTGCCCGAGCGCGTCGAACATCAGCTCGGACACGTACGCCTCACGGCTGGCTGCCGGACGGTACCGCCACGCACGACCCTCCCGTGCCCGTGTGACGACCTTCTTCTTGGCCAGTCGGTCGAGCACGGTCATGACGGTCGTGTGTGCGAGGTCGCGCTCGGCGAGGGCCTTGCCCACCTCGCGAACCGTCATCGGTTCGTTCTGCGCCCACAGTACATCCATCACCGCGCGTTCGAGTTCGCCTAGCCGAGTCATGGCGTCGAGTCTACCGGGGTTACTACTACAACCTGTCGTACCCCCACGTTAATTCCTGGTCACGCGCGGACAGGGGTTCCAGCCGCCCGGTGGAAGCGGGAAGGAAGGGGACATGGGCAGCACACGACGTCTCACCGTGATCAGGGGCGACATCGCTCGGCGGGCGTCTTCCGCGGGCCCGTGGACGACGGGGCTCGGATCGGGGCGGCGCCTGTCCACGGGGTCGCGGTCGCGCCCGGCGCTCTCACGGCCCGGGTCGGCGATCGGCGGCGGGTAGCCGTCCGGCGCCTCCGCCTCCCGCCACGGCGTGAGCGCCCGCCTCCCCGGCAGGCCTCGCAGTTCCGGCACGTGACGGCGGACGTAGTCGCCCTCGGGGTCGAACCGGCGAGCCTGGCGCAGGGGGTTGAACGCGCGGTTCGGCCGGGTGTCGTTGCCGGTCCCGGCGACCCACTGCCAGTTCCCGTAGTTGTCGGCGACGTCCCCGTCCACGAGGTGGGCGTGGAAGTGGTCGGCGCCCGCCCTCCAGTGCACGCGCAGAGTCCGGGTGAGGAAGGCCGCGGTGATCATGCGCGCCCGGTTGTGCATGAACCCCTCCCGCAGGAGCTGGCGCATGCCCGCGTCCACGATCGGCACTCCGGTCACACCGCGGCGCCAGGCGTCGAGGGCGTCCGGATCCTCGCGCCACGCGCGGTCCCTGGGCCGGTAGTCGCGCACGGGCAGTTCGGGAAAGGCGCGCGTGACCTGGTGGTGGAAGTCCCTCCAGGCGAGCTGGCGGACGAACTCCTCGGCGCCCTCCCCCGCCCGCGCGGCCTCGGCCGCCTCGGCGACCTCCAGCGCGGACAGGCAGCCGAAGCGCAGGTCGGCGGACAGGTGCGAGGTGGCCGCGCCGGGCAGGTGGTCGCGTTCCCGCTCGTACCGGGCCAGGCCCCGGTCCAGCCATCCGTCCAGCCGCGCACGCGCCGCACTCTCCCCGCCGGCGGGGCGGTCTCCCGCCGCCGCCCCGGTCCCCGCCGTCGCCAGCCCGTCCGGGACGGCGCCCGGCTCGACCCCCTCCGGCAGGCGCACCTCCCCGGGGGCGGGCAGGACGCTCCTGCGGCCGTACTGCGCCCAGGCGCGCCAGTAGGGGGTGAAGACCCTGTAGTGGTCGCCGCCCGCCGGGGTGAGATCGCCCGGGGGGACCACCGTCAGTCCGGGGAACGGGCGCACGCACAGGCCCGTCCGCCGCAGCAGCTCCTCCCGCCGGGCGGCGAGCCGGGAGACCCCGGCGGTCAGGAACACCGTGTCGGTCCCGGTCCGCTCCGCCAGCGCGCGGACGTGTGCGGCCGTGTCCCCCGCCCGGACGACCAGGTCGCCGCCGCGCGCCCGCAACGAGGCGCGCAGGTCGACGAGCGCCTCGGCCAGGTAGCCGCACCGGTTGCGTGCGGCGCGCCGTACGATCCGCGGGTCGACCACGAACAGGGGCAGCACGGTCTCGGCGGCGTCGACGGCGGCGGTCAGCGCCGGGTGGTCGTGGACGCGCAGGTCCTGGGTGAACAGCACGATGGTCGGCGACACCCGTCCCCCTCACTCACGGTGGCGAATCATCATCTGATCGTAGCGGCGGTGTCGAGGGGGATCCGCACGGATCCCGGGTAGGGGAACGGTATGTACGCAGCACACGAGCAGACGGCCGCCGTCCGACCCAGGGTGGGGGTGTCGAGCTGTCTGCTCGGCGCGCCCGTCCGCTACAACGGGGGCCACTCCCGCTCACGCTTCCTCACCGACGAACTCGACCGCCACGTGGACTGGATCCCGGTGTGCCCGGAGGCGGAGATCGGTCTGGGCGTCCCCCGTCCGACGCTGCGGCTCCAGCGGCACGAGGGGGCCGACCGGGTGATCTCCAGCAAGGACGGAGCCGACCGCACCGACGACCTCGCCGCCGTCGCCGACCACCACGTCCTCCAGCTGCGCCGGGCCGACGGCTACGTCCTCAAGAACAGGTCGCCCAGCTGCGGCCTGCTGGCCCTGCCGGTGTTCTCGCCAGACGGGAACCGTGTCGACGGCAAGGGCAGGGGGGCCTTCGCCGACCGGTTGACCCGGCTCCTCCCGGACCTGCCGGTCGAGGAGTCCGGCCGCCTGTCCGACGCCGCGCTTCGGGAGCACTTCGTCCAGCGCGTCTTCGCGCACGCCCGCCTGCGCGCGCTGCTGGAGTCGGACTGGCGGCCGCGCGACCTCGTCGACTTCCACACGCGGCACAAACTCCAGCTGATGTCGCACTCGCCGGAGGGGTACCGGAGGACGGGCAGGATCGTGGCCGGGGCCGGATCCGCGGACCGGGACGAGACCGCCGCCGCCTACCGGACCGAGTTCCACTGCGCGATGGCGGCCCGGACCACACGGGGCAAGCACGCCAACACGCTCCAGCACGCCTTCGGTGTGCTCAGTCCGCTCCTGGACGACACGCGCAGGCACGATCTACTGACGGCGATCGAGGACTACCGCACGGAATTGGCGCCGTTGAGCGTGCCCGTCACGCTCCTGCGGCACCACTGCGCGGCCGAGGACGTCGCGTGGGTGCGCGAGCAGACCTACCTGCGCCCGTACCCGGACGAGTTGCGCCTGCGGCACGCCCTGGCGGTCTGAGTCGGGTCGGCGCCGGACCCGACGCGAGGCCCCGCGGGGCGTTCACGGCACTCCGCGGGACACTCGGTACGGAACACGTGGGTTGGGGTTCAAGCGGCAGCCTCCACACACAAAGCCCTCGGTCGACTACAGTGAGTAACATTCCGTGCCGCTCCGCCCCGCTGGGAGTGGATACCGGTCAACCCCGACCCTGAGGTTTCGGTGTGTTCGCGACATTCTCCCGACGGGCCGTCGTGCTCGTCTCCTCGTGCACGGTCGTCGTCTCCGCGGCGGTCCTTGCCACCACCCCGCCAGGGGGACTCCCCGGACAGCTCGGCGAGCGCCTGTTCGCGCCGGCCCCGAGGTCGTCACGGGCCAGGTCCGCTTCCCGCCCGCCCAGGGCGAGACCACACCCGCGCCGATCCCGCAACCGGGCCAGGTCGCCGTCTGCGACCAGGCGGGACGGGACGAGGTGGTCAGCCTCCCCGACCCCGGCGCGCCCGAGGGCGGCCGACCGCTGTGGATCCGCCGTCCGCCCGGCCCCGACAGCGCCGACCTGCCGGTCCTGTACCTGCTGCACGGATCGGCCTCCACACACCGCACGCTGATGGACGAGCGGATCGGGGAACTGCTGGACGAGCAGATGTGCCGCGCCGGGGTCGAGTTCGTCATCGCCGCCCCCTACGGGCAGGTGGCGTGGGGGACGACCACCGAGTGGGGGGACGCGGCGGACGGCTCCTTCGCCTTGGAGTCGTTCCTCATCGGTCCGACGGTCCACGCGGTGGAGGGCGACCGCGTCAGGCCACGGGAGTTGCGCGCCGTCGGCGGCTTCTCCATGGGCGGCTACGGCGCGGCGGCCGTCTCGCTGCGCAACCCCGGCCTCTACGGGCAGGTGGTGAGCTGGGGCGGGTACTACCGGGTGGACGACCCGGACGGGATCTTCGGCCACGACCCCGAGGACCGCTCCCCCGATCGACTGCTGGACTCCTCGGCTCCGCACATCAGATTCGCACTGGTCGAGGGTGAGGACGATCACACGCCGCTCCAGGAGGGCAGCATCCACGGCGAGGCGGAGCGCTTCGCAGGGCTGCTCGCCGAGGCGGGGATGACGGTGACCACGCTCAGCCCGCGCGGCGGCCACGACTTCCGGACCTGGACGCGGAGTTTCCCCGACACGGTCGACTTCCTGGTGTCGGGCTGGTCCGCGACGCCCTGAGTCGGCGCGCCGCCGTTACCAGGACCCTCGGACAATCCTGATGGGAACAGTGTGTACCTTCGTCGCTGTTGACGACAGCGGCCGTGTACACGATCGGAGGGGACCACCGGTGTCCGCAAACGTGCCCGAGGGCGAACAGACGGCGGTCCCGTCCCGCGTCGCGACCGTCAGTCTGCACACCTCTCCGCTCGACCAGCCCGGCACGGGCGACGCAGGTGGACTCAACGTGTACGTCGTCGAGGTGGCGCGGCGCATGGCCGAGCGGGGCGTGGCCGTGGACGTGTTCACCAGGGCCACCAGCGCCGACCTGCCCCCGGTCGTCGAACTCGCGCCCGGCGTGCACGTGCGGCACGTGCCCGCGGGCCCCTACGGACGCCTGGACAAGCACGCGCTCAACGACCACCTGTGTCCGTTCATCTTCGGCATGCTCCGCGCCGAGGCCCAGGGCGAACCCGGCCACTACGACCTGGTCCACGGCCACTACTGGCTGTCCGGCAGGGCCGGCGTGGTGGCGGCGCGCCGGTGGGGGGTGCCGCTCGTCCAGTCGATGCACACGATGGCGCGGGTCAAGAACGCCTCCCTCGCCGAGGGCGACTCCCCGGAGCCGGAGGCCCGGGTCCGCGGCGAGGACCAGCTGGTGCGGCAGGCCGACATGCTCATCGCCAACACCGACGACGAGGCCCGCCAGCTGCGCGAGTTCTACGGAGCGCGCGACGAGCGGATCAGCACCATCCCGCCCGGCGTCGACCTGGAGGTCTTCACGCCCGGCGCACGCTGCGAGGCGCTGCGCCGGATCGGGCTGGCGCCCGACACCGAACTCCTGCTGTTCGTCGGTCGGGTGCAACGGCTCAAGGCCCCCGACATCCTCATCCGCGCCGCCGCGCGCCTGCTCGACCGCGACCCCTCCCTGCGCCAGCGCCTGGTGGTCGGTGTGGTCGGCGGCCTGTCCGGCGGCGGCACGCGCGAGCCCGGACTGCTGGCCGACCTGGCGAACTCCCTGGGCGTGGCCGACGTGGTCCGGATCGAACCGCCTCAGGACCGCGCACGGCTGGCCGACTACTACCGGGCCGCCACGGCGACCGTCGTCCCCTCCTACTCCGAGTCGTTCGGGCTGGTCGCGGTGGAGTCCCAGGCCTGCGGCACGCCGGTGGTGGCGTCGCGGGTGGGCGGGCTGACCACGGCGGTGGCGGACGGGACCTCCGGAGTGCTCATGGAGGGGCACGACCCCGACGACTACGCGGCCGTGCTGCACCGGCTGATCACCCAGCCCGCGTGGCGTGCCAGACTCGCGATGGCGGCCCCACGGCACGCGGCGACCCTGGGCTGGTCGCGGACGGTGGAGGAGTTGCTGGAGGTGTACCGGGCGAGCATCGCCCCACGCCCGCTGCCGATGGCCGCGTGCCGGTGACGGATCGAGGGGGAGGAACGGACGTGGGAACGGATGCGGCGCGCGAGGCCGCGGTTCGGGCGATCGTCGAGGCGGTGGCCGAGGCCGGGCTGGAGACGGAACGGCCGCGAGAGGGCTCCTTCCTCGTCACCCTGCCGGGGACAGCCAAACTCAAGACGCTGGTATGGCTGGAGGTCGGTCCGCACAGCCTGACGCTGACGTCGTTCTTCTGCCGTCAGCCGGACGAGAACCACGCCGCCTTCTACCAGTGGCTGATGCGCCGCAACTCCGACATGTACGGGATGGCGTTCGCGGCCGACGACGCCGGAGACGTGTACCTGCGCGGCCGTCTGCCGCTGGAGGGGATCACCCCGGGCGAGGTCGACCGGCTGCTGGGGTGCGCGCTCACCTACACGGACGAGAACTTCAACGCCGCGCTGGAGCGCGGGTTCGCGTCGGCGATCCGCAAGGAGTGGCGTTGGCGGGCCGAACGCGGCCACGACATGCGCAACCTGACGGCGTTCGCGCACCTGGCCGAACCCGCGCACCGCGACTAGACCTCCCGCTTCCCGGGGCGAGCACGGCCGGGGCCGCCCCGGGACCGGATGACCGGGGTGGATACGCTGGGTGCCATGGGAACTCTGGTACTGCTGCGACATGGTGAGAGTGTCTGGAACGCGAAGGGCCTGTTCACCGGATGGGTGGACGTGGACCTGTCCGCCACCGGCGAGGACGAGGCCCGCCGCGGCGGGGAACTGCTCAAGGCCGCCGGGATCACCCCGGACATCGTCCACACCTCCCTGCTCAAGCGCGCCATCCGCACGGCCAACCTCGCGCTGGAGACCGCTGACCTGCACTGGCTGCCGGTCCGGCGCACCTGGCGCCTCAACGAGCGCCACTACGGCGCCCTCCAGGGCAAGGACAAGGCGCAGACGCGCGACGAGTACGGCGACGAGCAGTTCATGATCTGGCGCCGCTCCTACGACACCCCGCCGCCGCCGATCGCCGACGACGACCCCTACTCGCAGGCGGGCGACGCCCGCTACGCGGGTCTGCCGCCCGAGCTGCTGCCGCGCACGGAGTGCCTCAAGGACGTGCTCGACCGCGCCCTGCCGTACTGGTACGACTCCATCGTCCCCGACCTGGCGGCGGGCCGGACGGTGCTCGTCGCCGCGCACGGCAACTCGCTGCGCGCGCTGGTCAAGCACCTGGACGGGGTCAGCGACGCCGACATCGCGGGGCTGAACATCCCGACCGGCATCCCGCTGCGGTACGACCTCGACGACCGGTTCGAGCCGACCAACCCGGGCGGCGCCTACCTGGACCCGGAGGCCGCGTCGGCGGCCATCCAGGCCGTCGCCGACCAGGGCAGGAAGTAGACCCGGCCGACGCCGCGTGCCCGTGCCACCGGTGCGGCACGGGCACGGCCGGGCGCGGGGCCCAGGCTGCGGGCACGCGCGTCGGGACCGCGATCAGTAGACGAGGGCCTGGGCGCCCTCCCGCAGGGCCTCCTCGACGAACGAGGAGGCCCCGGCTATGCGCACGCCCTCGATGAGGTCCTCCTGCTTCAGGTCCCGGCGGGCGGCGCACTGCGTGCACACCGTCACCCGGCCCGCCGTGAGCACGGCGGCGAGGAGTTCCGCGAGGGGGGCGGCGTGCGGGAGCGCGAAGTCCTCCGCGCGGCCGGGGACGGCGAACCACGCCGACTCCCCGGTCAGCCACAGCGAGACCTCGACTCCGCCGGCCAGGGCCGCGGCGGCGACCGTGAACGCCTGGTTGCACCGTTCGGGGGCGTCCCCCCCGGCGGTGACCTTGATCACCATAGATCGAGACATGGTCGCCAGCCTACTCAGACCCCGAGGAGGACCAGGAGGGTCCCGGCGAGCGCGCAGACCGCGAGGGCGGCCGAGAAGGCCACCGCCTCGCGGCGGCGGGGCGACAGCCGCACCGGCTGCGCGTCGACGCCGTGCTCGATGGTCAGACCGCCGCCCTGGGGTGCGGCGATCACCACACGCCCGTCCCGGATCTGGACCTCGCCGGAGACGCGGACGCGGGCGCCCCGCCTGATCACCCACTCGCGGTACTCGAACTCGATGGTCTCGCCGCGGAAGACACCCGAGATCCGCCCGCGCACGCGCGGCAGGAGGTCGTCGGCGGCGGCCGCCACACCCGGCTGGGGGCGCCCCACCACGCGTTGCAGGCACAGTTCGGCGTCGCGGGGATCGCCCTCGGCCGGGTCGACCATGACGCGGTCGCCCTCGTCGGACGCCCCCTCCACGACCAACCCGAACAGCTCCTCGGAGCCGAACTCGGCGATGCGGTCGCAGGCCCGCTCCCGGACCGCGCCGGACGCACGGTCGCGGTTGAGCGGCCAGTAGTGCCGCAGCACCTCGTGGCCGTGCCACACGCACTCCGCGCCGGCCAGGCCGGAGCTGATGGTCCCGGCGGGGCCGGGGGCGGCGAGGCCGGTCAGGGTGACCCGCTGGCCGCCGTGCGCGACCAGGGCGCTCGGACGCAGACGGGCCAGGCCGCGCTGGCGCAGCCAGCGCCGTACGGCGAGGAAGGTCAGCGGGAGGAGGACCACCGCGGCGGCGAGCAGCACCGAACCGATCACCAGTAACACAGGCCGCCCCTTCGGAAAGTGCGTTGGAGGTCGAGGACGACAGTGGGCGAGACGCCCCGTGGCCACACCGCGTCGGTGACAATCTTTACCAGCTCTTCGAGAAACCCGGGCCAATTGGGCATGACCGGACCCGTGCGCGAGGGTGGCCGGAGCGGGCTGTCGCCGTCACCCTGCGGACGCGGCTACGCTCGGGGACCATGGACGCTGATGTACACCCCGATCTGGCGAAACTGTCCTTCCTGATCGGCCGTTGGGAGGGCGTCGGCGTCGCCGGATACGCCGACGAGGAAGAGTTCCAGTTCGGCCAGGAGATCGAGTTCGCGCACCGGGGCGACCTGCCCTACCTGGACTACCGCAGCAGGGCCTGGCGGATGACCCCCGAGGGGACGCTCGGCGAACTGATCACCGAGGAGTCCGGATACTGGCGTGCGCTGTCGGAGGAGGACACGGCGCGCTACGCCAAAGACGACGACGCGAACGTCATCCACCTTGAGGTGCTCATCGCCCACAACGAGGGCTTCATCGAGTCGTACCTGGGCAACGTGTTCGCGAACCGGGTGGAGATGGCCACCAGCGCTGTGGTGCACACCATCACCGGCCTGGAGGTGACCGCGTCGCACCGGCTCTACGGCCTGTTCGGTGAGGACAGGGAGACCCTGGGGTACGCGTGGGACCTGGCGGCACGCGGCCACGACCTTCGTTCGTACATGTCGGCGCAGATGAAGCGGACCGACCGGAACGACCAGGGCTAGCGCGGGACCGGGGGCCGTCCGTCATGCGGACGGACCCCGGGCCGTCTCCCGCCGAGGGGGCGGGGCCGGTCGGACGAGGTCCGGCAGCCCGGGGTCCGGGTGTCCGTCTGGGATTCGCGGCGAACGACGTCGCGCGAACGCGTTGCGTCGCCCTAGCGGACGGCCACCTCGCCAGTCCTAGAGTCAACCATTTCTCGGACCACCTCCTTTCTTGCGTGCCACGACAGTACGTCGCTCGCCACGCCTGGGGCAAATGTTTTTCCTTTGGACATCACCGCAGGTCAAAGACGAGTTTCCGGTGCGTCTTCCGCTGCGGCTACGCTCGGCGGTATGACTTCGCCGCTGCTGACCACACCGGGCGCCGTGACCGCCGAGTCGATCGACTCGGGTGTCGCCGCGCACTACGGCGACCCCGCCCACGAGGGCCGCGCCATCGAACGCTCCAGCGCGTGGGTGGACCGGAGCAACCGGGGCGTGGTCCGGGTGGGCGGGCCCGACCGCCTGGGGTGGCTCAACGACCTGACGAGCCAGCTCACACGCGGTCTCCCGCCCGGAACCGCGACCGAGGCCCTGGTCCTGGACACGCGCGGCCACCTGCGGCACCACCTGTCACTGGTGGACGACGGAGAGGCCACGTGGATCCACACCGAACCCGGCGACGGGCCGGGGCTGGTCGCGTTTTTGGACTCGATGCGGTTCATGCTGCGGGTGGAGGTCGAGGACCTCAGCGCGTCGTGCGCGGTGCTGACGGTGCTCGGACCCGACCGCGCCGCGGCGGTCGCCGCGGTGACGGAACGGGTCGACGACGTCCTCGTGCGGGCCGCCGAGGACGAGACCGACCTGTTCCTGCCCGCCGAGCGGCTGGCGGACGCCGCGCGGGCGTTGACGGAGGCGGGGGCCCGCCCGGCGGGCATGTGGGCCTACGAGGCGCACCGGATCGCCGGTCACCGGGTCCGTCCCGGTGTGGACACCGACGACCGCACGATCCCGCACGAGGTCGACTGGGTGGGTCGCGCGGTGCACCTGGAGAAGGGCTGCTACCCGGGGCAGGAGACGGTCGCGCGGGTGCACAACCTGGGGCGGCCGCCGCGGCGGCTGGTGCTCCTGCACCTGGACGGAACCGCGGAGCGGCTGCCGGAGGTCGGCGCCGCGATCGAACTGGGGGGCCGCGCCGTGGGCCGGGTGGGGTCGTCCGCACGCCACCACGAGCTGGGCCCGATCGCGCTGGGCGTGGTGAAGCGGGCCGCGCCGACCGACGCCGACCTCGTGGTCGAGGGGATCGCGGCGGGCCAGGAGGTCGTCGTGGATCCGGACACGGGCGCCAACGCCCAGATCGACCTGCGCCGCCGCCCGAGGTAGCGGCCGCGGTACGGGGAACCGCGTCCCACGGCGACGGTGGGGCGCGGTGGCGGCGGGTTCGCCCCGCTCAGTCGCCCGCCCGAAAAGCGACGGTCGCGTGGCAGTGCGGGGTGGCAGACTGAGCGTATGCACATCCGCGTCGCCACCGCCGCCGACTGGCCGGCCATCTGGCCCTTCTTCCACTCGATCGTCTCGGCGGGTGAGACGTTCACCTTTCCCACGGACCTCGGGGAGGAGGACGGACGCGACTGGTGGCTGCTTCCCGAACCCGACCGGACGGTGGTCGCCGTGGACGGTACCGGGACGGTGCTCGGCACGGCCAAGATGAACAGGAACCACCAGGGAAACTCCGGGCACATCGCCAGTGCCAGCTACATGGTCGACCCCGTCCATGCGGGCGGCGGGGTGGGCCGTGCCCTGTGCGAGTACACGTTGGAGTGGGCACGCGCGGCGGGTTACCTGGCCATGCAGTTCAACGCGGTCGTGGCGACCAACACGCGCGCGGTACGGCTGTACACGTCACTCGGGTTCGACATCCTGGGCACACTGCCCGAGGGGTTCGCTCACCCCAAGCACGGCTACGTCGGTCTGCACATCATGCACCGGCTGTTGTGACCGGGCGCTCCTGGGAGCGCGGACATGACGGCCCCCGTGACGGATGCTCCGATCACGGGAACCGCAGGGTTGTGGGGCACTCGGTTCCGCGCCGCGCCTCAGGCGTCAGCCGCTCAGGACCGCGGCGAGGCGCTCCTCGTGCAGACGCTCACCCCAGGACGGGGCGAGCGGGGGCAGCTGGCCCACGCGCCAGCGCAGCAGGAGGTCGGCCAGCGCCGGGTTGCGCGGCAGCGCCGGGCCGTGCAGGTAGGTGCCCAGGACCTGGCCCTGGTAGGCGCCCTCGGTGCGGTCGTCGTTGCCGATGCCGTGCACCGTGGTGGACAGCGGGCGGGCGGACGGGCCGATCGCGGTGCGGCCCTGGTGGTTCTCGAAACCGGTGATGCGGCCCACCCCCAGGGAGGGGTCGACGTCGGCGACGATCTCGCCGACGGCCCGGGTCCGGCCGCGTCCGCTGCGGATGTCGAGGATGCCCACGCCGGGCAGCGGCTTGGCCTCGTCGTCGCCGTAGCTCTCGCCGATGATCTGGTACCCGGCGCACACGGCGAAGACGCAGGCGCCCCGGGCGGCGGCGCGGGCGAGGCCGCCGTCGGCGCGCAGCCGGTCGGCCGCGAGGATCTGCGGGCGGTCCTCACCGCCGCCGAGCAGGTAGATGTCACCCTGCTCGGGCACGGGGTCGCTGGAGTGGACGTGCGTGATCTCGGTGGGGATCCCGCGCAGCTCCGCGCGGCGGCGCAGGATGAGGGCGTTGCCCTGGTCGCCGTAGGTGCTCAGCAGGTCGGGGTAGATCCACACGATCCGCAGGGCGCTGCTGGTGTCCGTCATGTGTGTCTCCCCTACTGGACGCGGCCGTAGGCCGTGCGGATCTGCTGGAACGCGGTGTAGTTGGCGATGACGTCGACCTTGGTGATGTCGGGCTGTTCCGCCTTGAGCCGCTGCAGGACCTGGTCGACCCGGTCGGCGACCTCGAAGGCCACCCCGTCGGTCTCCAGCCGCAGGGCCAGGTCGGTGCGGCGCTCACCCATGACGAACACGCGGCGCCCGCGCAGCACGGTGTAGTCCACGTCCCAGAGCCAGGACGTGTCCTTGCCGTCGGGGATCTGCGCGTTGACGGAGAGGATGACCGGGACCCGCGGCGGGTCGAGAACCGCGAAGGACTCCAGCCATCCGGCCGGGTTCTTGGCGAGCAGCAGGCGCACCTCCACGCCCATGGTCACCACGGAGGTGTACCGTCCGGCGACGGAGGTGATCTCGCGGAGCCGCTCGACGGCGCGCACCGGGTGGATGCCGTACCCGGCGACGGTGGCGGCGGCGATGGCGGCGTTGGACCGGTTGGCGTCACCGGGAAGGTTGAGCTGGAGCCGCACGCGCTGGCCGTCGGGGCAGACCAGGGAGTCGGTGTCGTTGTCCACCCCCCAGGTCGTCTGGGGCCGGGCCAGTCCGCACTCGGGGCACTCCCAGTGCGGGTCGACGTCGCGCTTGAGGTGGCCGCCGCACTCGGGGCAGCACCAGGAGTCCTCCTTCCAGCGCTGACCGGCCGAGACCCAGGTGGCGTTCGGCGCGCCCAGTCCCGCCCACGCGACGAGGGGGTCGTCGGCGTTGGCGATGACGTGCGTGTCGGTCTCGGCGAGCGCGGTGCGCCACTTCTTGGCGAGCAGGTTGATCTCCGATGCGCGGTCCATCTGGTCGCGGCTCAGGTTCATCAGCACGACGAACGCCGGGCGGGTGGCCCGCAGGACCTGCGGAAGGTACTTCTCGTCGACCTCCAGCACGCCGTTGACGGCGGAGGTGCTGGACAGCGCCGTGATGTGCCCGGTGGGCATGTTCGCGCCGAACTCGTTGGTGGCGACGTCACCGAGGTCGCGCAGGGCCTGCGTGATGAGCTTGGTGGTGGTCGTCTTTCCGTTGGTGGCGCTGACCAGGGCCAGGCGGCGCCCCTGGGCGAGTTTGGCGAGCAGGTCGGGCTCGACCTTGAGCGCGACCCGGCCACCGATCACGGAGCCGTCTCCGCGTCCGGTCGCGCGCGACAGGCTGGCTGCGCTCCTACCCAGTACCGATGCCAGTTGGGCGCGCAGGGGAAGCTCGCTCATCATTTCTCCAGGTCGCTGGATCACCCGCGCCACCACGTGGCGGTCGCGGGTGACGTGTTGGGCCAAGCCTATTGTCCACCTCGGGTCAGCCCCGCCAGTCCAGGCGCTCGGGGGGCGGTCCCAGGTTGGGCGGCACCCGGTCTGGCACCTCGGCGCGGTCGGGAGACCCGGACGACGCCGACGCCGCTGCACTCCCGACGGAAGGAGGTTCGGGGGGTGTTCTCCGCGTCCGTGTTGGGTCGGTGCGGCGCCCCGGCGGTAAGGTCCGCCCGGCTCCTCCGGCCACCGGATCGGCGCCGTGTCCGGTGGCACGTGAGTCCTCCACCGTGGCCAGGGTGGCCGTGGACAGGCCGAGGATACCCGGGTTGGCGTCGGCGAGGACGGGCCCGTCGTCGCCCAGGACCAGCACCGCCGTGCACGGCAGCCGCCGCAGCGATCCCGCGTCCAGCCCGACCGGCCGTGACCCTCCCTCGGCCCGCGCACCGGGCTCGGCAGGCGCGTCGATCTCCTCGGCCTGGGTGGTGGCCCGCCCCCAGGCGGTGGCTGATCTCACATGACGGACGAGGTCGAGGGGCGCGATCCCGGACGCCGCGTTGCGGATCATCGCACCCGACTCGGTGTGCGGGGACGCGAAGAACCGGTCGTCGGCCTCCGCCTCGGCCTCGGGGTCCGGATCGGGTTCGGTGACCGTCGCGCCCACCGCCTCGCCGATCACCTCGGTCAGCCGGTGCACGGTGAGTCCCGCGGCGCCCGTCCCGGCCACGCCCGGTACGGAGGCCATGGCGCGCTCGACCGTGTCCGCGAACCCGCCGCGCTGGCGCATGACCACCGGCAGACAGGCGGGATCGGAGAACCTGGCGAGGGCCGCCGGGACCGGGGTGCGGAACATGAGCACCACCTCCACGCCCCCGTCCGCGGCGGCGCGCAGCACCTGGTCCACCTCCCCCTCCGGCAGGCTCTCCGCCCCGCAGACCACGACCGTGCGGGTGCGTTCCGGGCGCGGCCGGGGCCGTTCCGCCGCGCCCCGCTGCGGCTCCTCGTGCGGGCCGTCCTCCAACAGCTCGCTCAGCGCCGCCACCGTGTAGGTCCCGTACACGCGGGCCGCGACCTCGCCCGCGGCCCGGTCGGTGGAGATGATCTTGATCTGCGCGTACGTGCCGTCGTCGACGCGGGTGCCGACCGTCTCGAAGGGGCTCAGCCGCCGTTCCAGCTCCCAGGCCAGTTCCCATACCTCCGGGGTGTCGGCGCAGCGGCGGCGCACCCGGGCGCGCTGGTCCGCGGTGAGCCGCACCAGCGCCGGGTCGTCCTCGGCCGCGTCGCCCTCCGGTGTGCACAGCGCGCGCAGTCCGCCGATCAGCTCCGCGATCCCGGCGCCGGGGCCGAGCACCTCCAACAGCCGCAGCAGGAGGGTCTCGTCGGCGTCGACGTCCTCCGCCGATCCGGACGCGGCGGCGACCGCGGACAGGACGCGGGCCCGCTGCCCGGCGTCCAGGTTGGTCCCGAGGGTCATCCGGGGCAGGTCGGCGGGGAGCACCCAGCGGCGCGGGGCGACGGCGCACCGGCGTGCCAGCCGGACCAGCTCGCGGGCGACCGACCGCCCGGTGAGGTCGACGACGGTGAGGTCCCCGCCGCCGCGCAGGCGCGAGACTCCGACCGTGCTGAGCAGGGCGGACCAACCGGCGTCGGTGCCTCCGACCACGACGACCGCCTCGCGGCCGGTGGGCACGGTGACCCCGTGCCAGTGCGGCTGGGCCTCGTAGGCTCGGCTGGCCGCCTGCCACTCCGTGTGTCTGCGGGCGTGGTCACGCTGGCGATCGCGCAGGGCGCGGTCACGCTCCTCCCGCTCGGCCGCCAGCCGTTCCTCGGCTCTGGCCAGGCGTTGGGCGATGACCTGTCGGCTCTGCACCAGCGCGAACCCGACCGGCGCGGCGATGGCCGCGCACGCGAACACACCGCCCACGGCAAGGGCGGCGGGCAGGATCCGCTGGGACCACAGCAGGACGAACAGGACGGCGAACAGGGTCAGTCCGACCAGGGCGATGTGGAGCGGACGGTTGGTCTGGGCCTCGCTGTCCCGCTGGCCCGCGATCCACTCCTCGCTGAGGGTGCGCGCGTCGTCGGGCGCGGGCGGCGCGGGGCCGGACCCGGGTGCGGCAGGAGGACGGCGTGCCGCCAGCCGAGGTAGGTCCGTCCGGCCTCGCCTCGGGGTGGTCCGTCTGTCCGTGGGGTGGGCACCGTCCGAACGCCTCCTGACCGGCCTCGGTGAGGGCTCCGGGCACACCCGGAGTGGGGCATGAGGCCGTCACCAGCCCGCCGAACCAAGTCAAGCAGGCCCGGCCACGCGCTGCCAGCCTCTTGCCGTCGCCTGTGGACAACCGGCGTGCCGCGCCTGTCGCCCGGAGGAACCGCCCCGGGCGACGGGGTCCCCTCACCCGCCGCGCGGAGCCCGGGACGACGGCGGGGCGCCGACGCGACGGTGGTCCCGTCTGCGTCGCGCCCCGCGCACGCCCCGGCCGGGTCCGGCGCTCGCCGCCGGTTCCGTGCCCGAGCGTCAGGCCCGCACCTGGAGGTCGATGACCTTGCCGACCTCGGCGTTCACCGTGTACTCACCGGTGAAGCCCTGGGAGGCGAGGACCCGAACCCTCCACGACCCGTCGGCCGCGAAGAAGCGGAAGGTGCCCTCGTCTCCGGTGGCCACCTCGCCCACGAAGTCGTCGGACTCGTTCAGGAGCCGGGCGTAGGCGCCGCGCAGCGGCTCTCCGCCCCGCGTCACCGTGCCCTGGATGACCGCCTGGTCACCCGCGTCCACGTCGGCGAGGGCCACGCCCCCGACCGGTGCTCCGCAGCTGTCGCTCACTTGGCCTCCGCCTCTCCGAGCTCGACCGGAACGCCCACGAGGGAGCCGTACTCGGTCCAGGAACCGTCGTAGTTCTTCACGTTGTCCAGCCCGATGATCTCGTGCAGCGCGAACCAGGTGTGCGAGGAGCGCTCGCCGATACGGCAGTAGGCGATGATCTCCTTGTCGAGGTCCACACCGGCCTCGGTGTAGAGCTCGCGCAGCTCCTCGGCCGTCTTGAACGTGCCATCCTCGTTGGCGGTCTTCGCCCACGGGATGTTGCGCGCGGTCGGGATGTGGCCGGGGCGCTGGGAGGTCTCCTGCGGCAGGTGCGCCGGAGCCAGCAGCTTGCCGGTGAACTCGTCGGGCGAGCGGACGTCGACCAGGTCCTTGGCGCCGATGGCGGCGACGACCTCGTCGCGGAAGGCGCGGATGCTCTGGTCCTGCTCCCGGGCCGTGTACGAGGTGGCGGTCCGCTCGGGGACCTCCTTGACGAGCTCGCGGGAGTCCAGCTCCCACTTCTTGCGGCCGCCGTCCAGGAGACGGACGCCGTCGTGGCCGTAGAGCTTGAAGTACCAGTAGGCGTACGCGGCGAACCAGTTGTTGTTGCCGCCGTACAGGATCACCTGGTCGTCGTTGGCGATGCCCTTCTCGGACAGCAGCTTCTCGAACCCGGTGCGGTCGACGAAGTCGCGGCGGACCGGGTCCTGGAGGTCCTTCTTCCAGTCGATCCTGACGGCGCCGCGGATGTGCCCCCCGTCGTAGGCGGACGTGTCCTCGTCGACCTCGACGAGGACCACGTTCTCGTCGTCCAGGTGAGCCTCCACCCAGTCGGCGTCCACAAGGACGTCGGAGCGGCTCATGGGGAACCTCCTGTGATTCGTGATGCGGTGTCGCGTGTGCTGGTCGGTGCCCTCCGGGCGCGCGGGCCCGGTGGTCGGGGGTCAGGCGATCAGGGTGCGGGCGAACGCGGCGTCCCGGCCCCTGGCTCGGCACGGCCCGGCGGGGACGATGGCACGCGATGCGGCGGGCCCGTTCTCCGGCAACCGCTTCCGCTCGGCTCGCCGCCGACGCCGGCGGGCGCGGGCACGGTTGGGCAACCGTGGATCACGGAAGGGAAGGGTGTCGGGGCGGCACGACGCCGCCCGCGAGGGCTGACCCGCATGGCGTGGGGTCCCCGACCTCGTGCCCGGATGCGAACCGGTCGCACGGAGGGGTGTGGGTTGGGAGGCCCGTCCGCCCTAAGGACACAGACAGAGCGCGGCGGCGACACGGCAGAAGTCCACTGCCCGTCGCTTCGTCAGATACGCGCTCGTCAAGGAAGTCACGCCCTAGACGCTACAGGTGGGTCGAGGTGTTTGTCACGGGTGGGCTGGATCACAGCCGGGTGCGTCAGCGCCGGTGGGGAGGGGGGTGTGGGCTCAGGGGATGGCCGCACCGAGCGCGGCGATCACGTCGGCCCTGCGGGGCTGTCCTCCGCCGCCGCGCACGACCCGCCCGGAGGCGTCCAGGACGAGCACGGTGGGGGTGCCGCGCAGACCCAGGCGGCGTACGAGGTCGAGTCGGGACTCGGCGTCCACCTCCACGTGGGCGACGCCCCCGACCATGCCAGCGACGTGGTCGAGCACGCGCCGGGTGGCGCGGCAGGGCTGGCAGAACGCCGTGGAGAACTGCACGAGCGTCGCCCGCTCGCCCAGGTCCGCGCCCAGGTCCGCGCGGTCGAGCAGCTGGCCCTCCCAGAGGCGCGCGGCGTGGTTCCGGGCGCCCCCTCGGGCCTCGTACGCGGTCACGGATCCCCCCGGGAGTCGGTCAGGCCGCCTCGGCGCCCATGAGCGGGACGTCCTGGCCCACACCGGTGATCCGCAGGCCGTTGGACGTGGCCTCCATGTCGGTGACGGTCAGGCCGAAGGGCAGTGCGGGCGCCTGCACGCTGAAGCTGAGCATGCCCTGGACCATGGAGGAGACGTCGATCGGCGTGTCGCCCAGCTGCACGTCGACGGGGGTGAGCCGGACGGTGTCGCCCTCGACGGTGAACTCGGCGCCCGCCGACACGGAGGTGCTCAGACTCAGTTCGGGCAGGGCCAGCTCGCCGACGATGCGCGGCTGCCCGCCCTCGGTCGTGACGGTCATGCCCTCGGGCAGGTGGGCGTTGAAGTAGGAGTAGGGGACCACGAAGGAGCCGTCGATCGTTCCCGCGACGACGGAGGGCTGTTCGAGCAGGTCGCCCAGGGGCGCGTCGACGTCGGTCGCGTTCGCCTCGATCTGCTCGACGCTCACCCCGGCCATGGCGGCGCCGTCGCCGGTGATGGTGATTCGCGAGTACTCGCCGGTGACGGCCTGGGGCAGGAAGGCCCAGCCCTCGATGGCCACCTCCGGGTTCTCGGTCATGTCCAGCTGCTGCGCCATCCGCTCGGAGATCACGCCCTCCGCGACGCCGCGCAATGCCACGTCCGCGACCACCGCGACGACTCCGATGAGGAACAACAGGACGACGAGGAGCTTACGCATGAGTCCCAGCACACTTTCTTTCGCTCAGGCGCGCCTGTCGGCCGGTTCGTCCCGCCGGTCTAGGTCACACGCCGTCGGCACCCGGTGGGGCCCGTCATGAAAAACCTGTAGGGAAGGGTACTTCACCCGGATTGCGGCGACGTGTGCCTCGGTGCGGTCTCCCCCCGCCCCGGGGAGGACGGGGGTACGGGAGCTCTCGCGCCCGGCGTCGCGTCGCGCGGCGTCGGGGACGCGTTCAGCGGGGCATCAACATGGCGGCGAGGCCGTCGCTGGCCGAGGCGCCCGACAGGGAGAGTTCGATGACGTTGGTGGCCACCACCTGCGGGGAGGAGCGGCGGGCGAACTCCAGGGTGTGCGGCTGCGCTCGTGTTCCTCGCGGGCCAGTTCGTCACGGTAGATCGCGTAGACGATGCGTTGGAGGGGCGCGTTGGGCACCGTGTGGCAGGCGAACAGCAGCGTGTCCGGCTCGTGGTGGGCGACCTGGTCGACGACGGCGTCGGCGATCTGGTCGAAGCCGCCCTCCTGGCCCTCGGCGAGGGTGTAGATCGTGATCACACCGCGCAGCTTGGACGGGGCCTGACGCGCCGGCGGAGCGTCGTAGCGGTCGGGCTCGGGGTTGCGACGCCTGCGGCGCACGGGTTCCTCCTGGGGCTCGGCGTAGGACTCGAAGGACTCGTCGGCGTCGTCGTAGGGGTCCTCGTCGTCGTAGGGGTCGCCGTCCTCGTACCGGGCCCGGCGCCGGGGGCGCGCGACCATGGCGGAGGCTCCCCACAGGGACGCGACGGCTCCCAGCGCCAGCAGCGGCCCCAGGACCCCCAGGCCCATGCGTCCGACGACGACGCAGAGCAGGGCGGCCAGCGCGACCAGGCCCAGCACCGACAGGTCGGGAACCCGGTCGAGCCGGTCGTCGCGTCGGCTCAGGACCGCGACGAGCGCGCAGACGAGGAAGACGGCGACCACGAGGTGCGCGCCGCCGATGAGCCAGCGGGGGATGATGTCGTAGTGGTCGGCCAGGGCCGGGAAGGAGCGTTCGAATCCTCCGCTCAGCCGGTCGACGGACAACACCACCAGCGGAACGATGGTGAAGGCGCTGAGGAACAGGCGCGAGGCGAACCGGCCGCGAGGCGACCGGACGCCGTACTCGACCGCACCCCACGCCATGTAGAGCGGGCCCAGGAGCTGACGCCGATCTGGTGGAGCCGGAAGGTGACGTCGCCGAAGCCGAAGATCGCGCCGATCACTGCGGCGCTGAGCCCGACGGCGACGCCGAGCGCGGCGACCAGCCAACCGACCGTGGCGGCGCTGGGACGACGCTGGGCGTACGCGGCCAGAGCCGCGGTGGCGCTCCAGGCCACCAACGCGCTTGTGAATGCCAGTCCTACCGTCACCATCCCGACAATGATGCTGCACGTCGACGGGTGGATGTGCACGTCAGTGCGGCGGCGGGGGACAGTCTGGGGGAAGATCCCGCAGAGTGGAGGCACATCCCGCCGGACGGACTGTGACCTTCATCACCAGAATTACGCCGAGAACCCAGTGATCCCACGGGACTCACCCGTGGCCGTAGGCTCGAAGCCAGCGGGGAGCGTCACCCCGGACATGGAGGGCCGCCTCCCCAGCCGAGCCAGGAGAGAACCGTGCCGTACGACGCGCCGCGCCCGCCCTCTGGGGGGCCGGGAGCCGCCTTCTTCGACGTGGACAACACCCTGATGCGGGGAGCGTCGATCTACCACTTCGCACGGGGCCTGGCGTCCCGCGACCTGTTCACCACGCGCGACCTGATGCGGTTCGCGTGGGGGCAGACCGTCTTCCGGGTGACGGGCGCGGAGCAGCCAGACCACATCAACGCCGCGCGCGAGGCGGCCCTGGCGTTCGTCGCCGGGCACGACGTGTCCGACCTGGTCACCCTGTGCGAGGAGATCTACGACGACTCCATGGCCGGGCGCATCTGGGAGGGCACCCGGCGGCTCGTCCAACACCACCTGGACGCCGGGCAGCCCGTGTGGCTCGTGACCGCGACGCCCGTGGAGCTGGCCCAGATCATCCGCCGTCGTCTGGGGCTGACCGGGGCGCTGGGCACCGAGGCGGAGAGCATCGACGGCGTGTACACGGGACGGCTCAACGGGGACCTGCTGCACGGCCCGGCCAAGGCCGTGGCGGTGCGCGCGCTGGCGCGCAAGCAGGGCTGGGACCTGACCGAGTGCTCGGCCTACAGCGACTCCTCCAACGACCTGCCGCTGCTGTCGATCGTGGGCGACCCGCACGCGGTCAACCCCGACAGCGACCTGCGCAGGTACGCGCGTGCGCACGCGTGGCCGGTGCACGACTTTCGCAGGCACAGAAAGGCGCTGAAGGTGGCCGTCCCCGCGGCCGTGGCGGGCGCGTGGCCGGAGGCGTGGCGGTACGGGCGCTGCGCCGCCGCCGAGCCTAGGTGTACGGATCACGGAGGTTGGCGACGCGGGAGGCGGGAGGGCCGCCCGTCGCGCAGCGGGGTGTGCGTCCGCGGCACAGGCCCAGCGTGTCGGGCACGCGGGTGACGGACGGGGACGGCCGGTGCGGCCGTCGCGGGGCCGGGGACGGAGTGATCCGGAGACCGGCCTCGACTGGTGAGAACGCGGGGAGCGGGGCTGGGGCGCCGCTCGGCGCGGAAGACGCCCTGGCGGACCTCCTCCGGAGCGGTCGCACCGCAGGTCCGGTGTTCGGGCGCCGGGACCGCGCCACCGCGGTTCAGCGGCCCAGGGTCGCCCGGGCGAGCGCCAGCACGTGGACGGGGCGCAGTCCGGCGCCGCGCGGCGGCTGCTCGGCGGCGCGGCTGCCCGCGTAGGACTCGAAGGCCTGGGCCGAGGTGTAGGACGGCGACCAGCGCAGGACGCGCTCCAAGGGAGCGGTGTCCCAGCGTGCGGCGTCCATGGTCGCGCGCACCGAACGCGCGGCGCTGGCACTCGCGTAGGCGATCCGGCCGTGGCGGGCCAGGCCGCGCAGGACGCGCAGCCCGGATGCGGGAACCGGAAGCCGCTGCCCGCCGATCCTGCGCAGGCAGTGCGACAGGGGCACGGAGTCCTTGGCGGCGACGTCGAAGGAGCCCGTCTCCTCGCTCAGCGCCATCCGCACGAGCGCCTCGGCGCCGTCGTCCTCGTGGAGGAAGCGCACGCGCGGGTCACGGCCGAGGACGGTGGGGACGACCCGCGAGTCCAGGTACCGGGTGAGGGGGGTGTCCGTGGAGGGGCCGATGAGGTTGGCGAACCGCAGAACCGCCACCGAGACGTCGGGTCTGCGCCGCTGGAGTCCGCGGGCGTGCCGTTCGACCTCGTCGGCGTCGTCAGCGTCCAGGGTGGCGCTGGAGCGCACCACGATCCGGCGCACGGACGCGATCGCTGGGCCGCGGTCAGGGCCCGCATGGCGCCCAGGAGGTGGTCCTCACGGTGGCGGCCGCGGTCGGCGTCCAAGCCCAGGTGCAGGACGAGGTCGGCGCCGGAGTCGGCGACGATCTGGGGCAGGCTCTCGTCGTGCAGGTCGACGTGGGCGTACTCCAGGGCCGGGGGGGTCGCGTCGTCGCCGGACGCCTCCCGCGCGGTCGGGGCGTAGGTCGCCCAGTCCTCGCCCGAGGGCGGCGCGGAGTCCGCTCCGATGACCCGACGCACGTCGGGCGACCCGCTCAGGGTCTGCGCGACCCTGGCTGCCATGGGGCTGGACACCCCGGTGACGAGTACGACACGAGCCATGGCGAGACGTTCCTTGGAAGACGGGAGTCGAGATTCCGGGAGGTCAACGGACGTTCACCGAGAGGTGAAGAAAGTGTCCGCGACTCGTGAACCACAACAGCGGCTCACCTGGAAAATTCCTGCGCGGTGCTCGGTACCACGCGGGGGGAGTTGGTGTCTCCGCGTCCGAAGGCGCGCCCAGGGCCCGCCCACGCCCGCGGAGAGACGACGTTCGCCGCGACTTCCTACTTCTTGTTGCGACGCGCCACACGCGTGCGCTTGAGCAGCTTGCGGTGCTTCTTCTTCGCCATCCGCTTGCGGCGCTTCTTGATGACGGAACCCATGGGATCACCCTCTCGCTGACTGGAGTGCCGGACATGCCGCGCCAGTGGGCGGCGCCCTGCCGGCATGGAGCTCGGATGCGGTCGCCGTGCCCGAGGGGCACCGACCGGCGCCGGGCGCGGGGTGGCCCGTGCGGCCGGGGCGGACCCCGGTGGGGCCGCCGACGGAGGCGTACGCCCACCGCACCCGAAGCTCCAGCTTACCGGTCCGGGCACGCGCTCAGCATCACGCCCCCGGAACCCCCATCGAGTCGGTGTACAGTTCCGCGGCGGGTTCGGCGTAGCTCACGCCGGTCAACCGCTCGTCGACGAAGGTCAGTGACGTGACGCTCGCCAGATTGCACTCGCGCCTGTCCGGCCGGTGCCACAGGCGCCTCTGCTCGGCCGCCCGGCGCGCCATCCAGATCGGCAGTTGGTGGCTCACGCACACCGCCTCACGGCCCCGCGCGGCGCGGCGCGCGTCCTTGACGGCGTGGACCATGCGGTCGACGATCCGGGTGTACGGCTCCCCCCAGGACGGGAGGAACGGGTTGTACAGGCGACTGAGCACCCGGGGGTCGCGCGCCGAGCGGGCGGACAGCGACATGCCCTGGAACCGGTTGGCCGCCTCGATGAGTCGGTCGTCCAGGACGACGGGCAGGTCGAGCCGTTTCTGGAGCGGCATCGCGGTCTCCTGGGTCCTGTCCAGCGGGGAGGAGAACAGGGCGGCCACGTCATGGCCCTCGAACCACTCGGCGGCCAACTCGGCCATCTGCTGGCCCCGGTCGCTGAGGTGGAAGTCGGGCAGTCTGCCGTACAGGACTCTGTCGGGGTTGTACACCTCGCCGTGACGCAGCAGGTGCACGACGGTGGTCGTCGTCATGGTGGTCGTCCTCGTGATCCGAATCGCGGGCGCGCCTAGCCCTGGGCCTCCGCCGCGGCTCGCGCGGCGCGCGGTAGCGCCGCGACCACGCGGTCGACGGCGTCGTCGTCGTGGGCGGCGGAGAAGAACCAGGCCTCGAAGGCCGCGGGGGGCAGGTAGACGCCCTGGTCGAGCATGGCGTGGAAGAACGCCGCGAAGGCGGAGGCGTCGGTGGTGCGCGCGGTGTCGAAGTCGTGGACGTCCTGGTCGGTGAAGAACACCGTGAAGAGGTTGCCGCCGCCCTGGACGCGGTGCGGCACACCGGCCTGGCTGAGCGCCTGGGAGACCTCGGACTCGACGTGGGCCGAGACGCGGTCGATGTGGGCGTAGACCTGCGGGGTCGCGCCGCGCAGTGTGGCCATCCCGGCCGCGGTGGCCAGGGGGTTCCCGGAGAGGGTGCCGGCCTGGTAGACGGGGCCCTCGGGGGCGAGGCGGTCCATGACGTCGGCACGGCCGCCGAAGGCCGCGGCGGGCAGGCCTCCGCCCATGACCTTGCCGAAGGTCATGAGGTCGGGGGCGATGCCCTCCAGGCCGTACCAGCCGGAGGCGCTGACGCGGAAGCCGGTGAGGACCTCGTCGAGGATGAGGAGGGCGCCGTGAGCGTGCGCGATCTCCTTCAGGCGGGCGTGAACCCGTCCTTGGGCGGGACGACGCCCATGTTGGCGGGGCAGGCCTCGGCGATGACGCAGGCGATGTCGCCGCCGTGGTCGGCGAAGGCGCGCTCGACGGCCTCGACGTCGTTGTAGGGCAGGACGAGGGTGTCGGCGGCGCTGGCGCCGGTCACGCCCGGGGAGTCGGGGAGGGCGAAGGTGGCCAGACCCGACCCGGCGGCGGCCAGCAGGGCGTCCACGTGACCGTGGTAGTTGCCCGCGAACTTGACGATCTTGCCGCGCCCGGTGAAGCCGCGCGCGAGGCGGATCGCCGACATGGTGGCCTCGGTGCCGGAGTTGACGAGGCGGACCTTCTCCACGGGGGTGCGCTCGACGATGAGCTCGGCGAGCTCGATCTCGCCGGGCGTGGGCGCGCCGTAGGAGGTTCCGGCCGCGACCGCGTCGTGCAGCGCGGCGACGACGGGAGGCGCGGCGTGGCCGAGGATGAGCGGCCCCCAGGAGCAGACGAGGTCGACGTACCGTCGGCCCTCGGTGTCGGTGAGGTAGGGGCCCTCGCCCTTGACGAAGAAGGGCGGGGTGCCGCCGACGGCGCCGAAGGCGCGCACGGGCGAGTTCACACCGCCGGGGACGACGGCGGTGGCCCGCTGGAAGAGCTCTGCGGAAGTCTGTTGAATACCCACGTCACCAGTGTGTCAGCTGTGTCCGGTTCGGTGACCGTGACCCGCCCCGTACCGGTCGCGGCGTCGCCGGTGGCGGAGGGGGTCGCCGGCTCAGGGGCGACGTGCGCGGTCCGCGCCACCGGCGGCGTCGGACCGACCGGGGCTCGGGCGGTCCCGGCCCGAGCCGGTCTCCTACCAGTGAGTAGCTTGGGTCGCGCACACCTTTGTCCACCGACCGGAGTTGGCATGGCGACGAACTTCACCACCGCGGACCTCATCGACGACCACGGCGACACGCTGCGCAGCTGTACCACGCAGTTCCTCCGGTTCGGAGGCCGCGACCGCTTCCGCGGCCCCGTCCGCACGGTCCGGTGCCACGAGGACAACGGCCTGGTCAAGCAGGTACTCAACACACCTGGCGAGGGCGCGGTCCTGGTCGTGGACGGCGGCGGCTCGCTGCGCTCGGCCCTGATGGGCGACATGATCGCCGAGTCCGCCGTGCGCAACGGCTGGGCGGGCGTGGTGATCCACGGCGCCGTCCGCGACACCGTCGCCCTGGGCGGGCTCGACCTGGGCGTCAAGGCCCTGGGGTCCAACCCCCGCAAGTCCGCCAAGGACGCCGCGGGACGACTGGACGTTCCGGTGACCTTCGGGGACGTCACCTTCGTTCCCGGCGAGTGGCTGTACAGCGACGAGGACGGGATCGTCGTCAACGCCGAGCGCGTGTGACCGCCGGCGGCCGACGCCCTCCCCGCCGCCGGGAACCGACTCGGCGGCCCGCCGCGCGGGCTCGGGCCTCGCGCCCCGTGCGGCGGACGGGTCGACGCGTGCCCGGGTCATGGGGCCGCCCGTCCGCGGCGGCGCGCGCGGCGGCTGTGCGCGGGGGAGGGCCGGCCCGTTCACCCGGACGGGACCGGGCCGTGGGACCCGCGTCGTCCGGAACCGGTCAGCGGCCGTCCCCGGCGAACTCCTCGCTCGCGTCGGAGAGGATGTCGAGCACCGCGATCGGGTCGGGCAACGGCACGGATCCGCCCTCGTCGTAGGGCGCCCGGATCCAGGTGACCCGGCCGCCCGACGGCAGCGCCGACGGCGCGCCCAGCACGAAGCTGTCCCGGCAGTGCCACCGCAGCCCCGGGGTCTCCTCGACCGACTCGGGGACGCAGTCCAGGTGGCACGACCACCACTCGTCCTCGTCCACCGGCGAGCGGGTCGCGACGAAGAACTGGTAGCGCGCGGACTCGACCGCCGCGACCGGCCCCGCCGGGACGCCCGCGCGGCCCATCCGCGCCAGGGCCATCACACCGGCCTCGCGGGGCACGTCGAACACGTCGAAGACCCGGCCGGTCGGCAGGATCACGTTCGCGTGGGGCGAGGCGGTCCACCAGCGGCGGATGGCGTCGGTGTCGGTGCTCGCCTCCACGCCCCACGCCATGGTGGCCGGGTGTGCCGCCGGGTCCGGGCAACCCATCCGGTCGCACGTACACGCCCGGTCCCGGCCGGGCGCGGCCCCGCGCACCACCGGCCAGCCGAGCCGTGCGTACCGGAGCGCCGACTCCAGCATGCTGTCGGTCGTGTGGCGCCGTCTCCGTCGGTAGAGCACCTCTGCCATCGAGCCTCCCGGTGATCGTTCGTGGTCGGGACGCGGCCGGTGGCTGGTGGCCCCGCGACCGGCGACCGCGACCGGTGCTCGAAGGCCCGGCGCCGTCACCGGAGCAGACGCGCCGCCTCGGTCGCCCAGTACGTGAGGATCTGCTCGGCCCCCGCCCTGCGGTAGGACGTGAGCGTCTCGACGATGGCGCGCTCGCGGTCGAGCCAGCCGCGCTCCGCCGCCGCCTCGATCATCGCGTACTCGCCGCTGACCTGGTAGGCCGACACGGGCACGGGAGAGGACTCGGCGACCTTCGCGACGATGTCGAGGTAGGCCAGGCCCGGCTTGACCATAACCATGTCCGCGCCCTCCGCGACGTCCAGGGCGACCTCGCGCAGCGCCTCACGGGCGTTGGCCGGGTCCTGCTGGTAGCCGGAACGGTCGCCGAACCGGGGCGCGCCCTCGGCGGCCTCGCGGAACGGCCCGTAGAAGGCCGACGCGTACTTGGCGGCGTAGGCGAGGATCGGCACCCCGGCGTGCCCGGCGCCGTCGAGCCCGGCCCGGATCGCGGCGACCTGGCCGTCCATCATCCCGCTCGGCGCGACGACGGCGGCGCCCGCCTGCGCCTGGGCCGCCGCGATCGAGGCGTACCGCTCCAGGGCGCGGTCGTTGTCCACGTTCCCGTCGGCCGTCAGCGGACCGCAGTGGCCGTGCGAGGTGTACTCGCACAGGCACAGGTCCGCCATCACCACGATGTCCGCCCCGACCTCGGCCGACAGGTCGCGCAGGGCCGCCTGCACGACGCCGTCCGGGTCGTCGGCCGCCGAGCCGTGTTCGTCCTTGTGCGCGGGGACGCCGAAGAGCATGAGCCCCCCGACCCCCGCCGCGGCCGCCTCGACCGCGGCCTTGCGCAGGCTGTCGCGCGTGTGCTGCACCTGGCCGGGCATGGAGGAGATCGCCGCCGGATCGGTGAGCCCCTCCTTGACGAACATCGGCAGGACGAGGTTCTCCGGGAGCACCCGCGTCTCGGCGACGAGGCGGCGCATCGCCGCGCCGCGGCGCAGTCGGCGCGGTCGGGCGGCGGGGAACGCGGCGTCGCGGCTGGAGGCGGTCATCTGGGTGCTCCCGGGTGGTCGTCGGATGTGGGTGTGGGCTCAGAGCTTGCGGCGGCGTCCGCGGCGCTTCTGGCTCGGCTTCAGGACGGGCTTGCCCGCCTCGATCGCCTCGCGCCGCTTGGCGGCACCGTACTCCGAGAGCGCCCCCACGAGGGCCGAAACGGAGGCATTGGGGGCCACGACGTCGACGCGCAGCCCGAACTCGATCGCGGTCTTCTCGGTCTCGGGGCCGATGACGGCGATCACCGTCGTGTTGTGCGGCTTGCCCGCGATCCCCACCAGGTTGCGCACCGTGGAGGAGGACGTGAACAGCACGGCGTCGAAGCCACCGCCCTTGATCGCCTCTCGGACGGGCGCGGGCGGCGGGGCGGCGCGCACGGTCCGGTACGCGGTGACGTCGTCGACCTCCCAGCCCAGGTCGGTGAGCCCCGCGGACAGGGTCTCGGTGGCGATGTCCGCCCGGGGCAGCAGCACCCGCTCGATGGGGTCGATCTCGGCGTCGTAGGGGGGCCACACCGACACGAGCCCCGCGCTGGACTGCACGTCATGGGGCGGGAGCAGGTCGGGCTGGATCCCGAAGTCGCGCACGGCCCGCGCGGTGGCGTCCCCGACGGCCGCGACCTTGACCCCGGCGAAGGCGCGCGCGTCGAGCCCGTAGGACTCCAGCCGCTCGCGGATCGCCCGGACCGCGTTGACGGAGGTGAACGCCACCCACTGGTACCGGCCGGTCACCAGACCCCGGACGGCGCGCTCCATCTGCTGCGGCGTGCGCGGCGGCTCGACGGAGATCGTGGGGACCTCCTCGGGCACGGCGCCGTGCGCGCGCAGCCGTTCGGACAACGCGGCGGCCTGCTCCTTGGTGCGCGGCACGAGGACCCGCCAGCCGAACAGCGACTGGGTCTCGTACCAGGACAGTTCCGCCTGGCGGCTCACGGACGCCCCGACGACCATCAGCGCTGGCGCGGTGAGGTGGTGCCCCTTGGCGTCCTTGGCCTTGAGTTCGGCGACCAGGCGGTTCAGCGTCGAGGTGACCGTGGTCTGTCGGGTGGTGCCGCCCGCGCGCACGACGGCCACGGGCGTCGTCGGCGCACGTCCGCCCGAGATGAGGGTCTTGCACAGCACGTCGATACCGGGCCCCTGATGCGCGGAGGGCTCACCGGGAGGGGCGTCGGCGCCCAGGATGACCAGTGTGGCGTCGCTCGCGGCGGCCTCGTGCCAGTCCACCTCGCCGTCGCCGTGCGCACGCGCGTGCAGCAGGCGGACCTCGGGGTTGGCGTCGCCCAGGAGCGGGATGCCCGCGAAGGTCGGCACGGAGGTCACCGAGGAGATCCCCGGGACCACGTCCACGTCGATCCCGGCCTGGCGGCAGGCCGCGACCAGCTCGCCGCCCCGGCACCCGAAGAACGGGTCGCCCGAGAACAGCCGCACCACACGCCGCCCCTCGCGGGCGCGTGCGACGGCGAGGGCGTTGACGTCGCCGCCGCACTCGTCGGCCTGGATGACGGACACGTCGTCGGAGCAGTGCGCGAGGAGCCCCTCCCGGAAGCCGGCGAGCTCCTCCCCCGCCGGTTCGCGGAGGGTGATGACCACGTCGGCGCGGCGCAGCATGTCGGCGCCGCGCAGGGTCAGCAGGTCGGCGCTGCCGGGGCCGGAACCGACGAGCGCCACGTGTCCGGTCCGCGATGCGGCGCGCGGCTCGTCAGGCTGGGGGTTGGCGTTGGCGTTCACGTACTGGCTCCTCGTGTGTGGTTCGCCTGCTCCCGGGGCGCGGGTTCCGGGAGGGTGACGATGCGGCGGGCGGTGTGTGCGGCGGCCCGCCGACCGGCTCCTACGGTGTCTCGTCCCTTTCGGCGAAGGCCGCGGCGACGATGCGGTCGGCGCCCTCGGCGATCATGCGCCGCGCCAGCTCCCGCCCGAGGTCGGCGGCGGCGGCCAGGTCCTCGGGGTCGTCCAGTCCGATCTCCCGCTCCCGGCGCACGGCCTCGGCACCGTCGGTGGCGACGACGGCGGCGCGCAGGCGCAGCCGACCCTGCCCGTACTGCGCGTAGGCGCCGACGGGCGCGGCGCATCCGGCCTCCAGTTCGGCCAGCACGGTCCGCTCCGCGACGACCTCGGCGCGGGTGGGCGGGTGGTCGACGGAGGCGAGGTAGGCCAGGTCGCCCCCGGCGCGGTCGGCGGCGCACTCGACGGCGAGGGCACCCTGGCCGGGCGCGGGCAGGACCTGTTCGGGCTCGAAGACCTCGGTGGCGTCGTCGAGGCGGCCGACGCGGCCGAGCCCGGCGTAGGCCAGGACCACGGCGTCAACCTCGCCGGAGGCGACCTTGCCCAGGCGGGTCTCGGCGTTGCCGCGGATGGGCACGAAGACCAGGTCGGGGCGGAGCGCGGCCAGCTGGGCGGCGCGGCGCGGGGAGCCGGTGCCCACGCGGGCGCCCGGGGGCAGGTCGGCGAGTTTGAGGCCGTCGCGGGCGCACAGGGCGTCGCGGGGGTCGTCGCGTTCGGGGACGGCCGCGAGCGTGAGGCCCTCGACGGGGGACGTGGGCAGGTCCTTGAGCGAGTGGACCGCGAAGTCGATGTTCCCGCTTCGAGTTCGTCGCGCAGGGCGTTGACGAACACGCCGGTGCCGCCGAGCTGGGTCAGCTGCGCCTTGGTGACGTCGCCGAAGCTGGTGATGAGCACGAGCTCGATCGCCTGTCCGGTGCGCTCGGTGATCGCGTCCGCGACCATCCGGGACTGGGTGGTCGCCATGGTGCTGCGGCGGGTGCCGAGCCTGGCGGTGGTGCCTGTCATGACTTCTCCTGGGCGGAGGGCTCCGCGTGGGTGGGGCCCGTCGGGGCGGCGAGCGCGCCGGGAGCCTGGGGGTCGAGGTCGAACAGTTCTCTGAGGGCCGCCTCGTAGGATCCGCCGTCCGGCGCCTTGGCCAGCTCCTTGACGCGCACGGTGGGCCGGTGCAGGAGCTTGTCGGCGACACGGCGCATGGCGCGCGTGATCTCCTCGCGGGCCTTGGCGCCGAGGTCGTCGGGCAGCCGGCCGTGCAGGCGGGCCAGTTCGGCCTCGACGACGTCCTGTGCCTGGGCCCGCAGGGCGACCACGGTGGGCGTCACCTGGTTGGCGCGGCGGACGGCGCCGAACTCGGCGACCTCCTCCTCGACGATCCCGCGGACCAGGGTGAGGGAGGCGGAGCGGTCGCCGCCGCTTCCGGAACGGGTGGCGGCGGCCTGGCGCAGGTCCTCGATGTCGACCAGGCGGGCGCGGACAGGTCGCGGACGGCGGGGTCGATGTCGCGGGGCAGCGCGAGGTCGAGGAAGACCAGGGGTCTGTGACGTCTCTCTGCGGCCGTGGCGACGGCGTCGGCGGTGAGCACGAGGCCTTGGGCGCCGGTGCAGGAGATGACGAGGTCGACGTCGGCGAGGGCGTCGGCGGCGGTCTCGAAGGGCACGGCGCGCGCGTCGACGGCGTCGTAGGCTCGGTGAGGCACTCGGCGAGGCGGGCGGCGCGCTCCTGGGTGCGGTTGGCGACGACCACGGCGCTCGCCCCCTGGCGGGCGACGGTGTTGGCGGACAGGGCGCTCATGGACCGGCGCCCAGGACGAGGACGCGGACCCCGGTCAGGGAGGCGGGAGCGGGCCGGGCGACGTCGGGGTCGGCGGTGGTCTCGGCGGAGGGCGGAGGGGGCGGTGGTTCCGGAGGGGGCGGTGACGGCCGGACATGGGGCAGCTCGCGGGGGCGGCAGCGCCTCGGCGGGGGTGGTGCGGTCGACGGTGACCTCGGTGGCGGCGGCCGGCGCGCCCAGGTGGCGGAGGGCCTCGGTGATGCCGAAGCTGACCATGTCGGCCCCGGCGTGGTCGAGGTGGGTCTCGGTGTGGGCGCGCTTGCCCACGCGCAGGGCGCGCTGGCCGAGGTCGTTGAGCACACGGCCGACGGTGGCTGTGTCCTGGCCCTCCTTGAGCGCGTCGCGGACCTGCCCGAGGATCTGGCCCTCGCCGACGACCATGGAGTCCAGTCCGCAGGTCACGGAGAAGAGGTGCTGCACGGCGCGGTCCCCGTAGTGCACGTAGAGGTGCTCGGACAGTTCGCCCAGGGGCACGCCGGTGTGCCAGGAGAGGAGTTCGGTGATGGCCGCGACGCCGCCGTGGAAGGTCGCGACGTCGGCGTAGACCTCCGTCCGGTTGCAGGTGGAGACCACCATGACCTCGTTCACGAAGTCGGAGCCGAGCATGTCGCCGACCGCCCTGGTCCGCGTCTCCCCGTTCAGCGCGACACGTTCGAGCAGCGCCACCGGCGAACTCCGGTGGCTCAACCCCACGGCCAGGACACTCATCCGAACTCTCCTATGCGGGCCCTACACGGCTTCGTCCATACTCGGGCACGGGTCGCCAGCCCCGGGGGCGGCCCCTTCCGAGACGCGGCGCACGCTCGCTCGCCGCCGCGTGTGCGGGCCTCGCGGCCCCGGTGTCGGTCTCACGTCAGTTCCAGTCCCGCCCGCCGCGCCCCGCGGCCGTCGCCGTCGGCCCTGCGCTGCGCGTGGAAGGCGAGGATCTGGAGTTCGATGGACAGGTCGACCTTACGCACATCGACCCCGTCCGGCACATTGAGCACCATGGGGGCGAAGTTGAGGATGCTCGTCACCCCAGCCTCGACGAACCGGCTCGCCACGCCCTGGGCGGACGCCGCCGGTGTCGCGATGACCCCGATGGACACGCCCTTGGAACGGACAACCTCCTCCAGGTTGTCAATATGCCGCACGTCGAGGGAGGCCACGCTCCGTCCGACCACCGACGGGTCGCGTCGAGCAGGGCCGCGATGCGGAACCCGCGCGAGCCGAAGCCCCCGTAGTTGGCCAGTGCGCGCCCCAGGTTGCCGATGCCGACGATGGCCACGGACCAGTCCTGGGTGAGACCAAGCTCACGCGAGATCTGGTACACGAGGTACTCGACCTCGTAGCCCACCCCGCGCGTCCCGTAGGAGCCGAGGTGGGACAGGTCCTTGCGGAGTTTGGCGGAGTTCACCCCCGCGGCCGTCGCGAGCGCCTCGGAGGAGACGGTGAGGATCCCGCGGTCCTGGAGCGCCTGGAGTGCGCGGAGGTAGACCGGCAACCGGGCGACGGTGGCTTCGGGGATTCCCCTCTCCCGGGGCCGAGGTGGACGACGTGTCACAGGCGGGCGCTCCTGAGCGGCTGTGGTGCGGACGGGGTGCGGGCCGTGAGCGGCGCGCCGTGGGGGCCCGGTGCGTCGTCCTTCCCCGACTGGTCTGTGTCCCAGATTACGCGCTTGTGAAAGCACGCACAAAGTGGGGTCGCGTGTGACGCGGCGTTCATGAGTTCCCACGAATCGAGCGCGCGGGCGCCGCGCGGCGCGGCCGTGGCCGCCCCGCGTCCCCTCGCGCGAGGTCTACGGCCGCGTCCGGTGGCACGGGAACGCGGAATCCAGCCGCCGACCGCCCGCTCCGCCGCCTTCGCGAAACGGCCCCGCACTCCGGCGAGGCGGTATGGCCGGGGTGCCCATTCCGGGCCGCCGGAAGAATCCGATGGGAACTCTTGTGCGGAATCGCTGGTATTCGCTCACCCACGCGCACGCTCCATCTCCCCACCGCGATGGCGACATGTGGATCCACCGCCGAAAGCGCGCACCGAACCGGGCCGGGCGAACCGGCGCGGACACCGGCCGGCACGGATCCGGGCACGGCACCCGCGCACCCGCCGCGACACGCCCGAGGCGGAGTCCGCGAGCCCGCACGCGGGGCTCGGCCCCGACGTCGATCCCGCGCACCGGCCAGGAACGCGCCCCAGGACGCGCGAGCAGCCGGGCGCGGCGCCGCCCGACGCGGAACCCGCCTCCGGACGGCCTCACACCCCGATCGCGGAGCGCAGCCGGTCCTCGGCGACCCGCCAGAAGTCGTGCCGCCGCCCGTCCACGAAGGTCACCGGGATCTTGTCCCAGTACTCCTCGCGGTCGGCCTCCCCGACCTCCTCCAGCCGGACCTCGGCGCGCGTCACGCCGAGGTCGTCGGTGACGCGCTCGACGACCGACCACGCCTCCTCGCACAGATGGCATTCCGGCTTGCCCAGCACGACCACGCGCGCCCGCCGCGCCCAACCCGGTGTCTCGCCCATGTCTCCTCCGTGTCGCGAATTGTTGTCGCGGCCCTCACCCGCCCGCGAAGGGCGGTAGGACCTCGATCACAGTGCCGTCCTCGACGGGGACCTCGCGGTGCGGCCGACGGCCGACCGGCCGTTCGTTCACGAGAAGGGACGAAGCCCCGAGAACACGCTGGAAACGGTCGTCCGGATGCAGCAGCGAAGCCGCGTCCAGAGCCTCCCCGAGCGTCTGCGCCTCGACCCGTTCCTCCGCGGTTCCGGCCGCTTCCTTGGCCGCGGCCCAGTACCTGATAGTGCACTTCGCCATCTGTTGATTATCCTTGGTGTTGCTCGGAGGCGACGTATTCGACAAATCTTCACCGGGGGCAATGGCGCCTTCGTTCGCCCGCATCGCGCGGGATTTGACGAGAAGAGACGCATGAGCCATCTGCTGCTACTGACGAACTCGAACGAACCGTCCGACCACGTGCTGCCCGCTCTCGGACTCCTCCTGCACTCGGTGCGGGTGGCGCCCGCGGAAGCCGGTGCGCTCCTGGCCTCCGGTGCCAACGGAAGCTCCAGCGCTCCCGTCGACGCCATTCTGGTCGATGCGCGAACCGATCTGGCAGCCGCCCGGAACTTCTGCCGCCTGCTCGACACGACCGGGCTGGACTGCCCGCTGCTGGTCGTCCTGACCGAGGGCGGCGTCGCGGCCCTCACCCCGGACTGGCAGGCCGACGACTTCATCCTCGTCACCGCCGGACCGGCGGAGGTCGAGGCCCGGCTGCGCCTGGCCGTGGGCTCGGCCGACACGGGCTCCGACGACCCGGACGAGATCCGCCGGGGCGACCTGGTGATCGACGAGGCGACCTACATCGCGCGGCTGCGCGGGCGGATCCTGGACCTGACCTTCAAGGAGTTCGAACTCCTCAAGTTCCTGGCCCAGCACCCCGGCCGTGTGTTCACCCGGGCGCAACTGCTCCAGGAGGTGTGGGGCTACGACTACTTCGGCGGCACCCGCACCATCGACGTCCACGTCCGACGCCTGCGCGCCAAGCTCGGCTCGGAGTACGAGTCGCTCATCGGCACCGTGCGCAACGTGGGATACCGCTTCGTCCCGGACCCGGTCGCCAGGTCCGCGCCGAGGGACGAGGGCGCGGAGTCGCTGCCCGCCGCCCGGACCCCGGAGACGACCGGGAGGTAGCGGGAGGCCGTGCGACGCTCCGGCGGACCGGGCGAGACGACGGCGGGCACGGGGACGGCCGAGGACGACCGCGGGGTGCGCGACCGGCGCGGTCCCGGTCGCCGACCTCGCGCGGCGTCGGGTCCGCCCCGGGCGGGCGGTGTTCCGTTCACAGCTGGCACTCCGTTCACCCATCGTGACCGCCCGTGTGAAATCGGCTGCGCGAGGCACTCGTCTTCGGCGACCGAACGCCCTAGGATTCGTGGGGTAACCCGAGTCGGGCGAGAGCGGGCGCGGTGACACTCCCCGGCCGGGTCGTACACCCACCGCCCCGGCGCGCCACCGTAGGAGTGAATCGCACCGATGTCCACCCCCGCCGCGAGACCCCCGCTGCCCGCGCACGCCCGGCCCCTGCGCGCCGCTCTCGGCACCACGTTCGTCGGGTCCACGCTCATCGCCGTGGTGACCCCCGCCTACGCCGCGCCCTCGCCGTCCTACGAGCCCACCGTCGGCACCCCGTCCGTCGCCATCGCGTTCCAGCACCCCGCCAGCAAGGTGGACCTCGGCTCGGACGCGCCGTCCAACCCCGTCACCGCCGTCAACACGGGCGACCTGGCCGTCTGCCTCGTCGACCTGGCCGTGGCGGCGCCGGAATTCCGGGTCAGCGGCTTCGAGCCCCAGCGCCTCGCCCCCGGCGAGCGCCTGCCCGCCGGCGTGGTCGACGGCGCTCCCCGGGAGTCGCTCGACGTCGTCGCCGTCCTCACCTATGCCGGCACCGACGACCAGGGCGAGTGCGTGGCCCAGACCGACGCCGTGACCGGGACGTGGTCGGTCACCGTGATCGACCCCCGTCCCACGGACCCCCCGTCACCGGATCCCACCAGTCCGCCGTC
>NZ_MKKC01000079.1 GCF_001942255.1 Nocardiopsis sp. CNR-923
CAGCTCGGCCCGTTCCTCATCGGACAAAACAATCGGCACCCTCGGCCGCCCCGCACTCGCCATGCCCCCATCCCACCACGGCGACCAGGACCAACCCCCCTTTGCACCACAACACAATTAAGTAACGAACTTATGAATCACAACACTAGCCTCATTCGCACGGGGCGTCGTCACGTCTCACCCTGTCTCAGGGGATCAGCCGGACAGGGCGCCACCCCTACGGCCGACCGCTTCCTCGGCGAGCGGCGTCGCTACGTGGGCGTACCGCTCGGTCGTCGTGATCCGGGCGTGCCGTGCCCGAGGGTCTCCTGAACGGTGCGCAGGTGTACGCCTTGCTCGACCAGGAGCGAGGCCGCGGTGTGCCGCGCGTCGTGCCGTCGCGCCCCGCGTACGCCCCCGCAGGGCGGCCTGGACACTGTCAGGCAGACGTGCCCGATCCAGAGAACACACCTGATCTGTATGGGGCCGGTTCTCCGTCGCTCGCGGCCAGGCCGAGGACCAAATTCTCGGCGCGGCCTGGGTTGACGCCCCTGGTCGATGGTCGATGGTTGCGAACCTGACCCTTCGGGAAATCGAACAAGCACCTCCCGAGCACGCGAGCCTGGATGTTCACGCGAGCGCGAACTTCCAGGCTCCGTGCATCCCCGACTCCGGTTTTCACGCGTCGGCCAGGGAGCGGATCTCCTCAAGGGTCATGACATCGCGTGCGTTGAAGCCCTCCACGGCTCCGTCCGCGAAGACGATCACCATGCCGCGACGGTCGTCGTCGGACTCGTTGGGACCGCTGCCGTGCACGAGCAGGCGGTCCCAGACGGCGGCCTCTCCCGGCTTCAGGATGAAGTCGTGGCGCTCACCGAGCTGGTCCGCGACGTGCGTCAGACTCTCGTGCCAGGGATGGTCCGGGTCATCGGCGTGCTTGATGACCCCGTCGGCGTGGGAGCCTGGTAGGCGTAGAGGCCGCCGTTGGCGGGAGACACCTGGGTCAGGGCCATCCACATGCTGAACGCGCCCGGGTACTCCTGGTTCCACAGCGCCTGGTCCTGGTGGGGGGCGACATGGGTGCCACGCGCGCGGGCTTGAGGAAGGCCGCGTGCAGGATCGCCACCGCGGTCGGGCCGATGAGCGCCTCGGCTAGTTCGGGCGCGCCCGTCCGGTTGATGATCGGGCCGAAGAACTTGCGGTCGTTCCAGAGCAGACGACGGAGTTTCCTCAGTCTGCGCGTCTCGCCTTCCCCGTCGTACTGTGCCTGGTAGCCGGGGGAGATCCGATCACTGCCGTCCAAGGCGTCGAAGTGCCGCAGGATCAGGGAACGGTCGTCGTCAGAGAGACAGGGGCCGAGCTCCAGAAAACCGGTGGACCTGAATCTGTCGGTGTCAACGGTGAACACGGGACTCCTCACTTTGTGGGGGTGAGCTGTAGATGTGATGGGTTCCACCGGTCGGTCAGTCCGACGTCAGCCTTCTCCAGAGGGCGAGTGCCTCCCGCCTGTCGATCTTCTCCTGACCGAGCCGGGGGAGGGGGTCAACGGTGACGGCCACACGACGCGGAGCCCGCTGACGTCCCAACTTCTCCTCCAGCGCCGCCACAACCGCGCTGGGAACTAGCCGGTCCCAGGCGGAGTCGGAACGGACCAGTAGGCCAATGTCCTCACCGGTGGGAAGGTCGAGCCGCACCGCCGCGCTCTCTAGGACCCCGGGAAGCAGCCCCGCCGCTTCCTCGACCTCGTTCAGGTGCACGGTGAACCCGCCCTTGAGAACCACGTCCTTCCTCCGCCCCACGATCCAGTACCGGCCTTCTGCGTCACGCCGCGCCAGATCACCGGAGCGGAGCCAGCCGTCGTGGACGAGTTCCTCCGTGGCGGAGGGGTTGTCGTGGTAGCCGCAGCTCACGGCCGGTCCGCTCAGTTCGAGCTCGCCCTCACCCGGCCCGTCGACGACGCCACCGTCGGCACCGCGCAGGCGGGCGTCGACCGTGGCGGGCCGCCCGATGGACAGGGTGCCCCGCCCGGACGCGTCCCTGTCACCGAAGAACGCGGCGAAGGAGGCCTCGGTCAGTCCATACACGTTGAGCAGGATCGCCTGGAACCGCTCCTGGAAGGAGGCGTGGGCCGAAGGGGACAGAGGGGCGCCGCCGCTGAGGCACACCACGGTCTCGCGGCTCCCCTCTCCCTCAGCTCCCTCGTCGGTCGCGACCCTGTTGAGGAGTTCCACCAGGGCGGGTACCAGATAGGTGGCCTCGACACCGTGAGCACGAAGCTCCGTCCAGTACCGGCTCGCCGACAGAAGGGTGAGTTCGGGAAGGACCTCGACGGACATCCCCAGAACCGCAGGCCACAGGTAGTTCATACCGAGAATGCCGAGACCGGACATGCGCATCGACACCCCGAAGCGGGACGGCTGGTGCCCCAGCAGGTCCCTCAACGCCCGACCGCCGGACTCGTAGGCGTGGAGGAGCTGCCCGTGGGTCAGGACCACTCCCTTGGGATCCGATGTGGACCCGGAGGTGTAACTGATCATCGCGGTCCCGGGCGGGAGCGCGGGACCGCCTCCCCTCGCCTCGGAGTTCTCAACGCACGTGTCCCGTTCGGCGTCGAGGACGACGTCCGCGCCGCTGAGCGCCAGCACCGAGCGCTTGGTGTCCGTGCCCCACTGGCTGTCGATCGGGACAACGACCGCGCCCAGACTCCAGACGGCGAGGACCGTGGGGACGGTGTCAGGGTGGTCGATCATGACCACCGCGCACCGGCCGCCGCCCTCGACACCCGCCGGGCCCAGTTTGTCGGCGATCTCCCGACTCCGGTCCGCCAGGGCCCGCCAGGTCAGCACCGTTCCGGCGTGGGGCGCCCGGTGATAGCTGATCGCCGGGTGGTCCGGTGTCCGCTCGGCAAGCCGCTCGTAGATGTCAAACAGGGTCACTACGGGTCCTTTCCAAGGATGCCAGGACACAGTCGGCCGGCCCGGTGGCCAGGGTGAGGACGTCGGTCGTGGTCTCGGGCAGGCTCGCCAGGTTGATGAGGATGTCCGGCGTGCCCAGATGGCTCAGCATCGAGATGTTGTCCGTGAAAACGTCGTCGGCGGGAACGCCCAACGTGCTGCTGAATAGCCGTACGGTCGGCAGTCCGTAGTTGTTGCACACGAGACGCGGCCGGTCTGGCAGGCCGTGCTTCTCGGCTTCCCCGCGCAACGAGCGCAACGCACGCCCCAGCACGACCAGCGTGGGACCGAAGTCCGCCGCCTGGTCGAACTCCGCCGTCTGGAGGAACGCCCGGCGCAGCATCCAGCGAACGCGCCACCCTGTGCCCTCCGCCAGGACGACGCAGCTGGCGACGCCGTCGCCGATGGCTGAGATGGCGGGAGCGAGCACCCGGGAGTCACCGGCGTGCATCCGGCCGATGGCCACCACCAGAACGCAGCCGCCGGGTTCCCTCTCCACCAGCAGTGCGGCGTACTCCAGCGCCGTCATCACGGCGCTGCACCCACCGAAGGTCAGGGCCGTCACGGGCGCATGGCCGAGGCCCAGTCCGGAGAGCGTCCTGTGGAGCCGGCCGCGAACCCTCTCGTGCGCGTCCCGTGATCCGCTGACCGTCATCGTCTCGGTCGCCACGAGGACGTGGCACACCGACCGGCGGTCCACGCCGCGCCGGCCAGCGATCTGTTGACCGACGCCTCGACCAACGGCATCTCGTCATCGGTCACCGGGCACAGCTTCTGCCCCCGGTCCATGAGCTCACCGGCCACCTCGGACGGCATGGCTCCGGTGGGGAGCTCCGTGAGCGGCGTGGGTACGCCGATCGCACTGGCCAGCGAACCGACCACCGCACTCATGCCAGAAGATCCTGCGGATCCCAGCGCACATGGGTCCCGTGCGGGGTCGTCCTGGCCAGCAGTACCTTCGTGCCCATAGGCCAGATCTCACAGGTCAGGTCGACCACGCTGGAATCCTCCTCACTCGGCTCCAATGAGATCCAGGCCAGGGGCCGGTCCTCGTCGGTCCTCTCCCCCCGAGAACAGATGAGCTTGGTGAACCTGGCGCGTTCGTCCGGATCGAAGTAGGGAAGCACGATCGAGTGGAAGACCACCGTGGTGCGGCCGGACACGGAGTCCTCAACGTGTTCGGAGACCCATGAGCAGGCGTCCGCGGCGTCGATCGTGAGCCGTGGCGCCGACCTGGCCACCTCCAGCGCGGCTCCGAGCCGACGCGCGCGCTCCACGTGCTCCGGCCAGACGAACGAGCGCAGCAGGTTCGGCGTGGCCGGGTCGTGAACGTCGATCGGGTTGAGGTCACAACCGCGGCGCTCGACGACCTCGGGGGACGCGACCGCCTCCGGGTACCCCGAGGCGAAGTGTCCCTCCAACCGCAGTGCCGAGTCCCTGGGCCCCCAGGAGCTCCGCGGACCCGCCACGAAGTAGCGGTCCAGGAGCAGGTTCAGTCCCGCGCTGGCACCGATTTCGAGCAGGCGGAGTGGGCGGCCGGTGGCGTGTGCGACGTAGTTCATCGCGGCCGACAGGGGAGCCGCGCGACCCACCTCGTTGGTCTGCACGGCGATGCCCATCTGTTCCCGGACGGCGTCGAGGTTGCCGAGGAGGAAGTCGAAGAACTCCGGTACCACGCGTTCCGGGGCGGACTCACCGCCGAGCGTGGGGTAGTGGTCGGTGATCCAGTCCGCGGATTCACGCATGGCGATCCGGTTGACGGCACCGAACAGCCTCAGGCACAGGGCGGACTGGATGGGATTCTGACCGTCCTCCGTCAGGAGCCCCGTGACCGTGTTGTCCGTACCGAGACGGTCGATCAGCTCGTCGATGAGGGCGACGTAGGTCGGTGCGCCGTTCTTACGGCACAGATCGCGCTGCCACTCGCAGCCGGCGAGTACCTGTTCGATGGTCAGGCTCATGACGCCACCACCAGTCGGTAGGCACCGCGCAGAGTGGCCAGGGACTGGACGGTCGCCTCCTCCGGCTTGACCGTCGTTCCACTGACGTTCTCCAGGAAGAAGAAGAACTCCAGGACCATCAGCGAGTCCAGGAGGCCAGACTCGACCAGTTCGGTGTCGGCGTCGACGTGGGCCGCCTTGTCCCCCAGCCGTTCATGAAGGAATTGCTGACTCAGTTCGAGGAACCTGTCTTCAGAAATCATTGTCGATCCCCACTCTCATCGCGTCGCGTGCTCGATGGACAGCCGCGCGACCTCGTTGTTGAACTCGTGACCCAGCCCGGGAACCTCCACATGGGGGAACCGCGTTCCGTCCCGCCCTGGGGCGGTGTCCGACCGGACGTCCTCACCTCGGACGAAGCGATCGCTCCCACCCGTCACGACCAGGACATCGATCTCGCCGGACCCGGTGCGCTCCATCAGGTCACCGCCCAGGATCCTTCCGCAGGCGAACACGGCGCGCCGCGCGACCCGGAACCCGGCGAGCACCGCCGTGGCCACGGAGACCCCCTGGGAGAAGCCGACCAGTGCGGTCCTCTCCGCCGGAATCCGGTACCGCTCCTGCTCCCGCTCCACGTACCGTGCGACTTCCGGCGCCAGCTCCCGGGACCACCGCGCGATCAACGACTCCTGCGACGTGATCGGGTACCAGGCGCGTCCCTCGGGAGCGAGTTCGGGGTGGTGGGGGCCGTCCGGGGCCACCATGACCACGTCGTGCCTCCCCGCTCGGGCCGCCGAAAGCGACCGGATCATGTCGGCCCCCGTGCCGCCGTATCCGTGCAGCGCCACGACCATGCGGCGATCTTCCCCGGAGGCGGGGTCAACGTCCGGCATAGGAAGCCTCTTCCTCTGCTGTGGGCGACTCCTCAAGCCAGGAGATCCATTCCGCCGCGCACAGCAGGCCGAAGGCCATGGTGAAGGCGAGGGGGTCCCCCTGTGCGAGGCGGTCACGCAGTGTCCGCACGCCCGTGGGTAGGACACCGAGCCCGTGGTACAGCAGCTCCGTCGTCCCGGCCAGGGCGCTGTCCATCCGAGGCAGTCCGGTACCGCTGAACCAGCGATGCACAGGGGCCCGGAACGGCTGCTTCGCCATCTTCCGGTAGTGGGAGGGAAGCAGGTCCGCGAACTCCTCCCGCAGGACCGCTTTGGTCAGGTTCCCGCGGACCAGGGCCGACGACGGATACCGCCTCGCGAGGTCCGGGATTCCGGCGTGCAGGAACGGGGTCCTCCCCTCGATCCCCTCGGCCATGAGGAGGTGGTCCGTCCTCCGCAGAAGGGGTTCGAGGCTGTGCTCGTACTCGAACTCCCGCACGACGTCCACGGAGCCGGGTCGCCTGCCGTGCCGCTGCTCGGCGACCGCCTCGGACCGTCCCACGGCGGCCCGCAGGGCGTCGGCGGCGGCCTCCGCCAGGTCGGACCCGATCAGCTCCCGCACCAGCTTCAGCCGCTCCTGCGAGAGGTAGAAGTCCACCGGGTCACCGACAGTGCCAGCGTAGAGGGGCACGTAGCGGTCGTATCCGGCGAACAGTTCGTCCGCACCCTCGCCGACCAGGAGCACGGTGATCCCGCTGGCCCCGGCCAGCTTCGCCAGCGCCGCGTACATCGGCACACTCGTCATGGCGACCGGCTCACCGAACGCCCTGACCGCAGACGGCAGGCCGTCCAGCAGGTCTGAGGGGCCGAACGATGTCCAGCGGTGCCGCCAGGTGGCCACGGCCCCGTCATTCAGGCCGAGCTCACCGAGTGAGCGCACCCCGTCTCCCGTGCCTTCCGGGCAGACGCTGACCGTGGGCATGTGGCGCACGCCCCGGCGGGCTAGCACACGGGCAAGGATCGTGGAGTCGAGTCCTCCGCTCAGTGCCACACCGATCGGCCGTTCGGACAGGAGCACGCGATCGACCGCCTCCTCGAACCTCGCGCGCAGCTCGCCCGGGGCGGGCGCGGACGGCTCCGAGCACCGTGGGACCGATCGGGTCGAGGCGGTGATCTCACCGGCTTCGAGCGTCATGCTCTCGCCCGGGGCGACCGGTCTGATCCCCTCGAAGAACGACCCGCCGTCGACCACCCGGCGACCGGTGAGTAGGAACTGCGCAAACGCCTCGGTCCGCACCGACGCCGGACCGAACGCGCCCAGAAGGGGAACGACCTCGGAGGACACCGCCACCCCCACCGGCGTCTCCCGCACGTACAGGGGCTTGATACCCAGCGGGTCACGCACCAGCCTCAGCACATGCTCGGAGGGGCTGCTGGCCGCCGCGTACATACCGTCCACCAGTTCGGGCTCGCACGCGCTGCGCGCCTCGTCGAGGCCTCCGCCGGGGGTCATGGCGCCGTCACGGTAGACCTCCCCGTTGAACGCGTGAACGGCGCCGGTTTCGGCGTCGGTGAAGGGAACCGATGCCTCGGGGGCGCTCCGTACCCGGAGCCGTGCCATCCCCAAGGCGGCTCTCCCCCTGTCGATGACACCGCACCCGTCCGGCCCCCTGTGCCGCAACCATGCGAGCAGATCCGCGGTGAGGCGGGCCGCTTCGACATCACGCGCATGTGGTTTCAGGCAGACGCCCGCCACCCCGCACACGGTCAGCCACCGCCTTCGGCGACCGGCTGGTCGATCAGGCTGGAGTTGTAGTCACCGGCCAGAACGTAGTTGAGGTAGGTCCCGGCCCCGTCGACGACACGGTAGCTGTGGTTCACCCCGGCGGGGATGAAGACCGACGCGGGGCTCTGTACGGGGAAGCGGTCCTCACCGAGGCTGACCTCGACCGACAGTCCCTGGTAGTCGTCGTCGGCGCCGAGGAAGACGAAGAGGCTGTCGCAGTGGTGCACGTGGCCGTCCACGTGCCCAGCTCCGTACTCCTCCATCCTGGGGATGCGGCGGGCGATGCAGTACTGGCCGGCCGCCGGAACGAACCGGTCGTCCACCAGGACGAAGCGGTCACCGGGACCGGCACGGTGGTGCCGGAGCTCCTCGGCCGAGATCACCGGTGGCTTCACGATCCAGTCGGACGGGTCCCTCGGCAACTCGTCCGCTCCGAGGGCACGCTGTGCTCCGAGCGACTCCGCGGGGAGCCACTCGTAGGTCCTCGGGTCGCGTTCCACGGCGCGAACGTGGAGCTTGGAGACGTGGCGGAAGACGTTCCGGCCGATCACGGGGCGCCGGGCATCCGGTGCGGACCGGGAGTAGGCGCCGACCCGACGGCTCAGCTCACGCAGCCGCCGCCCGTCCGGGAGCTGACGTGATCCCCGGTGGGCGAGGTTGGCCAGCAACGCGGACAGATCCACGATGCCCGCCCTCTCCCCCAACCCGTTCACGGAGGTCGAGATCCAGTCGACGCCGGCGTCGATGGCCGCCAGAGCGTTGGCCATGGCCAACCCCCGGTCGTCGTGCAGGTGGACCTCGATGTCCACGTCCGGTTCATGACGCCTGAGCGTTCCGATGATCTCCGCGGTGGCCGCGGGTTCGAGCAGGCCCACCGTGTCGGCGACGCAGACACGTTCGGCGCCCGCCCGGATCGCGCGACCGTAGGCCTCGGCCAGCAGGTCGCCCTGCGTGCGGCTGCTGTCCTCCACCGTGAATCGCACGCTCAGCCCGAGACTGCGCGCGTGCCCGATGGAGCCCTCGATCTTCGCGTAGAGCTCCTCCAGGCTGCGCCCGGGCATCCGGCTGTCGAGTGAGAACCCGTTGATCCCCAGGAAGATGCCCACCCACGTGGCACCGGTCTTGGCTACGGCGTCTATGTCCTCCTTCATCGCCCTCGCGTGAGCCAGGACCGGAACCCTTCCGGACGCGACCTCCGCCACGGCGGCGACGCGTAGTTGTTCCTCGTGACCGATGGCGGGATGGCCGCACTCGATGGCGTCGACGCCGCATTCGATGAGTCCACGGGCCACGTCAACGCTCTGGTCGACGGAGAAAGTGCCGCCCGCCGCCTGCATCCCCTCGCGCAGGGTGGCGTCCACGACCCGGACCGTACGTCTACTCGCCATGCACTTCCTGTTCCTCTCGGTGGATCCGAACACCGGGAGGCCACACGCCTCCCCGGTAGGCGCCTCGGGATGTCTCGCCGTAGATCTCTCCGTAGGTCGGAGGCAGGTGCGGGCTGGCCTCGAAGGAGAGCCACAGGCGTAGGAGCAACCTTCCCCTCCCCTCCCCGACCGGGTCTCGGAAAGCGCTGCGGGAGTGGAGCAACTGGAAGTTGTTGATCAGTTGGAGATCCCCCGGCCTGAGGTCCATCTGCAACGCGACGCCCGGCCGGTGGAGGATCTCGTCCAGGATGTCCATCGCCCCCCGTTGCTGGGCGGTGAGGCGCGGCGCGTCGGGGTGGCGCTGGGAGTCCTCGATGAAGCGCCGCACGTAACGCGCGGCGAAGTCGCCCTCGGTGTGGCTGAACACGGGAAGCGGGCACCAGCCGGGCAGTCCGGGCTGTTCCTCGCCCCTCTGGTCGTTGGGAAACGTCCCGTACAGGACCGGCAGAAGCTCGGGGGCCTCCTCCAGAACGATGTTGTGCAGGGCCTTGCTGGACACGATCTGGCTCTGCCCACCCTCCTCCGCGGGCCGCACGCAGAGCAGTCCGATCACGTCGGTCCGGTCGGCATGGAAGGCGAGCGCGCTGGCGCTGCGGTGTCCACGCTGGATGGGGCTCGCGATGTCGGCTCCCCTGTCCTCCACTCTGGTGAGGAAAGTGCCGTCCCGGGTTTGGGACACCGGTTGCCCGATCAATGTGCCCAACAACCAGTAGGCGGTTTCCACCACCTCTGGTTCCTCATCCATCGGAAAGCCCCTGAGCAGGACGAACTCGGGTTCCCTGGCGAGAGCGTCGCGCACTCGCGCGAGGAGCGCCCTGACCTTGGGCGACACCTCCGGAGGCGGTGCGAGGGGCTCCCACCGGTCCGCCCTCGCCACCGAGGCCCGGGCCAGTGTCAGCAGTTCCCCGGAAACGGATTCCGGCACCGTGACCTGCCACCGCTGTGGCTGGTCACGGAGATGGTCACCGAGCCACGCGCCCTTCAATGGAGCGTAGGAGGTGGCTTCCGTGTCCACGGCGGGTGTCATGAGTGTGCCTCCGTTCGGGTGAGCCGCTCCACCACGTCGGAGCCGTGCCGGTGCCGCAGTGCCAGCAGCAGACGGTCCAGTCCGAATGCCAGGCAGGCGCTGTGCAGCGGAGCGCCCTGCGCGTCCGCGACCTCGAATGCCTCGCCGAAGTGCTCCTTGTGGAAGTTGGCCGAAGCGACCGCCTGGACGGTGTCATCGGCCACCTCGGCCGTGATTTCCCACTTGAGCTGTTGTGATCGCTGGACCCGTGCCATGAGACGTCCGGTTCGGCCGAAGAAGGGGTCGTTCGCCGCGACCGTCTCCGCGGACAGTCCGAGATCGGTCAACCACGCGGCGGCGCCTTCGAGCATCTCGTCCCGCCAGGCCTGCACGTCGGGCTCCGGCCCCAGACGCACGACCTCGTACATGCGGAACGAGCGCAACCGCCCCGGCTCACCGGTGCTCTCAGCCCGGAAGCACCTCGCCTCCAGGCTGAGTGTGAGGGGCTCCGTGAGGGTGCTGCCCGCCACGAGCGGGTAGAGGTGGTGGCAGGCGGCCGGCGGCAGCACCAAGTCAGTGAGAGCCTGCTCGCCTCCGTCCGGAGCGGCGTATACGCTTCCCAGGAGCTGCGGAAACGACGACTGGTATCCCGCACGCTCCACGGTCGCCCTCGCGATCACTGGCGGGGCGACGTAGTGTTCCTCGCCCGACCTCCCGAAACGGTGGGCGATGCCCGACCGCAGGAGGTCCAAGACCTGCTCGTCCGCGCTCGGGGTCAGCTCCGTTCCCCAGACGGTCGGAGCGGCTCCGGCCACGGCGGTCGATGGCTGCTGGTTCACTGATCACCTCGAAGAGTCAGCAGCAACTGCGCGTTGGTCGCGAGCAGCCGACGGTTTCCGATCATGAGCGGGGCCGACTGCACATCGCGCAGGATCCGGGCGACGGAGTGGGGGCCGTCCTCGGAGAATCCGGCCATGCCGCAGGCCTCCATGGACAGCCGGACCACCTCGCAGACGGTCTCGGAGACCCCGACCTTCAATGCGTTGAGTTCGGCTCCGAGCGCGATCGTGGGTTCGGAACCGCCTTCGATGACGGGTTCGGCGGCGGCGATCGCGGCGGCCAGTTGACCGCGGGCCCCGGCCAGCCTGGTGTGTGCGATCGGGATCGAGGGATGGGCCGCGGTCCTCCCGGCGCGACCGCGGCGAACGGACACGTTCAAGGCCCGCTGGAGGGCCTCGGCGGCGAGCCCGATCCAGACACCGGACCACAGGAGGTGGGAGAACGGGACCATGGTGCGGGCCGCGATGTCTCCGAAGGGCACCGGCAGCAGCTGGTCGGAGCCGAAGGTCATGTCCAGGTCGAACGGTGGGCTACAGGTGCCCCTCATCCCGAGGGTGTTCCACTCGCCGGTCCGGACGAGCTTCACCTGGTCGCGGGAGACGAGCACGGCGACCTGGTCCCCCTGGTCCGAGTCCGTCCCGCGGAGTGCCGTGACCAGGTAACCCTGGGCGTGCTCCCCGTAGGAGACAGTCGTCCCCTGTTTGTGGAGGGTGAGCTCTCCGGTGGCACCTTGGCCCACACCCGCCGCGCTGCGGCGCAGGTCGCCGCCCACACCCGCCTCACTGGTCACGGAGGCGATGAGCCACTGCTCCTCGACGGCCCGCCGAAGGAGCGGAGCGCCCGGATGGTGCCGTACCAGGCAGGCCAACTGGATCTGGTGCATCGCCCACACCATCGCCGTGGAGCCGCACCCCCGGGCCAGAAGCTCGGCGGCACGGGTGAGGTCCCTCAGGGACATGCCCCGGCCTCCGAGGCGGACGGGCACGACCGCCCCGAGGAGACCGTCCTCTCGGAGGGCGTCGACGGCCTCCTCCGGGAAACGGGCCGCCCGATCCACCTCCACGGCCTTCCCGGCGGCCACGCGCCTGGCGCGGCCGACAGCTTCCTCCCAGGGCACACTTTGGGCGGACGTATCCGGCCCCTGTGTCGTGTTCATGAGGCGTGGGATCCCTCCCGATCCAACTGGGTGCGCAGGACCTCGGTCATGGCGCGGATACTCCGAAACGTCTCCCTTGTCAGGGCCTCGTCGGGCAACTCGACCCCGAAGTAGTCCTCCAGCCGAAGCAGAAGTTGCACGCTCGTCAAGGAGTCCATGCCGGCCTCCCACAGGTCAGCGCCCTCGGCTATTCCGTCAGCGATGCCGGACAGCTTCGCGAATTCCTTCATCACCACTCGGATCTGTTCTTGCACACAGGACACCCACCCCTCATGTCAATAAAAGGAGAAAAGCGCATGCCAAAGGCGGACCGGATCAGGAAACCTCGAACTGGCGAGTCCCACGAGACACCGAGGGAGCCATGGGAGGCGCTGGCAGAACCGAATAACACCTTCGACAAGCAGGCGAAAACCGACCCAACCACACCCCCTTAGAGAAGTCAACCCATAAGTAACTTCAAGGATGAACACGAAAGGAACTCAGCGGGGACAACGATCGACAGGACCACCGTCCGCGATGACCGACACCCGCCAACCGATATTCATAACAGCAGTTCAGGACAGGCAGTACTCCTATTGCGAGGAGACCAGGCAAGCCAGTCGACGTCGACGTGGAGACGGTGGCCGGATCCGGACAGCGAGACTTCTTGACCTCTCTAGAGAAAATATCCTAGACTCACCGGCCAGCACCATAAAACTCGCCATAAACGGGAAAATACAAGCATTACACAGAACCTGTGTTTGCCGACCCGCGATATCCAACCGCCCGGATATCAGGATTAATTCTGAGGAACCAACCAGTGACGAATCCGTTCGAAGACAACAACGAGGAGTACCTGGCCCTGGTCAACCACGAGGATCAGCACAGCCTCTGGCCAGCGTTCATCGACGTCCCGGATGGATGGTCCGTCGGCTACGGCCCGGCGAAGAGAGAGGACTGCCTGTCATTCGTTGAGGAGCAATGGCAGGACCTGCGGCCGCGTAGCCTGATCCGCCTGATGGAGAGCGAACAGTAACGTCCTCCACCAGCCCGCGGGGCAAAACCAGATCGATCCAGTATCAGCGCCGGCCGGACCGAGGAACGCGGATCCTCGGGTCTGGCCATACTTCGGTGAGGGTTCTGCATGCCACGAACACACGCACCCGTGTCTCCCGGCCAGGAACGGCTGCTATGGCTTCATGAGCTCGATCCCGACAGCGATGCGTACCACATCTTCCTCCCCGTGCTCTTCCAGAAGGGGGTGGACCGACCGGCGCTGGACCGCTCCCTGGCACGGCTCGTGGACCGCCATCCCGTCCTCACCGTCCGATTCGTGCGTGAACCCTCCGGTGCGGTCACCCAGACGACGACCCCGGATTTTCGCGTACCGGTCGAAGAGCTTCCCGCACCCACCTCCGACGACTGGGAAAGGGCCGCGCGGTCGATCATGGCGGCCCCCTTCGCGCTCTTCACCAGCCCTTCACCGCGCGTTGCGCTCATCCGCTGCGGGGACGGATCCGACGTGGCGGTGCTGGCGCTGCATCACACGGTCGGTGACGGTCGCTCGATGCGCACGCTCCACCACGACCTCACGGCGTTCTACCGCCACGAGACCGGCGGTGCGCGGCCGGACCTCCCCCAGCTATCCGCGGACTACCTGTCCTTCGCCGCGCTCACGCGACCGGTCCGGGCGGTGGTCCGGACCGCGAGACCCGGGAGGCCTACTGGCGGGAGGAGATGCGCGGGGTCGAGCCCCTTGCGCTCCCGGCGGACGAGGCCGGGCCCGAAAGGGACGCGGACTCCGTCGAGATCTGCCGGTTCGAGCTCACGCCCGAAAGCACCCGGGCCCTGGAGCTCCTGGCACTCCGGCGCCGTTCGTCCATGACCGGTGCGGTCGGGCCGCCTTCCAGGCCTGGCTGGCACGGCACAGTGGACAACAGGACATCACCACGGCCGTGGCCATCGACTCCCGCCCAGGGCCGGAGTACGACGACGTGGTCGGATTCTTCGTCGAGACCCTCCCGCTCCGAGGCGTCATCGACCGCGACACCTCCTTCAGCGACCTCATCAGGGCACTCGCCCCCAAGCTCCTGAACGGACTGCGCCACCAGCTCCCCTACGGAGAGGTCATCACGCGGACTGGCCACGGCTCCGACCCCGTCAATGCCTTCTTCCTGCACCACGGTTCCTTCTCCGTGGAGGATGCGGACGAGGACGGGATCAGGCGCCTGTACCCGGTGCAGGACTCGGCACGGTTCGACATCGAGCTGAGCACGCGTGTCCTCGACGGCCAGCTCATCGGCGCCCTGTGCCTGCGCTCGCACCTCCTGGAGGACGGCCAGGGCGAGAGCACCGGAGAACGTTTCGGCCGTTTCCTGACGGCGGCCGTCTCCGCACCCGACACCCCGCTGGGCCGCCTTCCCCTGCTCACCGAACACGAAGCTCGACAGGCGGTCACCACCGGCGAAGGGCTCGAACGCCACACCACGCCCGCGCTCATCCCGGACATGCTCACCCGACAGGTCGAGGACCACCCCCACGACACCGCGCTCGTCGTCGACGGAACCCGTCTCACCTTCGCCGAACTCGGCGACCAGGTCTTCCGAATCGCCCATTCCCTCATCCACCGCGGCATCGGACCCGAGCATCCCGTCGCGGTCCTGATGCCCCGCTCACAGACCCAGATCACCTCCCTCCTGGCCGTGCTGTGCGCGGGCGCGGTCTTGGTCCCCATCGACCCCGCCCACCCCCTCACCCGCAACGCCGAACTCCTCCGCTCCTGCGCGTCCGACTCCTCCTCAACACACACACCACCCAGCACCTCGCCGCCCAGCTCACCGCGGACACGGGCCTCGACCACCTCACTGTGGACGGTCAGGACACCCTCGCCGAGCTCGCCAACCAGCCCAACCACGCCCCTGACGACCACCAGCGCCCCACCCCCCTCCGGCGCCGCAACGCCGCCTACGTCATCCACACTTCCGGATCCACCGGGAAGCCCAAGGGCGTCGTCATCGAACACCGCCAGATCGCCCATCTGGCCGCCCACCTCTCCCAGCACGTGTTCTCCTCCACCGCCGAGCAGGTGGGGCGACCTCGGGTACGAGCGACTATGACGGCCGCCCTCTCCTTCGACGTGTCGTGGCAGGGACTGCTCGCCCTGGTGACCGGCCACGAACTGCACGTCGTCTCGGAGGTGACGCGGCGCGACCCCGAGGCGTACACGGACTACCTGCTCGACCAGCGCATCGACCTCGTCGACGCCACGCCGACGCACGCCGCCCAACTCATCGGCGCGGGCCTGCTCGACACCCCCGGACTCGCCCCCGCCAGGCTCGTCTTGGCCGGCGAGGCGGTCGGACCGTCCCTGTGGGAACGGCTGCGCGCCGACGACCGCACCGAGGCGTGGAACTTCTACGGCCCGACGGAGTGCACGGTGTACGCCACGTCCTGTCCGATGGGCGAGGCGCCCCGGCCGCGCATTGGCGGAGCGCTGAGTGACGTCCGGGTGTACGTACTCGACCAGAACATGGCCCCCCTGCCGGCAGGGGTCCAGGGCGAGATCTACCTGGCCGGGAAGCAGCTGGCCAGGGGCTACCTGGGGCAGCCGGGGCGCACCGCCGAGCGGTTCGTGGCCGACCCGTACGGTCCTCCCGGATCCAGGATGTACCGCACCGGCGATCTCGGCCGCTGGGACGCACACGGCCGACTCGTCTTCGATGGCCGCGCGGACGGCCAGATCAAGCTCCGCGGCTACCGCATCGAGCTAGGGGAGATCGAGTCCGCGCTGGTCGCGCACCCCGACGTGGCCCGGGCCGCAGTGATAGCCCCGCGACCGTCCGAGGCTCGGGACACCAACGAGGCGGTGCTGACGGCCTACGTGGTCGGCGATGACCGGGTCGACATCTCCGCCCTGCGCCAGCACCTCGCGGAACGGCTGCCCAGCTACATGGTTCCCGCGGCGTTCGTCGTCCTGCCCGAGCTCCCCCTGACGACCAGCGGAAAGCTGGATCACCGCGCTCTCCCCGCTCCTACGCTCGCCGGGAACGAGCGCGCCCCCGACTCCGCCCCCCTCTCCCCCCGTGAGGAGGTGGTCTGCCGTGTGTTCGCCCAGGCACTGGGCGCGGAGCGGGTCGGCCGCAACGACGACTTCTTCGACCTCGGCGGACACTCCCTCCTGGTCACCCGGCTGACCGCCCGGATCCGTTCCTCCCTGGGCGCCGATCTGAGGATCCGCGACGTCCTGGACCATCCCACCCCGGCGGCCCTGGCAGCGCTGCTGGAGTCGGAGGGGCACACGCGGCCTCCGCTGAGAGCGATCGGCCAGGAGGAGGGTCCGCTTTCCCCGGCGCAGCAGAGACTGTGGTTCCTTGCCCAGGCGGAGGGCCCCAACTCCACCTACAACATCCCGATCGCCCTCAGGATGTCAGGAGACCTGAACGTCAACGCACTGCGGCGGGCGCTCCACGACGTCATGGTCCGACACGACGCGCTGCGCACCGAGTTCTTCGAACGCGAGGGCGTCCCCCATCGAAGGACCGTCCCCGAGGACCGCTGCGATCCCGCACCGGTCCAGGTGGAGGTAACGGAGAAGGAACTGTCGGCCGCGCTTGATGCGGCCGTGCACCACCGGTTCGACCTCACCACGGAGCCCCCCTTCCGTTCCTGGCTGTTCCACCTCGGCCCCGACGAACACGTGCTCCTGGTTCTCGTGCACCACATATCCGGTGACGGCTGGTCACTGGCACCGCTCAGACGTGATCTGATCGCCGCCTACGAAGCACAACTCGTCGGAGAGGCGCCGTCCCTGACCTCTCTCCCCGTCACCTACGCCGACTACGCGGTCTGGCACCACGGGGTACTGGGGAACGAGGAGGATCCCGACAGCCTGGCGAACCGGCAGCTGCGGTACTGGCGCACCGCCCTCACCGCCCTGCGACCGAGCTTGACCTGCCCACGGATCGTCCCAGACCAGCCGAGCCCTCCTTCCGGGCCCACGTGCGGGACCTCGCGGTGGACGCCGAGACACACCGTCTGCTCAACGAGCTGGCCCGCGCGGAGAACGTCAGCCCCGTCATGCTCCTGCGTGCCGCCGTGGCGGCCTTCCTCAGCAGGATCGGAGCCGGGACCGACATCCCGCTCGGCGGTGTGGTGACCACCCGGGTGGACGAGGCCCTCAGCGACATGGTCGGCTTCTTCGTCAACACCCAGGTACTGCGCATCGATACGTCCGGGGACCCGGACTTCCGCACGTTGCTCGGCCGGGTACGGGAGACCAGCCTGGCCGCGTACGACCACCACGACCTCCCCTTCGAGCGCATCGTCGAGTCGCTCAACCCCCCTCGGGCGCTGTCCAGGCATCCCCTCTTCCAGACGATGGTCCTGTTCCAGGAGGACCACGGGGGCTCCTTCGACATGGGCGACCTGTCCTGCTGGCAGGAACCGACCACCCTGGCGGCCGCGAAGTTCGACCTGACCCTGACCTTCACCGAGCAGCGGGGAAAGGACGGTCCACCCTGTGGGTTGAGGCTGCGTCTGGAGGCCAGTACCGACCTGTACGACCCGTCCACCGTGGACCGACTGGCCGCCTGGCTGGCAGGCTTCCTGACAGCGGCCGTGTCCGAAGCCGACGCTCCGGTCGGAGCGCTCAACCTTCTCACCGCCGACGAGCGGGAGAGGGCGCTCGAAACGGGACGCGGTGCCTCGCGTCGCGTACCCGACCTGACGGTTCCCGAGCTGTTCGGTGAGCAGGCCAGGAGAACTCCCGAGGCGATCGCCGTCTCCTGTGGCGACGATGAGGTGAGTTACGCGCAGCTGGAGCACTGGACGGACCGGCTGGCCGACGTCCTGCGCGTCCGGGGTGTGGCGACCGAGGAGCGGGTGGCCCTTCTCCTGGACCGGTCACCCTTCATGGTCGCCGCGCCGCTCGCGGTCCTCAAGGCCGGTGGAGTGTATGTTCCCCTGCACACCGCCGACCCTGACGCACGGCTCCGACACATCCTGTCTGAGTCCGGCACACGCCTGTTGATCACCGATCCCGCCAACGCTGACCGGGCCGCCCGTCTGGGAACCCCCGTGTACGTCGTCGAAGATCCCGACGCGGACGAGGGCGGGGACGGGGACGACGGGAAGGTGCCGTTTCCCCACCGCGTGCTGCCCGACAGTCTCGCGTACGTGATCCACACGTCCGGGTCGACTGGCGTGCCCAAGGGCGTCGCCGTCACCCACAGGAACATCGCCGAACTGATCGCGGACCAGCGGTGGGCCAACGGAGCGCATGAGCGGGTCCTGCTGCACTCCCCCCTGGCCTTCGACGCCTCGACCTACGAGCTCTGGGTTCCGCTGTTGTCGGGCGGCCGGGTCGTCGTCGGTCCAGCGGGGGACCTGGACCTGGAGGCACTGACCTCACTGCTGGACCGGACGGGCATCACGGCGGCGTGGCTGACCTCCGGACTCTTCCAACTGGTGGCGGACCTGGCTCCTCAGGCGTTCGGACGGCTCCGGGAGGTCTGGGCTGGCGGCGACGTCGTTCCCCCCTCCGCCGTGCGGAACGTGCTGGATCACTGCCCGGACACCACCGTGGTCAACGGCTACGGGCCGACGGAGACCACGACCTTCGCCACCTCCTATCGGGTGGACCGAGCCGCGGTGCCGGCGGCCTCCCTGCCCATCGGCTCGCCACTGGACAACATGCGCGTCCACGTGCTCGACGGACTGCTCCGTCCAGTCCCTCCGGGAGTTCCGGGCGAGCTCTACATCGCGGGCGCCGGCCTGGCCCGCGGCTACCTCGGCCGCCCGGCCCTCACCGCGGAACGGTTCGTGGCGTGTCCCTTCGGATCACCCGGTGAGCGCATGTACCGCACCGGCGACCTGGTCAGACAGGGGGAGGACGGGCAGATCACCTTCCTGGGCAGAAGCGACCACCAAGTCAAGGTGCGCGGCTTCCGGTTGGAGCTGTCCGAGGTCGAGGACGTGCTCACCCGGCACCCCCTCGTGGGCCGGGCGGTGGCCGTGATCCGGAAGGCGCGGGCGGCCGACGGCATGCTGGTCGGATATGTGACGGCCGACAGCGGACCCGCTCCGCGGGACACCGACGTGCTGGAGTTCACCCGAGGACTGCTGCCCGCCTACATGGTTCCCTCCGTGGTCGTCGTCCTCGACGAGATCCCGTTGACGGCCAACGGGAAGATCGACCGACAGGCGCTTCCCGATCCCGTCGCGGACCCCGCCGCCGCGGAGACGCGTCCACCACGCGATGCCGTGGAGGAGGCGATGTGCGATCTGTTCGCGGAGATCCTCGGCACGCAGAGCGTCCGCGTGGAGCAGGACTTCTTCGCCAGCGGTGGCAGCTCCCTCCTGGTCATGCGGCTGATCAGCCGGATCCGCGGCACGCTGGGGCTCGAACTGAGGATCCAGGACGTGTTCGAATCGCCCACACCCGCGGCACTGGCGGCACGGCTGTCCGAGGCCGAGGAGACTCGGAGCACCCGTCCGCGGCTGCGCGCCGCGACACGGGACGAAAGGCCCGTCCTCGCCCCCGCCCAGCGGGGACTGTGGTTTCTCCAGCAACTCGACGGCTTCCGTGCGGCCTACAACGTGCCCTTCGCGGTGCGGTTGTCAGGCTCCGTGGACGACACGGCCGTGGAACTGGCCGTCCGCGACGTCGTGACGCGCCACGACGCCCTGAGAACCCTGTATCCGGGACACCAGGAAGAACCCGCTCCCGTGGTCCTCGACCCCGGTTCCCTGCCCGAACCGCTCCTGGCCGTGGTAGCCGCCAAGTCCGAGGACGTCCCCGCGCTACTACACGAGGAGAGCAACCGCGAGTTCGACCTGGCACGGGACGTTCCGCTGCGGGCCGTGCTCTTCCGCAGCGGTGAGGATGACCACGTCCTCTCCCTGGTCTTCCACCACATCGCGTTCGACGGATGGTCCCTTGAACCTTTCTGGGAGGACCTGGCGTCGGCATACGGCCGCCGCACAGCCGGGCGCGCGGCGGACAGGGCCCCGCTGCCCTTCAGCTACGCGGACTACGCGGCCTGGCACTACAGACTCCTCGGCCCTGAGGACCGGCCCACCGACCTGGCCCGGCGACAACTGGACTTCTGGGCCAGGACCCTGGAGGGCCTTCCCGAGGAGTTGGCCCTGCCCTACGACCACGCCAGGCCCCAGGGACCGCGGCTCACCGCTGAGGCGATCACGATCCGCTGGGACGAGGAGACCCTCACACGCCTGAACACCCTGGCACGCCGGGAAAGCACCTCACTGCTCATGGTGGTCCAGGCCGCCGTGGCCGGTTTCCTCGGTCGGATCAGCGGCGGAACCGACATACCGCTGGGGACGCCGGTGGCCGGACGGACCGACGAGTCGCTCAACGACATGGTGGGCTACTTCGTCAACACGGTCGTGCTCCGTACCGACCTCTCAGAGACACCGAGCTTCCGGGAACTGGTGCGCAGGGTTCGGGACAGGGGTCTCGCGGCCTTCGCACACCAGGACGTGCCCTTCGACCGGATCGTCGAACTCCTCGCCCCTACCCGTGAGCTGAGTCGGAACCCGTTGTTCCAGACGATGGTGACGTGCTCGGGGGTGCCGCGAGACCGTTCCGCCCTCGGCGACGCCATGGTGACGCCGAAGGCCACCCGCCTGGGCGCGGCCAAGTTCGACCTGTCCTTCGACTTCGTCGAGCAGCGGGACGGGAAGGGCCTGGAATGCCACATGGTCTACTGCGCCGAGCTGTTCCAACCGGAGACCGCCGAGGGCATCGCGAGCGAGTTCCGTCGACTGCTCTTCGACCTGTGCACGGACCCGGAGCGTCCTCTGGACGAGATCGGGCCGCAGGACACCGTCGGATACGGGGAACCGTCCTCCCGGGAGGTACCGCACCTGCTACCGCAGGCCCTGCGTGATCTCGTCGACAACGCCCCGGACGACATCGCCCTCGTCCACAAAGACACCCGTCTGACGTACGCGGAGCTGGGTGAGAGGGTCGACCGACTCGCCGACCTCCTGGTCGAGCGCGGGATCGGCCCCGAACTCAGGGTCGGCGTGCTACTACCCCGGTCCGACCTCCAGCTCGTCGCTCTGCTCGCGGTCCTGGCCGCGGGAGGGGTGTTCGTGCCCCTGGACCCCTTCCACCCGGCTTCACGTAACGAGGACATCCTCAAAGCCGCGGAGGCGGTCGCGCTCATCGACCTGACCGACCACGCGCTGCCGGACCCGAGCCTTCCGGACATCGCGCGCATCACCCTCGACGCACCGGGCACGCGCGCCGACCTCGCGCGAACACCGAACCGCGTGCCGGGTCCGGTGGGGCAGGAGTCCGCTCCGCGACCCGACCACGCCGCCTACGTGATCCATACGTCAGGTTCGACCGGGCGCCCCAAGGGGGTGGTGGTGGAGCACCGCCACCTCGCGAACCTGCTCGCCGAGATGGAGGAGCTGGTCTTCGCCCCTGGAGCGCGGAGCCTGGGGCGCCGAAGGCTACGCGTGTCCCTGACAGCCGCGATGACCTTCGACGCCTCCTGGCAAGGGGTGGCGGCCCTGGTCTCGGGGCACGAACTCCACGTCGTCGCGGAGGAGGTTCGAATGGACCCCGATGCTTACGCGGAGTACCTGGTCGAAAACGATGTGGACCTCGTGGACTCCACTCCGACGTACGCGGCTCAGCTCTTCGCCTCCGGGCTGCTTCTGAACCCCCGGGGTCCCCGCGTCGTCCTGCTGGGCGGCGAGCCGGTGGATCAGCGCCTGTGGGACGCGTTGAGGGCCGCCGACGGGGTGAGGGCGTACAACGTCTACGGCCCCACCGAGACCACCGTCAACGCCACCACCTGCGCGTTGGACACCCGGCCGGTTCCGCGGCTGGGCACCGCTCTCGGCGGGACCTTCGTGTACGTCCTCGACGGGTCCCTGCGACCGGTGCCGCCCTTCGCGCGGGGGGAGATCTACCTGTCGGGCGCCCAGGTGGCCCGCGGCTACCTGGGACAGCCAGGGCTCACCTCGGAGCGCTTCGTCGCCGACCCCTATGGCCCTCCCGGTTCCAGGATGTACCGCACCGGCGACCTGGGCCACTGGGACTCCTCCGGGCATCTGGTGTTCGGCGGCAGGTCGGACGACCAGGTGAAGCTGCGCGGTGTCCGGATCGAACCCGGTGAGATCGCCTCGGTCCTGGCGAAGCACCCGGACGTTGAACACGCCTCCGTCCTGCTCCATGACAGCGCCACGGGCATCCCCCACCTGGTCGCCTACACTCTGGTCCCGAAGGAGCGCTTCGACGCGGGGTTACTGCGCCGTCACACCTCGCAACGGCTGCCCTCGTACCTGGTTCCCACCGAGTACGTGCGTATCGACGAAGTTCCACTCAGCCCGAGCGGCAAACTCGACCGCGACGCCCTTCCCACTCCCCGGTGTGTCCGGTCCCCCACCGGTTCCCCCACAACGCCGCGGACTCCGCGAGAGCAGACGCTGTGCCAGCTCTTCGCGGAGGTGTTGGGCACCGAACGGGTCAGCCCCGACGACGACTTCTTCGCCCTGGGAGGACACTCCCTCCTGGCGGTCCGCCTCACGAACCGGATCCGCGGTGTGACGGGGCTGGACTTCACCGTCCAGGACCTCATGCGGGGACGTACCGTCGCCGGACTGCTCGGACTCCCCCACGGCGAACCCGGGGAGGATCCGTTCGCGGCGGTGGTGCCGTTCCGGCGCGGGGAGGGGAACCCCTTGTTCTGCGTCCACCCCGTGACCGGGCTCGGCTGGAGTTACGCGGGGCTCACACGCCACCTGCCCGCGAGCACTCCCGTCTACGGGCTTCAGGCGTCGGGCCTGGACGCGGCTTGCACTCCATCGACCAGCGTCGAGGAGATGGCGGACGACTATCTGGGACACCTGCGCCGGATCCAGCCCCAGGGTCCCTACCAGCTTCTGGGGTGGTCCTTCGGCGGAAACGTCGCACACGCCATGGCCACCCGGCTCCAAGCGCTGGGCGAGAAGGTCTCCCTGCTCGCCCTCGTGGACTCCTATCCCCTGGGCAGGGTGTTCTCCCTCGCCGGTGGGGCGGGCGACGCCTCCGAACTGACCAGGATGCACCTGTCCGCGGACATGGCACGGGAGATGGGAACGGACCGCCTCTCCCGGATCGAGGCCGTCACGAACAACAACCTTCGGATCGGTGAACACTTCCTTCCCAAGGTGTTCCGGGGGGACACGCTGTTCTTCGCCTCCCGGGAGGACGACCGGCCCACGTGGCTCACACCCGGTCTGTGGAAGCCCCATGTGGAAGGAGCAATCGACGTCCGAGCGCTGCCGTACGCGCACTTCGACCTCATGGGAGCCGACGCCCAGTCACTGATCGCTCGGACGCTCACGCCACGGCTGTGTCAGGGGACGACAAGGCCCGGAGAGAACACATGAACGCCCCCTCCCCGACAAGAAAGAGGCCCCCAGTGAAGGCGATCGAGATCCAGGGGCTCAACCGCTCCTACGAGGTCAAGGGAAAACCGGACCACATCGCGCTCAAGGACGTCAATCTCACCATCCCTCAGGGAGAGGTGCACAGCCTGCTCGGCCCCAACGGAGCAGGCAAGACCACCCTCTGCCGGATCCTGTCCACCGTGCTGCTGCCGACCTCGGGCTCGGTCAGGGTCATGGGCCATGATGTCGCCAAGGAGCACCATCGAGTGAAGAAGTGTCTCGGCGTCGTCTTCGGGGGAGACCGGGGACTCTACAATCAGCTCACCGCCAGGCAGAACCTGAACTTCTGGGCCTCGATGTACGAGTTGGGCCGAGCGCAGCGCCGCCGGCGGGTGACCGAACTGCTCGACAGGGTCGGCCTGGCCCAGCGCGCCGACGAGGCGGTCCAGGGTTTCTCTCGGGGTATGAAGCAGCGCCTACATCTAGCCCGGGGCCTGGTCTCCTCACCCGCCGTGCTGATCCTGGACGAACCGACCGTCGGGATGGACCCGGTCGCAGCAAGGGACTTCCGTGACCTGGTACGTGAGCTCCGCGCGGACGGCCACACCGTGCTGATGACCACGCACGACATGCCCGAGGCCGCCGAGCTCAGCGATCGGGTCTCCTTCATCGACAACGGTGAACTGGCGCTGACCGAGAGCCCGGACGTGATCGGGAACATCGTCTCCTCCCAGGAGCGCATCGATGTGCGCGGTATGACCGACACGCTGAGGCGGCGGGCAGCACACATTCCCGGTGTCTCCAGCGTCACCGAGACGGAACCTGGACTCACCAGGATCGAAGCCGAGTTCGGCGAGGCCGTACGCGATGTCCTGATGCTGGTGATCGAGGCGGGAATCACGGACATCACCCGGAGCCGACCGTCCCTGGAAGAGGTCTACCTGCACCTCATTGGCCGGAGAGGGATGACTGTCGCCCAATGACGGAACATCTGACGAAACGAAGGCTCACCCTTCTGACCGGCTTCTGGACCGGGTTCGAGTTCCAGATCGTGACCATGCGCGGGCAAGCCGAGACCTACTTCGCCCTCATCACCGCACCGTTCTTCGCCCTGCTCTACATGTCGATCATGGAGTACTCGGGGCGATCCGATCTGAACACCCACGCCGTCATCGCGCCCATGCTGATGACCCTGTGGACGGCCGCCCTGTCGTTCTCCGGGGAAATGATCAGCGCGAACCGGGAGAACGGACGGCTGGAGCTGTTGCTCGCCTCACCCACGTCGTTCCCCATGCTGGTCTTCGGCCGTCTGTGCGCCTGCATGCTGCTGGGGCTCCCCTCCTTTGCGATGTCCTATGTGTCGGCCGGGCTCGCCTTCGGCTACTGGATGCCGATCCACCATCCGGGCGTGTTCGCCGGAGCGCTGCTCCTGACCGCCCTGGCCACGGCCGCCGCCGCCACGGCCCTGTCATCGGCCTTCGTGCTCACGCTGGGGGCCCGGATCGTGCAGAACACCCTTTCCTTCCCCGTGTACCTGCTCGGCGGCGTCATCGTGCCGGTCTCCCTGTTCCCCGGCTGGTTGGAGGGGATCAGCAGGCTGGTCTTCCTGTCGTGGAGCGCCGACCTCCTCCGAGCCTCGGCCTCACCGGAGCCGGTGGAGAACGCGGGCCTCCATTTCGCGATGCTGCTCCTGCTCGGAGCCGCTTCGCTCGCTTTCGGGCTGCTGTCCATCGTCTGGTTTCTCCACCGAGCACGGCAGCTCGGCGCGCTGTCCAAGGAATGAAGGGGCCGATCCCACATGCTTCAGCCCGTGCAGGCCGCGAGAGCGGTCGCCCAGGGAATGGTCGTCGCCATAGCCGACTTCAAGGCCTTCTACACATGGCGTACATGGCTGGGGGCCTGGCTCGTGCGTATCGTGTGTCAGGTCGCCTTCTACAGCATGATCGGCCACATGGTCGGCGACTCCGACTACGTCGTCTTCGTGATCATCGGTGCGGCCATGATGGCCTGCGTGGCCGAGACGCTGATGACGTCGGCCTCGTCGACCTGGGACCGGACGACGGCGGGCACCCTGCCCCTACTGGTCGGCTCACCCGTGGAACCGGGGTTCTTCTACTTCGGCCGGAGTGTGATGTGGCCCCTGTCCGCCACGGTGACGACCTCCGTGGCGATCCTGACGCTGTCCTTCTTCTTCGACCTGAGCTGGACGCCGGTGCAGATCGTCCTCCTACTCCTACTCGTACTACTCGCCTCCTTGTCGACCTACTGTTTCGCTCTGGTGGTCGGTTCCTTCGCAATGCTCTATCCCGGGGCGCGGAACGTCATGAGCGCGGTCGTCACCGTATGGGTGAGCTGCTTCTGTGGGACGGTGGTTCCGGTGGACTTCTGGCCGCCCGCTGTCCAGTGGGCCGCCCAGACAATCCCCATGACGCACGGTCTGGAAGCGGTACGTGGACTTGAGGGGGGCGCGCCCGCGGCGGAGGTCACCGTGCACACGGCCCGCACCCTTCTGTCCGGAGCCGCCTGGTTCCTCCTCTCACTGCTCCTGTTCCGCAGGAACTTCTCCGCCGCGAGGAGGGGAAACGCCCTCGTGGGGTGAGGAAAGGACTCCCGGTCCTTCGCTCCCAGTCGGCTGAGCTTCGTCACGCGGGCACGCGATACCCGGCATGGTGACGAAGTGACCGTTTCTAAGCTTTCCCATCCCATGGGATGGGCGAAAGGATATGCGTGTCTTCCGGACAACCATCCGCCCACCATGCGCCCCCAGGGCAGAAGCAGATTGACGAGAGCGAACTGCGGAGGGTTTGTGGGCACTTCGCCACCGGGGTTACGGTCGTCACATTCAGGGGGTTTACGGGAATTTCGGGTGTCACGGTAAATTCATTCACCTCAGTGTCCCTTGATCCTCCCCTCATACTCTTCTGCCTGCGCAAGGACTCCTCATCTCTCCCTGCCTTGGAAAGGTCCCGCAGCTTCGCGGTGAACTTCCTGACGGATCGGCAGGAGGCGCTGGCACGGATGTTCGCGAGCCGGAACCGTCCACCGGCCGAGGAGGTTACGCGACACTGGACCAGGGAGGAAGTACCGATCCTTAGCAAGTCACTGGCGTTCCTGACCTGTCGGTTGGTCGACAAAAAGAGTGGTGGTGACCACGTTATCATCCTGGGTGAAGTCGTGGAGCTCGGCGTACAGGAAGAACCTGCGAGCCTTTGATCTTTTACCAGGGAGCCATGGACACGATCAGGGGTACTTCTGCGACACAGAGCCATTTCGATGGAGCTGAAGCTCAGTTCCGGGAACCCTGACATGATGGCCCTGTCTTTTCGCGTTCTCCACGCTCGGGCGAGTATGGCCGCAAGATAGACATCCGGGTCGTGTGCACATCCGTGTTCCAACTCGGCGGCGACACGGCCACTCAGCAGGACATGGGGGGACCGTGGCCAGGTAGGGCGCAGGTCGGTGATGGTGTCGACGTCGAGTGGCCGGAGCTTCGCGAGCAGGGCCGGGATCGGGGATGATGGGAGAGCAGGCACGGAAGACCTTCGGGATCACGCGGCTGGACACCACAAAGATCACCAAGCCCGGTCCTGCTTGCGTATTCGGTCGTAACCGCCCTGAGCTGGACTGTCTCCGCGACGGCGGATCTTGAACGAGCCCTGTCACCTCACCCCGCCGGTCAGGCGAGGACAGGCCCATCACACCCCCGCTCCGTGTAGGGGCGCACGCCCCGTGCCTGAGCCCCCGCGTCCCCAACCGGCACGTACCTGCTTGTCACCAGCTTGGAGAGGGCGCAAGCTGGAAAAAGAGCCGCGAGACGCACCCTGCGGGCCGTAGGTCGCGGCCGCACGTGGGGAGGAAGCGCCGATGGACCGTGAAGGGGCCGCCTCGGTCGAACCGACCTTTCTCACGTTGGACGGTCGAGGCGTCGTGACCGCGTGGAGCACCGGGGCGCACCGGGTCCTCGGATACGAGCCTGGGGAGGTGGTCGGTCACCCGGCGGCCGACCTGCTCGCCGGGGATCCGGCGCCGCCCCTGCCCTGGGACCGTGAGGGCCCGGGCCCCTGGAACGGGCGGATCGCGGTCCGGCGCAAGGACGGCCGCACACACGACCTGAGGATGAGCGCGTACCCCACGTTCGACGCGGTCGGCGGGGGCGGATGGCTCCTGACGTTCGACGGGCCCCGGCCCACCGCCGACCATGGCACGGACGACTCCGAACCCGACGTCGGCGTGCTCAAGCGCTGGGCCCTGGAACAGATCCCGCTGCCGATGGCGCTCTTCGACCGACGCGGTGCGACGATCGCGGCCAACCCGGCCACTGAGCGGGCGATGGGCCTGAGCGAACGGGAGCTGCTCGGCCCGAGCGCGGGGGAACGGGCACCCGGGCCGGGCGTGGAGGGTCTGGCCCGGATCCCCGAATTCGTGGATCGCGTGCTGAACGCGGGAGAGGAGGTGCTCTACGAAACCAGTCTTCGCACCCCGGGGGAGGCACGCGAGCACGCGTGGCTGCTGACCCTCTATCCCGTCAGGGATCAGTCCGGCCGCGTACGCGCGATGTCGATGGCCGCCATGGACGCCACCGCGCAGTTCCTGGCCAGACACCGGCTGGGCATCCTCAACGACGCGGGGTTCAGGATCGGCACGGCGCTCAACGTCGCCCGCACGGCGGACGAGCTGACGGTCATCGCCACCGACCACTTCGCCGACCTCGCCATCGTGGACCTGCTCGACGGCGTCCTGCACGGGGACGAGCCGATCCCGGGGCCGCCCGGTGAGCATCCCCTCTTCCGCCGTGCCGCCCAGCGGTCCGTCCTCCACGGGTGCCCTGAGGCGGTCGTCCGGGTCGGAACGGCCTACACCTACCCCGAGGGGTCGCCACCCGCGCTCGCGCTCGCCAGCGGACAGGCCTCGCTGCACCGGGTCGACGAGCAGAACCTGACCTGGTGGGCCTCGGGCTCGCCGGCCCGCGCCCGGAGCATCAGGGACCACGGCATCCACTCACTGCTCGTGGTGCCCGTACGGGCCCGTTCCCTGACACTCGGAGTGGCGATCTTCGCCCGCCATCGCACCGCGGACCCGTTCGATGAGGATGATCTGCTCCTCGCTCGCGAAGTGGTCGCCCGTGCGGCGCTGAGCATGGACAACGCACGCCGCTACACGAACGAGCGGGCCACCGCCCTCGCCCTCCAACGCAGTCTGCTCCCCCGCCGGGTGCCGCGCAGCGGGCCGTGGACGTGGCGTCCCGCTATGTGCCCGCGCGTTCCCATGCCGGGATCGGCGGCGACTGGTTCGACGTCATCCCGCTGTCGGGGGCGCGGGTGGCGCTCGTGGTGGGTGACGTGGTCGGTCACGGCATCCACGCCACCGCCACCATGGGCCGGCTGCGCACGGCGGTGCGCACACTGGCCGACGTGGACCTGACACCCGATGAGCTGCTCACCCAGTTGGACGACCTGGTGTTGCGTCTGGACTCCGAGGGCCCGCGGTTCGACGCCTGGTCGGGGGAGACCACGGGCGAGGTGGGAGCCACGTGCCTGTACGCCGTCTACGACCCGGTCTCCCAGCGGTGTTCCATGGCCAGGGCGGGGCACCCCGTTCCGGCCCTGACCTACCCGGACGGCAACGTCCGCTACCTCGAAGACGTACCGGCCGGGCCTCCCCTGGGGATCGGTGGTCTGCCCTTCGAGGTCGTGGAGTTCGACATCCCGGAAGGCAGCGTCCTCGCCCTCTACACCAACGGCCTGGTCGAGACGCACGATCACAACCAGGACGCCGGATACGCCCGGCTCCGAGACGCCCTCTCCGGGTCCCTGCCCTCCCTGGAGGAAGTGTGCGACAGGGCTCTGCGCAACGTCGCGCGCCACCGTCCCGAGGACGATGTCGCCCTGCTCCTGGCCCGGACCCGGGCCCTGCACAGCGACAGGGTCGCCACCTGGGATCTGTCGACGGATCCCGCGGTCGTCCAACACGCCCGGGAACTGGCGTGCGGCCAGGTGGCGGCCTGGGGCCTGGAGGACTGCGTCCTCACCACGGAACTCATCGTGAGTGAGCTGGTCACCAATGCCATTCGGTACGGCAACCCGCCCATCCGGCTACGGCTGATCCGGGACGCGACACTCATCTGCGAGGTCTCCGACACCGGCAGTGCCGCCCCGCACCTGCGTCGCGCCCGGGTCTTCGACGAGGGGGGCCGCGGCCTCTTCATCGTCGCCCAGCTCACCCATCGATGGGGCAGTCGCCACTCAGGGACCGGGAAGACGATCTGGGCCGAGCAGCTCCTGCCCTCGTCGGGTCCGGCGGAGTGAGCCCGGGCAGGGCTTCGGGCAATTCGAGCAGCGCGGAGTGCTCGCGCCCGACGAAGGACGTCAGCGCGCACACGCGGTCCCCGTCGAGCGTCAGCACCGTGACCGACCAGGCCGCGTGCGCGCCCGCTCCGTCGTCCCACAGGTACCCGGCGACCGCCGGTTGGCCGTTCGCCTCGGTCGGCAGGGTCCGCCAGCTCCCGCACCCGGTGATCGGGACCCGCACGGCGAAGTCGGTGGAGGGGTGTCGCGTGCGAGGGGAGAGCCCCCGGCGACCGGATGGGCGGAGGACCACCGCGGCCGCTGGTATGACCGGCGCGCGGGGCCGCCGGGGGCGTGTGGGACCCAACCCCCGCCGGAGGGTCCCACGGTCGGGAAGCGCCGCGTCAAGGACTCCCGCCCCAGTCAGCGTTCCCCGGTTCCTGGGGCTGGTGTCAGCCGGTGTAGTTGGGGTCCGCGGGCAGGGGGTTGGCCGCTCCGGCGGCCTCGGCGGCATTCCGCTCCTGCTCGGCCCACTCGACCTCCTCTTCGAGATCCATCATGAGCTCCTGGCAGTCCTCCAGGTCCTCGACCGCGAAGTCATCGCTGTTCGCCCCGAGGATGTTCGCGTATTCCAGGACCTCCACCCAGCACGCTTCCAGGTCATCCTGGTCGGAGGTATTCGGGTCGGAGTTGTCGTCGGGAGCCTCGCTCGGTGCGGGGGAGGGCGCGGGAGACGGAGCCCCGGACTGCCCAAGAGGCAGAGCCCCGGACTGCGCGGGGGACGGGACGGGAGACTCCCCGTCGTCGGCCAGAGCGGGCGAGGCCCCGAAGAGCGTCACCGCGGCGGCTCCGGCGGCGAGGAACACGTGCTTCAGTCGCATGATCGACCTTTCGTTGTGGTGTCTGTGGTGGTTCACGGCGGGCGGAGCGGTCTCCGCCCGCCTCCGGCCCCGGCTCCGCCCCCGTATTCGCGGAGCCCGGACCGCTCCTCACGCGGAGATCTCGACCGGGGTGCCGATCGGCAGGTTCTCGGCCATCCAGGTGATGTCCTCGTTGGCGACCCGAATGCAGCCGTGGCTCACCTGCCGTCCCAGGGCCTCCTCGTCGTTGGTGCCGTGCACCGCCAACTGGCCGGGACCGCCCGCGAAGGTCTCCAACGTCTCGGAGAACCCACTGAGCCCGAAGGCGTAGAGGCCGTAGGGACCCTCGGGGTCCGGCGGCTGAAGCAGCTCGGTGAAGTAGTAGCGGCCCTCCGGGGTGGGCGTCTCGCTCTCCCCGGTGCCGATGACCCCCGAGCGCACCTCCTCCGCTCCTTCCAGGACGGTGAACTCGAACGCGGTCACGTCGATCTCCACGCGGTAGTCGGTGTTGGTCAGCGTCACCTCGTCCTTGCGCACCCATCCGGTGCTGCCGTTCGGACGGATCGGCAGGAGCACCTCCAACCACTCGCCGTCGACGCTCTCGACGAGGAACGTCCGCTCCGCACCGAGCTCGTTGGGGTTCGCCAGCGTGTCGAGGACCTCGTCCCCGCCCGCCTCGGTACGGATGTCGATCGAGTCGCCGATGACCGTGACGATCCCAGCCCCGGTCACCCCCGCTTCCACGGGTCCGGCGGGGGAATCCCCTCCCGCCTCGTCCGAGGCGGGAGACGAGCACGCCGTGAGGGCGACCAGGAGCGCGACCGTCGCCACGGGCGGCGGGGCCGCACGCGATCCGGGTCGAATCAGGCGCGGAAGCGGTGGGAATCGACGCATGGGAACCATCCGGGTTCGTCTGGCGGGGGTCGCCTCCGGCGCGCTGGGACGCGCCGGAGGCGTGTGGGACGCGTCCGGCGCGGTCTCCGCCCGGCCGGACGGTTATGAACCTTGGCGTACGAATATGTGGATCCTGTGTGCTCGCAGTGTGGGATCCGTGTTCTGACCTGGAGGGTGTTCCTGGGCGACTTCCGCCGGCGTGTCCGCTTCCTTCGGCGCGGCGTACGATCGAGCCGCGCCAGCGTTCCCACGAGCGAGCGGAGGACACCGTGTGCGCCCATGTGCTCGTCGCCGAGGACGACGCGAACCAGGCCGACCTCATCCGGCGTTACCTGGAGCACGAGGGTCACGTCGTGCGCGTGGTCCATGACGGCCGCGCCGCGGTCGCCGAACACCACCGCGATGTGCCGGACCTGGTGATCCTGGACGTGATGATGCCGATCATGAGCGGGCTGGACGCCTGTCGCGCGCTGCGCGCCGAGTCGGACGTCGCGGTCCTGATGCTCACCGCGCGCTCCACCGAGGAGGACCTGCTCACGGGGCTCGACCTGGGCGCGGACGACTACGTCACCAAGCCCTACAGCCCGCGCGAGCTGATGGCGCGCGTGCGCACCCTGCTGCGCCGGTCCCGCCGCCGTGTCGAACGGGCCGACCGCGTCCTGCGCGCGGGGCCGCTCGCGGTCGACCCGGACCAGCACACCGTCGAGCTCCACGGCTCCCCCGTCGACTGCACCCCCGCCGAGTTCCAGCTGCTCGCGGCGCTGGCCGCCCAGCCGGGGCGGGTGTTCAGCCGGGCGCAACTGCTGGAGTACATCCACGGCGTCAGCCGGTTCATCACCGAGCGCACGATCGACGTCCACGTGATGAACCTGCGCCGCAAACTCGAACACGACCCCCGTAAGCCCGCCCTGCTCGTCACGGTCTACGGCGTCGGATACAAACTGGACGGCTCGGTCGATGGCGCGCCGTAGGGGCGCGCTGCGGCACAGTCTGCTCGCCCGCATGCTGGCGAGCTCCGTGCTCGTCGCGGTCTGCTCCATCACGGCGACCGCGTGGCTGGCGGTCCAGGGAACGTCGGAGTCGATCGGCTCGGATCAGGGCGAGACGCTGGCCGCCGACACCCGCATCCACGACACGCTCGTCGGCTACGCGGCGACCCATCCCGACTGGGACGCCGTCGACGCGACCGTGGACGAGCTCGCCGAGGAGACGGGACGCCGCATCGTCCTGGCGACGGAGAACCGACGTCTCCTCGCCGACTCGGAAGCCGGGTCCGAGGCTCACCTCCCACCGCGTGCCTCGTCCGTCGTGGACCCGCTCGCGGTGGACGTGACGCTCGTGTCGGAGGGTGCCGACCGTGTGGACGCGCGGGCGGTCGGCCCGTTCGCGCTCGCCGACGAGGATCGGCGGCTCCTGGAGACCGTCGCTGCGGGGGCCGTCGACTGCCTCCGTGACGAGTGGGGGCTCTCGGCCGTGGTGGAGACCGCGCCGAGCGGTCGCCCGTACCTGGCGGTGGCGGACGGCGCGGAGGAGCTCGTCTTCGCACAGGAGTACTGCGGGTTCGATGAGCTGGAGGAACCCACCGACGGCGAACGGGAGGTTCTGAAGACGCTGGTCGCTCTCACCGGTGACTGCCTGGGCGACGAAGATCCGCAGGTGCGGTTCCGTATGGACGCCGCGACGGGATCGGTGCTCGCCGTCCCCACGGCCGGGGCCCTGGGCGCTCCCGCCGACGAGGCCCCCGCCCCCTCGCCCCGGGAGGAGGGCGGTGCACCGTCACCCGGACCTGGGCCGTTCCCTCCCGATTCGACCGAGCCGGCCGACTCGGGGGAGGAGCCGACGTGGATCGAGGACGACGATTCGGTGGAGTTCGAAGCCGAGGAGCTGGCCGCACGGGAGCGTGCTCGGGAGGAGGAGCTCACCGAGGAGACCGGCCCCCCGGCGGCCCCCGGGAACATCGTCGGGCCCCAGTCGCCCGCCCTCGATCAGCGCACAGCGGACTGTGTGGCCAGCGCCCGCCGCGAACTGCTCCGCCCGTACGTGGCCCCGGCGGCCCTCCTCTTCATCGACGACCCGTCCGCCGACACCGCCGCCGCGCCCTCCCTCTCGCGCGAGGGCCTGCTGCGGGTCTCCGGTGTGGTGCTCCTGGTGCTGCTGCTGACGGTCGGGGTGAGCGTGGCCGTGTCGACACGCCTGGTGCGCCCCGTCCGCGCGCTGACGGACGCGGTGACGCGGATGCGTCAGGGGCGGGGGGCGGCTCGGGTCGAGGTGCGTGACTCCGGCGAGATCGGTGAACTGGCCGCCGCGTTCAACGAGATGTCGGAGCACCTGGAACAGTTGGAGGACCAGCGCAAGGCCATGGTCAGCGACGTCTCGCACGAGCTGCGCACACCGCTGAGCAACCTGCGGGGGTGGCTGGAGGCGGTCCAGGACGGGGTGGCCGACCTGGAACCGGAGCGCATGGAGATGCTGGTGGGCGAGACCCTGCTGCTCCAGGAGATCATCGACGACCTGCGGGACCTCGCGCTGGCCGACGCCGGCAAACTGCGGCTCTCCCTGGAGCTGGTGGAGGCGCGCGGGCTCGTCGAGCAGCTCGCGGCCAGCTATCGGCTGCGCGCGGACGAGGCGGGGCTGGGCCTGGTCACCGAGACGTCCGACGTCGTGCTCAGGGCCGACCGCACCCGGCTGTTCCAGGCCGTGGGCAACCTGGTCGGCAACGCTTTGCGGCACACGTCGGAGGGCACGGTCACCGTGCGCGTCCGGGCCGAGGGCGACGACGCGGTGTTCGAGGTCGCCGACACGGGGACGGGCATCGCCGCCGAGGACCTGCCGTACGTGTTCGACCGGTTCTGGCGGGCGGAGAAGTCACGCAGCCGACAGACCGGGGGAAGCGGCCTGGGGTTGGCCATCGTGCGCAACCTGACCGAGCTGCACGGTGGGAGGGTCTCGGTCGAGAGCGTCCTCGGCGAGGGAACGACGTTCACGCTCCGGCTCCCCCTGGTGGGGCCGTGACGGCCCTGGAAGGGCCCCTGGCCGCCCCCGCCGCGCTCCGGATCACCGGCCGATGACGTAGGGCCGTTCCTGGGGCTGGTCCTGATCTATGGGCAGTTCGACGACGGGCACGTAGCGGCCGACCGCCTCGCCGCCGCGCTCGGGGCCGTAGCTGAGCATCCCGGCCCCGGCCGGGATCTCGTGGGCGCTGTTCAGCAGCATGAGCTGGTCGAACACGTCGGTGGACAGCGGAGGGCCGTCGAGTTCCATGGCGTTGGTGGTGCGTACGGCCGAGGCGGCCACGGCGAACGCGTCGTGGTTGACCAGGGCGTAGCCGTTGTCCAGCGCGGACGGGTCGTCGGTCACCTCCTCCGCGAACGCCGCCCTGAAGGCGGCGTAGCCGGGCGGAACGTCCACGTCGGAGGCGCCGTTCGCCCAGCGGGGGTCGATGCCCGAGGCGTAGACGAGGGTGATGCGGCTCTCCTCCAGCGTCGCCATCAGTTCCTCGTCGGCCAGCGCGCTCAGGCCGGTGACGACGAACAGCACGCGCATGGGGGTGTCCGCGCAGGCCCGCGCGGTGAGGGAGTCGAGGAACGCGTTGAGGTCCGGTGTACGGCCCGCGAACAGCACGGTGTCGGTCCCGGCCGCGCACACGTTGAGGGTCACGGTGTTGAACAGTCCGGACCGGGAGTCGTCCCCCACCGTCGTCCCGCTGAACTCCTGTGCCTGGCCGGTGACGTACTGCCCGAGTCGGGCCCGGTAGGCGTCGCGGAGCGTGCTGACGAACAGGTCGGGTTCGGTGGTGTCGTAGACGAGCGTGGCCCGCGGCGTCTCCTCCAGTTCGTCGAGGTAATCGCGGAGCGCGCGCACGTACTCGGAGTTGCTGGGGGCGGCGCGAAGCAGACCGGGGATCTCGAAGTGGTCGAGGCCGTCGGCGGTGACCGCGGAGGAGACCATGGGGATCTGGTTCTCGGCGAGGCGTTCGGCGGCCGACCGGGTGGACTCGACGCTCACGCCCATGCCCACGACGGCCACGAGGGGGACCGGCTCGGCGGACATCGCGACAAGGTCGTCCACAACCGTCTCCCAGTGCTCCTGCCGGGCGCCCATGTTGGCCAGGACCAGCTGGATCTGGGGACTCGGGTCGCCGAAGTCGTGCGAGTGGTTGGCACGCATCATGGCGGTGTAGGCGCCTTCCAGGGAGCCGCGGATGCGGCCGGGGTCCATGGGGCTCACGTCGCCGAAGGTGAGCGTGCCCAGGAAGGCGACCCTGACCGCGGTCGCGCCCTCCTCGGCCACCCGGGCGTTCTCGGCGGCGATGAGCGCCTGGACCTCGGCGAAGTCGTCGTGGAAGACGTGATCGCCGTCGCTGACGCCCACGCACTGCCCCTCGACCGAGCGCAGGCCGCTGCCGGGCCCGCCGCAGGCGAACCGGTCCCACACCACGACCGTGCTCGCCGCCAGCACCAGGACGGCCACCACGGCGAGCGCCGACGCGAGCCGTCGCAGTCGGCGGAACCGCTGGGGTCGTGGGATGACCACGCCGCCACCCGTCGGGGTCCTGTCCTGATCGGCCATGGTCTGGACTTCCTTCCGTCGTGGGAGTGGTTGCCGTCGGTCCCGCTCGACCCCGACGGGGTTAGGCGGTGCCGTGGAAGCGGCGCCAGTACTCCAGGTGCGCGCTGGCCTCGTCGAGGAGGTGGCTCTGTCCCGAGGGGCAGTACTGGGACAGCTGGGTCAGCGCCTGGGAGCAGACGGCGTGCAGGTGGTCGGTGCGGAACAGGTCCGGGTCGCCGAGGATGCGGCGGGCGGCGACGAGCTTGAGGCAGGCCTCGGTCGCGGTGGAGGTGCTCTCGCCGAGCTGCTCCGTCCACATCCGGCGCCAGGTCTCGTGGAGGGGGAGGGTCGGACGGGAACGCATCGGTGCGGCGGTGATCGTGCGGAGCCGTCGGACCCAGGCGCCCCGCCGATGTCGGGCGCTTGAGCCATCCCTCGAAGTGCCAGGCGACGCGGAGGAGTTGGCCGTCGCAGAGGCGGTGGTAGATCTCGCTCTCGGTGGCGTGCTCCGGGTCCGGGTCGGCGCCCTGGTAGTAGTCGGCGAGGCCGCGGTGGGTGGCGGACCAGTCCGGGTGGGGGCCGCCGGAGGCGCGCCGGCCCAGCCTGCGCAGCAGCAGGCGGCGCAGCACGGTGGTGTGTTCGCCGTCCCACAGGGGGTGGGCGCGCAGTTCGTTCTCACCGACGGTGTGGGGAGGGTCCTGGGCGCGGTACAGCCACAGCCCCGCGTCGATGTCCCGTGCGGCCGAGCAGGTGGTGAGCGCCTCGCGCAGGTCCTCGGGAAGGTCGGTGAGGGCGGCTCCGAGCACGTCGGCGAGCATCCGCTCCTCGGTTGTCAGGGTCGGGGCAGGTCCCGGGTCGGGAGCGGCGGGCGCGTGTGTGAGGGCCTCGTGGAGGCCGAGGCCCCGAACCTCGGTCCACGCCTCGACCAGCCGGACGGTGGCGGCGGGGTGTCCGGCGGTGAATCCCCACAGCCGTTCGGCGGGGTCGTCGGCGACCTCGCCGCCGGTCCGCTCCGCGAGGAGCCGGCCCGTGTCCCGCGCGGTCAGGGAGCGCATCCGGAAGGCGGCCCAGGCCGTGCCCTCCCCGGTCCCGTCCGGGGGTTCGGGGAGGGCACGGACCAGGCTGTCCCTGCCGTCCCTGCTGGCGGCGACCACGGTGAGCGGTTCGGGGGCCTGGCTGCCGGGGACCTGCGTGAGGGCCTGGACGAGTTCGGGCCCCACCCCTCGGTGGGCGTTGTCCAGCAGGATCACGGGCGTGGGCAGGCTGTGGACGCGTTTGGGCGCGTGCCGCACATCGGCGCGCAGCGCGTCGCACAGGAAGGCCGTGACGATCTGGCGGTGGGTGAGTCCACGCGTGGGGTCCGTGCGGTCGGGTTCCCGGGCGATGTGGGCGAGGGCGACGAGGGTGTCCACCTCGCCGTCGTCGCGGCCACGGTCCCGGGTTCGGAACCACGTGACCGCGCGGTCGGCCCCCGCGGCCCCGAGGCTGGCGAGGGAGGCGAACCAGCGGGGGATGTCGAGGACGGCGCCCTCGGGCCCGAGGAGTTCCGCGGGCGGGATGAGGTCCCGGGCTCGGTCGAGCCGGTCGCCCAACCAGCTCAGGCTGCCGCGGTCCTGGGAACGGACCCGGGCGAGGACCTGTTCGACCTGCTCGCGTTCGCCGCCCGGCTCTCCGTCACCCAGGTCGAGCCGCAGGGCGAGCAGGGCGATCCACAGGCGGGGGAACTCCAGGCGGCCGTAGTGCCTGCGGTGGTGGCCGAGACCGTTGGCGGTCACGGACACGAGGTCGGTGAGGACCGCGGCCACGTCGGAGTAGTAGCGCGGATCCGCGAGGTCCAGGTGCGCGTAGGGGATCTCGCGCTCGCTCAGGTTGGCGCCCATCCACCGCAGCAGGTGAGTCTTCCCGTGGCCGTGGCCGCCCTCCACGACCATGAGCGGACGGCGGCGACCACCGTCGTCGGTCCACTCCGCTCTGATCAGGTCGGCGAAACACCTCGCCTCTTCGAGCTGTCCGACAGGACTGTCACTGCGAGGCTCCGTCACCCGACACTCCCCGGTCGTTCGTCTCGGCCATTCAGCTTGATGCGCGATTCCGGGGCGGATGACACGGGTTGCGGCTTTCGCAACCCAGGCGTTATGTACGCTCTCTTATCACTGTGTATTTTATGGTTTTTCACACGATATGAGGCTCGTGTGACTGAAGTTGATCGATTGCCACTACTGAGTTCTGGCCGAACCCGTCGTCCACAGCCCGCCGTAGGCCCCTTCCCGAAACCGGATCACTCCGCTGTCATGAATGGGACGGACGCGGAATAGGACCGGTTCCACCGGCGCAAGGCCGGACCCGGACGGCAGCCTCGGCGAGCCCGAGGACGTCGACGTGGAGGGCACGGTCCTCGCTCCCCGATCCGACGGGAACGCACATCATGACGCGGTGCGGAGTGCAGCCGGGGCAGTCGGACCGGAAGCGTCCGTTCACGGAACCCTTATCTCGACATCAAGGCGCATTCACCCTACGTCTCCCGGTCCCGCGGGAAATCGGTCGCCGGGCGCTCGTAGATGTACTCCAGACCGTCGATCTCGTCCCACTGCTCACCCACGTGCGCGAACCCGAACCCGGCGATGGTGGCCAGGGAGGCGGCGTTGTCCGGCCTGATCGCCGCGCGCACCGTGGCCACCTCCGGAAGGGCCGCGGCGCGCCGCAGCAGTTCGGCCACGGTCGCCCGACCGTACCCCCGGCGGCGACGGTCGGGGTGGATCGCGTAACCGATCTCCACCATCCCGTCGGCGTCGGGCGGCCCGTGGTACCCGCCGTTGCCCACCGCCCTCGGGCGGCCCTGGCCGGCGTCGGCGCCGGCGTCCACCACCGCGTAGGTCAACCACCCGGCCCTGCCCGGGTCCTCGGTGAGCTGAGCCAGGCGGAAGTCCCACAGCCACCGCTCGGCCAGGAACTCCGGCCCGAACTCGACCCCGGCCAGCTCACCCGCCTTGGCCAGATCCCCGTCCGCCAACGCCGTCAGCACACCCGCGGTCAGGTCCACCAGCCGCACCCTCGGCACGGCGGGCCCTGAGCGCCGGTCCGCATCCGTCATGACCCGTTCCTTCCCCGTCCGTCCCGACCGGAACGGACGCCCCGCGCGAAGTGTCCCTCTCCTCGGGCACAATGGCCGAACACCCGTCCCCACCGCCATCCGAGGAGCGCCATGTCCACCACCGCACCCGTGGGACAGCGCTGCGACTGGGCTCGCGGCGCCTCGGGCCTGATGACCGCGTACCACGACGACGAGTGGGGCCGTCCCTCCCGCGACGACCGGTACCTGTTCGAGATGCTCGTCCTGGAGGGCGCCCAGGCCGGGCTGTCCTGGTCCACCGTGCTCAACAAGCGCGAGAACTACCGGCGTGCGCTGGACGGCTTCGACCCCGAGGCCGTCGCCGCCTACGACCAGGCCCGGCTGGACGCCCTCCTTCAGGACCCGGGCATCGTCCGCAACCGGCTCAAGGTGGCCTCACTCGTCCGCAACGCCCAGGCCTTCCTGCGCGTGCGCGAGGACCACGGCGCCTTCGCCGACTACCTGTGGGGCTGGGTGGACGGTTCACCGGTCGTCAACCGGTTCACCGACATGTCCCAGGTCCCCGTGAGCACCCCCCTGTCCGACCGGATCAGCAAGGACCTGAAGAAGCGCGGGTTCACGTTCGTCGGCACCACGATCGCCTACGCCTACCTCCAGGCCACGGGGCTGGTCGAGGACCATCTGGTCGGCTGCCCCGCCAAGCCCGACTGACCCGGACCCGGCGGGCCCGGGTCAGTCGGCCCCGCCGTCCACCGGCGCCTCGCCGCGCGCGAGCGACCACCGCCGCGTCACCCCGATCTCCTCCAGGAACGCGTGGTCGTGGCTGGCCACGAGCAGCGCGCCCCGGTAGTCGGCGAGCGCGTCCACCAACTGCCGCTGGCTGTCCAGGTCCAGGTTGTTGGTGGGCTCGTCCAGGACCAGGAGCTGCGGCGGTGCGTCCGCCAGCAGCAGCCGGGCCAGGGCGACCCGGAACCGCTCACCCCCGGACAGGTCGGCGGCCCGCTGGTCCACCCGGTCCCCGCGCACGAGGAACCGCGCCAGGCTGGCCCGTACCTCGTGGGGGGTCACCGTTCGGGCCGCCGAACGGACGTTGTCCAGAACGCTGAGCCCGTCGTCGAGCACGTCCAACCGCTGCGGCAGGTACCCCATCCGGTCCACGGCCCGGACGACCTCGACCCGCGGATGCGTTCCCCGGCCGACCACCGCCCGCAACAGCGTGGTCTTGCCCGAACCGTTGGGCCCCACGAGCGCGATCCGTTCCGGTCCGCGCACGTGCAGCCGCCCGTCGCCGGGGATGCGCAGCTCCAGGACGTCGCGTCCGTCCGGGACCTCGGTGTCCGGGAGAAAGACCCGGATCGTGGCGTCGTCGCGCACGGCGTCCTCCGCGCGGACGAGTGCGTCGCGCGCCTCGACCAGCTTCCCCTCCTGCATGATCCGGTGCTTGCCCGCCGCCACCTGGGCATCGCGCTTGCGCTTCTTCATGATGACGCGCGGTTCGCGCTTGGTGTCGTACATCTTCCGGCCGTAGCGCTGCCTCCGGGCGAGCTTGACGTGCGCGTCGGCCAGTTGCCGCTTCTCACGCCGCACGTCGGCCTCGGCCACGCGCACCGTGCGCAGGGCGGCCTCCTGCTCGGCGGCGAGCTGCTCAACGTGGTCCGAGTAGTTCCCGCCCCACACGCGCAGCGCCCCCTCCCTGAGTTCGGCGATCTGGTCGACGCGTTCGAGGAGCTCGCGGTCGTGGCTGGCCACGATGAGCACCCCGCGCCAGGAGTCGACGGCGTCGTGGAGCCGTTCCCGCGCCGCACGGTCGAGGTTGTTGGTCGGTTCGTCCAGCAGGGTGACGGCGGGTCGGCGCAGCGCCAGGCCGGCGAGCGCGACCAGCATCGTTTCCCCGCCCGAGAGCGTCCCGACGGACCGGTCCAGCGGAGCGCCCCCGTCCAGGTCGACCCCGAAGCGCTCCAGCTGGGCGAGCGCCCGTTCCTCCACGTCCCAGTCGTCTCCGACGGCGTCGAAGTCGGCCTCGGTGCCCCAGCCGCCCTCGATGGCGTGCAGGGCCGCGCGCGCCCGGTCGACGCCGAGCAGTTCGGCGACCGTGCGGCCGGTGTCCAGGGTGACGCCCTGGTCCAGGTAGCCGACGTCGCCGCTGACCGACACGGTGCCCGAGGACGGGACGTTCGCTCCGGTGATCAACGTGAGCAGCGTCGACTTGCCGCTGCCGTTGCGGCCGATCAGCCCTGTCCGGCCGTGGCCGAAGGCGGCGTCGAGGTCGGTGAAGACGGGGGTGCCGTCGGGCCAGGCGAAGGTGAGTCGTGAACAGACGACAGAGAAGGACATCCGGACCTCCCGGGGACGGTGGAGAACGGCTGGGGACCTAGGGTTCGGATGACTCGGCCCATTGTGATCTCCTCCTCGGAAGGTCGATTGACGCGACGTTCGTCGCGTTAGTGACTATGACACGTGCGATCCTCAAATGCAACTACATTTGCATTATGACCTCGAACACGCACACCTCGGGCGGTTCCCGCCCCGGCGGCCGGACCGCGCGCAACACCGCGGCGGTCCTCCAGGCCACCCTCGACGAGCTGGGCGAACACGGCTACCACGGACTCACCGTCGAACGCGTCGCCACCCGCTCGGGTGTGCACAAGGCCACCGTCTACCGGCGTTGGGGCGGGGTGGACGGACTCGTGTCCGCCGCCCTGGAGTGGTCCACCGCCCACGCGTGGGAACCGACCCGCACGGGTGACCTGTACACCGACCTCCTCCGGCTGGCCGAGACGGTCGCCCAGGGGTTCACCGACGCGCCCGAGAGCGATCTGTCGACCGCGTCCATCGCCGCCGCGATCTCCTCGGCCACCGTCGCCGAGGCCCTACGCGCCTTCATGGCCGACCGGCACGCACGCGCGGCCGTCGTCGTCGAGGAGGCCGCCGTCCGGGGCGAGGTCCCCGAGGACACCGACGCCCACGAGGTCGTCAGGGTCGCCGTCGCCCCCGTCTACTACCGACTCTTCGTCAGCCGCGAACCGGTGACCGCCGCCGACCTCCGCCGCGCGGCCCGCACCGCCGCGGACGCCGCCTCGCGGGGGTTGCTCACCACCGACCAGCGCACCAGCTGACCGCCCTGACCTGGGCACACGAAAAATCCACCAATGCGTACGCCGTACGGGAATTCCTCGGGCGGAGCCTCGTTCCTTGTGCCGTACGATGTACGGCACAGTGTACGACTGAAGGGAGCCCGATGCCGACGACACAGCACGCCGTCAGCGCGCGGGGACTGGGCAAGCGTTACGGGAAGACCTGGGCCCTGCGCGGCTTCGACGTGGACGTCGCCCACGGAAGCGTCCGAGGCCTGCTCGGACCCAACGGCGCGGGCAAGAGCACGGCCGTCCGAATCCTCACCACCCTGCTGCGGCCGGACGAGGGCCGTGCGGAGATCGCCGGATTCGACGTGGCCGCCCAGGGCGAACAGGTCCGCTACCGGATCGGGCTCGTCGGCCAGAACGCCGCCGTGGACGAGATCCTCAGCGGACGGCAGAACCTGGAGATGTTCGGCCGCCTCTACCACCTGGGCGCCCGATCCGCCCGGCGCCGGGCGGACGAACTCCTCGAACGGTTCGGGCTGGCCGACACCGGCACCACACCGGTCAGCGGCTACTCCGGTGGCATGCGCCGCCGCCTCGACCTGGCCGCGAGCATGATCCTCACACCCCCGGTCCTGTTCCTCGACGAGCCCACCGTCGGACTCGACCCGCGCGCGCGGGGGGAGGTGTGGGCGGCGGTGCGCGGGCTGGTCGACGACGGCACCGCCGTGCTGCTCACCACCCAGTACCTGGAGGAGGCCGACCAGCTCGCCGACCGGGTGTCCGTGATCGACTCCGGCCGGGTCGTCGCCGAGGGCGGCCCGGCCGAACTCAAGGAGCGCGTGGGCGGGGACCGGCTGGAACTCGTTCTGCACGACGAGTCCGCCGTCCCCGAAGCCGTCGCGCTCGTGGGACGGCTGACCGGATCGGAGGTGACGGTTCAGGCGGGGACCCGACGCCTCAGCGCCGAGGTCGACGACCGCGTGGCCGCCCTGACCCGGGTCGTGACCGCCCTGGAGGAGCGGGGCACGTCCGTCGAGGACGTCTCCCTCCGCCGTCCCACCCTCGACGAGGTGTTCCTGCACCTGACCGGTGACCGCGACGACGCTTCCGAGGAGGCCGTGAGCCGATGACCACCGCATCCGCGACAACCCGCCCCGACACCCCGGTCCCCGGTTCCCCGCCCACCGGACCGGCCCGTCTGGGCTGGGCGCTGGCCGACGGGTGGACGGTCACCCGCCGTGACCTGACCCACTGGCTCCGCCAGCCCTGGCAGGTCGTGTTCGGTCTGCTGTTCCCGATCCTCATGGTGCTGGTGTTCGGCTACCTGTTCGGCGGGGCCATCACCGTCCCCGGCGGCGGGGACTACCGCGAGTACCTCATGCCCGGCATGTTCGCCATGACCATGGTCTTCGGCCTGAGCGAGACCGTCATGGCCGTCGTCCACGACACCTCGCGCGGAGTCACCGACCGGTTCCGGTCGATGCCGATGGCGCCGAGTGCCGTGGTGGTCGGCCGGTGCGCGGCCGACATGCTCAAGTCCACGGTCACGCTGGCCCTGCTGGTCGGCTGCGGACTCCTGGTGGGCTGGCAGTGGCACGGCGGTCCCGGACCAACCCTCGCCGCGTTCGGCCTGCTGCTCCTGCTCCGTTTCGCCCTGGTCTGGGTCGGTGTCTACCTGGGGCTGGTGATGAAGGGCGAGGGCACCATCGCCGTGCTCCAGACCCTGGAGTTCCCGCTGGGATTCCTGTCGAACGCGTTCGTGGCCACCGCCACCATGCCGGTGTGGCTGGGCGTGGTCGCCGACTGGAACCCGTTGTCGGCCACCGTGGGGGCGACACGCGATCTGTTCGGCCACTCCGGGTTGGCCGCGGACGGCTGGATCGCCCAGAACGCGGTCACCATGGCCGTGGTCTGGCCGCTCCTGGTCGTGGCCGTGTTCGCGCCGCTGAGCGTGCGGCGCTTCCGCGCCCTGAGCGGATGAACCCCGTGCGGGCGCCGGGACGCCCTCCGGCGCCCGCACGGCCCCCGGCGCCGTTCCCACCGACGTACACTGACGCGAATCCCAACCGACCACCGGGGACGGCCGATGTCCACGCAGTACAGCAAGAGCGGCGATCCCGCGCGCAGCCTCGCCCTGCTGTGGCGCACCACGGAGCCCACCAGCCGCAGGCGCACACCGGACCTGAGCGTGGACCGGATCGTGGCCGTGGCCTCGGAGATGGCCGACGCCGACGGCATCGGCGCGCTGTCGATGCGCAGGGTCGCCGAACGGCTGGGCGTGGGCACGATGTCCCTGTACACCTACGTCCCGGGCAAGGGCGAACTGGTCGACCTCATGCTCGACGCCGCCTACGCGGGCCTGTACCGGGACGGCCTGCCCGAGCCCTGGAGGGAGGCGCTGCGCGCGGTCGCCCACGCGAACCGCCGCCTGTATCTGGACCATCCGTGGATGCTCCAGGTCTCCAGCGCACGGCTGCTCGGACCGGGCCTCATGGCCAAGTACGAGATGGAACTGTCGGCCGTGGACGGCGTCGGCCTGTCCGACGTCGAGATGGACTCCACGGTCAACCTGGTCACCGGCTACGTCGAGGGGGCCGTCCGGCGCGCCGTCGAGGTCGCCGAACTCGAACGCAGCTCCGGGCTGACCGACGGCCAGTGGTGGGCGGTCCACGGCCCGCTGCTGGGGACGTTCGCGAACGAGGAGCGCTTCCCCGTGGCGAGCCGGGTCGGCTCCGCCGCGGGCCAGGAGCACCAGGCGGTGTACGAGCCGGAGCACGAGTTCGCGTTCGGCCTGGAACGCGTCCTCGACGGCGTCCAGGCCCTGGTGGACTCCCGCGCCGGGGAGGACGATGTGACGCGCGGGTGAGGCGCGTTCGGGTGCCCTGATTCCTTACATGAGGAAGGTCCCGCCCCTTAGCCTGACGGTGCGACCTGATCAGGAAGGGACAGGACCATGCCCCATGATGGTACCCCGCGACTCTCCCTCACCTTCGGCCAGCGCGTGCGCCGCTTCCGCGAGCGCAACGGCCAGACCCGCGCGGTTCTGGGCGGCCTCGTCGGCCGTTCCGCGGAGTGGGTGAAGGGCATCGAGACCGGTCGACTCAAGACCCCCCGGCTCCCCCTGTTGCTGCGTCTCGCCGAGGTCCTCGGCATCGATGACCTCGCGGAGCTGACCGGCGAGGAACGTCTGTCCGCCGCGACGTACACCAGGGCCGCACACGACGCGCTCCCCGCTGTGCGGGACGCCCTGACCACGTATCGGCTCACCGTGTCCGACTCCGAACCGCCAACGGTGCCGGAACTGCGCGAACGCGTCCGACAGGCTTGGCAACTCTGGCACGGGAACCGCGACCACCGAACGCGCGTGTCCATGGTGCTGCCCGAACTCCTCGCCGATCTTCGGCACGCCGTGCGCGTACACGAGGGTGCTGACCGGCGGCGCGCCCTGGTCGCGCTCGCTGAGACGTACCACCTGGCACAGCTCTACCTCAGCTTCCAGCCCGCGCCGGAGCTGGTGACGCTGACCGGTGACCGCGCCATGGCGGCGGCCCAGGATGCCGACGACCCGCACGCCATGGCGGTCGCGGCCTGGTACACGAACCACGTGTTCCGCGACGCCGGGGAGCGGCACGAGGCGCGCGTGGACCTGGCGATGAGCGCCGCCAGCTTGCTCGCCCCGGAGCACGGGCCGGAGGATCTGGCGCGGTGGGGTCTCCTCCACCTGGCGGCGGCCTGTCCTTCGCGAAGGTCGGCCGGAGCGGCGAGGCATGGCACTACTGGGACCGTGCGGACGGCGCCGCCCGCCGTCTCGGCGACCGGTACTCGCACCCCTTCCTGATCTTCGGCCGTGGCATGGTCGACGCCTACGCCATCACCATGAACAACGACCTCATGTGCGCCGGTACAGCTGTCAGCATGGCGGAGCGCATCGACCTCGCGCCGATGCCGTCGGCGACGCGCCGGAGCTTCCACATGATCGAATCGGCGCGCGCCCACAGCCTGCAGGGCGAGAGCATCGCTGTCGTGCATTTGCTGAAGAAGGCCTACGACGTGTCTCCCGAGACGGCGAGGTTCAACCGGTTCACGCGGTCGGCCGTGATGGACCTGTCGACTTCGGCCAGTGCGATGATCCGCGACGACGTGCGGCACCTGGCGCGCAAGATCGGAGTGCAGGCGGCGTAGGGGGTACGGGTTGTACCTGTCGGCGAGGGGGTAGCGACGCTACCCCCTTCGTCGTGTCCAGCCTTCTAGCGTCAGGCATGACAGACCCCGGCGAGCCGGTCGGACGGCTCCCGGGGCATGGCCACCAGCTAATGAGGAGCTGATGACGTGCACACCCTACTGCGGCGACGATCGCGACGCGTCCGCGCCTACGTGCTGCACCTCGAACTCGCCACCCTGCTCCGGCAGGCGCTGGCCCTGGGGGTGGGCCGATGAACGACGACCTGGACCCCGACCTGTACACCTACGCCGCCGAGGCCGCGCGCATCGTGGGAGTCCACTCCACCACCCTGCGGGAGTGGGAGCGCCGGGGCATCATCCGATGCCTGCGCACCCCGGGCAACTGGCGGATGTTCCGCCTCGGCGACCTGTACAACCTCCGCGACATCCGGCAGGACGAACAGGAGGCGAAGCGGTGAACGCCGCGGACCTCCAGTACCTCACCCGGCGGACCCCCACCCTGCGGTCAGCCGCGCAGGGCCGCCGCCTCCCGCGCCAGGGCGGTGATCTCGTCCCACTTCCCGGACGCCACCAGGTCCGCCGGGGTCAGCCAGCTGCCGCCCACGCACCCCACGTTCGGCAGCGCCAGGTAGGTCGGCGCCGAGGCGGGCGTGATGCCGCCGGTCGGGCAGAAGCGCACCTGCGGCAGGGGCCCGCCCAGCGACGTCAGGAACGGCGCCCCGCCCGCCGCCTCCGCCGGGAAGAACTTCAGCTCCGAGACGCCGCGCTCCAGCAGCGCCATCGCCTCGGACACCGTGCTCACGCCGGGCAGGAACGGCAGCCCGGTGTCGGCCATCGCCGCCGCCAGGTCGGGCGTGCACCCGGGGCTGACGAGGAACCGCGCCCCCGCCCCGGCCGCCGCGGCCGCCTGTTCCGCGCCCACCACCGTGCCCGCGCCCACCACGGCCTCGGGCACCTCGCGGCGATCCGCTCGATCGCCGCCAGCGCGGCCGGGGTCCGCAGGGTCACCTCGATGCCGGGCAGACCGCCCGCCACCAGCGCGCGGGCCAGCGGCACCGCGACCTCCGCGTCCGAGACCACGACCACCGGCAGCACCGGGGCCAGGTCGAGCACGTCCGCTCCCGAGCGGGGGATCGTCGTCATCTGTCGTCTCCAGGGTCGATTCGTCGGAGTTCACGGCACCGAGGCGCCGGCGGCGCGCAGGGGGTCAGACGCCGAAGACACCCGCGCCCGCCTCAGCCGGACCGACCGCGCCGCGCAGCGCGGCGAACAGCTCGCGGCCGGTTCCGACGGAGGAGTCCACCGTCGGCTGGGCGGACTCACGGCCGCTCAGGTCGGCCAGCACCTCCAGTGTGCCCGCCACGGCGTCGAGCCGGATGACGTCGCCGTCGCGCACGTACGCCAGCGCGCCGCCCGCCTCGGCCTCCGGCGAGACGTGGATGGCCGCGGGCACCTTGCCGGACGCGCCCGACATCCGCCCGTCCGTCACCAGCGCCACCTTCTGCCCCCGGTCCTGGAGCACCGCCAGCGGCGGGGTCAGCTTGTGCAGCTCCGGCATGCCGTTGGCGCGCGGGCCCTGGAACCGGACCACGGCCACGAAGTCACCGGTCAGCTCACCGGCGGAGAACGCCGCCTGGAGTTCGGCCTGGTCGCCGAAGACCCGCGCAGGGGCCTCGACGACGTGCCGCTCCGGGGCGACCGCCGACACCTTGATCACCGCGCGGCCCAGGTTGCCCGAGAGCATGCGCAGACCGCCGTCGGCGGCGAAGGGCTCCTCCACGCCGCGCAGGACGGTCGTGTCCGCGCTCTCCTTGGGCCCGTCGCCCCACGTCAGCGTGGCCCCCTCCAGGATCGGGGACTGCCGGTACCGACCGAGACCCGGCCCCGCCACCGTGCGCACGTCCTCGTGCAGCAGACCGCCGTCGAGCAACTGTCCGATCAGGTAGGCCATCCCGCCCACCTCGTGGAACCGGTTCACGTCGGCGGCGCCGTTGGGGTACATGCGGGTGAGCAGCGGCACGACCTCGGAGAGCGCCGCGAAGTCGTCCCACGTCAGCTGGATCCCGGCGGCGCGCGCGATGGCCACCAGGTGCAGGGTGTGGTTGGTGGAACCGCCGGTGGCGAGCAGCGCGACGACGGCGTTGACGATCGCCCGCTCGTCGACCTGCTCACCGACCGGGGTGTAGTCGTCCCCGAGCGCGGTGTGCGCCAGGACCCGGCGTCCGACCTCGGCGGTCAGCGCCTCGCGCAGCGGCGTGCCCGGCTGCTCGAAGCTCGCCCCGGGCAGGTGCAGGCCCATAACCTCCATGAGCATCTGGTTGGAGTTCGCGGTCCCGTAGAACGTGCAGGTCCCGGGCGAGTGGTAGGCCGCGGACTCGGCCTGGAGCAGGTCCGTGCGGCCGACCTCGCCCTCGGCGAACTTCTGCCGGACGCGTGCCTTCTCCTTGTTCGGCAGGCCCGAGGGCATCGGCCCGGCGGGGACGAAAGCCACGGGCAGGTGGCCGAAGGACAGCGAGCCGATGAGCAGGCCCGGCACGATCTTGTCGCACACGCCGAGCATCAGGGCGGCGTCGAACATCTCGTGCGAGAGCGCGACGGCGGTGGCCATCGCGATGACGTCCCGGCTGAACAGGGACAGCTCCATACCCGGGCGCCCTGGGTGACGCCGTCGCACATGGCGGGCACCCCGCCCGCGAACTGGGCGACGCCGCCCCCCTCGGCCACGGCGGCCTTGATGATCGCGGGGTAGGCCTCCAGCGGCTGGTGCGCGGAGAGCATGTCGTTGTACGCGGAGACGATCGCGACGTTGGGCGTGACGCCGCCGGCGAGCGCGAGCTTGTCGGACACGCCACAGGCGGCGAAACCGTGCGCCAGGTTCGCGCAGCCGAGGGCGGACCGGGCGGGGCCCTGGCCCGCGGCCTCGGCGATCCTGGCCAGGTACGCCGACCGGGTCTTCGCGCTGCGCTCGGCCAGGCGCGCGGTGACCTCGGCGACGACGGGACGGACTTCGGTGGTGTGCGCGGTCATCGGGGCTGCTCCTCTTCGTACCACGTCCGGCCGGTGCGGCCGATGAGCCGTTGCGCGCCCGCGGGGCCGGCGCTCCCGGCAGGATAGGTCTCGGGGGTGGTGCTCTGGCCGTTCCAGGCCTCGATGATGGGATCCACCCAGCGCCACGCGGCCTCGACCTCGTCGCGCCGCATGAACAGGGTGGAGTCCCCGGCCAACACGTCCATCAGCAACCGCTCGTAGGCCTCGGGCGAGCGGGTGGCGAAGGTGTTGGCGAAGCTCAGCTCCAACGGGACCGGGCGCAGCCGCAGCGCTCCGGCGCCGGGCGCCTTGGCCAGCATCGTCAGGTGGATGCCCTCGTCCGGCTGGAGTCTGATGACGAGGCTGCCCGCCCCGGACAGGGTGTTGGTCCCCGGGAAGATCGTGTGCGGGACCTCGCGGAAGCGGATCACGATCTCCGAGCGGTCGTGCGCCAGGCGCTTGCCCGTGCGGAGGTAGAAGGGGACACCCGCCCACCGCCAGTTGGCGATCTCGGCGCGCAGTGCGACGAAGGTCTCGGCGGTGCTGGTGGGCGCTCCGCCCGGCTCGTCGAGGTAGCCCGGGACCCGCGAGCCCTGGACGGTTCCGGCGACGTACTGGCCGCGCACCGCGTCCTCGGCCACACGTTCGCCGGTCAGGGGTCGCAGGGACTGGAGGACCTTGAGCTTCTCGTCGCGGACGGCCTCGCGGTCGTAGGTGGCCGGGGGCTCCATGGCGGTCAGGCACAGCAACTGGAGCAGGTGGTTCTGGACCATGTCCCGCATGGCGCCGGAGGTGTCGTAGTACCCGCGGCGGCCGCCGACGCCGACGGTCTCGGCGGCGGTGATCTGGACGTGGTCGATCCAGCGGGAGTTCCACAGGGGTTCGAGGAAGACGTTGGCGAACCGCAGGACGAGCAGGTTCTGCACGGTCTCCTTCCCCAGGTAGTGGTCGATCCGGTAGGTCTGCGACTCGTCGAAGACCGCGCCGACGGCGTCGTTCACCTCGCGGGAGGAGGCCAGGTCGCGTCCGAGGGGCTTCTCCATGACGACGCGGGAGCTCGGGGTGACCAGTCCGGCCTCGCTGAGGCCCCGGCAGATGGAGCCGGAGATCATCGGCGGGACGGCGAGGTAGAAGACGCGGTCGCGGTCGCCGCCCAGGGCGTCGGCCAGGTCGGACCAGCCGGAGGGGTCCCCGCCGACGTCGACCGTCACGTGGGACAGACGGCTGAGGAAGCGCGCGAGCACGTCGGGCTCGGCGACCTGGACGGCGTGGTGTCCGCCCACCGCCGCCGCGGCCTTGTCACGCAGGTCGGCGTCGGTCAGCCCGTCGCGGGAGACGGCGACCACGCGTGTTTCCCCGCCCAGGTGACCGTCGCGGTCCAACAGGTAGAGGGAGGGCAGGAGTTTGCGCATGGAGAGGTCGCCGGTACCCCCGAAGACCACCAGGTCAGTCGGTCTGGGCGCGGACTGCTGCGACATGTTCGGGCTGCTCCGTCGAAAGAGGAGGTCGGGAGGCGGGGCGCGCGCCGTGGGATGCGCGGGGGTGAACCCCGGTGGAACCCGTGACCGGTTCCACCCGGCACTTCCGACCTTAAGCCCGACTATGGTAAAAAACCAAGCACACTTCAGAACACTTCTTTACATAACCTCCCATCCATCCCGGTACCGTCGAAACGCGATGATTCAATGAGGCATGGCTAGAACCCCTGGACGCTTGTCCTCGACGGCCACCAGCGGCCACATCCTGGAGATGATCCGCACCGGCGCGGCCACCAGCAGGTCGGAGATCGCGCGCACGACCGGTCTCTCCCGCCCCACGGTCGCCCTGCGCGTCACGGAGTTGATCGAGAGCGGACTGGTCGTCGAGGGGACGGGAGCCGTCTCCAGCGGGGGTCGGCCGCCCACGCTGCTGGAGTTCAACGCCGCCAGCGGCCTCATCCTCACCAGCGCCCTGGGAATGGCCCGGAGCCAGGCCGCCGTGTGCGATCTGGACGGCCGGATCCTGGTCCGCACCCCGGGCTCCCCGGACATGGAGCAGGGGCCGGAGGTCACGGTGCCCTGGCTCCTCGACACCTGGACCGAGCAGCTCGCCGCTCTCGGCCGCGACCCCTCCGACGTGCGCGGCGTGGGTATCGGACTGCCCGGCACGGTCGAGTTCCAGGCGGGCCGCGCCGAGGACCGCCCCGCCCTGGGCAAGTGGGCCGGCGTCCCACTCGCCCCGCTCGTCGCCGAAAGCTTCCCTGTGCCCGTGACGGTGGACAACGACGTGAACGTCATGGCCCTCGGCGAGCACATCGCGGGCGGGCACGGCCCCGCCGACGACATGATCTTCGTGAAGGTCTCCACCGGCATCGGCGCGGGACTGCTGTCCGGCGGCCGCATGCTGCGGGGCGCCTGGGCGCGGCCGGGGAGATCGGACACATCCCCGTCCGCGACGGCGGCGGACTCCCCTGCCGCTGCGGCAACACCGACTGCCTGGAGGCGGTCGCCGGCGGCCGGCGGCTGCTGGAGGGCGCCGCGGCGGGCGGCCGCCGCCTCGACGGGCTCAAGGAGTTGGTGGCCCTCGCGCAGGAGGGCGACCCGGTCGCGGTCACCCTCGTGCGGGACGCCGGCCGACGACTGGGAGAAGTGCTCGCCGGAGCGGTCAACCTGCTCAACCCCGAGGTCATCGTGCTGGGCGGCGATCTGTCCGAAGCCTACGACCACCTGGTCGCGGGCGTACGCGAGATCGTCTTCCAGCAGTGCACGGCCCTGGCCACCCGCCAGTTGCGCGTGGTGCCGAGCGCGCTGTGGGACGAGGCGGGCGTACGCGGGTGCGCGGCGATGGTGATCGAGGAGATCCTGTCGCCGGAGGCGGTGAACAAACTCCTGGCCGGATGAGCGTGTGCGACAGCGGCCGGCCGAGGCCGCTCCGGGCTCGCGCGTTCTCTGTCCACAGCCTGTGGACAGCGAGGTTTGCGCCCCCCGCACGGCCGGGCAGGCCATGAGAGTGAGGAATCTCCCCCTCACTCCCAGCACCGAATCGATTACGGCGAGGCGCGACCTGACCTGCGGCGACACCGTTGCCGACACGCGCCGTGCACCTGCTGGCACTTGACAAGCACGCCCGCGGTGCCGAATAGTCGCCCAGCACCCGGTCCCTCCCGCACACCTCCGCTCACCCCCATGACCGCGCCCCGTGCGGACCGCCGCCCGGAAAGGCACTCACAGTGTTAGAAAACAACCCCCTCTTGCTCGTCCTGTTGGGCGCCGCAGTCAGCCTGGTCACCAGCGTCGTCGTGACCGCCGTCCAGGCCCAGCTCATCCGCCGCGACGGGGTGCGCAACGCCTCCCGTTCCTCCGCCCGCAGCCTGACCAGCGCGTTCATCGCCGAGCGGGACGCCCAGGACGCCACCCAGAGCTTCCTCGCCGAGGCCGAGCTGACGGTCATGGCCATGACCGACCGCAAGACCCGCGACAGGCTCCGCGACGTCATCCGCCTCCTCCGCGAGCGCGAACTCCCCGAGATCGAGGAACTCAGCGGAGTCAAGTCGGCGCGCGCCCGGCAGCTACTGTGCGACCACGCGCTGGAGGTCCTCGGCGCACACCTGCGCGCCGAGCGCCTGCCCGAGGTGCCCGCCCAGGTCCGCAAGATGCTGAGCGTCGAGGAGGAGGCGCTCAGCATCCACGCGGGTGAGACGCCCAAGCCCGGCGAGCCCATCGCCAAGGCCCAGGTCACCCCCCGGCCCCGGCACAACGCCACCGGCAAGGCCGCGTCCCGCAAGACGGCCAAGAGCTCCGCGAAGAGCGGGACGACCACCCGGTCCGCCAAGAGCGGCGACACGGCCACCGACGCGGAGACCGAGAAGGACAGCGCCTTCTGGGACGACTGACGGACCCCGTCGACGCGTGGGCCGCACCCCGCGTCGTCGTGCCGGATCCGTCCACGGATCGTCGAAGACCCGCGCATTCGGCGGGTCGAACGTGATCAACGCGGCCCAGGATGCGAGAGTCGATCGCAGCAGCGTCAATGGACGACCACCCGGCGAAGAAACTGTGCGGCGCAATTGTGGTCAGTGACCCCGCGCGCGGACAACCGGAACGCGCGGCCGACGGCTTCTTCGCCTAGGATCACTGACACGCGCGGACACACCGGGATCCGACCGTTTCCCGGCCCGTCCGCCGCCCCGGGACCGACAGCCCCTCCCCCAGGCCCTCCCGGATCCCGCGGCGACCCGCGCCCGCTCTCCGCGTCCCCTCCTCTCCCCCCAGGACACGGATGTGCGCCCCACCGCGAGCCGGCGGCCATGACCTGCCGTCGGCCGAACTCACCGAGGTTGCCCGATGCGCGACGACACTTCCTCCGCCGACACCGGTGCGGAGGCCCCGACCGCTCCACCTCCCGTGCGCCGCCGATGGCGCCGCGCCCTCCTGTGGGCCGCCGCGGGCGTCGCCGTGCTGCTGGCCGGGGGGGTGGGGACCGCCTACGGCTACTACAGCTCCCTGCGCTCGGGGATGGTCCAGCACGATCTGAGCGCGGTGCTGGAGGAGGAGGACCGCCCGGACCGGCTCAACGACGCGGTCAACATCCTCTTCATGGGCGCCGACGGGTACGAGGAGGGCACCACCGCCTACAGCCGGGAGTTCGAGGGTGAACGCTCCGACGCGCTGATGCTCGCGCACGTCTCCCCCGGCAACGAGGGCGTCTCCGTGATCAGCTTCCCGCGCGACTCGCTCGTCATACTCCCCGACTGCGCCCCCTACGGCCAGTCCGAGGGCACCAGCGGCTACTTCGGCATGATCAACGCCGCGATGTTCCACGGTGGCCCGCCGTGCGTCGTGCGCACCGTCGAGTCGCTGACCGGCATCCGCGTCGACCACTTCGTGCACCTGAGCTTCATGAGCTTCCGCGACGTGGTCGACGCCATCGGCGGCGTCGAGATGTGCATCCCCGCACCGATGCGCGACGAGCGCTCCGGGCTGGACCTGGAGGCGGGGCAGCAGATCCTCGACGGCGACGACGCGCTGTCCTTCGTACGGGCGCGGTACGAGATCGGCAACGGCGGCGACATCGGCCGCATCGACCGTCAGCAGATGTTCCTCGGCGCGCTCGCCGAGCAGGTGGGTCGGCGCGAGGTCCTCACCAGCCCCTCCCGTCTCAACGGTCTCCTGAACGCGGTGGCCGAGAACAGCGCCACCGACCAGGACCTCACCCTCGACCGCATGCTCTCCATCGCGGTCACGCTCGCCGACGTCGATCTGTCCGACATCGAGTTCCACACCGTGCCGTGGTACCAGGCGCCCTACGACCCCAACCGGATCCTGTGGGACGAGGCGCGGGCCGCCGAGCTGTTCACGGCCGTGCGCGAGGACCGGTCGCTGCCCGCGCACCTGGCGGCGGACGAGGTCGGAGCCCCCCGCGATACCGTGGAGTCCGCCGCGCCCGTCGCGGTCCCGGAGACCGCCGCCTCCGGCGTGGGGGGAATCGACGGGGAAGAACCGTCCACCGCGCCCTTCGAGGGCCGCGACGCGACCGCGAACCCGTGCGTCGACGGTTTGGGCTTCGGCACCGGCCAGGCGAGCTGAGCCAGGGGACGCTTCCCCGAACCGGCCAGGAGCGCCGGGACGTCCCGACCCGCTCTTTGTCTCCGTCGTCCGGAGCCGCCCCGGCCCCGAACACGGACGACGCGGCCCCGGACTGGCTCGTCCGGGGCCGCGCTGGCCTCAGGCGGCGGGAACACGCGGTCTCCGCCGGTTCGCGCCGGGAACCCCCACAGTTCTGACCGGCGCCGCCGTCGGCGGACGGGTTCCGCTCACCGCCCGAGGCCCTGTGCGCCCGCCACCACCGGCGGGCGCACGTTCTCGGGGGTCAGGCCAGGACGCCGCCGACCATGTCGGTCACACCCGGGTCGACCTGAGGCTGACCCACGGTGGGCATCCCCTCGACGGCGACCAGGTCGCCGCCGAGCGCGTCCATGGGCACCAGGCCGGTCAGAGAGGAGGCGTCGGGGGCCGCCATGGGCAGGACCGCGGTGGGCTCGGGCAGCCCGACCGCCGGGAGCAGGGTGGTGGCGCCGCCGGTCAGGTCGGAGTTCTCCCCCGGGTCCAACGAGACGGGGGTGTCCGCGGCGGCCATCGGCAGGACCTCTCCGACCACGGCCGGGACGTCCCCCACCGAGCCGGGCGTCTCGGACGCGGCGACGGGGTGCGCCAGCGGCAGGGTGCCGCCCCCGGAGTTCACGCCGCCCAGCAGACCGCCCAGCAGACCGGAGACCGGGTCGCCCCCGGACCCGCCCAGCAGGTCGCTGACCGGGTCGCCCGCGGCCACGGCCTGGTGGTCGACCGCGTGCGCCAAAGGCATGGCGCCCTGCACGCTCCCCAGGTCCAGCGGACCGACGTTCGCGGCGTTGGCCTCGTCGCCGATCGGGGCGTGGACGGGAGCGCCCTCGCCGAGGACGCCGTCGACGGGGTTCGACTGGTGGTCGATCTCGGGGGTCGCCGAGACCGTGCCCGGCTCGACCTTGACGAGGTCGCCGAGGGGAGAGGAGACACCCTCGGTCAGCTGCGCGGGAACCTGGCTGCCCAGGTCGCCCAGGGGGAGGCCGTCGGTGACGCCGCCGAGGGTGTCGGCTCCCGCGATCCCCGCCCCGAAGGCGACGAAACCCGCGGTGCTGGCGGCCATCAGCGCGGTCCTGGCGGTGGTGCGCGCGGTCTTGAACATGGGATTCCTTCCGGAACTACGTAGGTGTACGGCTGTGTGTCGGGAGGGCGGCGGAGCGGGTGTCGGGCCCCGCTGCCCGACGGTCCGGTCCCCTGGCCGGGGGGACGCGTTCCGCGTGCTGCGATCATGCGGTCCGGAGAGCCCGTCACGCCTGGAGGGAGCGGCGGGACTCGGCCGGTCGACAGTCCTCGGTCTGGCTGACCACTGACTGACGTGAACCTCGCCGTCGAGGTGCGCGGCTCACGTCAACCCCCAGAGACGTCCGGACGGTGACCCGAGGCGGAGGCCGACGGGTGTCCCGGGTCTGGGCGGGAGGTGCCAGAAAGGGAAGGGTCGCTCAGCGACCCGACGGAGAGCGCCGTGCTAGTCGGGCGAGAAGGTCGGCTCGTCGGCGGAGTCGGCGGGCGCCGCGCGCAGAACGTGCCAGGCGGCCTGGAGTGGGCCGGGAGAGGGGGCGGGGGCCGTCGCGGCGGACAGGAAGCCCGCGACGCCGACGCCGCCGACCGCGCCGCCGGGCGCGGAGGACGAGGAGGCGACGGCCGAACGGGCGGAGTCGACGACGGCGCGGTGCCGCTCGTCCTTCCCGTCCGCGTCGGGCGCGACCTCGTCCGCCGAGTCGGGCGCGTGGGCGTCTGCGCCGTCCACCGGATGCTGAAGGGCGTGGACGACGAGCTCGGGCAGGACGGCGACATCCGCCTCGGGCGCCTCCTCGACTCCGTCGGTCGGCCCGTCTGCGTCGTCCCGATCCAGCTCGACGGCGGGATCGTGGGCGTGCTCGGGCTGCCCGTGACGGATCGCCTCGCGGATCCGTTCGGCCACGTCAGCGCCTTCGGCGACGGGCGTGGAGACGGAGTCGGAGGCCGCCTGGACCGCGTGCGACGTCCGTTCGCCCACACCGGCCACGGCCCCGCTCAGGGGCTGGCGGTCCAGTGCGGTCGCGACCGGGGTGACGACCCCGGAGCGGTTCCCACCGGGCTCGCCGCCGCGGTCCTCCGCGGCGCCGTGCTCGGCCCGGCCCTGCTCCGGCGTGCCCGCCACGGAGGTCCGGTTCTGCGCCAAGGCACCGAGTCCGCTGGCCTGCTCCACCTGCCCGAACAGCCCCTCCCCGGAAGAGCGCTCGGCCGCCTGGGCCGCGTGCGCGGGAGTGGCCGACGCCAACCAGACGGCGAACAGGGCCCCCGCGACGAGGACGGCCGACAGCAGCGCCCGCCGGACCGGTGCGGAGAGCACGACGGCACGGGCGCCGATGGCGCTCGCGAAGCCGTGGTTTCCAGACACCGGAGGTTCCTTCCGCCGAGGAGGACGTCAGACACGTGTGGGGTGGTCGGTTCCAGGGGGTACGACACCGGAGGTCAGCGCGCTCCGGTCCGTGCGGTGCGGGGCCTGACCAGACCTGAGGGGCCCTGCTGTTTCCGGACAGGCTTTGAACCGTCCGCATCACGCGGCCAGACGCATCTCCTGATGGGCCGCGTACACCTCCGCAGGAGTGTT
>NZ_MKKC01000080.1 GCF_001942255.1 Nocardiopsis sp. CNR-923
CTGGTGGATCGTGTGTCCGGTCGCTCTTCCGTGGAAGGCGTCTGCGTTTCCGCTTTGTTGTGTCTTTACTTTATCAGGTGTTCCGTGCCCCGCCAAATCAGCGGTTCCGGATCAACCGAACGGGATAAAGCACCCGCTTTCCCTGCTGTGCCCTCCACGAATCTCTCCGCTTCGATGCGACTCCCCGATCGTACATGCGCCGAAAACTGCTCGGACCACATCCGGACGGATCGGACAGACACGGATCCAGTGGACACGTGGAACCATCCAAAATCCAGGGGAACGACCGGCACGCCCGCGGATAACCCGCGTCCGTCTCGCTCGGTCGTCCCCAACTGTACCCCCACGGGCGAGTGTTCGTGACACGTTTCCATGAAAGTGACGGTGTCGTGTCCTACACCTGACCCTGGCGGGGCACCGGTCAACCGGTCACAACTTCTCTATTGGGGCGTACTTGACCAGCAAGTCCTTCTCCCCGATGTCCGCGCCGAAGTCGATCCGCGCCTTGGTCCTGTCGCCCGTGCCCTCGACCAGCTCCACCCGGCCCATGCCGAACGAGTCGTGGTTGACCAGGTCCCCCACGCTCAGGGCCGGGGCCTCCTTCTTCGGAGCCGAGCCCGCACCACGCGGCCTGGATCCGCCGCCGAAACCCCAGGAGGTCCCGCCGATGGTGCGGCTCGGCGGCGCGGCCAGCGTCGAGTCGGCCCGGCGCCACTCCACCAGCGACGACGGAATCTCGTCGAGGAACCGCGACGCCGGGTTGTAGGACGGCGTCCCCCAGGCGCTGCGCACCGCGGCGCGGCTCACGTACAGCAACTGCCGCGCCCGGGTCAGCCCCACGTAGGCGAGCCGCCGCTCCTCCTCCAGCTCCTTCTTGTCCCCGAGCGTGCGCGTGTGCGGGAAGACCCCGTCCTCCATACCGGTCAGGAACACCACCGGAAACTCCAACCCCTTGGCCGAGTGCAGGGTCATCAACGTGACCACGCCGCCCTCGTCGTCCGCGTCGGGGAGCTGGTCGGTGTCGGCGACGAGCGAGATCCGTTCCAGGAAGTCGACCAGGGTCGGTTCGCCCGGGTCCAGCGCGCCCGCCGCACCGCCGGCGGACTCCCCGCCCTCCTCCAGGGGCGCGTCGACGCCCGGAGGCTCCTCCTCCAGCAGGGCCGCGAAGGTGTGCTCGAACTCGCGGGCCACGTCGACGAACTCCTCCAGGTTCTCCACCCGGCTCTCGTCCTGGATGTCCTTGGACTCGGTGAGTTCGGACAGGTAACCCGTCTTGCTGAGCACCGCCTCGACGATCTCGGCGGGGGTGCCGGTCGGCACGGTCTCGGCCAGCTCGTCGAGCAGCGCCGTGAACGACCCCACCGCGCGCGCCGACCGGGTGGCGATGCCGGGGATCTCGTCGACCCGGCGCAGCGCCCGCGCGAACGAGATCCGCTCCCGTGCGGCGAACAGCTCGACCGCCTCCTCCGCGCGCGCTCCGATGCCGCGCTTGGGCACGTTGAGGATGCGCCGGAGGCTGACGGTGTCCTCCGGGTTGGCCAGGACCCGCAGGTAGGCGAGAATGTCCCGGATCTCCTTGCGCTCGTAGAAGCGCACGCCGCCGACGATCTTGTACGGCAACCCCATCCGGATGAACACGTCCTCGAACACACGGGACTGCGCGTTGGTCCGGTAGAAGACCGCCACCTGCCCCGGCGTGACCGTGCCGTCGTCGGTGAGCTCGTCGATCTCGCCCACCACGAACGCGGCCTCGTCGTGTTCGTTGTCGGCCACGTAGCCGGTGATCGCGGCGCCCTCGCCGTTCTCGGACCACAGGTTCTTGGCGGGACGGCCCTCGTTCCGGTCGATCACGGCGTTGGCCGCGGACAGGATGGTCTGTGTGGACCGGTAGTTCTGCTCCAGGAGAATGGTGCGCGCGTTCGGGAAGTCGCGCTCGAACTCCAGGATGTTGCGGATGGTCGCGCCGCGGAACGCGTAGATCGACTGGTCGGCGTCGCCGACCACGCACAGTTCGGCGGGCGGGATCGCGCCCGCAGAGTCGGAACCCTCGTCGCCGGTCTCCCGCTCCACGCCCACCAGTTCGCGGACGAACGCGTACTGCGCGTGGTTGGTGTCCTGGTACTCGTCGACCAGCACGTGCCGGAAGCGGCGCCGGTAGTACTCCGCCACGTCCGGATACATCTGGAACAGGTTGACCGTGATCATGATCAGGTCGTCGAAGTCCATGGCGCCCGCCTCGTGCAGGCGGCGCTGGTAGAGCTGGTAGGCCTCGGCGAGCTTCTTCTCCTGCTCGGTCTGCGCCTGCTCGGCGAACGTGTCGTAGTCGACCAGTTCGTTCTTGAGGTTGGACACCTGGGCGGAGAACGACTTGGGCGGGAACCGCTTGGGGTCCAGGTCCAGTTCCTTGCAGACCAGCTGCATCAGGCGCGCGGAGTCGGCGGAGTCGTAGATCGTGAAGCTGCTCGGGTAGCCGAGCCGGTGCCCCTCACGGCGCAGGATCCGCACGCACGCCGAGTGGAAGGTCATCGTCCACATCGTGTTGGCGGCCCGCGTGCCGAGCAGTGCCTCGATGCGCTCCCTCATCTCGGCCGCCGCCTTGTTGGTGAAGGTGATCGCGAGGATCTCGCCGGGCCGCACCCCGCGGTCGGCCATCAGGTACGCGATGCGGTGCGTGAGGACACGGGTCTTGCCCGAACCGGCGCCCGCCACGATGAGGAGGGGCGCGCCGCTGTGGGTGACCGCCTCGCGCTGGGGGCCGTTCAGACCTTCGAGGAGTTGCTCTTGGGAGGACACGTTCACCAGGTTACGGCTCCCGTACGACGTCGGTGCCGCTGCGTCACCGTCCCGAGCCCCCTCCGCCGTGCCCGATTCGGGCTGGTCAGCAGCACCAGGGGGTGCAAACGAGCTTTTCGGGCGATTTAGGCTGGTGAGGAATGGGTCCCTTCCGGGGCCAGAGACGTTTCGGGGGGAGATCCTTGACCATGCGAGTGTTCGTCGACTGCGACCCTGGCATCGATGACGCCGTCGCGCTCGCCTACCTCGCCGCGCGGCCCGAGGTGGAGATCGTCGGCGTCGGCGCGGTGTTCGGCAACAACAGTGTGGACGTCACGGCGGACAACGCGCTGCGTCTGCTCGCCCTGTACGGCCGTCCCGGCGTGCCCGTGGCGGTCGGCGCCGCTCGACCGCTGGTCCAGGCCCCGCGCCTGGCGGAGCACGTGCACGGCGACAACGGCCTCGGGGACGTCGAGCTGCCCGCGCCGTCCGAGAAGCCGGTCGCCGAGTCGGCCGCCGAGCTGCTGGTGCGGCTGGTGCGCGAGTCGCCCGGCGAGATCGACGTTCTGGCCGTGGGCCCGCTGACCAACCTGGCGATCGCTCTGGGCCTGGAGCCGGAGCTCCCCGGGCTCGTGCGCCGCCTGGTCGTCATGGGCGGTGCCGTGCGCGTTCCGGGCAACGTCGCCTCGCACACCGAGGCGAACATCAACAATGACCCGGAGGCCGCCGAGGCCGTGTTCGGCGCGGGGTTCGACCTCGACCTGATCGCGCTGGACATCACGATGAAGACCGTGGCCACGCCCGAATGGCTCGCGGAGCTCAAGGAGGTCCCGGGTGAGCGAGCCGAGCGCACTTCGGCCTTCCTCGACTTCTACGCGGAGTTCTACACAGGCATTTTCGGTGTGCGCCAGTGCGCGATGCACGACCCGCTGGCCGCCGCCGTGCTGGTCGACCCGCACCTGGTGACGGAGTCCTTCGAAGCGCCGCTGCGGGTGGAGCTCTCCGGGCGCCTGACCCGTGGGATGACCGTGGCCGACCTGCGTCAGCGCCCCGCCCGCGACGACCGCCGTCCGGCGCGTGTGATCACCGAGGTCGCGGAGGCCGCATTCCTGGGCCTGATGCTCGACGCCCTCCGCTGAACCGGGGCGCCCCGGCGGGTCCACGGCCGTCACCCCTCGGGGTGGCGGCCGTTGGCGTGCGGGCGCGAGGGCGGTTCAGACGAGCCGACGGGCCGTCGCCCACCTGCTCAGCTCGTGGCGGTTGGACAGCTGGAGCTTGCGCAGCACCGACGACACGTGCGTCTCGACCGTCTTGACCGAGATGAACAGTTCCTTGGCCACTTCCTTGTAGGCGTAGCCGCGCGCGATGTGCCGCAGGACCTCGCGCTCGCGCTGGGTGAGCCGGTCCAGTTCGGGGTCGACGGGAGGTGCGTCGGTCGCGGAGAACGCGTCGAGGACGAAACCCGCCAGCCTCGGGGAGAACACCGCGTCGCCGTCGGCCACCCGGACGATGGCCTGGGCCAGGTCGCGTCCCGAGATGGTCTTGGTGACGTACCCGCGCGCGCCGCCCCGGACGACGCCGATGACGTCCTCGGCCGCGTCGGAGACGGACAGGGCGAGGAAACGGATCTGCGGGTGCTGGGCCAGGACGCGGCGCAGGACCTCGACCCCTCCGCCGCCGGGCAGGTGCACGTCGAGCAGGACCAGGTCGGGGAGGTGCTCGCCGATCACCCGCACCGCGGAGTCGACGTCCCCGGCCTCGCCGACGACCTCGACGGCGTCGCCGAGCTCGCCGCGCACACCGCTGCGGAACAGCCGGTGGTCGTCCACGATCACGACGCGCGCAGTCGCGTCACCGTCACTGAACCTCGTGCTCTCGTCTCCCACACCCTGGACCTTACCCAGGGTCCTTCGCCTCCCGGTACCCGAGTTCCCGGGACGTCCGCATCCGGCCGTGTCCACAACGGGTTCCGGAGCCTAGTACTGGGGGATTCTGGGCATGCGCAACTGGACCTCGGTGCCCTCGCCTGGTGCGGTCCGGATGCGTGCGGAGCCGCCGTGCCGCTCCATGCGCCCGATGATGGAGCCGCGCACGCCCATACGGTCCTCGGGGACGCCGTCGAGGTCGAACCCGTCGCCGCGGTCGCGGACGAAGACCAGGACCTCCTCCTCGTCGACCTCCCCGAAGACCGACAGGCTGTCGCAACCGGAGTACTTGGAGGCGTTGACCATGGCCTCCCGCGCGGCGCGGAGCATGGCGGCCAGGGCGTCGTCGATGGGGCGGTCGCCCACGCACACCACCTCGATGGGGACGCCGTGCTCCTCCTCCACCTCTGCGGCGACGCGTTCGAGTGCAGGCGAGACGGTCGTCTCGGCGTCGGCGGGGCGCTGGTAGAGCCAGCTGCGCAGCGCCCGTTCCTGGACGCGGGCCAGCCGCTGCACCTCGCGCGGATCCTCGGCCCGGCGCTGGATGAGGGTCAGGGTGTGCAGGACGGAGTCGTGGATGTGCGCGGCCAGCTCCGCGCGTTCGGCGTTGCGGATGCGTTCGCGGCGCTCCTGGTCGCGCTCGCGGACCAGCCCGATGATCCAGGGGGCGACCACCAGGGAGATACCCGCCAGGAGCGTGAAGGCGAAGGTGAGCCCGGCCCGGGCGTCCTGGATCTGCTGTTGGAAGCCGAGGAAGCCGAAGACGCCGACGACGATGAGCAGAACGCCCGCGCCCGTGCGCATGAGCCCCTTGCGGCCGGTGCGACGAACGGTCGTGGACATCCACTCGTCGCGCTGGGCCGGGTTGGCCTGCTGCCACAGGATGGTCGCGCCGAGGGCGCCGAAGACCACGAACCACAGGAGCGGGTCGAAGACGCCGCCGAAGAGCAGGAAGAGCGTGCTCAACCCCGCACCGAGACCGACGTAGGCCAGGAGTTGGGACACGTCGCGGCCCTTGCGGAGGACGCCCTCCCTGCCGTCCTCGGCGGTGTCCGCCTTCTCGTCCTTGGGCACGAAGAAGAACAGGGCGACGTAGACCGCCACGCCGATGCCGCCGACGGCCAGGGCCATGAAGGCGAGTCGGACCACGACGGGGTCGACGCGCAGGTGCCGGGCCAGGCCGGCGGCGACTCCGCCGAGGAGCCGACCGTCCACCGCGCGGGTGAGCCGCGGGGTGTCGGCCGCGGTTCCTGCCACCGCCCGATCACCGCTTCCGTCCGTGGGCGGGGCACGCACGCACGCCGCCCTGTCGTCTCGTGAGACCAGGATGCACGGTCCGCGGGCGCGGACGCCATCGGGTGGCACCCCAGGTCCGGCCCGGGTTCCGGTCAGGGTGGGATCAGGGTCGTCCCGGATTCCGTGATCCGTCGTCCTCACGCGAGGATAGGCGCGTGAGGAGGGCGGGGTGATCGACGATGACTGACGGTCCGGCGACCGGGGAGGCCGCGCCGGGGCAGGACCGGGTGCGGGAGCTCCGCAAGGGCGAGGACCGCGTGCTCGCGGGGGTGTGCACGGGGCTCGCACGGTACACGGACGCCGATCCGGTCGTGTGGCGCACCGCGTTCGCGTTGACCGTGTTCGCCGGTGGGGCCGGCGTCCTCCTCTACGTCTGCGCGTGGATACTCATGCGTGACAACCAGGGCGGACCGGCCACGGTCGAGCAGATGCTGGACCGGGCGATCCCGTCGCCCGCGGTGGTCAAGCTGCTGGCCCTGGGGCTGGCGGCGGCCACGGCGCTGAGCCTGGTCGGCGGGTTCGGCTGGGCGACGCTCGTCCTGGCCACACCGCTCATCCTGGGGCTCCTGGCGGCACGCAACCGGGGTGTGGATCTGCGCAGGAGCTTCCTGGAACTGCGCGACGAACTGCGACGCCGACAGCCGCCCCCGACGACGCCCGCGCCGGAGCCGGTAGCCGCCTACTACAACCCCGCGCAGCCGTGGGCCTCCGCCCCGCAGGGGCCGGTGGACCTGGCCGCGGTCAGCGAGCGGGCGGCGGACTCCGGACCGCGTGGAACGGACGAGAACGGTGACGCGGGGCCCAAGGACGCTGCGGACGTCCCAGGTTCCGGTGACAAGCCCGCGTTCTGCGGGCGCGGGGTCAGACTGGTCGGCCTCGCCGTGTGGACGATCGCCGGCCTGACGGTGGTCACGTCCGTCGCGGTCCAGGGCTGGGAATCGTCGCTGTGGAGCCGGGAGACCGCCGAACTGGTCCTCGGCCCGCGGACCGGGGTGTTCTTCCTCGCGGGTGCACTGGCGGTCGTGGGGCTGTACGCACTGGTCGGCGCGTGGGCCGGTCGGAGCGGGGGGTTGATGGCACTCGGCCTGGTCCTGGCCGTGGCGGCGGCCGCGTCGGTGTCGACCGACCTGACGCGGCTGCGCGTCGGCGAGGCCGTCTGGCGACCGGAGACGGTGGCCGAGGCGGAGGCGGGGGACTACCAGCGGACGTTCGGCTCGGTCACGCTCGACCTCACCCGGTTGGCGGATCTGGAGTCCGGCGACACGCTCGATCTGGCGGTCCGAGCGAACGGGGTGACCACTCTGGTTCTGCCGGAGGAAGCGCGCGTGGAGGTGGAGTCGCACGTGGGGCTCGGCGTGGTCGCCGTGGCTGACGGGGGGGGAAAGGCGCGGGGTGGCACTGGACTACCGCGAGGTCTTCACTCCGGTGGCCGAGGTCGGGAGCGGCGCGAAGGGCGGCGACGGCGCCGAGGCTCCGTCCATCACCGTGAGCACCGACGCACTGGTCGGGGTTGTGGAGGTTCGGCATGGCGAGGCGTAGGACGGACTGGGGGTCGTTCGTCGCGGGCCTGCTGTTCCTGGGGCTGGCGTTGGCGTTCGTCGTCCGTGGCACGGGCGACTGGGAGTTCAACGTGGTGTGGGCGCTTCCGGTGCTGGCGGCGGGGCTCGGCATTGCGGGTGTGGTGCGTGCGCTCACCCGGCCACGGCGCGACGGCGACCGCGTCAACTCCTGAGACGGGGTTCCAGCTCGGGCGGCTCAGTCTTCGGGCCGGTGTTCGGCGATGGCCGCGAACTCCTCGATCCTGAGCGACTCGCCGCGCGCTGCGGGGTCGACCCGGGCCGCGCGCAGGGCGGCCTCGGCCGCGGGCGCGACCCGGCCCACCCGGCGAGGGCGGCCCGGAGTGTCTTGCGGCGCTGCGCGAAGGCGGCGTCGACGACCCGGAAGACGTCCGCACGGGTGGCCTTGGTGGCCGGCGGCGGACGGCGGATCAGCTCGACCAGGCCGGAGTCGACGTTGGGCGCGGGCCAGAAGACGTTGCGTCCGACCGCACCCGCCCGTCTGGCTCCGGCGTACCAGGCGATCTTGGCGGAGGGGATGCCGTAGACGCGGCCCCCGGGGGTGGCGGTGATCCGGTCGGCGACCTCCGCCTGCACCATGACCAGCGCGCGTTCGAGGCTGGGGAGCAGTTCCAGCAGGTGCAGCAGTACCGGTACGGACACGTTGTAGGGCAGGTTGGCCACGAGCGCGGTGGGCGACGGCCCGGGGACCGCCGCGACCCGCATCGCGTCGCCCGGCACGACGCGCAGACGGGGGGCGAGGTCGGGGGCGTGCGCGGCGACGGTGCCCGGGAGCGCCTCGGCCAGAGCGGGGTCGATCTCGATCGCCGTCACCTGGCGCACGTGCGGTAGCAGGGCGAGTGTGAGCGAACCGAGCCCCGGCCCGACCTCGACGACGACGTCGTCCTGGGTGACACCCGCGACCCGGACGATCCGTCGGACGGTGCCGTGGTCGATGACGAAGTTCTGGCCCAGGGACTTCGTGGGGCGGATGCCGAACCGTTCGGCGAGCGCGCGCACGTCAGCGGGCGTGAGCAGCCGGGACTGGTCGGACGGGTCGGGTGCGGGTGTCTGTGTCACCCCCACATCTTGCCATTGCCGGAGCACCGGAACTCAGTCGAAGAGCCGCGCTCCGCAGTGCGGCCACTGGCTCTGCCAGTTCCCGTTGACGTTGGTGTAGAGCTGCTGGGCTCGCTGTGTCTGCTCCGCCGCGCTGGCCTCCGAGGGCAGGCCGCTGCCCCCGACCGCCTGCCAGCTGCTCTGGCTGAACTGGTAGAGGCCGTAGTAGCCCGCGGGGTTGACGGCCGTGGGGTTGCCGCCCGACTCGCACTCGGCGAGCCCCGCCCAGTTGAGTCCGGCCGCCGGGCCGCCGCCGACCGTGCCCGAGTCGGGTCGCTTGGTGCCGACGCGGACGAGCCCTTCGACGGGCTCGGTGACGATCGTCTCGGACAGCTCGTGCTCGACCTCCTTCCCGTCGCGCAGGACGGTGGCGGTGACGACCTTCCTGAGGCCGTCGACGGGCTCGGTCACCACCTCGCGTTCGCCCTCGGGCAGGTCGGGGTCCTCCTCCTCGACGGTCTGGGCCTCGATGAGGACCTCCTCCGTGACCGGTTCGCCGATGACCGGGAGGACGCGCACGACCATGTCGGGTTCGGCGGGCTCGTCCGGCGCGGGCGTGACGACGTCGTGGTCGCCGAGGTTCACCCCGGCGGCGTCGAGCACGTCGGCCACGGTGTCGCCGGTGGTGCGCGTCTCGGTGCGGACGGTGTCGTGCATCACGACCATGCGCGGGGCGCGTTCGGCGCTGACGGTGAGCCCGTCGGCGGTCAGGGGTGTGTCCTGGGCCTGGGAGAGCTCGACGCCCTCGTGGTCCAGGCCGATCTGTCGGAGGGCCTCGCCGAGGGTGGCCGCGTGGACGCTGTGGTCGAGCGCGTGGCCGTCGAGTTCGACGGTGAGGTCGCGCGGTGAGCGCAGGACGACGTGTTCGCCGTCGGCCACGGGCGACTCGGGGTCGGGTGCGACGACGTCGCCCGCGGCGAGGGTGATCCCGGCGGAGTCCAGGACGTCCTGGACGGTCCCGCCGAAGGTGTGGACGCCGCGCTCCTCACCGTTGACGTCCAGGGTCACGCTCCGGTCCAGGGCGAAGGCGGCGCCTCCCGCGGAGACCGCGAGGACCCCGAGCACCGCCGCGGCGACGACGGGGAGGGGAAGGCCCGACCTGCGACGACGCCTGCCCTGGGGCTTGCGGGACCGGTTCCTCGGGGCACGGCTCATGGTGGACTCACCCTTGATCTGAGGGAGGCGTTCGCGCTGGTGGCGACGGTTTCCGACCAGGGCGGAGCGCACGTGCGGAAAGGGGGGCGTCGCGTGGTGTCGGCCCGGCGGTCGCCGACACATTAACACTCGTAGCCGAATTCCGTAGTTGATCTGGCCCGAAACCTGTCCGCTTGGCACGGGTGCGGTAAGCGGCTTCCCTTTCTTCCCCCCACGGCCCCGCGGACCCGTGTGGCGCCGCGACCACCGAACCGGCACAATGAACCGAACGCCGTTCTAGTGAGTTCAGGAGGCCGCCCATGGGACCCCTCAAGGGAGTACGCGTCGTCGAGTTCACCGGGATCGGTCCCGCCCCGATGGCCGCGATGCTCCTCGCCGACCTGGGGGCGAGCGTCATCCGGCTGGACCGGCCCGCGGCCGCCGAGGCCATGGCCTCCGGAGCGGGCGGACCGCACCTGAGCGAGGGACGCACCGTCCTGGGCGCCGATCTCAAGTCCGACGTCGGCCGCGAACGCGCCCTCGAACTCGTCGCCCGCGCCGACGTCCTGGTCGAGGGCTTCCGCCCCGGCGTCATGGAACGGCTCGGCCTCGGCCCCGACACGTGCCTGGAGCTCAACCCGCGCCTCGTCTACGCCCGCGTGACGGGGTGGGGACAGGACGGCCCGCTGGCGCACGCGGCCGGGCACGACATGAACTACGTCTCCGTCAACGGCACGCTGCACGCGATCGGCCGCGCGGGCGGCCCGCCCGTCCCGCCGATCAACCTGCTCGGCGACTTCGCGGGCGGCACGATGTTCGCGGTCACGGGCGTCCTCGGCGCGCTGGTCGAACGCCAGGGCTCGGGCCGGGGCCAGGTGGTGGACGCCGCGATGGTGGACGGGAGCTCACTGCTCATGTCGATGGTGCACGAGGACCGCGCACGCGGCTCGTGGACGGACGAACGCGGCGCCAACTACCTCGACACGGGCGCTCCCTGGTACGACGTGTACGAGTGCGCCGACGGCGGGTACCTGTCGGTCGCCTGCATCGAACCCCAGTTCTACACGGCCTTCCTGGAGGGCGTCGGCCTGACGGACGAGAACCTTCCCCACCAGTGGGACCGCCGAGGGTGGCCGCGGTTGCGCGAATGTTTCGCCGGGATCCTGCGCACCCGCACCCGCGACCAGTGGGCCGCGGTCTTCGACGGCTCCGACGCGTGCGTGACGCCCGTCCTGTCCCTGGCCGAGGCCCCCGACCACCCGCACGTGCGAGCGCGGGGAACCCTCACACGCGAGGGCGAGCGCGTGGTCGCCGGGCCCGCTCCCCGCTTCGACCGCACCCCCGGCCGCGTCACCCGGGGCCGGGAGTTGCCGGACGCGGCCAAGACCCTTGAGGAGTGGGGTCTGAAGGGCTGGGCGCGCGGCGGCTGACCCCCTCCTCCCCGGCGGCGTGCGCGGCCCTCCCGCGCTCCCTCGGGCCCAACACTCCCCTCCGGGTCCCCCACCGCGACGGCGCCGGTCACTAGGGTGATCGACCGAGCGCGCGACGGGGGGCAGCCATGGCATCGATCCGCAGGACCGCGGCCCGGGTCCCGCTCGTCCTCCTGGTGCTGGTCGCGGTCCTCGCCGGGCCCGCGTCGGCCGCCTGGGGCGAGGTCGGAGCCGCCGTCCCCGCCACCCGGGACGAAGGTCCCCTGGTACTCGTCGGGGTTCCGGGCCTGCTGTGGCGGGACGTGACCCCCGATGCCACTCCGACCCTGTGGGAACTGGCCGGACGCACCTCGATCGGCAACGTGTCCATCCGCACGGCCACCTCCCGCACATGTCCCACCGACGGCTGGCTGTCGGTGTCGGCGGGGCAGCGCGCCCTGTCCGAACGCGAGCGCTTCACCGTGTGCGAGCCCGCGCCCAAGCCCGAGCGCGTGGGGTCGGGAGCGCGGATCCCCCGTTTCGACACCTATGTCCGGCGGAACGCGAGGTCCGTGTTCGCCGCGCCCGTGGGGATGCTCGGCCAGGCCGTGCGCGACGCGGGCGGGACCACGCTCGCGGTCGGCCCCGGTGCCGTGCTCGGCGCCGCGGACCGGTCCGGGGCCGTCGACCACTACCTGTTCGAGCCGGGAGGGCTCACGCGCGAACGGCTCCAGGAGGTGTCGCTGGCGGTGGTCGAACTACCGGGGCTCACCCGCCTGTACCCCGAACCGCCCGTCCCGAGCCCGTGGGCCGGCACGGACGAGGGCGACGACGGGGTGGAGGAGCGGACCGAGCCCGACGACGTCCCGGAGTGGGAGCGCGCGGGCGCCCTGGCGGCGATCGACGACCGTGTGCGTGCGCTCACCGCCCTCCTCCCCGAGGGGGCCTCCCTCATGGTCGTCGGCGTGTCCATGGACTCCGGACCCTCCGAGCTCACCGCGGCCATGTGGGGCCGTGTCACCGGCGGGGGCGTGTCCGGACCGGCGGACTTCCTCGCCTCGGAGTCGACCCGCCGCCCGGGGCTGGTGGCGCTCACCGACACGACGCCGACCGCCCTCGCCGAACTCGGGGTGGACCCGCCCGCGCCGACCAGCGGCCGGCGGTGGCACACGACCGGCCGTCCGCCGGCGACCGAGGCCGCGATCGACGAGCTGGTGTCCTTCAACACCGCGGCCACCGTCGTGGGGGCGTCGCTTCCCGGGTTCTACAGCGGCCTGGTCACGTTCCAGCTTCTCATCTACGCGGCGGCCGCCTACGCCCTGCACCGGTACTCGGACGGGCGGCCGACCAGGCGCGCCTGGTGCTCACCGTGGCCCGCGTCGTGGCGCTGGCCGGCGCCGCCTTTCCGGTGGCCAGCTACCTCGCCAACCTGGTCCCCTGGTGGGCCTCGCCCCTGCCGTTCCTCGCCCTGCTGGTCTGCGTGCTGGCCGCCGACGCCTGGTGGTCGCGGCCGCCGTGGCCGGACCGTGGCGGCGATCGATCCTCGGTCCGATGACGGTGGTGGCGGGCACGACCACGGCCGTGCTCTTCCTCGACCTGTGCTTCGGCGCCCGTCTCCAGATGAACTCGCCGACGGGGTACTCGCCGATCGTCGCGGGCCGGTTCTACGGGATCGGGAACATCGCCTTCGCCACGTTCGCGACCGGAATGCTCATGGCCGTGGCCGGGATCTCGCACGAACTCATCGACCGGGGGCGGCGACGCGCCGCGGTGACGGCCACGCTCGCGATCGGCGTCGCCACGGTGCTGATCGTCGGCTGGCCGGGCCTGGGCACCGACTTCGGCGGGGTCATCGCCCTGGTGCCGGGACTGGCGGTGACGGCGATGATGATCGCGGGGGTGCGGATCACCCCCGTGCGGCTGGCCGCTGTGGGGACGGCGGCCGTGGCGGCGATCAGTGCTCTGGCCTGGGTGGACCTGCAGCGTCCGCCCGCGGAGCGCAGCCACGTCGGAGCGTTCGCCGCCCAGGTGCTGAGCGGGGAGGCGGGCACGGTGCTGCGCCGCAAGCTGTCGGCGATGCTCGGCACGTTCGGCAACTGGCAGCTGACCCTGCTCGCGGCGTGCGCCCTGGTGTTCCTGTTCGCGGTGCTCAACCGCCCCACGAACTGGCGGATCGGCTCGCTCCAACGGGCCTACGAGTACGCGCCGACACTCCGCGCGGGGTTGACCGGTTCGCTCGTGACCGCGCTGATCGGGTTCGCCGCCAACGACTCGGGGGTGGCGATACCGGCGATCGCGCTGACGGTGGCCGTCCCGCTGACGCTGTCGGCGTGTGTGTGGGCGCTCCAACGGGGCGACCGGACACCACCGCGGGTACGGGAACCAGCCGGAGCCGCCCCGCGGACGTGACGAACGCCGCACGGAGCGCGCGGCCCCCAACCATCCGGGCACGACCTTGCGTCGCTCACATCACGAAACGGCTACGGGCCTGTGGTAAAGTCCGAGGCTGGGCGGCCCGGAGACGATCCGGACCCACGGCGGATCCGCCGACCAACCCGCTCCATCGCTCGCGATCGAGGAGCCCGCGGCGGCGCGTGCCACGACACGGCGTCCGCCCTCATCCCAGCGGCGGGACCCGGTGTCAGTGGAACTTGAGGCCCGCCCTCGCGCGTTTGAGACACTGACGCGCTTTCTTGAGCAGGTCCGGCGAGAAAGGCGTTCTCATCCCCGGCCCCAGCACGGGGTACCAGGCAAGGAACTTGATGAACCAGCAGCTTCGCTACCGCCGTATGGCCACGGACACACTGGGTGGCACGCGCGTCCCGGGGGGCGCGCGACCGAGCCCGCCCACCCGTCTGGCACGTCCCGAGTTCGCCGGAGTGGCAATGCCCGACCTGACCATCTCCTCCACGCTCAACGACGCGGGGCGCGTCCTCGCGCTGGACGGGGAGATCGACATGGCCACCGAGGAGCGGTTCCAGGGCGCGGTGATCGGGGCTCTGACCACCCAACCGTCCGGCCGCGTCGTCCTCGACTGCACGGACCTGAGGTTCATCGACTCCAGCGGGCTGCGCGTGCTCATCCGCGCGCACAAGACGGCGCTGGAGCAGCGGGTGCTGCTGGCCATCGCCTGCCCGACCGACCGTGTGCTCCAGACCCTGCGGGTGACCGCCCTGGACACCCGCATCCCCGTCTTCGACACGGTCTCCGGGGCGCTGTCGGCGCCGCGCGCCTCGTAAGGGCCCGTGCCGCGGACGCACACCCCGCCGCGCGACGGGCGGCGTCCACAGCACACGCCCTAGCCGCGCAGCAGGAGCAGCCACGCGCCCAACGCGGTCACGGCGATGTTGACCAGGGCGAAGACCACCACCCACAGGGTTCCGGGCACTCCCGTGAGCCGGGCCAGCTGGTCGGCGTCGGAGTGCGGTGAGGGCTGACGCGTCCGCTGGATCTGGAGTTCGAGAACCGGCCGCACTCCGGCGAAGAGCAGGAACCAGGTGAACAGGTAGGCGAAGGCCGCCTGGACCGCCGTCGGGGTGAACCAGCTCACGCCGAAGACCACGGCGCCGGTGCCCACGATCGACACCACGCCGTAGACGTTGCGGATCATGAGCAGCATCGCGGCGAGCACGAGGATGCTCAGCCACAACAGCGCCGTGATGCGGTCGGACATGAGCATGAGGATGCCCAGGAGTCCGACGAGCGACGGCGAGACGTAGCCCGCGAAAACCGTCAGGATCATCCCGATGCCGGTCGGTTTGCCGCGCGACACGGTGACTCCGGAAGTGTCGGAGTGCAGCCGGATCCCGGTGAGCTGGCGTCCGCTGAGCAGCGCCACCAGCGCGTGTCCGCCCTCGTGCGCGATGGTGACGACGTTGCGCGCCACGCGCCAGGGCGGACCGAGCAGGACCGCGGCCAGGGCCAGGACCGCGGCGGCGATGATGATCCACTGCTCGGGCGCCGACTGGACGGTCAGCACCTCGCTCCAGACGTCACCGAAGGTTGTTCCCACCGAAGCTCCCGACTCGTCGACCGACGCACCGCCCCAGGGGAGGGGCGGGCCCTGGCCGCACTTTAGGGCATGTGGGCGTTTCGCGGTCGCCGAGCGGAGTCGGGGCGGGGCCCGGAGTCAATCACCCCGAACGGGGGCGATGAACTGGCCAAACCGGGATCACCGACCTAGAGTCCTAACTGGAAGTAGTCGCATAGGCACTCAAAGTTAGGATCAGTTCATGAAACGTACCGCTGCGCTCGTGTTCGTGACCATGGCGGCCGGTGCCGCCCTCGGCATGGCCGCCACGCCCGCCGCCGCTCACGACCACTTCGACGGCTACCACGGCTTCGACGCCGACGTCCACCGCGATGGGGAGTTCTTCAAGAGCTTCGACCACAAGGGGGGGTACTACGACGACCATGGTCACTCCGGTGACCACGGCGACCACCACTGGTGGGACGACTAGCGACTCGCCGCGGACGCGCCCCCGTCATGTGGCGGGGGCGCGTCCGTGTCCGCGGCGTCAGCCCCGCTCGACCGCGTCCCTGAGCCGCACCAGGGTCCGCTCGATGCCCACGGCGTTCCTCGCGGGCACGCCGAGCAGGACGTAGAGCACCGGCAGGCCCCGGGTGTAGTCGAAGGTCTCGGTCACCCTGGTCATCCCCGAGGACAGCTCCTCCAGCTCGTAGCGCCAGCGGTGCGGCCCGAGGTGGCGCCAGGCGATCAGGCGGTCCTGCTCGAACTCCACGACCCGGTTGGTCATCCGGTACGGCAGCCCGAACATGCGCATGGTCATGCCGAAGCGGGACCCGGGCGAGAGCCGGGCCGGGCCGGACAGGACGCCCCGCACGGTGTCCGACCCGTCCAGCTCCGCGTGCCGTGCGGGAGAGGCGACGAGGTCGAAGACGTGCGCGGCGGAAGCCTTGACGGTGATGCTCCGCGAGATCTGGTGAGTGGCCATGAGCCGATGGTCTCACCGCCGGACGGCCGCGCGGACCCGCCCCGGCTCATCCCCGGATCGCGTGCCGCTCCACCCCCGCGAGCACCCCGCCCGCGGCGACGTGCACCACCCAGAACGAGCCCTTGCGCAACCCCAACTGCTGGGACACCGGCGCGCCGAGCCGGTCGAGCGCCTCCCGCATCAGGTGCGGCACGAGCTCCCCGTGGGTGCACACCACGGTCGGGCGCCCCTCGGACAGGACGCCCTCGAACGCCTCCCGCGCGGCCTCCACGTCGAACTCCGGGGACTCTCCCCGCCCGGCCCCTCGCACGGTGAAGGCGCGCTCGGTCCGCACCGGAACGTCGGACTCGACACTGTAGGGCAGCAGCGACTCGGTGCACCGGGCCGCCGCCGACGACACCGCGCGCGGTCGCCCGTAGGAGGCCAGCACACGGGGCAGGGCCAGCGCGTCGGCCCGGCCCGCCTCGTCCAGGGGGCGCAGCAGGTCGTTGTCGCGCCAGGCGCGCTTCTCCCCCGCTGACAGATGCCGCAGCACGATGACCGGGAAGGTCTCGGCGGGCCCGGCGCGGAAGTTGTCGAGGACGTGGACGTCGTGTTCGTAGGTGAGGCGCGCCAGGGCGTCCTTCATGGGCACCCACTCGACGACGTCGACCTCCTCGTTGGGCACGTAGTCGATCGCGCCGCCGGGCTCGGCGGGCGTGGCCGCCCACCACTCGACCTGCTTGGGCCAGCCGTCCTTGAGGTATCTCTGGGGCGGGAGCCGCCGGCCCAGGACCGGGATGAGCCCCGTCTCCTCGCGGACCTCGCGCACAGCGCCCGTGATGAGGTGCTCGCCGTTCTTGAGCTTGCCCTTGGGGAGCGTCCAGTCGTCGCGATCGGGCCGCCGGATGAGGACGATCTCGGGCTCCGCCCCGCCGCCGTCGCGCCACAGGACCGCGCCGCCCGCTCGGATGGGTTCGAGGTAGCCGCCGACGGCCGTGTCGCGCGGCGGGAAGGCGCTGGTGAAGCGCGGCTGCCCCAGCACGCCCTCGGTCTGGGTCTGGTCCCGCGACTCCATCAGGCCTCCACCACCCTGAGGTGGCGCTCGCCGCGCAGGGTCTCCTGCAGGTCCAGCAACGGTTGGCCCTCCTCGTCGTGGGTGGCGCGGTCCCACGTTCCGTCGGGCCGCAGCCGCCAGGACGAAGTGCCGTCGGACATGGCCAGCTCCATGAGGCCGACCAGGCGCCGGCACTGTTCGGGGTCGGAGACGCGCACGAGCGCCTCCACCCGGCGGTCGAGGTTGCGGGGCATGAGGTCGGCGCTGCCGATCCACACCTGGGGACGCCAGCCGTTGGCGAAGACGAAGACGCGGGAGTGTTCGAGGAAGCGGCCGAGGATGCTGCGGACGCGGATGTTCTCGGACAGGCCGGGCACGCCCGCGCGCAGGACGCAGCTGCCGCGCACCCACAGGTCGACGCTGACGCCCTCCTGGGAGGCGCGGTAGAGCGCGTCGATGATCTCTCGGTCGACCAGGGAGTTGACCTTGATCCGGATGTGCGCGGGCTCGCCCCGACGGCGGTGCTCGACCTCGACCTCGATCTGGCGCAGGAGGCCCTCGCGCAGCGCGGCCGGGGCCACGAGCAGGCGCCTGTAGTGCTTCTTGCGGGAGAAACCGGTGAGGCTGTTGAACAGGTCGCTGACGTCCTCGCCGACCTCGGCGGAGGCGCTGAACAGGCCCAGGTCCTCATAGATCCGCGCGGTCGCGGGGTTGTAGTTCCCGGTGCCGACGTGGCAGTACCGGCGCAGCAGGCCGTCGTCGTCCTGGCGGATGACCATGGACAGTTTGCAGTGGGTCTTGAGGCCGACGACGCCGTAGACGACGTGGCAGCCCGCGTCCTCCAGCTTGCGGGCCCACAGGATGTTGTTCTGCTCGTCGAAGCGCGCCTTGACCTCGACGAGGACCACGACCTCCTTGCCGGCGCGGGCGGCCTCGATGAGCGCCTCGACGATGGGCGAGTCGCCGCTGGTGCGGTACAGGGTCTGCTTGATCGCCACGACCTTGGGGTCACTGGCGGCCAGGGCGAGGTACCGCTCGGTGGTGGCGGCGAAGTCCTCGTAGGGGTGGTGGACGAGGATCTCGCGCTCGCGGATGGCGGCGAACAGGTCGCCCGAGTTCAGGGCGCGCGGTTCGACGGGGACCATGGGCGCGAAGCACAGCTCCGGCCGGTCGACGTCGGCGATCTGGGAGAGTCCGGCCAGGTTGAGCGGACCGGGGACACGGTAGATCTCCTCCTCCTCGGCGCGAGCTGGTGGGTGAGTATGCCGAGGACCTCGTCGCTGATGGACTGCTCGACCTCCAGGCGCACGAGCGGGCCGAAACGGCGGCGCAGGAGTTCCTGTTCGAGGGACTGGACGAGGTTGTCGGTCTCGTCCTCGTCGACCTCCAGGTCGGCGTTGCGGGTGACGCGGAAGGCGTGGTGCTCGACGACCTCCATGCCCTCGAACAGCTGCGGCAGGTGGGCGGCGATGACGTCCTCGACCGGGACGAAGCGGCCGCCCGATCCGGCGGTGAGCTCGATGAAGCGCGGAAGGGAGCCGGGGACCTTGACCCGGGCGAACATGCGGCGCTCGTCGCGGGGGGTCGCGGACGGTGACCGCGAGGTTGAGCGACCGTCCGGAGATGTAGGGGAAGGGGTGGGCGGAGTCGACGGCGAAGGGGGTGACCAGCGGGTAGATGGAGCGCCGGAAGAAACCGTGCAGGTATTCGTGCTCGGCGGGGTCGAGGTCGTTCCATCGCACGATGCGGATGCCGACCTCGCGCAGCGCGGGTGCGACGCTGTGCTCGTAGCAGGCCGAGTGGCGGAGCATGAGGTCGCGGCTGAACTCGGAGACGCGTTCGAGCAGGGCGCGGGGGTGGTGTCCGCTGGAGGAGCGCACGGACAGGCCGGTGGCGATACGGCGCTTCAGCCCGGCGACCCGGACCATGAAGAACTCGTCCAGGTTGCTGGAGAAGATCGCGAGAAACCGCGCGCGTTCCAGGAGGGGGATCGCCTCGTCCTCGGCCAGTTCGAGGACGCGTTGGTTGAACCGGAGCCAGCCCTCCTCCCGATCCATGAACCTGTCCGCTGGCAGGTCGGCCATGCTGGTGTCCACTGGTGCTGACGCTGATTCCGTGCTCACAGGTGGCAGACTCCCCCCTGTTCATGACCGGACGGTGACCTCCCAGTGAGGGGAGTATGACCGCGGTGCATCCGCTATGGAGCTTCTGTACCCATCCGGGCACCTCCAGCCTATCTCCGCACGCGAAGTTTCCCCCCGTCTTCACACTGTGGGGCACGGGCACACGATGGTGACCGGAGTGCGTCGCGGGACCCGGGGTCTCAGTGGATGAAGGGGCCGAGCCCCGGCGGCATGACGAGCACGAAGAGCGAGAGCCGCAGGAGCACGATGACCCAGATGTTGCGGAAACACGTCCACAGGTACCCGAAGAGGAGGCCCCCCGCGGCGTAGGACAGCAGGGACAGCCAGAGGTCATGCACGAAGTCGTAGCCGCGGATCCGGGCGACGGCGTCGTAGGGCTGGACGATCGCGTAGGTCAACGCGAAGACGGTCGCGGCCACGACGATGCCGGCCCAGCGGCCCAGGAGGAACTCCAGTCGGGTCTGGAGCATCCCGCGGTAGAAGATCTCCTCGCACACGCACACCAGCACGAAGGCGAGCAGGAAGCCGACCACGGCGAGCGAGACCGGCGGCAGTCCGTAGACCGGGGCGAGCCGGTTGCCGACCAGGCCGACCGCGACGCCCACCGGCACGAGGCCGAGCCACCGCCACGGCTCGCGCACGCCCAGGGCCAGCGAGGGCATGGCGGTGCCCGTGCCGTCCACGGTGACCCCGGAACGGTCCATCACGAGCATCGGCAGGGTGAACAGGAAGAGCAGCCGGCAGACCAGGGACACCGACATCCGCAGGTCCATGTCGGTCTCCGCCGTGTACAGGGCGGAGACCCAGGAGAGGACCATCATGGACAGGACGAACCCGCACAGGAATATCAGCAGGTAGCCCAGTTCCCGCCGGAGCGGGTGCCCCTCCAGGGCCGCGGCGACCCGGGCGTCGAGCGCGTCCCGCTGGCCGAACCAGCGAACCAGAGCCCAGGCGGTCAGGCCCGCGACGAGCATCGGCCCCCAGAGGGACGTGTAGAAGGGGAGGTCCTCGGTCAGGGACTCGGCGAGCAAGTCGGGGCGCGCGACCATCACCGTGACGATCAGGGCGGCCAACGCACCCCATGCGACGAGCCCCCAACTTCGCACCTTGGTCACAAGAGTCCCCCCTGGATCAGAGCACCCATTCTGCCCAAGGAGAAACTAAAAGTGATCTAATGACTACGGTATGTCGTCAGTGGGCGTGTCTGGGAAGCGTCGGCCCGGGGCACTCGCCCCGGGCCGCTCGCCTCCGCACCGCGGGGCTCAGAAACCGTTGTCCAGCACTGAGCGAAGGAAGGACCTGGTCCGTTCCTCACGCGGATCCTCGAAGATCTGCTCCGGAGTCCCCTCCTCGGCGATCCTGCCCTTGTCGAACATCAGGACCCGGTGCGACACGTCCCGCGCGAAGCCCATCTCATGCGTCACGCACAGCATGGTGATGTCCGTCGACTCGGCCACCTGGCGCAGGACGTCGAGGACGCCCGCGACCAGCTCCGGGTCCAGCGCGGAGGTGACCTCGTCCAGCAACAGGATGTCCGGCCGCATCGCCAGCGCGCGGGCGATCGCGACGCGCTGCTGCTGGCCTCCGGACAGCTGCGTCGGATGGGCGTCGATCTTGTCGCCCAGGCCGACCAGCTCCAGCAGCTCCACCGCCCGCTCGTCGGCCTCGTCCTTGGACAGGCCGAGGACGTGGACGGGCGCCTCGATGACGTTCTTGCGGACCGTCATGTTGGGGAACAGGTTGAACTGCTGGAACACCATGCCGATGCTCCGGCGTCTGCGCCGCAGGTAGCTCTCGTTGGCGGGGACCAGGTGGTTGCCCCGCCGCATGTGGCTGAACGGCTCCCCGGCCACGTGAATGTGACCCTCGGTGACCTTCTCCAGAGTCATGAGCAGGCGCAGGATCGTGGTCTTGCCAGAACCGCTGGGACCGATGAGCGTGACCCGCTCGCCGGGTTCGACCGCGAAGTCGAGGCGGTCGAGCACGGTGAGCTCACCGAACCGCTTGACCACCTGGTCGAAGACGATCTGGGGCTGCCCCTCGACCCCCTGGGGTGCTTCGGTGGACGGGGTGTCAGACGGCGGCATAGCGTCGCTCCAGTCGTCGGATGAGGATGGCGGAGGGGATGCTCACCGCGAGGAAGAGGAAACCGACGAGGGTGTAGGCCTCCACGAGCCGGAAGCTCACACTGCCGATCCGCTGGGCCTGCGTGAGCAGCTCGGCCACACCGATGGCGAAGAGCAGCGGGGTGTCCTTGAACATCGCGATGAGGTAGTTGCCCAGGGCGGGGATGACCTTGCGGATGGCCTGGGGAAGGACGATCGCGCCCCACGTACGGCTGGCCGGGAGGCTCAGGGCGCGGGCCGCCTCCCACTGGCCCTTGGCCACGCCCTCGATTCCGGAGCGGTACACCTCGGCGGTGTAGGCGGAGTAGTGCACGCCCAGGACCACGACGCCGACGGTCATCGCCGTGACCGTGGAGGGGGCCAGGAGGAAGACGAAGACCAGCTGGGCCACGAGGGGGGTCGTCCGGATGAACTCCATGACCCCGTGCACGAGCGCGCCGAGCACGCGCACGCGTCGGACCACCGCGATCAGCAGGCCGAGGGTGAGCGCGATGAGGTAGCCCATCACCGTGGCCTGGACCGTGACCCACAGGCCGGACAGCAGGTCGGGCATGGCCTCGGCGGTGAACTCCATGTCCCAGAACGTCATCGGCTCTCACCGCCTCCGGAGACTCCGGAGCCCGCGGTGGCTCCGGCGACGGCCGGGTGCCGTAGGAGGGATCCCAGACCGGTACCGCCCGGCGGTGTCCGGCCCAGCTTGCGGTTGGCGCGGCGTTCGAGGAGACGCATGCCGAAGATGAGCACCTGCGCGATGAGGAAGTAGAAGACGAGGGCGCCGGAGAAGGCCAGGATCGTCTCACCGGTGGCCTGACGCATCTGCTGCGCGACGGCCGTCAGGTCGACGACGCCGATGAGGTAGGCGACGGCGGTCGCCTTCATCAACTCGATGACGAGATTGCCGAAGGTGGGCAGCATCTGCGCCCAGGCCTGGGGCAGGACGACCAGCCGCACGCGTTGGAACCAGGACAGGTTGAGCGCGACCGTGGCCTCCACCTGCGCCTTGGGCACGGCGTTGACGGCCGCGCGCACGACCTCGGCGCCGTAGGCACCGACGTTGAGCCCCACGGCGAGGATCGCGGCGAACCGGTCCTCCAGCTGGAAACCGGTGAGCTGCGGCAGGGCGTAGGCCATCCAGAACATCAGCACCAGGCGGCGATGCCCCGGAAGACCTCGACGTAGACCGTGGCCACGGCCCTGGGCAACCAGTGGTTGACGGTGCCCAGGATGCCGAAGGCCATGGCCAGGACGAAGGCCAGGGCACTGCCGCCGATGGTGAGCTGGATGGTGACCCACGCGCCGTCGAGATAGAGCGGAAGCCGCTCGATCAGGAACTGCACGGCAGGATCAACCCTCGCAGAGTTCGGCGGTCGTGGTGTCGTCGGGCAGGTCGGCCTCGGTGAAGCCCCACTCCTGGCCCAGTTCCAGGAGGCGTCCGCTCTCCTTGAACTCGGCGATCACGCGGTTGATCTCCTCCAGCAGCTCGGTGTCCTCCTGGCGCAGGGCCAGACCGCCCCAGCCGCGCTCCTCCGTCCCGTCGATCTCGGGGAAGAACGCCTCGGTGACCTCGAAGGGCCCGCCGCGCTCGCGCAGCAGGTAGGTGTGGGACACGCTCAGCATGGACATCGCGTCGACACGACCGGACTCCAGCAGTTCGTAGCCGGTGGTCTGGTCCGGGATCAGGTTCAGCTGGTCCTCGGGGATCCCGAAGTACTCCGCGTAGGTCTGCTCCACGGACCCGTTGAGGACCGCCAGGCGCAGATCGGGGTTCTCCGCGAACGTGGTGAAGTGCGTGATGTCGTTCGGGTTGCCCTCCTCGACGAGGAAGGCCTCGGGCGAGGTCGCGGTGGGTTCGCTGAAGGCGACCTGCTCGCAGCGCTCAGGGGTGATGAACATACCCGCGGCGATGACGTCGAACCGATTGGAGCGTAGACCCGGGATGAGGCCGTCCCAGGCGACCGGGGAGGCCTGGATCTCGGGGACGCCCAGCTCCTCGAACACCGCGGCGGCCACGGCCGGGGACTGGCCGGCGGGCTCACCGGAGTCGTCGATGAAGCCGAAGGGGATCTCGTTGGCCAGACCGACCGCCACGAAGCCCTGTTCGCGAAGGCGCTCCAGGATCGACGGACCGCCTTCTCCACCTCCGTCCTCCACCCTGCTGCACGCGGCGAGACCGGCCACCGCAAGACCCACTCCTCCGAGTCGGAACGCGTCCCGGCGACCCAGGGCTCCTCGGTTGACCGCTGACTCCTGCTTCTTCACGACTGCTCCTCGTGGAACGTCAGGGCGGCGCCGCGTCATCGGGACGGCGGCGCCGCGATTCGGATGGGGACGCCTGGTGGGTTCGGGGTCCGCGGCCGAGTCACTCCGCGGGTCCCAGCCGTCGAACGGGACACGGATCGACGGCACAGACTTGGGTCAGTCCCTCCCCGAGCCCGCCCAGCAGTAACGAGGCAGGTCACGTCCGTTATGCACTGGTTATGAGCACTCATCCACCGGGCGAACGCCCCGCTCAGGCGTGCATGCCGGGTCACCTGTGGTTTGTGACCCTGGGTGTGAAATTCGATCACCGAAGGGCTCCGGTGCCACACACGACTGTGGGCGGAGTCCCAGACCACGGACCCCGCCCACGCGTTCACACCCGGTTGTCAGGAGACCGCGGTGTCCTCCGGCTCCTCGACGATGAGCGGGTACACGCCGTTCTCATCGTGCACCTCGCGCCCGGTCACCGGCGGGTTGAACACGCACAGGACGCGGAAGTCCTCCTTGATGCGCAGCGTGTGCTTCTCATGACCGTCGAGCAGGTAGAGGGTGCCGGGGGTGATGACGTGCTTCTCGCCGGTCTCCTCGTTGGTGAGTTCGGCCTCGCCCTCGATGCAGTGCACCAGCTCGACGTGGTTGGCGTACCACATCGTGGTCTCCGTGCCCGCGTACAACACGGTCTCGTGGAAGGAGAACCCCACGCCCTCCTTGGCGAGGATCATCCTGCGGCTGCGCCAGTTTCCGTGCTTGACGTCGCGGTCGGTGCCGTTGACGTCGTCAACGCTGCGAACGATCACTGATAACTCCCTAACGCGCTCGTGCGCCGTGGCTTTGATCTATTGAACACGGTAGGGGGTCGGTCGGCATCCCGATTCGGGAAGCGACGACCCCGTGTCCGTCGCCCCTCACCAGGGCGGATGGCTACACCGGCTGGGCGACCTTCACGGCCGCCCGCGCGGCGTCGGCCATGATGTCGAGTCCGGCCTTGAGCTCCTCCTCCGTCGTGGTGAGCGGCGGGAGCAGCTTGGCGACCTCGTCCTCGGGACCGGAGGTCTCCACGAGCAGGCCCCGATCGAAGGACTCGGCGGCGACCCGTTTGGCGATCGAGGTGTCCTCGAAGGCCAGACCGCGTGCCAGGCCCCGGCCGCGCACATGCGCGCCGACCTGCGGGAACTCAGCGGCGATCTCCGTGAGTCGGGCGGCGACCATGTCGCCCTTGGCCCTGATCTCACGGGCGAAGGCGTCGTCGCTCCAGAAGCGGCGCAGCGCCTCGGCGCCCGTGACCATCGCCGGGTTGAAGCCGCGGAAGGTGCCGTTGTGCTCGCCCGGCTCCCACACGTCCAGTTCCCGCTTGAACAGCGTGAGGGCCATCGGCAGACCGTAGCCGCTGATGGACTTCGACAGCGTGACGATGTCCGGGGTGATCCCGGCCTCCTCGAAGCTGAAGAAGCCGCCGGTGCGGCCGCAGCCCATCTGGATGTCGTCGACGATCATGAGGATCTCGTACTCGCGGCACAGGGCGGACAGCTCGCGCAGCCACTGGGCGCTGGCCACGTTGATGCCGCCCTCGCCCTGGACCGTCTCGACGATGACCGCGGCGGGCTTGTCCAGGCCGCTGCCGCTGTCGTCCAGCAGGCTGCGCAGCCACAGGAAGTCCGGTGTCTGGCCGTCCATGTAGTTGTCGAACGGCATCGTGGCGACGTGCCCGAGGGGCACGCCCGCGCCGCCGCGCTTCATGGAGTTGCCGGTGACGGCCAAGGCGCCCAGGGTCATGCCGTGGAAGCCGTTGGTGAAGTTGACGATCGTCTCGCGACCGGTGTACTTGCGGGCGAGTTTGAGCGCGGCCTCGACCGCGTTGTTGCCCGCCGGGCCGGGGAACTGGACCTTGTAGTCCAGGCCCCGGGGTTTGAGGACGACGTCCTCGAAGGTCTCCAGGAAGTCCCGTTTGGCGACGCTGTAGGCGTCGAGGCTGTGCACGAGCCGATCGTCGGTGAGGTACTCGATGAGCGATGCCTTCAACTCCGGGTTGTTGTGCCCGTAGTTGAGGGACCCCGCCCCGGCGAAGAAGTCCAGGTAGGGCCGACCGCTCTCGTCGTAGACGTGGCTCCCGATGGCCTTGTCGAAGACGACGGGCCAGTTCCGGCAGTATCCGCGGACTTCGGATTCGAGGCGCTGGAAGGTCTCCATCGTGGGTTCCTTGGTTCCTTTCCCCAGGTTCGTGGGCTCAGGGCTGTGACGACGGGGTGTCAGGATCGGTCGATCCGGTGCGGATGGTCAGGCACGCTCTTCGCTGGTGCGGGCCCCGAGGGGTCCGATGCGCACGAGGTCCTCGGGCTCGTGGGGAGTCCCGCCGTCGTGCGGGAAGTGCTCCCCGGTGAAGAGAGGGCTCCACTCGATCTCCGCGCCCCGGTCGCGGGCGAACGAGGCGAAGAGTGCGCGTGAGGCGGTGTTGTCGGGCGTGACCGTCGCTTCGAGGTAACTGAGTCCCAGGTCGGCGAACCGGTCACCCACGAAGTCAAGCATGCGGCGCGCCAGTCTCTGCCCGCGGCGGGCGGGATCGACGGCGACCTGCCAGAGGAAGTACGTGTCCGGACTGTCGGGGCGCACGTAACCGGTGACGTAGGCGGCGACACGGCCGACGTCGTCGCGGGCGACGACGCTGGTCCTGGCGAAGTCCCGGCACCAGAGCGTGTAGGCGTACGGGGAGTTCACGTCCATCCCCGTCTCTCCCGCCAGCCGCCACATGCGCGGCCCGTCCTCCGGGGACGGGTGCGACAGGCGCACGTCCCCCCGGCCCGCGGCCCCTGTGGTCCCGGGGCTGCTCGCCCCGCCGTCGGCTCGGTCGCGTGCTTGGAGGTTCGTTCGTAGATGTGGCACGTCGATCGAACTTAGCGAACGAATATCAATGACGTTTCAGAGAGACTCCGCGTACATGTTTCGTCTGTTCGCCATCGGGTATGGCTCGTTTATTTAGCAGCGGCGCACCGGCCTGACCAGGACGTTCGGGAGGGACGAGCGGGGCGGGCCCGTGACCGCCAGTCCCCCGTCCATCAGGGACTTCGACGTTTCCGGCGGGGCCCGGACCCGGGAAGCGCCCGCGCGGCCGACCCTGCGTGGCCGACAGCGCTCAGGGTCAAACATAGAGCCTTATTGAGCAATATTAACAGTGCGTTAAGTCACATCAATTCGGTGGAAACCTCGCGACATAACGGCTGTCCATCCCGAAGAGCGCCCCTCCGCCGCATCGGGAGCACGCACGGAAAGCGGCTCTGGACAGGGACTTTCCCCACGCCCCGGCGGCCCGCTCGCCCTCCGCCACACGACCGGCCAAGCGCGTGCGCGGACGGCGTGGGACCCCGCACAGCCGGTCGGCCCGCTTGATGTCCCGCCGACTTTCGAGCAGACTCCGTGTAGTACTACATCTGGTCGTACTACACTTGGTCGCATCGCTTCGCCGCAGACCAGAGGGGTCAAGCACCCGACAGCCGTGGTGAGGACGAGGACGCGCCCGCCGTAGGACCCACGGCGCGGCCACTGACCACGGATCGCAGCCACGGATCGGAGGCGCACGTGAACCGCCTTTACCACGAGAGCGAGGACTGGGTCGAGCAAGGGAAGTGCCGTTCCCACGACCCGGAGATCTTCTTCCCGGTGAGCAGCACCGGGATCGGGCGGGCCGACACGGAGCGGGCCGTCGCCGTCTGCGGCGGCTGCACCGTTCGCCAGGAGTGCCTGCGGTGGGCCCTGCGAGCCGGAGAGGCGCACGGTGTCTGGGGCGGGACGACCCCGGAGCAGCGCCGCTACATGCGACGCGAATTGGTCCCGGCCTCCTGAGACCGGGGGCCGTCGGGTGCGCGGGGGATCGCGCCCGACGGCCCCTTCTCCTCGTGTGTGGCCTCTCCCCGCTCCGTCTTGCGGCCCCGGAGGGCACCGCCTAGTTTCGATCACGTGCGGCCCGGCCTCCTCCGCCGGCGCGCACGCCCGCCCCGAGCACTGGGAGAAGACGAAGACATGGCCTCCACCGAGACCGCGCGCGCCCTGGACCCGGCGACCGCCCGCCGCCTTCCGCGCCTGATCGCCGCCGCCGCGGTCCCGCTGACCGCGGGAGCGCTGGCGCTGGCCCCCGCCCCCGCCCTCGCGCACGACGTCCTGACCGGTTCCTCCCCCGATGACGGTGCCGTCCTGGACGCGGCTCCGGAGGAGATCGTGCTGAGCTTCAACAACGCTCCGATGGCGTCGGACAGCGCGAGCGACGTCGTCGTCACCGGCCCCAACGGCGAGGAGTACCAGGAGGAGGGAGCCCTGGAGTTCGACGGGCTCGACGTCACCGCGGGCCTGCTCCCCCTGGACGAGGCGGGCGCGTACACCATCGGCTTCCGGGTCGTCTCCTCCGACGGCCACCCCATCCAGGACTCGCTCGCCTTCACCCTGACCGAGGACGCCGTGGCCGGGGCCGCCGCCGAGTCGGAACCCGCGGCCGAGGAGGGCGAGGAGGGCGCCGCCGAGGAGGACAGCGCGACCACGTCCACCGCGGTCGAGACCGACGAGGCCGCCGCCGAGTCCGAGGGCCCGTCGATGGTCGCACTCGGGATCGTGGGCCTCGCGGTGGCCGTGGCGGTCGCCATGCTCGTGGTCGTGGCCGTGGTGCTGCGGTCCCGCGCCGGGTCGGAGTCGGGCAGCGACCAGGACTGAGCCTCGCGCGTGCCCCCGGGGTTCGTTCGGACGCCGCCAGGGCGCCGCAAGACGAGGCAGTCCGTGAGCGGGGGACGAGCGACAGGCGCAGCCGAGGATGGAGCATCCCTGGCCTGGGGGCGCCTGAACACGGGCCAAAGCGAAGCCGAGGCCCGCATGGACACGAGGCGGGGCCCGGATCACGACGACGTCCGGGCCCCGCCGTCCTGGCCAGGCCGAATTCAGACGCGACGCGCGAGCAGGATGCTGATGTTGTCCTTGCCGCCCGCCTCCATGGCCGCCTGCCACAGGGCGTGCACGGCGGCCTCGTCGCTCCCTGCCTCGGCGATCATCCGCTCCATCTCGTCGGGCAGGACGAGATCGGACAGGCCGTCACTGCACATGAGCCAGGCGCTGGGGTCGGCGCCCTCGTCCCTGCCCACATGCGGGACCATCGCGCCGCCGGCGCTGCCGCCGAGGGACTGGGTGATGAAGTTCGTGGTGACGGGGCGGCCGTCCTCGGAGGGCGGGAGCGCGGGCGAGTCGTCCTCCGAGAGCTGGCGCAGGTGTCGCCCCTCCAGGCGGTAGGTCCGGGAGTCGCCGACGTTGAACCAGAAGTTGCCGTCGTTGTTGAGCAGGACTCCGGCGACCGTGGTCCCCATGCCGGAGAACTCGGTGTGCTGGGTCGCGTGGTCCTTGATCTCCTCGTCGATGTTGGTCAGCAGCTGGGCGATCTCGTCCGGGCCCTTGAGCCGCGGACCCACCTCGGCCATGCGGTGCACGGCGTGCTCGGAGGCGATCTCGCCCGCGGCCTGACCGCCGATGCCGTCCGCGACGGCCAGGATGACGGGCTCACTCACCGGCAGAACGCAACGGACCGGCGAGGTCATGTTGGCGCTGGCGACGGTGAGCGCGCCCATGACGACGGAGTCCTCGTTGGCGGGACGGACAGCGCCCCGGTGCGTGAGGGCCGTGACGATGACTTCCCCACCAGCGACACCCATACGCCCTTCCTCCCGTTTCTTCGGCCGTGGCCGGTTGCCCGGCGCAGGCCGCCGGACGTTGCTCAAGTCCCGTTCAACGCGTGGATCCTGTAACCGTACCGAGGTACCGGCGGAGTCGGTCAAAATCCGCGTACATCATGGCGGAAAACACCCGGATACGCAGTTCCCACTCGGGTTCTCGCCGCCGAAAGTGTCGTGGTCGATGTGCCGGTGGTGAGCGGTGTCCAGTCCCGTTGTTCCTGTCCGACAGTAGCGGCGTTGGCCCGACCGCGACAGTGCGCACCGGTCCGGATCGGGAAAGCACAGGGCAGAGGACCTCCGAGGGGGTTACGGACCACCCCGAAGCCCCCCTTTGGAGCGGTCGGCGGCACCCGGTCACGTTGTGGCTCGCCGCACCGTCTGGCAGAATGGGCGCCGTTGGGTGTCTAAGACGCAGACACACACGGCCTCGCCCCGAGTGTCGGCCCGGTCCGGGTTCGCACGGGGGCTCGATCTCCCTACTGGTCGTTTGGTGTGGTTTCCGTGCGTCTGCCCTTCCCCCTCCCCTCCTCTCCGCCGCCTGGCTCCCGTGCGCACTCCATGCGTACGGCGTTCAGTGCTGCCCGTCGCCCTTCCGGGGCGCTCCGACCCCGCTCCGGAGTCGCCTCGGGCCCACCCGTCTACCGCCACCGCCCGTCAGGGGCGCTTCGCGCGCAAACGACCCACCCTCAACGGACGGCCTCCGGCCGCAGAACCCGCTAACGACGGACACCGTTCCGTGTCCAAGGAGTCCAGCCCAGTGAAGATCGCCATGGTCGCCGAACACGCCAATCCCCTCCCCGCCCATCGCGGGGAACCAGCCTGCCCAGCGAGTCTGCACGCCTGTGCCGTGTCCCGGCAGCTCGCCAAACGCGGCCACAAGGTGACGGTGTACTCGCGCCGGAGCGACCCCGATCAGCCCGACGGGCGCACCCGGATGGCCCGGGGGGTGTCCGTCGTCTACCTCGACGCCGGTCCGTCGCGCCCCCTTCGCGACGGCCAGGAGGCCGAGCACACCGGCGCCTTCGGCAGCGCCCTCGCCGCCGCGCTCGACGAGGAGGTCCCAGACGTCCTCCACGCGGTCGGGTGGACCAGCGGTCTGGCCGCCCTGCACGCCCAGGCCCGCTGCGACCGGGACCAGAACAGCACCCCGATCGTCCAGACCTTCCACTCGCTCAACGCCAGCGAACAGCGTTCCGGCCTCTCCCACCAGCCCGAGCGCGCCCGCATGGAGACGATTCTCGCCTCCCGCGCCGACCACGTCCTGGTCAACTCCACCGACCAGCAGGGGGAACTCGCCCGGCTCGGCGTGCCCCGCCACCAGGTGAGCGTCGTCCCGTTCGGGGTGGACACCGACCACTTCAGCGTCGAGGGCAGCGCGTCCTCGCAGCCCTGGCGGACCCGCCGCGAGGAGCGGCCACGCCTGGTCTCAGTCACCTCCCTGGACGGCCCCGGCGGCGCCGCCCGGCTCGTGGAGGCGATGGTGCGCCTGCCCGAGGCCGAACTCCTCATCGTCTCCACCGCCGAGGACCACGACGTCGCCCTCGACGAGAACGCCCGCGCCGTCGAGCTCCTCGCCAAGGAGGCCGGTGTGGACGACCGCTTCCACCTCACCGGCCCGGTGGAGCGCAAGGAACTGCCCCGCCTGTTGCGTTCGGCGGACGTGTACGTGTCCGCCGCCGCCTACGACCCCTACGGCGGAGCCGTCGTGGAGGCCATGGCCTGCGGTCTGCCCGTGGTCGCCACCGCCACGGGGGCGATCCCCGGCGCGGTGCTGCACCGCACCAGCGGCGTGCTGATGCGCTTCGGCCGCCCCGACGAGGTGGCCCGCGCCGTGCGCGCGGTCCTGAACACACCGACGATGAGTTCGGCGTACGGCATCGCCGCCGCCGACCGCGCCCGGTCCCGGTTCACGTGGCAGCGCATCGCGGTGGAGACCGAACTCGCCTACGAGCGTTCCCTGCCGCAGACGCCGGAGCTCGACGACTCCGACGAGGACCGGACCGACGGCCTCCTGCTCTCGACGGCCTCGGGTTGAGCCGTGTCCCCGCTCCCGCCGCGCACGTGCGCCCGGTCCCCCGGAGCGGTCTCCGAGGGACCGGGCGCGGAGTGGGTACACCTCAGATGACGGCGCACGCACCCGGGCGCCGCGCCCCCGAACGCGAACCCTCAGCGATGACCTTCGAACACCAGGGCCTGCTCTTCCACCGCGAGCACAGGTTCCACGACGTGGCCCGGCAGCGGTTGCGGTCGGCCGTACGCGAGGGCGCGTACGCCGTGCTCGCGGTCAGCGCGTGCCGCGCCGCCGCCCTGACCGGGGAACTCGGCGACGCGGAGCGGGACCGACTGCACGTCATCGACCGCACCGCCCTGTACTCCGCGCCGGGCAGGACACTCGCCGTCCTGCACCGGTTGGCCCTCACCCACGGCCCCGCGCCCGTGACCGTGGTCGCCGAGCCGCCGCTGGGCGGTTGTTCGGCGATGGAGCTGCGGGAGTGGCTGCGCCTGGAGTCCGTACTGTCCACCGCGTTGGCCCCGATGCCGCTGCGGCTGCTGTGCGTGCACGACGCGCGCCGTCTCCCCCCGCACGTGCGGTCGGCGGTGCGCGCCACGCACCCGGTACTGGTGCAGCCGGACGGGCCCCGCCCCAACCGCGGGTACCTGGGAACCGCGGCGTTCGGAGTACGGCCGACCGCGCCGGAGCCGCTACCGGTCGCGGGCCCCGTCCACCAGTTGGAGATCGGGCTGTCCCTGCCCCGTCTGCGCCAGGAGCTCACCCACCTGGGACGGGCGGCGGGCTGGCCGGAGCACCGGGTGGACGACCTGGTGGTGGCGGTGAACGAGCTGGCCGCCAACGTGTTGGAACATGGCGCCGGCAAGGGCACGGTGACCGTCTGGCGGGCGCCGGAACGCTGGGTGTGCGACGTGTTCGACGAGGACGGCGGCCTGGTCGACCCGCTGACCGGCTACCGTCCGGCCGACGGCACCCGCCCGCGCGGCTACGGGTTGTGGATCGCCCGGCAGACCTGCGACTTCCTGGAGATCTGCGGCAGCGGCGCGGGGTCGCTGGTGCGGCTGCACTTCCTGGACAGGGAGTACGCCCCCGCGACGGGCGGAGTCGCTCGGTGACCGGGGCCGGTCACTCGCGAAGCGTTTCCACCGCGGCCGCGACGCTCGCCACGATGGGGATGACCTGGTCGATCCCCGCGATCACGAACAGGCGGTTGACCTGCTGCTGGGGTTCGGCGACGACGAGCCCGACGCCGAGGTCGCGCGCGTGACGGTAGGCGGCGACGAGCACGCCGATGCAACGGGAGTCGCAGAAGGCGACCTTGGCGAGGTCGACCACCACCGACTGCGGCGGTTCCTCGGACAGGAGATCGTCGAGGACCCCGGCCAGGGCCGGAGAGGTCACCGCGTCCATCTCCCCCACGGGAGTGACCACGACGACGCCATCCTCGCGACGGATCGAGATGTCTGACGTCACTCTCGGTTCTCCTTGTCGTTCCGGGAGGGCAACGCCCATCATCCCGGTCTTCGGTCACGCTCGGGACTCGACCTTGTTTGGTGTCCCGGAGTTCACCCACCGTCCACGCGCGGGCGACGCGTCCGTGCCTGGGGGCCGGTGTTCTCCGCGACGAGGTCGCGCGCCACGTCCACGACCTTCTTGCGGTTGCGCTGGGCGACCTCGCGCAGCGCCGTGAAGGCCGTGTCCGCGTCACACCCCCTCGCGTGCATGATGATCCCCTTGGCCTGGTCGATCACCGTACGAGCCGACATCGCCCGGCGCATGTGCGCGGTCTCGCGGGCGACGTCGGCTTGGCGGCCCACGTTGATCAGGGCGACGGCCGCGTGCTCGGCGAGCAGGGCGGTGAGGGGGACCACGACGTCCTCGTCGAAGGCGTCGGCCCGGCCGGAATGCACGCCGAACGTCACGACACGATCATCTTCGCCCTCGTCCCCGGGGATGAGGCTGGGCTGTGTGATCGACGAGCGGTCGCCGCACTGCACGGCCATGCTCGTGTACCGGGGCCAGCGGTGTTCGCGCAGGACGTCGCCGACGCGCACCTGGCGCATCTCGCGCACCGCCTCCACCGTGGGCCCGTGGTCGCTCGTGTACTGGTGCTCGAAGGCCTCGGACAGGTCGGCGTGCGAGGCGCCGTAGTCGGCGACGACGTGCCGGACGGACCCGTCTGGCCCCGTCACCTCCCGCCAGACCACGACCAGTGCGGCGGAACACCCGGGCACGCCCAGCGCGGCGGCCCGGCTCATCTGGTCCAGAGCCCGTTCGAGGGTGGCGTTCTCGGTCTGGGCCAGTGCCCCGATGTCACGCGCCAGGCGTTCGATCCACACCGTGCCACCTCGTTTCCGCGCTCCCTGCCCTGATTCCACGGTAACCCTGGTGAGCGCAACCCCCCGCATCCGTTAGCGTCGGTGGGAGACAACGGTGTCAGGGCCCCGGGAACGGGTACCGCCGAAGACGCGATCGACGACGACGGAGACCTGAGCGTGTCGGAGAACCTCGCGGGGCTGCGCAGGGAGATCACCGCTCTGGGGGAGCGGGTGGCCGCCCTGGTGAGCACCCATGCCATGTATCCCGACGACGCCCGGGGCACGGCCGAGGCGGCGCTGGCGGAACTGGAGTACGCCGAACGCCTGCTCGGCGCGGCGGACGACCTGCTCGGCCGCGCCCAGTCCGAACATCCGGGACCGCGACGGCAGGGCGACGAGGGCGACCGGATGCTGCTGCGCGCCATGTTCGCGGAGCTGAGCGTGCCGGTGGTGCTGCTCGACCACGACGCTACATCCGGCGGATCAACAACGCCGGGGCCGCCCAACTGGGCAGTGCGCCCGGCTACCTCACCGGCAAACCCTTCGCTCACTTCGTCGACCTGCGCAGACGCGCGACCATGCAGTCGTGGTTGGCCTCGGTGCTGCGCGGTGACGGGCCCGCCTCGCTGGAGTCGCGCCTGGCCCAGCGAGGGTGGGCCGAGGACGTGCACCTGACCCTGACACGGCTCGAACTGCCCACGGAGGCGCAGCCGCTCGTGCTGGTCGCGATGTCACCGCCGATGAGCGGCGCGGAGGAGGAGGGTCCCGCCCCGCTGGAGCCGGAGGTGGAGGACCAGGTCGTGGTGCTGGCCGCCCGACGGCTGGACGTGCTCACCCGGATGACGCGGCTGCTGCTGCGCAGTGCGGGACCGGGCGGCCGGGGCGAGCCGCTCGCGTTGGCCGACGCCGCCGGACTGCTGGCGGACTCCTACGCCGACTGGGTGATCGTGGACGTGTGCGACCTGCCCGGCGACCCGGACGCCGCCCGACGTGCGGCGGTGGCGGGGCCGCCCGACGCCCCGGAGGAGCTGACGCGGGCGGTGGCGACCGCCGGGCCGCGCGACTCCGACGTCCCCGGCGACGTCCTGGGCGGCGGCCAGTCGCTGCTGTTCCCGCTGATCGAGGACGAGGGCGTCCTCGGTCACGCCGCGACGGGAGCGCCGCTGCTGGCGGCGCTGGGCGCCGGGTCGCTGCTGTCGGTCCCGCTGCGCGGAAGCCGGGGCGTGCGGGGCGCCCTGACCCTCATCCGTCGCAGCAACCGGGGCAGCTTCCGCCTGGCCGACCTCGGGCTCATCGAGGAGATCGGCGAGCACATCGGCCTGGCTCTCCCGCCGCGCCCCACCGGCTGACCCGCCCCGCCGCCTCCCGAGCCGCGCCCCGGGCGCGGGAGAGCGCGGTCAGGCGGGGCCGTGGAGCGTGTCGACCAGAGTGGACAGCTGCCCGACGGAGCGGTCCAGACGGCGCACGCCGTCCACCAGCGGCTGGTCGGTGTCCTGGTAGTGGGCCACGATGTGGTCGCGCAGCGCGGCCAGGTCGCTCTGAACCTGGCGGGAGCGGTGCGCCAGCCGCTCGGCCAGGACCTTGCCGGGCTCGCCGGTCTCCTGTCCGAGGTCGCGTTGCAGGCTGCGCGCCTGCTCGCGCATCTGCGCCTTGAGCTGGTGCAGCTCGACGAACACCTCGACCTTGGACCGCAGGACCCACGGGTCGAACGGCTTGAGCAGGTAGTCGACCGCGCGGGAGGCGTAGCCGCGGAAGACCTCGTGCCGGTCCACCTCCTGCGCGGTGAGAAAGATGATCGGAACGTCCTTGGTCTTCTCGCGCTGCTTGATGTGCGCGGCGGTCTCGAAGCCGTCCATGCCGGGCATGACGACGTCGAGCAGGATGACCGCGAAGTCGGTCCCCAGAAGGTGCTTGAGCGCCTCCTCACCCGAACTCGCCCGGACCAGGTTCTGGTCGAGGGAGGTGAGGGCCGCCTCCAGCGCGATCAGGTTCTCTTCTCGGTCGTCAACGAGAAGGATGTTGGCCTTCTGGGTCACTACGCCTTACTCCAGGTCCTCTGTCGGGGCGGCGCCGGCGTCGCCCGTGTCCGCGTTCGGCTGGTCCCCGCCGTCCATGCGGGTGTCGTCGTCCGTGGCGCCATTGTGCCCGCTGGGGGACTCGGGCGCGCCGTCTGGCCCGAATCCGTCCGCCGCGTCGTCGGCCGCGGCTCCCGCGGCGGTCTCCGCCGGGTCGGCGGTGAGCCAGCGGCGCATGACGTCCAGCAGGTGGTCCAGGTCGACGGGCTTGGTGACGTAGTCGGTGGCGCCGGCCGCCAAGCTGCGCTCCCGGTCGCCCTGCATCGCCTTGGCGGTGAGGGAGATGATCGGCAGGTCGGCGAACTGGGGCATGTCCCGGATCGCCCGGGTCGTGGCGTTGCCGTCCAGTTCGGGCATCATCACGTCCATCAGGACGAGGGAGATGTCCTCGTTGGCCTCCAGCATCGCGATGCCCGAACGGCCGTTGTCGGCGTACAGGACCTCCAGCCCCTGGGCCTCCAGGGCGCTGGTCAGCGCGAAGACGTTGCGCACGTCGTCGTCGACGATCAGCACCCGCTGTCCGCTGAGGACGGCGCGGCGTTCGGGGTCGGTCCTGGCCTCGACCCGCTCCGTCGGCGCGTCCTCGCGCCCGCCCTCGGCCGCGACCGCGGGTTCGGACGGCTTGAGCACCGGGACGCTGGGCAGCGGCTCGTTGCCGATGTCGGTGAGGGCGGCCAGCGCGGCGTCGAAGTCCTCGGCGGGCATGACGTAGTCGCCGTCGCTCCCGGCGTCGCCGGGCGAGGCCTGGCCGGGGGCGGACTCCAGCGCGGGGACGGTGTCCACGCCGCCGACGTCCTCGCCGCGCTCCCCGGCGTCCTCGGGCAGCCGCACCGGAAGCAGGAGGGTGAAGGTGGAACCCTGGTTGGCCACGCTCTGGACGCGGATCTCACCGCCCAGGAGCCGGGCGAAGTTGCGGCTGATGGACAGCCCCAGACCCGTGCCGCCGAACCTGCGCGACGTGCCTCCGTCGCCCTGGTGGAAGGCTCGAAGATCACCTGGAGTTTGTCCTCGGCGATCCCGATGCCGGTGTCGGCGACGGTGAACGCGATGACCTCCTCGTCCTCCACGAACATGTCGAGGTCGGCGTCGTCCAGGGCCCACGCGGGCTCGATGAGCAGCCGCACCTCGCCCTGCGGTGTGAACTTCACGGCGTTGGACAGCAGGTTGCGCAGGATCTGCTGGAGACGCTGCTCGTCGGTCCACAGGGTGCCGGGGATGTCGGGTGAGACGTCCACCGCGAACGCGAGCCCCTGCTCCCCGGTGACCGGTCGGAAGGTGGCCTCCACGTAGTCGACGAGCTGGGCGATGGACACCTCGCTGGGCTGCACCTCGGCGCGGCCCGCCTCCACCTTGGACAAGTCGAGGATCTCGTCGATGAGGAGCAGGAGGTCGCTGCCCGCCTTGTGGATGGTCTGGGCGAACTCGACCTGCTTGGGAGTCAGGTTCTGTTCGGCGTTGTCGGCCAGGAGGCGGGCCAGGATCAACAGGCTGTTGAGCGGCGTGCGCAGCTCGTGCGACATGTTCGCCAGGAACTCCGACTTGTACTTGGAGGAGACCTGGAGCTGGTGGGCACGCTCCTCCAGGGCGTTCCTGGAGCGCTGGATCTGCTGGTTCTGGAGTTCGATCGCCCGGTTCTGGTTGGCCAGCTGGGTGGCCTTCTGCCGCAGCTCGGCGTTCTTGCCGCGCAGTTCCTCCTGTTGGCGCTGGAGTTCGTTGGACCGCTCGCGGAGCTGGCTGGTGAGCTGCTGGGACTGTTCGAGGAGGTACTCGGTGCGGTTGTTGGCCAGGATCGTGTTGATCGTGGTGCCGAGAAGGGCCACCAGCTGGCGCAGGAAGTTCTTGTGGATCTCCCGGAACTCCTCGTAGGAGGCGAACTCGATGACGCCGAGCGCGCGCTCCTCGGAGATGATCGGGAGGATGTACAGATGCCGGGGTTCGGCCTTGCCCAGACCGGACTGGACGGTGACGTAGCCGGGCGGGATGTTGCTGACCTGCTGTTCGGTCTGCTGTGCCAGCGCCTCGCCCGCGAGCCCGACGCCCTTGCGGATCCGGCGGCGGCTCTCGTCGGGCGCGTAGCCGAAGCCCGCGTAGAGCCGGAAGACGTCCTGGTCCCCCTGGTCCTCGGGGAGGTAGCAGGCGCCGTGCTGGGCCTCCATGAGCGGGGTCACCTCGGTCATGATGAGGCGGGCCAGCTCGTTCAGGTCCCGGTGGCCCTGGATGTGGCCGGAGATGCGGTTGAGGTTCGACTTGAGCCAGTCGGCGTCCCGCTGGGTGGCGGTGGTCTCGCGCAGGTTGGACACCATCAGATTGAGGTTGTCCTTGAGTTCCTCCATCTCACCGCGCGTGTCGACCTGGATGTTGCGGGTCAGGTCGCCCTTGGCCACGGCGTTGGCGACCTCGGCGATCGCGCGCACCTGGATGGTCAGGTTGCCCGCCAGGCCGTTCACGCTGTCGGTGAGCTGCCTCCACGTGCCCGAGACGCCCTCGACCTTGGCCTGACCGCCCAGCTGGCCCTGGCTGCCCACCTCGTGCGCGACCCGGGTGACCTCCGTGGCGAACGCGGAGAGCTGGTCCACCATCGTGTTGACGGTGGTCTTGACCTCCAGGATCTCGCCCTGGGCGTTGACGTCGATCTTCTTCGTGAGGTCGCCGGCCGCGACCGCGGTCGTGACCTCGGAGATGTTGCGCACCTGCGTGGTGAGGTTGTGCGACATCGAGTTGACGTTCTCGGTGAGGTCCTTCCAGATGCCGGAGACGCCCGGGACGTCGGCTCGGCCGCCGAGCTTGCCCTCGGTGCCCACCTCGCGGGCCACCCGGGTGACCTCGTCGGCGAAGGCCGAGAGTTGGTCCACCATGACGTTGATGGTGTCCTTCAGCTCCAGGATCTCGCCCTTGGCGTTGACCGTGACCTTCTTGGTCAGGTCGCCCGCCGCCACCGCACGCGTGACCATGGAGATCTGGCGTACCTGGTAGGTCAGGTTGTTGGCCATCGAGTTGACGTTGTCCGTCAGGTCCTTCCAGACCCCGGAGACGTCGCGCACGTGCGCCTGACCGGCCAGTTTGCCCTCGGTGCCGACCTCGCGAGCCACCCGGGTGACCTCGCTGGCGAACGAGTCCAGCTGGTCGACCATCTTGTTGATGGTGTCCTTGAGGTCGAGCATCTCGCCCTGGGCGTCCACGGTGATCTTCTTGCTCAGGTCGCCCCGGGCGACCGCCGTCGTCACCTGCGAGATGTTGCGAACCTGGTAGGTGAGGCTGTTGGCCATCGAGTTGACGTTGTCGGTCAGGTCCTTCCAGATGCCCGACACGCCCTTGACGTTGGCCCGGCCGCCCAGCTTGCCCTCGGTGCCGACCTCGCGAGCCACCCGGGTGACCTCGTCGGCGAACGAGTCCAGCTGGTCGACCATGGTGTTCACGGTGTTCTTCAGAGCGAGCATCTCGCCCTGGACGTCCACCTCGACCTTGCGGGTCAGGTCGCCCCGGGCGACGGCCGTCGTCACCTGCGAGATGTCCCGCACCTGGTTGGTGAGGTTGTCCGCCATCGAGTTGACGTTCTCGGTGAGGTCCTTCCAGATGCCCTGGACCCCGCGCACGTTGGCTCGACCGCCCAGCTTGCCCTCGTGCCCACCTCGCGGGCCACCCGGGTGACCTCGTCCGCGAAGGTGGAGAGCTGGTCCACCATCGTGTTCACCGTGTCCTTGAGGTCGAGCATCTCGCCCTGGACGTCGATGGTGATCTTCTTGCCGAGGTCGCCGCGGGCGACCGCCGTGGTCACCGCGGAGATGTCCCGAACCTGGTTGGTGAGGCGGGAGGCCATCTGGTTGACCGACTCGGTGACCTCGCGCCAGGCCCCGGAGACGCCCTCGACCTGCGCGCTGCCGCCGAGCTTGCCCTCCGTGCCCACCTCACGGGCCACCCGGGTGACCTCCTCGGTGAAGCCGCTCATCTGGTCGGCCATCCGGTTCACGGTGGTGGCCAGGCGCAGGAGGTCTCCCTTGAGCTCGCCCCGGCGGCCCTCGGTGGAGGCGCGGCGGCTGAGCTGGCCCTCGGCGACGGAGTCGAGGACGCGGGCGACGTCGGTGACAGGTTCGGCGACCTCGTCGAGGAGGTCGTTGAGGGCACGGGCGCTCTCGCCCCAAGCCCCTCGGGAGGGGTTGACCGCGACGCGTTCGTGCAGGCGGCCCTCGTCGCGGACGACGTCGCCGACACGCTGGAGTTCGCTGCTGAGCTGTTCGCTGTGGTCGACCACCTCGTTGAAGACCGAGGCGATCTCCTGGACAGTGCCGCTGCCGCGCTCGCGGAGGCGCACGCTGAAATCGCCGTCCCGCATGCGGTAGAGGGCACTGAGAATCTCTTCGAGTTGTTCCTCAGCCAGTTCCTTGGCCGCGTCGGGCATCGAACCCCTCCCGCTGGTCTGGTCCACCTCGACTTCCCGTCCGGTCACGCTACCGTCGCGCTCTACCACCCGAAAGAAGTGGATCTGTCGGTGACTCAGTGTCTGCGACTCAGCTTAGTGACCCCATGACCGGGGCCGCGCCCCTCCCGACTGATCTTCCGGCGCGGCCGAGTGGCGCGGGCGCGCGGGTGCAGGCGCGCCCGGCGACGGCCCGGCGGCGATCCCGCGGCGCGTCCTCGCTCGGCGCCCACGTGCGGCTCACCGGGATCACCACCGCCGCCCGCTCCGGGACCTGGCCGGCTGTCCGCCGGAAGGGGAGGCGCATGATCGCATGATGGCACGGGAACGCGGCGTGGGAAGGGGTTTCGGCCCGGCCTGGCGGCCGACGGGTCCAGGCCGCCGGACGGCGGGGTCGCGAAGGAGCGGCGACGACGGGGGCGACCGGGATGCCCGTCCGCCGAACGCGCCCGCACAGGTCGGTCGCCGGTCTCGTCCGCACTGGTGAGGCGCTCCGGTGGATCCGGACCTCCTGGGGTGCGCCTCCCGCGTATCGTGGCAGTGGCAGCCCTAACTCCCCGCTGCCCACGCCCAGTGACGAAGGACTTGCCCGGCTTGCCAGCACACGACGCGTCGAAGGTCGCCCGACGAGACTTCCCGCCCGCTCCCGAAACCGCGGCGGCCGCTCGGGAGTTCGTCCACGACACCCTCCTGTCCTGGGGTGCGCCGGAGCCCTTCGACGACGTGATCCTCCTGGTCAGCGAGTTGGTGACCAACGCGGTGGTCCACGCGCGGTCGGCGTTGGAAGTGGCGGTCCGCCAGGTGGACGGGTGCATCGAGGTGATGGTGACCGACTCGGTGCCCGACCGGGCGGTCCCGCAGGCCGGGCCGTTGCGGGTGGACGCCGCGCCGCAGTCGGACGAGACCCGGGGCGCCGGCCTCGGGCTGGCGCTGGCCTCGGCGATCGCCTCCAGCTGGGGGGTGAGCTACGGGCGGGACGACAAGGCGGTGTGGTTTCGCATCGAGGACAGCACGCGACCGCCGTCGCTGGAGTCGCCGCCGGTGCGCGATCGGACGAACCGCCCGACCCGGCCGAGCACGTGGGCGTCGCTGGACGCCGCGCTGAACTCGCGGCTGAGCCTGTGGCAGCTGTTGGAGCGGACCGTGGAGCACGCCGCCGCGGCGCTGGGCGGGGACGCGGCCTACATCGCGCTGGCGACCTCGGACGAGACCATGTGGGAGGTGCGGTCCGCGGTCGGTCTGACCAGTGACGACGCTCCCTGGCGGCCCCTGCGGATCCGTACCGAGGAGGTGTTCCCGTCCGCCGCGCCGGAACCCGGTCCGACGATCAACGACGACCTGATGATCGCTCGCGCCAGCCGGGGTCGGCTCTCGCGCGCGGGCATGCGTTCCCTGGTGACCGCGCCGCTGATCGTGGACGGCCGGGTGACGGGGCTGCTGGGGGTCGCGTCGAAGCGGACGCGGCACTTCGGTCCGGCGGCGGCGCAACGGCTCCAGGAGGGGGCGGACCGGATCGCGCTGCCCGTCGAGCGGTCCCGGCTGGCGGAGGTCGAGCTGAGCCGCCGTGCGTCGCTGAGCTTCCTGGCCGAGGCCAGCGACCTGCTCGCCGGGACACTGGACGAGCGGATGACGGGGGCGCTGGCGGCGCAGCTGATCACGTCGCGCCTGGGCCAGTGGTGTGCCATCCACGCCACCAACGACATGGGCGTCTTCCAACTGACGCACGTGGCGCACCGCGACGAGAACCTCAACGACATCCTGCGTGAGCTGCTGTCCGAGCTGCCGCCGCGTGAACAGCGCGAGCCGCGGCCGCTGTGGTCACCGAAGGAGCTCGCCGAGGCGGGGCTGACGGAGAGCCTGACCCGGGATCTGTCGCAGGGACCGGCGATCAGCATTCCCCTGGTGGCGCACGGGCGCGCGCTGGGGCGGATGACGATCGGGCGGAGCGAGGCGGACGACTTCACCCGGGACCAGGTGGACGTGGCCGACGACCTGAGCCGGCGCGTGGCGTCGGCGATGGAGAACGCGCGGCTGCACGAACGGCAGGCCTCGATGAGCGTCGCGCTCCAGCGCAGCCTGCTGCCCGCCAAGGAGAAGGAGCCGGTGATCCCCGGTGTGGACCACGCGGTGTTCTACCGTCCGGCGGACGAGAAGAACGTGGTCGGCGGGGACTTCTACGACGTGTTCGCGGCCAGCGGGCGGTGGTGCTTCGCCGTGGGCGACGTGTGCGGCACGGGACCGGAGGCCGCGGCGATCACCGGACTGGCGCGGCACACGTTGCGGGCCCTGGCCAGGGAGGGATTCTCCCCGGCGCACATCATGCAGCGGCTGAACATGGCGATCCTGGACGAGAACACCTCGACGCGGTTCCTGACCATGCTGTACGGGGAGATGACCCCGGCCACGGACGCGGTCGGGGGATGCGGGTACGGATGGTGTCCGCGGGGCACCCGCTGCCGCTGCGGCTGAACCAGAAGGGCGAGGTGTCGTCGTTCGGGTCGTCGCAGCCTCTGCTGGGGGCGTTCGAGGACGTGGGGTTCGAGAACGAGAGTGTGGAGCTGCGCCCCGGCGAGGTGGTACTGGCGGTGACCGACGGTGTGACCGAGCGGCGGAGCAACTCGGACATGCTCGGTGACGAGGGGCTGAAGGAGATCTTCTCCGGGTGCGCGGGACTGACCGCGCAGGCGGTGATCAGCCGGATCGACCGCGAACTGGAGGAGTACGCGCCCGGCGGGCACACGGACGACACGGCGATGATGGTGCTGAGATTGCTGTAGCGGGCGGCCCCGGCGACGTCGCCGGCCCACACCGGGATGGTGGTCAGTCCTCACGGCACGTCGGTCCTCTCCGGACACTCGCGCGCGGTGCACGATCTCGACGAGGAAGAGATCAGGAGGAATGGCGAACAGGAACAGTCCCGCATCAGCTCAGAGCCAACCCATGTCCTGAGCGGTCCGGACGGCGGCCATCCGGTTGTCGGCACCGGTCTTGCCGATGGCGTTGGACAGGTAGTTCCGCACGGTGCCCTCGCTCAGGTGCAGCGTCCCGGCGATCCGCGCGACGGTGGCCCCCTCCGAGGCCGCGCGCAGCACCTCGGTCTCGCGGTCGGTGAGCGGGCTCTCCCCGCCGACCATCGCCGCGGCGGCCAGGTCCGTGTCGATGTACCGCCCGCCGTCGTGCACCCGGCGGATCGCGCCGGCGAGCTGGTCCACGGGGGCGTCCTTGGCCAGGAAGCCCCGGGCCCCGGAGGACAGCGCCCGGCGCAGGTAGCCCGGGCGGCCGAAACTGGTGAGGATGACCACTCCGCAGTCCGGCGCCGACGTCCTGAGCTCCGCCGCGACCTCCAGCCCCGTGGCGCCGGGCATCTCGATGTCGAGGACCGCGACGTCGGCGACGTGTTCGCGGACGGCGTCCGCGACCTGGTCGCCCCGACCCACCTCGGCGACGACGTCCAGATCCTCCTCCAGGCCGAGGAGCGCCGCGATCGCCCCCCTGACCAGGTGTTCGTCATCCGCCAGAACGATCTTGATCACGGCCCGCCCTTCCTTTGCGCCACGGTGGCAGATGGACGCTATCGTGCCGGGAAGGGCACCGTCACATGGACTCGAAACCCTGGCATATCGGGCTCTCACCATGCTCTAACCCGTGCGCACCATGATGGATCCAGTCAGCAGGCATCGTCCCGCGAGTCGGAGGCTGAGTTGAACCCCAACGAACCCAGTGCAGGCACGGCGGCCGGGCAGGAGGAGCCAGGGCACCGTCCCGCCGAGCCCGCCGACCCGCCCGAGGCGTCCGGTGTGGCCGAGGAGCCGTCCTCTCGGGACGAGGGCTTCCACCGGACCGCCCCGGTCGAGGACGCGTCTGCGTCGGACGGCGCGTCCGCCGCGGAGACCGGACCCCGGTTCGCCCCCACCGGCCAGTCCCACGACTGGGCCACCGGGCCCGAATTGTCCGACCAGGCGGCCTACACCTACCCGTCGCCGCAGCGGCCGGGTGAGGGCGCCTGGGCCGGGGGCCAGCACGGCCCGTACGCCCATCACGCGGGCGGCCCCGTCCCGCCGCACGGTGACCAGGGAGCACCAGGCGACGGCTCGGCCCTCTCCGGCGGCCACGCGTCGTTCGGCGGCCCCTACGGACCGCAGGGCCCCGGCGGGCCGGGCGGACCGCAGGGCCCCGGCGGACCGCAGGGCCCCGGCGAGCCTGGTCAACCTCCCTTCGGCCACCAGGGGCCACCTCCGGGCCAGGTACCGCAGCCCGGAGGGCCCCGTGGCGGCCGCGTCGTCGCCGTCGCGGCGGCCACGGCCCTGGTGACCAGCCTCGTCGTGGGCCCCCTCGCGGCCCTGGGCACCGCCTACCTGCTGCCGGACGGGGTGTCGTCTCCGATCAGCTCGCTCAACGGCGAGCAGACCTTGACGCCGACCGAGGGCGAGGTCGGCGAGGTGGCCGACACCGTGCTGCCGAGCGTGGTGTCCATCGAGACCGCCAACGGCAGCGGGAGCGGCGTGATCATCTCCTCGGACGGCCAGATCCTGACCAACGCGCACGTCGTGGAGGCGGCCCGGGGCGACGCCCTCCAGGTGATGTTCAACGACGGCTCGACGGCGCCCGCGCGGGTCCTGGGGTCGGACGCGGTGTCCGACATCGCGGTGCTCCAGGCCGAGGGTCGCAGCGACCTCGAACCCGCCACGCTGGGCGACTCCGACCAGGTCGGCGTGGGGGCCGACGTGGTCGCGATCGGTTCCCCGCTGGGCCTGTCCGGCACGGTGACCACGGGCGTGGTCAGCGCGCTCAACCGTCCGGTGAACACCGGGATCACCGAGGGCGAGGCGGGTCCCACCTCGACGGTGATCAACGCGATCCAGACCGACGCCGCCATCAACCCGGGCAACTCCGGAGGCCCGCTGGTGAACATGAACGGCGAGGTGATCGGGATCAACACCGCGATCGCCGGGATCTCGCAGGACAGCGGTTCGGTGGGCCTGGCTTCGCCATCCCGATCAACCAGGTCCGGCCCATCGCCGAGCAGCTCGTCGAGGAGGGTTCGGCGAGCTACGCGGCGATCGGCGCGACGATCACCCGCAGCTCCGCGGGCGGCGCGGAGATCGTCGAGGTCAACCGGGGCAGCGCCGCGGAGGAGGCGGGGCTGTCCACCGGAGACGTGGTGGTGTCCGTGAACGGTGAGACCGTCTCCTCCCCCGACCAGCTGATCGCCCTGATCCGGTCGCACCGCCCCGGTGACGAGGTGACCTTCGGGGTCCTTCGAGGCGGATCCGGCAGCGCGCAGAACGTGACGGTGACGCTCGCGGAGCAGAGCTCCGGCGCCGACGACATCGGCGACTGACCGGACGACCTCGGTCGTCCCTCCCGAGGGGCGGCCCCGGACATGGGGTTCCGGGGCCGCCCCTCACTCACGCGCCCTCGCGGGTGAGGGTGGTGGAGGCGCCTCCACCACCCTCACGCGGGTCCCTGCTCCACCGCGCGTGCTCACCACCGCTCCACCCCGGGTCCAGGTGCGCGCACTCTCGTGCGCCAACGCCTGGCGGGCGTAGCGTTCCTCCTGTTCGGAGCGCCCGCCGGCGCTCCGGCGCCCCGAGAGACCCGCCAGAGGAGCACGCGACCATGTCACCCCCCGCGTCGACCACCGAACGGCCCGCCCGCCGCGCACGACCCAGCGTCCCCTGGTGGCGAAGGCCCTGGATCGTCCCGTTGGCCCTGAGCACGTTGGTGTTCCTGACCCTGTCCGTTCCGCCCTACCTCGGACTCGACCCGGACCAGGCCCCCATCCCCGTGCGGGCGGACGTCCCCTGGCACTACCCCATGCTGTGGACGCACATCGCCGGCGGCACCGTCCTCATGGTTCTGGTCATCGGCCAGGTGTGGCCGTGGCTCCGCGAGCGCCACCCGAGCGTGCACCGCTGGTGCGGCCGGGTCTACGTGTTCGGCGGCGTCCCCCTCGTCGGAATCCCCGCATTGCTCATCGCCCCGCTCAGCCACACCGGTCCGTCCAGCCAGGTCGGAACCACGCTGTGGGCGGTCGCCTGGTTGGGTTTCACCGTGACCGGCTATGTCATGGTGCGGCGGCGCCGGTACGCCGAGCACCGGGAGTGGATGCTGCGCAGCTTCGTCCTGATCTACGGCATCGCCCTGCAGCGGTTGGTGGTCCCCCTGCTCCTGCTGGCCATGCTGCCCCGGATCGGCCGCGACTACGACGGAGGAGTCTCGGACCTGGTCATGGACCTCTTCCCCGCGAGCATGTTCGTCAGCTGGATGGTCCCGCTGATCGTTCTGGAGTGGTGGCTCGGGCACACGCGACGGATCGGGCGCCGCCCGAGCTCGGCCGTCTCCTGACCCACACGTCCCCGGTCACCAGCGGATGACATTCGCGCACACGAGCGATCACGGACAGTATCGTTCGCTGGGTCATGTGCTATCGGACCGGTCGCTCCGTCGTCACCGCGAGGTCGGTGTCGGTCAACCCGGGTGCTCCGCACTCGCGCCCACTCCGCGCCCCGACCTCGCCCGCGGGAGAACTCTCGATGTCGACGTCCTTCGTCTCCCCCGCCTCCTCCGCTCCGCGGACCCGCCGGGTCCCTCCCGGAACGCGTCCCCCCGACACGAAGGGACGCGGTGTCCGGCTCCTGATCGGGACCGACACCTACCCGCCCGACGTCAACGGCGCGGCCTACTTCACCGCCCGCCTGGCCCGGGGGCTGACCGAACGCGGCGTCTCGGTGCACGTCGTGTGCCCCTCTCCCGAGGGGCGACCGTCCGTGGTCGAGCGGGACGGGGTGGTCGAGCACCGGTTGCGGTCGATGCCCTCGCTCTCCCACGAGAGTGTCCGACTGACCGTCCCGGTCGGGACGCGCGGACACCTGGACCGGCTGCTGTCCCGGCTGCGGCCGGACGCGGTGCACGTCCAGAACCACTTCATCGTCGGCCGGACGCTCACCCGCGCCGCGCGCGACCACGGCGTTCCGGTCGTGGCCACCAACCACTTCATGCCCGAGAACCTGTTCGACTACCTGCACGTGCCCGAGGCGCTGCGGGCGCACGCGGCCCGCCTCGCGTGGTGGGACCTGCGCGCGGTGCTGTCGGGGGCCGAGCACGTGACGACGCCGACTCCGACCGCGGCACGGCTGCTGCGCGACCAGGGCTTCTCGCGGACTGTCGAGCCGGTCTCCTGCGGGATCGACCTCGTCCGCTTCAGCCCGTCGCGGGGCGGTGCCGCCGAGCGGCGGGGCCTGCGCGCCCGGTTGTGCCTGCCCGACCGGCGCACGATGCTCTTCGTGGGGCGCCTGGACGAGGAGAAGCGGATCGACGACCTGATCCGCGCGGTCGCCCGGGTGCCCGACGTCCAACTGGCGCTGGTCGGGAAGGGGAGTCGCCGACGCCGGCTGGAGGAGCTGGCCGTGGCGGAGGGCGTCGCCGACCGGGTGCGCTTCCTCGGCTTCGTCGCCCACGCCGACCTGCCGGACGTGTACCGCTGTGCCGACGTGTTCACCATCGCGAGCATCGCCGAACTCCAGAGCATCGCCACGCTGGAGGCGATGGCGAGCGGGCTTCCGGTGGTGGCGGCGGACGCGATGGCACTGCCGCACCTGGTGGAGGTGGGGTGCAACGGGTACCTGTTCCCGCCCGGTGACCACGAGACTCTGGCGCTGCGAGTGGCGGACGTGGTGGCCGACGACGTTCGGCGACGGGGGATGGGCGAGCACAGCCGGGGCATGGCGGCCCGGCACCGGTGGGAGGACTCGCTGGATCGGTTCGAGCGAATCTACCGGGACGCGTCCCGGGGCCTTCCGGACAGGGCTCGGACACCGGGCGACCGGCCAGTCCGTGCGCTCAGCCCGGTTCCGCGGGGGGCGTGAACGGCGGCAGGTGGAAGCCGACGACCGTTCCGCCGCCCTCGCGGTTGCGCGCGAACACGTCCCCGCCGTGCGCCCGGGCGATGTCGCGGACCATGGCCAGCCCGAGGCCGGACCCGGGCAGGCCCCGGGCCTCGGTGGCGCGGTAGAACCGCTCGAAGATCCGGTCGAGCTGGTCGGGGGCGATGCCGGGTCCGCGGTCGAGTACCTCCACGACACCCCCGCGCACGCGGATCTCGATCGGGGCAGCGCCTCCGGGTCGAATTTGGCGGCGTTCTCCACCGGGTTGGCGATCGCGCGTTCCAGGGAACCGGGACGGCCCCACACGACACTGGCGTCGGCGTCCACGACGATCTCCCGGCCCGTGCGCCGCCGGGTCCGGACGGCGACGCGCTCGGCGACCTCGCCCAGCGTGACAGCGCTCTGGGGCTCGTCCTCCCGCTCGCCGGTGGCCAGGCCGACGAGCTCGTTGACCAGCGTGGTCAGCTCACGCGTCTCGCCGCGCAGGTCGTCGATGAGCCGATCGCGCGCCTCGGGGCTGAGGCGGTCCACCCTGCCGAGCACCTGCACGTTGGTGTAGAGGCTGGTCAGGGGCGTGCGCAGTTCGTGAGCGGCGTCCTGGACGAGGCGGCGCTGCTCGTCCTTGGAGTGTGCGAGGCGGGCGAGCATGGCGTCGAACGCGCTGCTGAGGCGGCCCACCTCGTCCTGGCCGCCCTCCCCGGCGCGCTCGCCGTCGCTGACCGGGTCCAGGCGTCCGGTGGAGCTGACGTACTCCGCGGCGTCGGTGAGACTGACCAGGCGCTGGGTGGTCCGGTGGCCGACGAGCCATCCGGCGGCGGCGGCGGCCAGTGCGACGAGCAGGCCGGCCCACAGGATCTGGGTGGCGAGCCGGTCGATCATCTGCTCCACCGGGGACAGGCGTTGCACGAACTGGATGGCGCCCGCCTCACTGCCGATGGAGACCGTGGCGACGCGGAACTCCAGATCGTTGGAGGTCACCTCCTGGACGTCGGTGACGCCGGGGTCCGCGGAACGGGCGATCTCCAGGGAGCGCTCGTCCGTGGGCAGGATGACGATCCGCTCGGGTGAGGCGGTCGGGAGCCGCCGGGCGCGTCGGGGCTGAGGTACTGGGTCTGGAAGTGATCGTTGGTCATGATCACGAGGCCGGTGACGACCGCGTCCGGCCCCCCGGAGCCGTGTTGGGTGACGAGCTGTTCGGAGAGCTCCTCGACCGTGCGGTCGAACTCGTCCCGGGCGTCGGTGCGGATGAGAGACGCGGCGGTCGTGTAGGCGAGCGTGCCCACGAGCACGATCGTCACCGCCGCGACCAGCGCGAACAGGACGGCGAAGCGGGTGCCCAACCGCCAGTCGCGCGGCTGGGCGAGCAGCTCGCGCCACCGGGGGCGGGACGTCCCGTTCCGGTTCGGCGTGTTCATGCGCGCAGTGTGTACCCGACACCGCGGACAGTCTGGATGAGCGGCGGGCCGCCGCCCTCCAGCTTGCGGCGCAGGTAGCTGATGTAGACGGCGAGGTTCTTGGACTCGGGGCCGAAGTCGTAGCCCCAGATCCGGTCGTAGATCGTGGCGTGGTCGAGGACGATGCCCGCGTTGCGGACCAGGAGTTCGAGGAGGTCGAACTCGGTCTTGGACAGGTCGATCTCGCGGTCGCCGCGCCAGACGCGGCGGGCGAGCGGGTCGAGCCGCAGCTCGCCCGCCTGGAGCGGCCCCTCCGGTTCGCCCTCCTCGGTGACGGGGGCGGCGCGGCGCAGCAGGGCGCGCAGCCGCGCGAGGAGTTCGTCGAGCTCGAAGGGCTTGGCGAGGTAGTCGTCGGCGCCCGCGTCGAGTCCCGCCACCCGGTCGGGGGTCTCCACGCGCGCGGTGAGCATGAGGATGGGGGTGCGGTCCTTCTCGGCCCGCAGCACCCGGGTCACGCCCAGACCGTCGACGCCGGGCATCATCACGTCGAGGACGAGCAGGTCCACCGGGTCGGCGTGCACGGAGGCGAGGGCCTGGACACCGTCCGCCGCCGTGCGCACCTCATAGCCCTCCAGTTGGAGTGCGCGTTCCAGTGACTCCCTGATCGCCCGGTCGTCATCGGCGACCAGCACGGTGGCCGCGGACGAGGAGGTGGCTTCCATGCGCACATGCTCCCGTATCCGGGTGAGAGGCCGGTAAGAACCCGGTGAGGCGCGTGTCAGGAGGTGCGGCGGAGCCCGGCGGCGCGCCCCTTGCCCGCCACGACCAGCGCCATCTTGCGGGAGGCCTCGTCGAGCATCTCGTCGCCGAGCATGACCGCGCCGCGGCGGTCGACGGTGGTGGCGTGCTCGTAGGCGTCCAGGATCAGCTCGGCGTGGTCGTAGTCCTCCTGGGTCGGGGCGTAGACCTCGTTGGCCGCCTCCACCTGGAGCGGGTGCAGGACCCACTTGCCGTCGAACCCGAGCGCCGCGGTGCGGGAGGCCGAGCGCCGGAAGGCGTCCACGTCGCGGATCTGGAGGTGGGGGCCGTCGACGGCCTGGAGACCGTGGGCGCGCGCGGCCGTGAGGATGCGCATGAGAACGTGGTGGTAGGCGTCGCCGGTGTCGTAGCCGGGCGGCTGCTCGCCGACGACCAGGCTCTTCATGTTGAGCGAGGCCATGAAGTCGGCGGGGCCGTAGACGAGCGACTCCAGGCGGGGCGAGGCCGCGGCGATCGCGTCGACGTTCGTCAGGCCGCGCGCGTCCTCGATCTGCGCCTCGATGCCGATCCGACCGACCTCCAACCCGACGGCGCGTTCGATCTGGGTGAGCAGGGTGTCGAGCCAGTGCACGTCGCGCGCGGAGGTGACCTTGGGCAGGACGAGGCAGTCGAGTGCGGCCCCGGCGCCCTCCACGACGGCGATCACGTCCCGGTACGCCCAAGCGGTGGACACGTCGTTGACGCGGACCGACCGCAGCTTCCGACCCCACCCGCCGTCGTTGAGCGCCCGCACGACGTTCTCGCGCGCGGCCTCCTTCTCCAGGGGTGCGACGGCGTCCTCCAGGTCCAGGAAGAAGGCGTCGACGTCCAGTCCCCGTGCCTTCTCCACGAACCGGGGGTTGGATCCCGGCACCGCGAGGACCGACCGCCGCGACCTGAGTTCACCCATCGCCGTTCCCGTTCCGTTCGACCGTCCGCGCCGCCGCCTCCGTGCGGCGCACGCCCCGCCCTTGGCCGGGTCGGGGGGCTCATCATCGCACCGGGCGGTGCGTAGGGTGTGGTCCGGGGCTCCGACGCGCCCCGGAGAGCACGAGGACCGGGAGTGACCATGGCCGCCACGCGCCACCCGACCAGCGCCCACTGGGGCAGCTACCAGGTCGTCGTCGACGACGGCCGCGTGGTGGGCGTGCGCCCGGACCCCGACGACCCCGCGCCGTCGCCCGTGATGGGCAACACCCCGCAGGCCCAGCACCACGCCTCGCGCGTGGCGCGACCGGCCGTGCGCCGCCGCTGGCTGGACCGCGGGCCGGGGCCGGACCCGCGCCGGGGCGACCCGCGGGACGAGTACGTCGAGGTCGAGTGGGACACCGCCCTGGACCTGCTCGCGGGCGAACTGGACCGGGTACGCGGCGAGCACGGCAACGCCGCGATCTACGGCGGCTCCTACGGCTGGGGCAGCGCGGGCCGCGTGCACCACGCGCAGAGCCAGCTGCACCGGTTCCTCAACACGATCGGCGGGTACACGCGCTCGCGGGCGACCTACAGCCACGGGGCCGTGGAGGTGCTCATGCCCCGGCTGCTCGGGACGCCGGGCGCCAACCGCCTGCTGCACCGCGCCCCGGCGTGGTCCCAGATCCGGGAGCACACGGAGCTGCTGGTGTCCTTCGGCGGGCTGCGGGTGTCGAACACCTGGACGTCGTCCGGGGGGCGTGCCGCCCAGACCGCGCTGCCCGCGATGCGCGACGCCGCCGACGCGGGTGTGGAGTTCGTGTCGGTGTCGCCGCTGGCCGACGACACCGACGAGGGTGTGCGGGCCGAGTGGGTGCCGATCGCGCCGGGCGCCGACACCGCCGTCCTGCTGGCGCTCATCCACGTGCTGTTCACCGAAGGGTTGGCGGACACCGCCTTCCTGGACCGGTACACGGTGGGTGCCGACCGGCTGCGCGCCTACGTGAGGGGCGAACGCGACGAGCACGGGCGTCCCGGCGGGGTGGCGCGCTCCCCCGAGTGGGCGGAGGGGGTCAGCGGTGTTCCGGCCGACCGGCTGCGGGCGCTGGCGCGGCGGATGGCCGAGCGCCGGACGCTGGTCAACGTGGGCTGGTCGGTGCAGCGTGCCCGGTACGGCGAGCAGCCGTTGTGGGCGGGGCTGGCGCTGGCGTGCTGCCTGGGGCAGGTGGGACTGCCGGGTGGCGGGTTCGCGTCGGGGTACGGGTCGATGGGCAACTACGGCGGCGGGTCGACCCCGCTCGGTCTGCCCCGGATGCCGCAGGGCGACAACCCGGTGGACGCGTTCATCCCGGTGGCGCGGGTCGCGGACATGCTGCTGAACCCGGGCGGGCGCTACCGGTTCGACGGCGCCGACCTGCGGTACCCGGACGTGCGGCTGGTGTACTGGGCGGGCGGCAACCCGTTCCACCACCACCAGGACCTGGCGCGGCTGAGTCGGGCGTCGGCCGGGCGGAGACCGTGGTGGTGCACGAGACGCACTGGACGGCGACCGCGCGCCACGCCGACATCGTCATTCCGTCGACGACCGTGCTGGAGCGCGACGACCTGACCGCGAGCAAGGGCGACCTGACCGTCCGCGCGATGCCGCGCGCGGTGCCGCCGCACGGGCAGGCGCGCGACGAGTACGACACCTACGCCGACCTGGCCGAACGCCTGGGTGTGCGCGAGGAGTTCACCGAGGGCCGGACGAGCGGTGAGTGGCTGCGGCTGATCTACGGGCGCTGGCGATCGCTGGCGGCGCGCCGGGACTGGAGGTGCCCGACTTCGACGCGTTCTGGGCGCGCGGCCGGGTGGAGATCCCGGGGCGGGTGGAGGACGAGGCCCTGTTCGGGGAGTTCCGCGCCGATCCGGACGGGCGCCGCTGCGGACGCCGAGCGGGCGGATCGAGCTGTTCTCGGAGACCATCGCGTCGTTCGGGTACGAGGACTGCCCCGGTCACCCGGTGTGGCTGCCGGGTCCGGTGGTCGGGGCCGGGGACGGCGCATGGCCGCTCGTGCTGCTGGCCAACCAGCCCAGCGGGCGGCTGCACAGTCAGCAGGACATGGGGGCGTACAGCCGGTCGCAGAAGGTCCGCGAGCGCGCGCCGCTGCGGATGCACCCGGACGACGCCCGTGCCGCCGGGGTCGGCGACGGTGAGGTGGTGCGGGTGAGCAGTCCGCGCGGTTCGTGCCTGGCGGGGCTGGTGGTCAGCGACGCGCTGCGCCCGGGGGTGGTGCAGCTGTCGACGGGGGCCTGGTTCGACCGGTCGGCGGCGGGGGTGACCTGCGCGCACGGGAATCCGAACGTGCTCACGGAGGACGTGGGGACGTCGTCGCTGTCCCAGGCGTGCACGGGGCAGCTGACGCGGGTGCGGGTGGAGCCGTTCACGGATCCGCTGCCGCCGGTGCGGGCCTTCGAGCCGCCGCGGGGGGTCGCGTCGGACTGACCGCGCGCGTTCCGTCTGTCGACGGGGGCCTGGTTCGACCGGTCTGGCACCACGGTCGGACATCCGACCCCTGGCACGGACATCTCCGACAGGATCTGGCCTGGCCATCCTCTGATGGCCAGAAGTGGACACCAAGAGTGGTTGCTCAGGCACAGTCGATCATGAAGCCTTGAAGAGAAGCGAATATTCGCGACTAGGCGAGAGTGAGTGCTCATGCGGCTGACCTTCCTCGGCACCGACAGTGAGGGCGGCATGTGTCCAACCTTGTACGAGACCGATCGAGGCACGATCGTCGTGCAGGGCTACAAGGTCACGGACCCCGAGGCGATGGGAGACGTCCGTGACCTGGCTGACAACGAGACCCTCGTGGAGATCCCTCGGCAACACCATGAGTACGACCGGAGTGCACCAAGGAGTTTCACGCATAGATGACCCACAGCATCGAACGAGCCCGGCGTGGTCTGGGCCAGCGCCTCCGCAAGTTGCGCGGATCAGCGGGGCTCACCGGAAACCAACTCGCGAATCAGCTGGGGTGGAGCCAGTCCAAGGTCTCCAAGATCGAGACCGGCCGTCAGGCACCCAGTCCGGAGGACGTAGCCGCGTGGGTGCGCGCCTGCGGTGCTCCGGAGGCGCACACCGATCTCCTGGCGCGGCTCCGGAACCTGGAGTCGATGTGGGTCGAGTGGAAGGAACAACTCGGTGGTGGGCTGGGCGGCATCCAGTCACGGATAGTCACCGAGGAGGAGCGGGTCTCCCAGTTCCGGGCCTACGAGTCGATGATCATCCCGGGGTTGCTCCAGACACCGGGGTATGCCGCCGCTGTTCTGGAGATGGTCAGCCGCAGGAACGGGACCGCGATAGGGCTCGCAGAGACCGTTGAGCAGCGGATCAGGCGCCAGGAGATCCTCTATCGGCGGGACAAGCGCTTCCATTTCCTCATCGCCGAAGCGGCACTCCACCACAGGCGCGGGGACCGGGACACCATGATAGAGCAAATCGACCGGTTGATTTCAGTTTCCGGACTTTCCAATGTATCTGTAGGAATCATCCCTTTTGATGCGCCACCCCCGTATCTTCCTCTCCACGGTTTCTGGGTCCAGGACGAGGACGCCGTCATCATCGAGACCGCGTCCGCCGAGCTGACGCTGACGCACCGAAGCGAGATCGAGCAGTACCTGCATGTCTTCGAGATGGCCTCAGCCGGAGCCCGCTTCAACGACGGAGCCAGAGAGCTACTCCACAGAGCCACACGGGTTATGAGCTCATAAGGCACACGGCCTCCACTATTCTCCATTATTCTCGCCGCCCGACCGGATACGCATTCTTGTCGAATAGGCGAGAATCTTCGTCGACGGAAACGTGTCTGCTGCCTAACGTGGTGCCACACCACTCCGAAGGGAGACCGGATGGAAGAGCAGCACGACGACACCCCTGACGTCATCGTCCTGGGGAACGCCGCCGACCTGACACTGGGCAGCGACGACCAGAGCATCGAGAGCAAGCAGTCGCCCTACGACTAGACCGACTCATCCCTCGTGTGTGGCGGTCCGGGAGGCGGGCTGCCACACCTCTCTGATGCCAGGAGGTTCCATGAGATGGTTCGGCGGCTGTGCCGCAGGACCGGCTGACGCTCCGGTTCCCGTAGATGCGGACCTGTTGTGGACCGACCCGCCCCTGTGGACGGTGGGACCGTGGCGACACCAGCACGTTCGTACCATCATCCGCACTGACTCGCGTCTGGCCGTCATCGGCCCGTGCTCGGCGACCGATCTGGAGTTCCAAGCTGCGATGGACACACCGGACCTGGGAACGACGATCGGGAGTTGGGCCGGGTCCTTCACCACCCTCCGCAGCACTGCGAACAGGGTGGAGATCCTCACCGACACCTCCGGCGCGTGCCCTGTGTACACCACTCGTACTGACGACGGCCAGGTCATCTGGGGATCCAGTTCGCGCGCACTGGCCGCTTTGACCAGCGCCGACGTGAATCGTGTCTGGCTGACCGCATACCTGGCCGACAAAAAACGCCGTTCCCCGGGACCAAAGTGCGTGGGAAGGCGTGAACCTGGTTCCGCCAGGCCACCGGCTGGTCTTGGAGGTCGGCGGTTCAACCGTAACGCGGTGGTGGATACCGGAGAAAAGGCCGCGAAACGAAGCACTCGACCGCATTCGTACCGCACTGATCGAGGGCGTACGCTCACGGGCGACCGGAGAGCGTGTCTCGACCGACCTGTCCGGGATGGACTCGACCACCCTGGCGACCATCGGGTCATGTCCCTTGGAGTGGTGTAACTTCACAACCGCACTAACCCCCGGGATGTGACCCGGGACCGATCTCGCTGGGGCCCCTCTGCCGCCCTGGTCC
>NZ_MKKC01000081.1 GCF_001942255.1 Nocardiopsis sp. CNR-923
CACGGCTCGGGCGAAGAGCGGAGGCCAACCGTGCGCGGAGCACACACGATCAGCACGTCAACCGCGGGCGTCCTCGTGGGCGCCCTCACCCTCACCCTGCGTCGGCCCTCCCGGCCGCCGCCCGACGCCCACCGCCCCGCAGGCTCCCCGAAGTCACCCACCAGAACAGCTCTAGCCGCACCCCCGCGCGACCCGCACGTTACGCCGACACCCCTGAGGGCTGATCGAGATGGCCGTGGACGACCCCCGGAAGAAGACCGACGCGCGCGACCCCGAACGCCTCGAACAGTGGCAGCACGCCACCGAGTGGCCCCTGCTCGCCCTGGCCGTGGGCTTCCTGGCCGCCTACGCGTGGCCGATCCTCGACCCCGACCTGTCCGAGCGGTGGCAGAACGCCTGCGCCGCCGCCGCGTGGGTGGTGTGGTTCGCCTTCACCGTGGACTACCTGGTCCGGCTGTACCTGGCCCCGGACCGGTGGGCGTTCGTCCGCGCGAACCTCCTCGACCTGGCCATCTGCCTCCTGCCGATGCTGCGTCCCCTGCGCCTGGTGCGGCTGCTGAGCGTGGTGTCCATCCTGCACCGGAAGCTGTCGGTGTCGGCGCGCGGGAACGTCCTGCTCTACACGGCCGTGCTCACCGTGATCATCCTGCTCGTGGCCTCCCTCGCGGTCCTGCGCGCCGAGCGCGACGCCCCGGGGGCCAACATCACCACGATCGGGGACGCCTCCTGGTGGACGCTGGTCACGATCTCCACGGTCGGCTACGGCGACCACTACCCGGTGACGGACATGGGGCGGCTGGTCGCGATCTGTCTGTTCCTCGTGGGGATCGCCCTGCTCGGTGTCATCACCGGTGTGCTGGCGTCCTGGTTCGTCAAGACCATCGAGGGCGAGAAGGGGGACGCCGAGAAGGCGCTCACCAGCGCCGAACTCCGCGAGCTACGGGAGGTCGTCGTCGAACTGCGGGCCGAACTCGAACGCACCCGGGCCGAGCGCGACGCCGAGCGCGTGGTCGACCGGTTGTCCGAGCCGGCGGACCGACCGGACTGACCGCCGCCCCGGCGTCACGGAGCCTGGACGGAGGCGACGACGTACCGCGCCACCGAGGCCGACACGATCTCCCCCTCCTGGTCCTCCGAGGGGCCCGACCCCCGGAAGCGCTCCAGGTCGGCCTCGGACTCCCACCGTTCGTAGACGTTGATCCTGGCCGGGTCCAGCGGGTCCGGGGAGAGCGCGAAGTCCAGGCATCCGGGCTCGGTACGGGCCCGCTGCACGATCGGGGCACAGCCCCGCAGGTAGGCGTCCCTGTCGGCGGGATCCACGCTGATGCTTCCGGCGATGACGAACACGGTCCTCGTCCTCTCGGTGGGTGCGACTGGTCGGGGCCATGCTAACGACGGGGGCCGACGATCCGCGCGGCCCCCGTGCCGGATCGCCTACTCCGGCCGCGTGTACACCAGCGAGTACCGCCACATGAGCAGGCGGCGCAGCCGGGCCCCCGGCAGGTGCCGGGCGGCGGCCACCCCGATCTCCCGCAGGCTCATCCCCGGTTCGCGCATGGGCATGTCCGCGTGGCCGGCCATCCGCACCAGGTCGGGCGTGCCGGTCGCCAGGCGGGCGGCGCGCAGCCCCAGCCCGATCCCCCACTGCGGGCCGAGCGCGACCAGACTCGCGGCCAGGTCCTCCCACCCCTCCTCGCGGTACAGGCCCAGGACGGCCAGGGTCCCGCCGGGTTCCAGGGCGCGGGCCAACCGTTCGAGGGTCGGGCCGAACGGCATGTGGTGGACGCTGGCGATCGCGCTCACGAAGCCGTACCCCTCCGGCGCGAGTTCGGCCTCCTCCAGGCGGGCGTGCTGGTAGCGCACGGGCAGCCGGGCGGGGGTCCTGCGGCGGGCGAGCTCGACCATCTCCGCGGACGCGTCCACCGCGTCCACGGTCAGGCCGCGCTGGGCCAGCACCCGGGCGAACCTTCCGTCGCCGCACCCCGCGTCCAGGGCACGGCTCCGGCCGGAGGGCACCTGGCGGAGGAGGTGTCCGTGGTAGTGACTGTTGTGGTCCCACGGCACGCCGACGGGACTGGGGGCAGAATTCGGGTCATGCGCCCGGAGACTACCCGGCCTGCCGCTTGGCCTCCAGGGCGTCCATGGCGGCGACGGCGGTGGCCACGGTCTGGTGGACCGGGACCTGGCGATGCAGGCCGACCAGGCGGACGACCTTGGTCACGCGCTCGTTCAGTGCGGCGAGCGCGAGAGAACCGCCCTGCTCGCGGACGGTTCGGTAGGCGTTGATGATGACGTTGAGTCGCTGGAGTCCATGAAGTCCAACGCGGACAGGTCCAGGATCAGGAACGGCCCATGGGCCTCGATCGCGGACTCGATGTGCTCCTGGAGGTCGGCGGCGGTCGCGATGTCGAGTTCACCCTCGATCGCGACGATGACGCTGCGGCTGTCTACCCGCGTGCTCAGTCCAAGCCTGTGCACGATCACTCCTCCCGGCCCCACGTTGAGATGGCGGGGGTCCCTTCGCTAAACCATACGCAGACCGGCGGGCCGCGCCTTCGGGGCCCGGCGCCACTCCCACAGAGCCGAACCACCGAGGGGACGAAGCTGGCGCACCCGCGGTCTGGTAAGTCGTTGGACACACACGGTATAGGCGAACGGCCCGTTCGGGAATGCCATCACGGAAGAAATTTTCGTCTCCTGGGCACGAACCCGCTCCGAGGTGCCTGTTAACGCCCGTTGACACCGTGTTATCTCACGACATGAGGGGCGGTGAAACCGCCCACCCGACACACGTGGTCGGCGTCACACCACCCGTGGTGACTTTCGGTTCACTCGCCCGAGGAACGATCACTCCGCGTGATCGTTCGCGTGAACGCGTCGAGGAGTTCCCGCGCCGCGAGGGTCGCGGTGGTCTCCCCGGACCGCACTCCCCGCTCCAGACGGGGCGCGAGCGCGCTCACCCGCGGGTCGCGCAGGAACGTGTCCATCACCTGGTCGCGCACCTGGTCCCACATCCAGCTGACCCGCTGGCGGCTCCGGCGCTCGGCCAGCCCGCCGCCGCGCTCCAGCACGGCACGGTGCTCGGCCACGGTCTCCCACACCTCGTCCAAGCCGTCCCCCGTCAGGGCGCTGCACGTCAGCACGGGCGGGCGCCAGTCGGGGTGCACGGGCTGGAGCAGACGCAGCGCCCGGGACAGCTCCCGGGCGGCGCGGCGCGCGTCGTCGGCGTGCGGCCCGTCGGCCTTGTTCACCGCGACCACGTCGACCAGCTCCAGGACGCCCTTCTTGATGCCCTGCAACTGGTCGCCCGTGCGCGCGAGGGTCAGGAAGACGAAACAGTCGACCATCGCGGCCACGGCGACCTCGGACTGGCCGACGCCCACCGTCTCCACGAGCACCACGTCGTACCCCGCGGCCTCCATGAGCAGCATGGTCTCGCGCGTCGCCCGGGCGACGCCGCCCAGCGTGCCCGCCGTCGGCGAGGGTCGGATGAACGCGTCGGGGTCCACGGACAGGTGCGCCATCCGGGTCTTGTCGCCGAGGATGCTGCCGCCGGTGCGTGTGGAGGAGGGGTCGACCGCGAGCACCGCCACCCGGTGCCCGGCCGCGGTGAGCCGACCGCCGAGCGCGTCGATGAAGGTCGACTTGCCGACGCCGGGGACGCCGGTGATCCCGACCCGCCGCGCCTGGCCCGTGTGCGGGAGGAGCCGCACCAGCAGGTCCTGGGCGGCGCGCGCGTGGTCCGGGCGGCGTGACTCCACGAGCGTGATCGCCCGCGCCAGGGTCGGCCGGCGCCCGGCGAGCACCCCCTCGGCGAGGGCGTCCACGTCCACCGCGCGCCGCCTCCGGCCGCGCGTCCCCGAAGCCGGGCCGTCGTCGGCCACGCTCACTCCCCTTCCCGCCCGGGATGGTCCAGGCGTTCCTCCAGTTGGTCGAGCAGCCCGATCGCGGCCTCGGCGATCACCGTCCCGGGCGGGAAGATCGCCGCCGCCCCCGCCTGGCGCAGCGGCTCGAAGTCCGCCGGGGGGATCACGCCGCCGACGACGATCATGATGTCCTCGCGGTCGAGCCCGGCCAGCTCCTCGCGCAGCGCGGGGACCAGGGTGAGGTGCCCGGCCGCGAGGGAGGACACCCCGACCACGTGGACGTCGGCCTCCACGGCCTGGATCGCCACCTCCGCGGGGGTCTGGAACAGCGGACCGACGTCGACGTCGAACCCCAGGTCGGCGAAGGCGGTCGCGATGACCTTCTGCCCCCGGTCGTGCCCGTCCTGGCCCATCTTGGCGACCAGGATGCGCGGGCGCCGCCCCTCCGCCTCGGTGAACTCGTCCACGCGGGCGCCCACGCGCTCCATGAGCCCCGCCGCGTCCTCGCTGCCGGCCGCCTCGTCCCTGTACACACCCTGGATGGTACGGATCTGGCCGGAGTGGCGGCTGAACACCTTCTCCATCGCGTCGGAGATCTCCCCCACGGTGGCCTTGGCGCGGGCCGCGTCCACGGCGGCGGCCAGCAGGTTGTCCGTGAGCGCCTCGTCGGCGACCGACTCGCGGCCGGCCGCCTCGGTGAGCGCGTCCAGGGCGGAGCGCACGGCTTCCTCGTCGCGCTCCTCGCGCAGCCGCCGCAGCTTCTCCAGCTGCTGGGCGCGCACCTGGGCGTTGTCGACCTTGAGGACCTCGATCTCGTCGTGGGCGTCCGGTCGGTACTTGTTGACGCCGATCACCGGCTGGCGCCCCGAGTCGATCCGCGCCTGGGTCCGGGCGGCGGCCTCCTCGATGCGCATCTTGGGCAGACCGGCGTCGATCGCCGCCGCCATGCCGCCCGCCTTCTCGACCTCCTGGATGTGCCCCCACGCCCTCGCGGCCAACTCCTGGGTGAGCCGCTCGACGTAGTAGCTGCCGCCCCACGGGTCGACCGCCCGCGTGGTGCCGGACTCCTGTTGGAGGAGGAGCTGGGTGTTGCGGGCGATGCGCGCGGAGAAGTCGGTGGGCAGGGCCAGCGCCTCGTCCAGCGCGTTGGTGTGCAGCGACTGGGTGTGCCCCTGGGTCGCGGCCATCGCCTCCACGCAGGTGCGGGCGACGTTGTTGAACACGTCCTGGGCGGTCAGCGACCAGCCCGAGGTCTGGGAGTGGGTGCGCAGGCTCAGCGACTTGTCCTGGACCGCGCCCAGGTCCCTGACCAGGCGCGCCCACAACAGGCGGGCGGCGCGGAGCTTGGCGACCTCCATGAAGAAGTTCATGCCGATCGCCCAGAAGAACGACAGCCGGGGCGCGAACCGGTCGACGTCCAGTCCGGAGCGCTGACCGGCGCGGATGTACTCGACGCCGTCGGCGAGCGTGTAGGCCAGTTCGAGGTCGGCCGTGGCCCCGGCCTCCTGCATGTGGTAGCCGGAGATCGAGATGGAGTTGAACCGCGGCATCCGCTGCGAGGTGTAGGCGAAGATGTCGGAGATGATCCGCATCGACGGCTGGGGCGGATAGATGTAGGTGTTGCGGACCATGAACTCCTTGAGGATGTCGTTCTGGATGGTCCCCGACAGCCGCTCCGGGGCCACCCCCTGCTCCTCGGCGGCGACGATGTACAGCGCGAGGACGGGCAGCACCGCGCCGTTCATGGTCATCGACACGCTCATGCGGTCCAACGGGATGCCGTCGAAGAGCTGGCGCATGTCGTAGATGGAGTCGATCGCCACCCCGGCCATGCCGACGTCGCCGGCCACGCGGGGGTGGTCGGAGTCGTAGCCGCGGTGGGTGGCCAGGTCGAAGGCGACGGACAGGCCCTTCTGCCCGGCCGCGAGGTTGCGCCGGTAGAAGGCGTTGGACGCCTCGGCGGTGGAGAATCCCGCGTACTGGCGGACGGTCCAGGGCTGGTTGACGTACATGGTGGGGTACGGCCCGCGCAGGTACGGGGGGATGCCGGGCAGCCCGTGCACGAAGTCGAGGCCGGCGCGGTCGGCGGGAGTGTAGAGCGGCTTGACGGAGATGCCCTCGGGGGTCTCCCACTCCAGGGCGTCGACGGCCTTGCCGCTGTGCTCCTGGACGGCCTCGCGCCAGGCGGCGGCGCGTCGCCGGTGGGCTCGGGCGGCTCGGGGGCCACGGTGGAGAAGTCGGGGATCATGCGATCTCCTCCCGGGAGGCTGCGGGTCGGGGCGCGCCGGAGGCGTCCGGTCGAGCCGGGGGGTCGGTGAGCAGGACGTCCGCCAGGTCGGTGAGCAGGGCGACCGCGTCACAGCCCTGGTGGGCGAACACGTCCACCCCGGCCTCTCGGTAGGAGTCGCACGGCGGTCCGGCGAGCAGGACGCGGCGGGCGCCCGCCTCCCTGAGCGCGCGGGCCGCGGTCTCGGCGTGCTCGGCGTAGACCTTCTCCGAGGAGCAGATGACGGCGACCCGGCGGCCGGAGGCGGCGAAGGCGCGCGCGGCGTCGTGGGCGTCGCCGAGCGGGCCGGGCCGTTCGACCGCGATCCCGCCCGCAGCGAGCAGGTTGGCGGCGAAGGAGGCGCGGGCGGTGTGCGCGGCGACCGGACCGAGCGTGGCCAGGAAGGCGGTGGGCCGTTGGCCGGTGTCGCCGGTCCGGGCGTCGGCGCGGTCGCGCAGGTCCTCGAAGTCCTGGGCGTAGCGGCGGACGGGGAAGCCGCCGGGGGCGCGGGACCGGGCGGGGTCGGGGGGTCTGGCCAAGGGGGTCTCATCGAGGTCGGGGAATTCGCTGACGCCGGTGAGGGGCGCGCGGCGGTGCGCGATGTCGGCGCGGCGGCGCTCCCACACCTGGTCGACGCGCTCGCGCAGCAGCCCGCCGGCGAGGGCCTCGGCGGCGCCGCCCGCGCCCTCCAGCTCCTGGAAGAAGGCCCAGCCGGCGCGGTACAGGTCGCGGGTGAGGGCCTCGATGTGGAAGGAGCCGCCCGCCGGGTCGATCACCCGGGCGAGGTGGGATTCCTCGATGAGCAGCGACTGGGTGTTGCGGGCGATCCGGCGCGCGAAGTCGTCGGGCAGGCCCACCGCCGAGTCGAAGGGGGCGACCGTGACCGCGTCCGCGCCGCCGACCCCGGCGGCGAAGCAGGCCACGGTGGTGCGCAGCATGTTCACGTGCGGGTCGCGGCGGGTGGTCATCGCCTCGGAGGTGGTGGCGTGCACGCGCATGGAGCGCTGGTCGTGGCCGAGGCCGCACGCGGACAGGACCTGGTTCCACATGGCGCGCACGGCCCTGAGCTTGGCGATGACCGAGAACTGGTCGGCGTTGGCGGCCAGGCGGAACTCGATCCGGCGGGCGGCGTCGGCCAGGTCCAGACCGGCCCCGTGCAGCGCGCGCAGGTAGGCGGTGCCCGCGGCGATCGCGGCGCCGAGTTCCTGGGCCTCGGAGCCGCCCGCCTCGTGCACGAGTGTGCCGTCGGCGACGAGCAGGCCGAGGTGGGGGCGGTCGGCGGCGAGTTCGACGGCGAGGCGTACGGGGTCGGCCAGGTCGGGGCGCCCGCCCGCGCGGGCGGCGGTGGTCAGCGGGTCGATGCCCAAGTGGGAGATGATCCGGCCGTCCGGGACGCCGGAGTCGGCGTGCGCCTCCAACAGGGCCCGGGAGGCGTCGGCGTAGTCGGGGCCGGGGTCCAGGACGACGGGCGCCAGGTCGAGGTAGACGTCGGCGAGGGCGGCGCCGAGGGAGGCGGTCGGCAGGGCGTTTCCGCCGACGCCGACCCACAGGGAGGCGACGCCGTTCATCAGGTCCGTGTGCAGGCGCCGCCGGAGGGTGTCCGGGTCGGTGTCGGTGTGGCGGGCGCGGATGTCCCATCCGCCGGTGACCGCGCCCTCGGGCCGGTAGCCCCGGGTGAAGGGCGGCTGCCCGGGGAAGCCGGGGTCGGCCGCGGCGGGGTCGCCGGTGCAGAGCGGGGCGATGTCGAAACCGTCGTAGGTGCGGGTGGCGAGCACCGCTTCGGGTGCGTCGGCGAGCCGTTCCTCCGCGACGCCGCTCTTGCGCAGCACCCCGCGACGAGTTCGCGCCACCGGTCGCGGGTGGCTTCCGGGAACCTTCTGCCAGGTTGGGGGCGCTGGGATCGCCAGCGCCTCTCTCAGGGACGTCCATACTCCGAGATGGTAGGGAATCGCGTTCGGTCCGGCGGCGTCGGGGTGTGGTGCCGCGCACATCAGCCGTGTCCTGGGCGGTTCCCGACCCCCGCGCCACCCACTTTATGACACGGGTCACACGAGCATCGGCGGGCGCCCGGGTCGGGCGGCGCGCCGCGCCGCGGCGCCTACCCGACTCCGGACTAGCCTGACCTGGGGGAACGCTCGGCGACCAGGCCGGTGGCGCCGGCACCGACCACGGGTGGGCGGATGGGACTTCGCTTCTTCGACGACGACCAGTTCGACTACGAGACGCGACTCGCGCTGGGGGCGGTCTACCGGCGCGCCGCGGACGTCGGCGAGGTCCTGGCGACGGCCGGGCGGATCACCCCGGGCGGTGACGCCGAGGCGTGGTTCGCCGCGTGGACGGATCTGGCCCGCCGGGTCCGCGAGCAGGCCGAATCCTGCGCCGCCCGGGGGAACCGGGTCAGCGCCGGGGAGGGCCATCTGCGAGCCGCGAGGTACTTCGCCACCGCGCTGGTCAGCATCGACGCCACGGACGACCCGGAGCGGCTGGTTCCGGTCTTCCGCGAGCACCGGGACTGCTTCGACCGCTTCGCCGAGGCTGTGGAACCGCCCGCCGAGCGCGTCGACATCCCCTACGGGGGCGACGTGCTGCCGGGGTTCCTGTTCGGCCCGCCCGACCGGTTCGGCCCCCTGCCGACGCTGATCGTCTGCAACGGCAGCGACGGCGCGCTCACCGACGTGTGGTCGCTCGCGGGCGCGGGCGCCGTGGCGCGGGGGTACCGCGTGCTGCTGTTCGACGGCCCGGGGCAGCAGTCGATGCTGTTCCTGCGCGGAATGCCGTTCCGCCACGACTGGGAGAACGTTGTCACGCCGATCGTCGACTTCCTGCACGACCGCCCCGACGTCGACACCGAGCGGATCGCCCTGCTCGGCATCAGCCAGGCCGGGTACTGGGTGCCCCGGGCGCTGGCGTTCGAGCACCGGATCGCCGCCGCCGTCGCGGACCCGGGCGTGATGGACGTGGCGGCGGTGTGGTGGCGGCACTTCCCCCGGGAGATGCGCGACCTGTGGGAGGCGGGTGAGCGGGACGCCTTCGACCGGTACGTCCTGGAGGGCGACGGCGACCCGGTCGCCCGCGCGACCTGGCGGTGGCGGGCCAAGCCGTACGGCCATTTCGCCCCGTTCGACCTGTTCACGGAGCTCTCCCGGTACACGCTCTCCCCGGTCGTGGACCGCGTGACCACGCCGCTGCTGATCACCGACCCCGAGGGCGAGGGCTTCTGGCCGGGTCAGTCCCGGCAGCTGCACGACGCGCTGCGCGGCCCGCGGGAGCTCGTGCGGTTCACCGCCGAGGAGGGCGCCGACCTGCACTGCGAGCCGTTGGGCCGCGCCGTGTTCGAGCAGCGGGTGTTCGACTGGCTCGACGCCACGTTGGCCTGAGCGGCGCGATCCGGACCGGCCGGCGGGCCGGTGGCGTCACTCCCCCTTGTCGGCGCTTGACATGACGCCACCAATGACGTCATCATGACGTCATGGATCTGATGCCGTACGTCGACGAACTCCGCAGCCAGCTCCTGGTGGCCGCCGAAGCCGGGGACGAGGAGACCCGGGCCGTCGCCGAGCGCCTCAGCGCGGCGCTCGTCTCCGCTGCCCGGTTGACCCTGATGGACGCCTTGTCCGATGCCGCGGACGAGATCACCCGGGATCTCGCTCCCGGCTCGGTCGAGGTTCGACTGCGCGGACGCCAAACTGACTTCATCGTGACGTCACCCGACTTCGAGGACGTCGAGCAGGAGGGGGGTGATCGACTGCCGCCCCACCGGGGTGACGCCGCGCAGGACCCGGGGACGACCGCGGAGCGACTCCTGGCCGAGGCCGAGGACGGCGGCACGTCGCGGATCACTTTGCGCCTGCCCGACCGCCTCAAGCCGCGCGTCGAGGAGGCGGCCCGTGCCGAGGGGCTGTCGGTCAACGCCTGGCTCGTGCGCGCCGTGGCGGCGGCGCTCGACGGCGGGCGGCGTCGACCCGACGGCCGGGCACGCCAGATCGGCCGCGGCTACACCGGCTGGGTCCGCTGACCCGACCGGGCCGCCCGACCTCCACCACCACGTCTCCCACCAGGGGGGACGCCCACCAACGCCACGTCTGGGAGACAGCCATGCCAACTTTCGACACACCCGAACCGATCACCGCGGCTCTCACCGTGGTGGCTGGAACCGTCCAGATCACCGCCGGAGACCGAGCCGAGACCACCGTCGAGGTCCGCCCGCGCGACACCGACAAGGACAGCGACGTGCGGGCCGCCGCACAGGTCGAGGTCGCCTACGCCGACGGCCGCCTCGACGTGCGGGACCCCCAGCCCACGGGCCTGGGCCGCGTGATCGGACGCAAGGGCATGGTCGACGTCACCGTCGAACTGCCCGCGGGATCGCGGGTACGGGCCACGGGCGACTTCGGCGACCTGCGCTGCGAGGGACGCCTGGGACCGTCCGAGATCAAGTTCTCCAACGGCAACATCGCCGTGGACCGCGTCACCGGCGACGCCGAACTCACCACGGGGTACGGCTGGATCCGTGCGGCCGAGATCGGCGGCTCCGCCGTCGTCAAGTCCACCGGCGGAGGCCTCACCCTCGGCACGGTGGCCGGGGAGCTGCGGGCCAACTCCGCGCACGGCGACATCACCGTCGACCGGGCCCTGGCCTCCGTCACCGCGCGCACCACCCACGGCAGTATCCGGCTCGGCCAGGTGGTCAGCGGCCGTGTCGACGTTGAGACCTCCTTCGGCGAACTGGAGATCGGCGTCGTCGAGGGCACCGCCGCCTGGTTGGACGCGGTGTCCAGGAAGGGCGTCGTGCGCAGCTCCCTGGAGGCCGCCGAGGAACCCGGCCCCACCGAGGAGACCGTCCAGATCCGCGCCCGCAGCGTCCACGGCGACGTCCTGATCCACCGGTCCTGACCCGACACCACGGAGAGACAGACATGACCCAGCCCACCCCCAGCGCGGCCGTCACGGTGACGGGACTGCGCAAGTCCTACGGCGACCACACCGTTTTGGACGGCGTCGACCTGGACATTCCCGCCGGAACGATCTTCGCCCTCCTCGGACCCAACGGCGCCGGCAAGACCACCGTCGTCAAGATCCTCTCCACCCTGATCGGCGCGACGAGGGCCGCGCCCGGATCCTCGGCCACGACGTGGCGACCGAACCCGACGCGGTACGCGCCGCGATCGGCGTCACCGGGCAGTACTCGGCGGTGGACGGCCTGCTCACCGGCAGGGAGAACCTCATGCTCATGGCGAAGCTGAACCGCATGGGCCGGGCCGGCGCACGGCGCCGCACCACCGAACTGCTGGAGCTGTTCGACCTGGTCGACGCGGCCGCCAAGCCCGCCTCCACCTACTCCGGGGGCATGCGCCGCCGACTCGACCTGGCCATGACCCTGGTGGGCGAGCCGCGGCTGATCTTCCTGGACGAGCCGACCACCGGCCTGGACCCGCGCAGCCGCCGTGACATGTGGCGGATCATCCGCGAACTCGTCGCCGGAGGCGTCACGGTCCTGCTCACCACGCAGTACCTGGAGGAGGCCGACCAGCTCGCCGACCGGATCGCGGTCCTGGACCACGGCACGATCGTGGCCGAGGGCACCGCGGCCGAACTCAAGCGCCGGATCCCCGGCGGGCACGTCCGCCTGCGCTTCACCGAGGCCCGCGCGCTGGAGTCTGCGGCTCAGGCCCTGGGCGGCGAGGCCGACCCCGACGCGTTGGCACTGGACGTGCCGGGCGGGGACGGGATCGCCTCGCTGCGCGCGCTCCTGGACCGCCTCGACTCCGCGTCGATCACCCCCGAGGAACTGTCGGTGCACACCCCGGGCCTCGACGACGTATTCCTCGCGCTCACGGGCCACCGCGGCGCAAACGACCACGCCCGGAAGGCGAACCGATGACCGCCATCACCCACACCGTCAGCGACTCAGCCACGATGGTGGCCCGCCAACTCCGCCACATGCTGCGCTATCCGTCCATGACGCTGCTCCTGGTCGGGATGCCGATCTTCTTCCTGCTGCTGTTCGTGTACGTCTTCGGGGGCGCCATGGGCCCCGGAGCGGACGGCGCCGCCGCCAGCCGCGCCGACTACCTCGACTACATCGCGCCCGGCGTCGTCCTGATCGCGGTGACGAGCGCGGCCCAGGGCACGGCCATCTCGGTGACCATGGACATGACCCAGGGCGTCGTCGCCCGGTTCCGCACCATGGACATCGCCCGGGTCTCGGTCCTGACCGGGCACGTCGTCGGAAGCCTGGTCCAGGCGATGCTGTGCGCGGGCGTGGTCGTCGCGGTCGCCCTGCTCATCGGCTACCGGCCCAGCGCGGGCCCGGCGGAGTGGCTGGCGGCCCTCGGCCTGCTGGCGCTGGTGTCGTTCGCGCTCACCTGGCTGTCGGTGGCACTCGGCCTGGTCGCCAAGACCGTCGAGTCGGCCAGCAACCTGCCCATGCCCCTGATGTTCCTGCCCTTCCTGGGCAGCGGCTTCGTGCCGACCGAGACCCTGCCGGCCGGGCTGCGCTGGTTCGCCGAGTACCAGCCGTTCACACCCGTCATGGACACCCTGCGCGGACTGCTGACGGGGACCGGGGTCGGCGACGCCTGGATCGCCGCCCTCGCCTGGTGCGTCGGCATCGCCCTGGTCTCCCGCCTCTGGGCCGGGAAGCTCTACGACCGCGACCCGTCGGTCTAGGCGGGGAGGCGGTGGCGCTCCGGTGGGCGGTCGTCGGCGATCGGCGACCGCCCACCGGAGCGCGCGCGTCGGTCGTCGGCGTCGGTCGTCGGGCAGGGGCACGGCGGCGCCGGGGGCCGGTCGCGTGAGAGCACGAGAGCGACATAACGCCCCTCGATCAACAGATGCCTCACAAGTACACAACGTTCACGTGAACCGACCGGAGATTTCGGGAGTCCTACTGACGAACCCGTCAGACCCCCGCACACGGCACTTCCGGGACTCCGGACCACGTATTGACGCACCTGTGCGAACCCTGGTAGACAACTCACGCCCCTGCCCTCCACCGGCCCCTGCCCCCGCCGGCGCGCCGCGAGGCGCTGAGAGTGTCCTCTCCGTCGACGGCCCTGAACGAGCCACTCGCCCAAGGGAGCCCAGAATGGTGGATCAACCCACCACCCCCGTGTCGGATCCCACTCCACCTCGCCGCCGTTCCCCGCGCCGCGCGATCGCGGCGCTCGGACGCCGCGCCAAGGCCAGCTCCCCCGGACTGCTGGTCTCGGTGCTGGGCGCCGCGCTCCTGAGCACCGTCTTCGCGCCGGGGCCATGGGACGCGCCGACGAGATGTCCGACGGCGCCGTGTGGCTCTGGAGCGGCCCCCTGGGAGAGGCCGTCCGCGTCAACGGAAACAACGCGCAGATCGATCTCGTCGCCGCGCTGCCCGAGTCCTCGGGCAGCCGGGTCAGGGTCAGCCAGAACGACGACTACCTGCTCCTGTTCGACCCCGTCAGCGGCCGGGTCACCTCCGTGGACCTGCGGGAGATGGGCTTCTCCGGCGTCCTCGACCTGGGCGCGGGCGGGGACTTCAGCCTGACGCTCGGCGAGGAGACCGCAGTGGTCATCGACCACGAGGGCGGCGAGGTCCGGGCGGTCGACCCCGCGACCCTCCAGCCCACGGGGCCCCTGCTGAGGATCCCGGCCCCGCTGGCGGGCGGCGCCTTCGACGACTCCGACACCCTCTGGCTCGGCGTGCCCACCCAGGGAACGGTCGTGGGGGTCACCGTCCAGGAGGGGGAGGCCACCATCGAGCAGACGGTGTCGGTGGCCGACCCGGGCGCCGACATCGCCGTCACGGTCCTGGACGGCGGCGTGCTCACGGTCGACCGGACCGGGGAGACCATGGTGGCCGTCAACGGCCGCGGCGAACCCCGGGTCCTCACCTCGCCGATCCCCCTGGAGGGAGCCGAGGTTCCGGAACGCACCCGAGGCGACCTGGCCGCCGTCACGCTGCCCGCGTCCGGCGAGATCGTCACCGTGCGGGACCCGGGCGGAGCGGGCCGGGTCGGGAGCTTCTCGACCGGCCGCGAGGGCGGCGGCGTCGCGGTCCCCTACGAGGGCCGCCTGTACGTCCCCTACGAGGACGAGGCCACCGTGCGCGCCTTCGACGCCACCGGGAAGGAACTGAACCCGATCAGCCTGACCGGCGCCGAGGGACCCCTGGAACTGGAGACCCGCGAGGGGAACCTGTACATCAACGCACCCGACTCCGGGGTGGCGGCGGTCGTCGACCCCGAGGGCCAGGCCACCGTCATCGACAAGACCGCCCGGCCGCCCGGCACGGGGGAGGAGAACGAGGACGAGGAGGACCCCACTCCCAGGGATCCCCGACCGGGCGACGTCACGCCGCCCGCTCCGAACGCCCCCCGACCCGAGACGCCCGTCACCACGCGCCCGAGGCCCCAGCGGCACCCGACGCCCCCGAGGCCCCAGACGGCCCGGCGGCGCCAGACGGCCCGCCGTCTCCCACCCCGGAGCGGCCCGAGACACCCGCTCCCGACCCCGGCGAGACCGACCCCCCACGGGACGACCAGGACGACCAGGACGACGAGCCCGACCCCGGCGTGCCGCCGGGCGCCCCGGCACCCGTCACCGCCACGTCCGGGGACGGATCGGTCACCCTGAGCTGGCCCGAGGCCTACTCGCCCGACGCGCCGGTCGACAGGTACTCGATCACCTGGACGGGCGGGTCGACCACCGTCCCCGGCACGGAGCTGGAGGCGCGGATCGACGGCCTGACCAACGGCACCGCCTACCGCTTCCGGGTGACGGCGACCAACGAGTTCGGCACCGGCCCGGCCGCACAGACCACGCAGGTCACTCCGAACGCGGCCACGCCCGGCGACCCCGCCGCCGTCACCGCGCAGGCCTCCGGCAACGACTCGGCGACCGTCACCTGGCAGGCCGCCGACAACGCCACCGACTACCTGGTCACCACCGCCAACACCGGCGGCGGGGCCGCGCCCAGCGACCGGACCTCCACGGGCGCCTCGGTGGAGATCACCGGGCTGACCCCGGGACAGACCTACACCTTCACCGTCACCGCCCGGGGCCAAGGCGGTGTCGCGGGCGGGTCGGCCACCAGCGCCCCGCTCACCATGAACGCACTGACCGTCGGCGACCCGGGCAACGTCAGCCACTCCGTCAACGGCAACCAGGTCACGGTCACCTGGACCGCCGCGGAGAACGCGACCCAGTACCGGATCACGCCCGCGGGCGGCGGCGGAGCGAACCTGAGCCCGGTCACCGTCACGGGCACCTCGCACACGTTCACCCGGGGCGGCGGACGCTGCTACTCCTTCACCGTGCGGGCGATCGGCGCCGACGGCGCCGAGAGCGACGGTTCCGCGTCCAGTCCCAGTTCCTGCGTACAGGAGTTCAGCTGATGCCGACGACACACGACACCCGCGAGGAGGCGGCGGTGGCACCGAGGAAGTCTCGCGGACGCGTCTGGACGAGTGCGGTCGGCGCGGTCGCCGTCGCTGCGTCGGTCCTCGTCATGACCTCGGCCACAGTCGTCCAGGCGGCGGACCCGGCCGCGTTGTGCAACGGCGGCAACCCAGGTGGGGGCGGTACGTTCGGCCAGGTCAACAGTGCGGCGATCCCGGGCGGCGCAGGCACCCTGTACCTCTTCTACAACAACACCACCGGCTACAACTGCGCCGTGACCGTCAACACGGGCGTGGGCCCCACGTACGTGGACGTCGGCCTGCGCCAGACCGGCAACGACGGCACCGCGCGATGGGGCTCATCGGGGAACGGCCAGCACGCCGGGCCCGTCTACGTCGCGGCGCGGGGCATCTGCGTGGACACGACAGGGGCCGTCGGCGACCAGTCCACGGCTCTGATCGGCACCAACTGCGGCACCTGACGCGGCGGGGAAGGGTCAGTTCCGGCCGGTGCACACCTCGTCGGAGTAGGCGACCTCGTCCACGCTGACGACCGCGATGACGGTGAAGCAGTAGTCCTCACCGGCGTCGAGCCCGTCCACCGCGGCCTCGGTCTCCCCGGGCGCCACGGCGGCGAGCGAGGCGGGGACGCTGCCGATCGGTCCTCCGACGACGTGGTGCGCCGCCTCCCCCTCGGTGTTGTCCTCCCAGGCCAGCACGACCGTGGCTCCGGAGTCCTCCAGTTCGACGCCGGTCGGCGCCGCCTCGGCGACCACGGAGGCCCGCGGCGCGTTCGACGCGTCGTCGGAGGGCGAGGTGGAGGGGTCGGCCACGGACGGACCGGTCTCAGCGCCGGACCGGAGGAGGACCACGACGCTTGCGGCCACGACGGCGAGCACCAAGGCCGCCCCCGCGACGGCGGCGTAGAGGGGCCACCGTCGACTCGGTGTCGGGGCCGCCCGCACGCGCGTCCGCGGCGGCTCCCACCCGGTGGGCGGGACGGGACGCCGGGCCCCGCCCGCGTCCCCGAACCCGGGTGAGCGCGGCGGCGGGGGCTCCTGCCTGGGCGAAGGGCCCGACCAGACGTCCAGCCCGGCCCAGGGGTCGTCGGCGGGTGCGGGCACGCGGTTCGGCGGCGACGACGGCCGGGGGGCGTGACCGCCCTGTGCCCCACGGGTCGCCCGGTCGCGGTCGGAGGGTCCGTCCTCGCTCCGGTCGGCCGCCGAGCCGGTGTCGGGGGCGTCCGCCCCGGCTACCCGGTGCGCGCCCTCGTCGGTCTCCCACCACGCGCGCGCCTCGGGCTCACCTGCGGCACCGACAGCCCCCGCGTCGGCCTCGGGCTCGGGAAGCGCCTCCGGTTCAGGCCCACCAACGGCGGCGGCCGGCCCGACAGGACGCACCGGGCCGGACTCTGCCTCCCCGGAACGGCGGTCCCCACCCGCCTCCGAGGACTCCTCGGCCCCACCAGAGGCAGGGGCCCGCCCACCGGGGGACGGCGATGCCGCCTCGCCGGGCACCACGTGCCCGACGTCGGCCGCACCGGGAGCGACCGCCTCGGCCAGTGCCTCGGCGAAACCGGCGGCGCTGGCGAACCGCTCGGACGGCTCCTTGGCCAGAGCGCGGCCCAGGCCGCCTCCAGGGCGGCGGGCACGTCCTCGCGGGGAAGCCGCGGCGGCGCCTCGCCGAGCACGCGCTCGCGGCACCGGAACGGGTCGTCCGACTCCGGGTCGTCGAAGGGCCCGTGCCCGGCCAGCAGCGTCCACAGGGTGGCCGCCAGCCGGTAGACGTCGGAGGCCGCCGAGTGCGGCTCGGCCCGCAGCGCCTCAGGAGGGGCGTGCCGCACGGCGTGCGCGTCGAGCCCCGTGGCGGGTGGAACCGCGTCGACGGGCAGGACCGCGCCCGCGTCGGCGAGCACGGCGCCCCCGTCCACCGCCAACAGGTTGCCCGGCTCCACCCCGTGGTGCAGCAGCCCCAGGGCGTGCACGGCCCCCAGCGCCTCCGCGACGGCCACGCCCACGCCCACGACCTCGTCGACCGGCAGCGGCGAACGGCCGCGCAGGGCAGCCCCGTAGTCGCCGCCGTCGACGAGGGCCATGGCCACGAAGGGCCGTCCCGACGTCGTGCGCCCGTCGCCGACCACCGGCACCGCTCCCGGCAGGCCGGACAGCTCGCGCAGCCGCGCGGCCTCGGCCGCGCCGTCCACGTCGCGCATCACCTTGACGGCGACCGGCTCCTCACCGCCGTCCGGCAATGCCCGGTAGACGGTCGAGGCCGAGCCGCGGTGCAGGACCTCCAACGAGTGGAATCCCGGCACCAGGCTGCCTCCGCGCGGCGCACCGCTCACGAGGCCCCTCCCCTCTCCCCAGTCCCTAACCCCGGCGCACGGCCGCGGCGACGACTCACCGGTCCCGCCACAGCAGCGGCCGGGGGTCGAACCACCAGGCGAGTGCCCGCGCGCGGCCCCGGCTGAGCCGCAGCTCCCGCGTCTGGCGGCGGACTCCCTCGACGATGGACGACGCCTGCGCCTCGGTGACGGCCACGCCGGGGGAGAACGCGACGCGGTTGACCGCGCGGCCGAGCCATCCCAGGTCCACCTCGGCCCACCCCCGGGCGCGCGCGGGCAGCAGGTCCGTGACCAGGGCCACCGTGTCGCTGACCGTGTTCCCCGGCGGCGGGGTGACCGAGCACAGGCGCAGGGCGTCGCGCAGCTCCCGCCACGCACCGAGGACGCGCCGGTCGGGGGTGCCCGACCGAAGGCGGCGCCGCCCCCGCAGCAGCCGCAGCACCGGAACCGCGAGCACGGCCGCGAGCGCGACGCCCACGATCGAGGCCGCCACCCACCACGGGGCCCGTGACTCCTCGCCGTCATCCTCCGCCGCGTCTGAGGGCTCGTCCCGCGGAGCCTCCCGGTCCCGGGTGTCCTCGGCCTCCTCCGGATCGGAGGTGTCCCGGGCCGTCTCCTGCGCGCGTCCGCGCCCTCCTCCCCGGGCGTCACCGAGAACGGCGCCCATCCCACGCCCTCGAAGTAGACCTCGCCCCAGGCCACGGCGTCCCCCGTGCGGACCGTGTGCGTGCCGCGCCCCTCGTCCGTTCCCGGGCCGAAGCCGACTGCGACGCGGCTGGGCAGTCCGGCGGCCCGGGCCAGCATGGCGAAGGCGCTGGCGAACTGCTCGGAGGTGCCGCCGCCCCCGGGCTCCCCGGGTGCGGCGAGGACCGCGGCGACGTTCGCGTACCCGTGGCCCCCCGGGGTCTGGGGGTCGAAGGTGTGCGACTCGCGCACGTACTCCGCCAGGGCGGTGGCTCGCTGGTAGGGTGCCCCCTGGCTGGCGACCGCCGCGACCACCTCGTTGAGGATCGGCGGCGCGCCCTCCGGGAGTTCGCGGTAGGCGTCGAAGACCCCTCCCACGGGTGTGGTGGCCCTCTCCAGCTCGTCCGCCCGCCAGTCGGGGACCTCGCCGACGACCTGGTACGTGGTTCCGGCCACCGGACCGTCCATGTTCACCACCGTGCCCGTGAACGCGTCGTATCCCGGTGACGGCAGGTCGATGCTCCGGGGGACGCCGACGACCGGCGCCCAACTGCCCGGCAGGTCCTCCCCCACGGCGATCTCCACACCCCTCTCGGCGGCGTGCGGCAGCGGCGGCACCGGCTCGGGCAACGCCTGGCCCGCGGCGCGGTAGCCCGCCTCGGGCAGCCAGGTGGTGCCGGTGAAGTCGGACATAGTGGCCCACCGGAGGCTGACGGGGTCGTCGGAGGTGACCGTGAGCAGCGGTTCGTCGGCGTCGGCGGCCCACCCGGAGAGGTAGCCGAGCGGGTTGAGCGCCGCCTCGGGCGCATGGGCGGGGTCAGCGCCTCGCGCGGGTCCTCCGGTTCGGCGTCCCATCCGGCGAGCAGGAGCGGACCCGCGAACACCGCGGCGGCGGCCGTCAGCGTCGCGAGCGCCCCCGTGGCCACCGCGCGCGTCCACCGTGCGGGGGACGTCTCGCCGGGGGTGTCCACCTCGATGGTCAGTCCGGCCGGATCCGACGCGGCCCCCCGGCCGGCCTCGGACCGGGGGGCCGACATGACGACGGCCGCCGCGACCGTGAGCATGCCGATCGCGAGGAACCCGGGCGGCGCGACGGGTCCGTTGAGCACGGCCGCCCCGACCAACAGCAGCAGTCCCGGCAGCAGGGCGAGCGCCCGGCGGCGTCCGCACCAGGCGAGGGCGGAGGCGGCGGCGGTGAGCCAGGTCGCCAGGAGGGGCAGCGCCAGGGTGTCCACGTTCGCCGGGGTGGGCGCCGTGCTGGTGAGGATCCGCGCCCCCGAGTGCAGGATCGCCTCCCCGGCCGACCGCCACACCCCGGTCCCCTCGCCGGGCAGCCACAGCGCGCACGCCGCCACGGCAGCCAGCGGCAGCGGCAGCCCGGCCAGGAGTGCGAGGGAGGCCGACACGCGCCGCCGCAGCAGAAGGGTCGCCACGACGCCGAGGAGGGCGCTGGAGACCACCACCGCGTAGACGTTCGCGGGCACCGCGTAGCCGGGGGCGATCACCACGCCGCCGGCGGCCGAGGCCAGGAACAGTCCCAGGACGGCGAGCGGTCCGACGCCGCCCGCCGGAGCCGGGCCCGGCCCGGGAGCGGAGCCCGTGGCGGGCCCGGCCGTCGGCCGCGTCTCCTCCCGGGCTCGCGGCGCGGTCACCGTGACCATGGCGCCTCGTTCCAGCGGTCGGCGAACCCGGCCGCGTCACCGGCGGTGAGCAGGGTGACGTCGGCGGGAGCGGCGGGGCGTTCCTCCGCGCCGACGACCACCGCGACCAGGCCCGCGTAGCGGTCGGCGAGCCGCGCGAACGACCGCAGGTCGGCGCCGTCGAGAGCGCCGCTCACCAGGATGGCGGTGTCCCCGGCGGGACGCGTGCGGGCGAGGGTCAGTGCGGCGTGCAGGTCGGCCCCCGGCGAGGTCCGCGCCTCGGCGAGCAGGTCGAGCAGCGGGGGCAGCCCGCCCGTGCTCTCCCTGGCGCCGCCGCCGGCCAGGCGGAGTTCGCAGTGCAGCGACGAACGGACGCCGGTGGCCAGGATGGACGCGGCGGCGCCCGCGACCTCGTCCAGGCGCTCCTCGCCCCCGGGCGTGGGCCGGTCGTCGACGATGACGCACACCCGTGTCCTGGAGGTGTCGATGTACTCGCGCACGACGAGCTTGTCCAGCCTCGCGGAACTGCGCCAGTGGACGTGGCGCAGGTCGTCCCCCCGCACGTAGTCCCGCAGGGTGTGGAAGGTCAGCGTCCCGGCCGGGGAGCCGTCCGCGGCGCCGTCCGGGTCGGCCACCCGGCCGATGGGGATCGTGCGCAGGTACTCCCAACGCGGGTGCACCCAGAGCCGGTCGGCCTCTCCGTGGTCGCGGCGCGCGGCGGCCAGGCCGAGCGGGTCGGAGCGCCCGGACCGGAGGGGGCCGAGTTCGACCACCCCCCTGCGCGAGGCCGCGATCCGGTACTCGGCCTCGGCCGAGGCCCGCCCGGCCAGGAGACGCAGCGGCACCGGCCGCTCACCGTCTGCGGCGCGCACGCGCTCCGTGATCCGCAACGCCCGCCGACCGGTGTTGCTCACCTGGAGCGAGACGCGCACGGCCGCGCCCGGTGAGGTCCGCACGACGGGGACCGACCGCCGCACGCGCACGGCGGCGGGACGCCCGACCACCAGCACGGCCAGCACCGCCACGGTCACCGCCACACCGCCGAGCAGCGCGACCTCCTGGTACTGCGAGACCACCCCGACGACGAGCAGGAGGACTCCCGCCCCGACGACGAGCCATCCCCGAGTCGTCGGCATCAGCGGCCCGCCGGGGCTCCCGAGTCCCGCGGCGCGGGCGCCGGGGTCTCCCGCAGGATCTCCGCCAGGCGTCGGCGCCGGTCCGGCCGCCGACCGAGGCCTCCGGCGACAGCACGAGGCGGTGCGCCCACACCGGCTGGGCGAGGAGTTTGACGTCCTCGGGCTCGACGTGCGGACGGCCCGAGGTGAGCGCCAGCATGCGCATCACGTGCGCCATGGCCACCGTCGACCGGGTGGACAGGCCCACGCTCAGCGCCGGGTCCGTGCGGGTGGCGTGCGCGACGCGCAGGACGTACTCGTAGATCGCGTCGTGGACGTGCACGCGAGCGGCCGCCCCGCGCAACCGGTCCACCCGCTCGGCGTCGCAGGTGGGGTCGAGGTCGCCGGGCGAGGTCAGCCGGTCGCCGCGGATGATCGCGAGTTCGGCGGCGGTGTCCGCGTACCCCAGGGACAGCCGCATGAGGAACCGGTCGAGCTGCGCCTCGGGCAGCCGGTAGGTGCCCGACATCTCGACCGGGTTCTGGGTCGCCACCACCAGGAACGGCGAGGGCACCGCGTAGGCGTTGCCGTCCACGGTGACCGTGCCCTCCTCCATGACCTCCAGCAGCGCCGACTGGGTCTTGGGCGAGGCCCGGTTGATCTCGTCGGCGACGACGACGTTGGCGAAGACCGGCCCGGGGTGGAACTCGAACTCACGCGTGGCCTGGTTGAAGACCGTGACACCGGTGACGTCGGAGGGCAGCAGGTCGGGGGTGAACTGGATCCGCCGCCAGGCTCCGGCCACGCTGGCGGCGATGGCACGGGCGAGTGTGGTCTTGCCGGTGCCGGGGACGTCCTCCAGCAGGATGTGGCCCTGGGAGAGCATGGCGACCAGGGCCAGGCGCACGACGTCGGTCTTGCCGAGGACCGCCGACCCGACGGAGGAGACCATGCCGTCGAACTCGTCCGCGATGAGCACGGCCTCGTCCGCCGTCACCGGTGCGGTCTGAGCCGGGAGAGCAGGGGTGTTCACAGAGGGTGGGTCTTTCCGCGAAGGATGGTGGAGGGTGGTGGGAGCGGGCGCCGCCGACTCCGGCGAGGGGAGGGAGGGCGGCGGGAGCGCGCGTGAGGGCACTCACCGGGGTGAGGGTACCGCGATCGTCGTGAGCTGGGGAAGGCCCGGGGTCAGGGGTGCGCTCCCGTGGTGGGCGAAGGGGTGGCGTTGGTGTCAGGTTGTCCCCGCGGCCACCCTTCTCAGTTCCAACTTGTCTAGGGCGCCGCGAGCGCCCGTTGGGGACTGCGCGGCCCCTCCTTGCGCCGCGGACGTCATCAGCGCGGCGAGCGCCGTGAACGGATTGTCCTTGAGCCCGGCCGCCCCCGCCGCCGCGATCGCGCCGACCGCGCCGGTTCCCAGGCCGGGAAGCGCGCCGAGCCCCTTGCCCAACAACTTGAGCGCACCCGTCAGCAGGCCCCTGCCCACACTCTTGCCCAAGCCCTTCCAGCCGCCCCGGGCGGCGAGCCACGTCGCGCCCTTGGAACCGACCCAACGGAGCGCGGGCATGAGGGCCCTTTGACCGACGAATCGGAGCGCGGCGCCCGCGAGGCCCGCGAGAATCGGAGCTGCCATGGTGAACGTCCTTTCAATCGTGCTCCGGCGCGTGCGGGACACCCGTCACGCGTCGAAGGTGTCGTTTCCGCCACCGCTGTCGGAGGAGTCCGGCGAGATGCGAATGGCGCCGATGAAGACCCGCCGGTACTGGTCGGTGTCGATCGACACCTCGGTGATGTTCTGGCCCGTGCGCGGAGCATGGATCATCCGACCGCCGCCGACGTACATCCCCATATGGGACGGGGACTGCCCGGAGTAGTGGAAGTAGAGGAGATCCCCCGGTTGGAGGGCGTCGATGTCAAGGGTCCCGTCCAGCACCACTGCGACGTCCGCGCCGTCCCACGTGGAGGGTGGTTGACCGCCTTGCCATTGGGCGAAGGTCGTCCGGGGTATCTGCACTCCCACCGAGTTCCACGCGGCCATGACCAGTCCTGAGCAGTCGTAACCGTTGGGCCCCACCCCGCCCCAGACGTAGGGGAGCCCGATCTTGCTCCGGGCGAATTCGATCGCGCCCCGGTGCGCCGGTCCCGCGTTGCCCAGGTAGGCGGCCTGGTTGACGCCTCCGCCCTCGGAGCAGTCCTCGCCTTCGCTCCCGAAGGAGGCGGCCTGGATGCTGAGGGAAGGCGATGTCGGGGCGATGCCGGAGTTGCTGTAGTACTCCATCACGTCCAACACCTGGGCCACGTACCACGGGGCGTTGTTGTGCACGTAGAGCGTGCATTCGGTGGGGTCCAGGTCGAGCGGACGGCACCTCGCGACCATCGGGTCCTTGGAGCCGTTCTTAGCGAGTTGGGCGTAGTACGCGAGCCGGAACGCGCCCGAGACGATGTTGTCCTGCGAGTCCCAGACGTTGACCCGACCATCGTTGTTGCCGTCGATACCGAAGTACTGCACGCCACGGGTCGGGATTTCGCCGACATCGTAGTGCTCGGCCCGCTGGGAGACCCGCTGGTCCGGTTTGCCTCCCCAGGCGTTGCCCGCGGCGAGGACGTTCCCGCCGTTCAGGTCGGCGACCCCGAACTGGAGGATCCCGGCCGCTCCCGCGGAGTTGCGCGTACCCCTGTCCCTGACTCCGGGGTAGGAGCCGTTCTGAGTCTCGACCGCACCGACCGCGGCGAGGAGTTCCCAGGGAAGTTTGTAGGCATCGGCCGCCGCGCGATGGAAACGCAGGATGTCCTCGGGGATATCGACCCGGATGGACTTGTCGTACTCGCGGCTCCCGTTCTCTCCGTGGCTGTTGATCGTGATCGACTCCCCCGAGGACGACGCGGACGCCTGGATGACGCCCGATGAGGGGTTCCCCGAGCCCGCCGTGCCGAAGTCGCTCGCCGTGGCGCCCCCGGGTCCGCACATGGTCGACACGAAGGCGATGCCCGCCATGACCGCGAGTCCCGTGACACCGCCGCCCACGCGCGCGGCGGCGGGCGCGGCGCCCCGGTCGCCGTCGCGGCCGCGCGGGGGAAGCAGGAAGCCGCGCATGCGTGACCAGATTCTGAGGGCGGTGTTCTCATCGGCCCGGACGCCGCTCACGCGGCCTCACCGTCGTTCCCGATGGCGGCGTCCTGGAAGGCGTAGACGGTCCAACCGCCGTCCTCGGGCACCGTGGTGACCGCGTAGGAGACGGGGTCGTTCCCGCCGTCGTCCCCCGTGTCGGTCAGGAACCGCACCCGCACTTCGTAGATGACCGATCCGGCGCCGATGTTGCGGATCCCCGTGACCTCAGCCGATGTGCTGGTCCGCTGCGGGTCCCGGTCGACGGCACTGTTCGGGGTGGTGAGGACGAGGTTCTCCACGGTGCCGAAGAACTCCTCGGAGAGCATCGGTGAGAGGCGGTCCAGCCGCTCCTGGGCGGACTCGTCGGGGACGACCTCGTGGTAGGCCGCCATAAAGTCCCGTGCGACCTCGGCCCCGGTCGCGAGTTCGGCCTCCGAGTAGGGCAGCAGGGACATGACGTCGTCGACGCTGCCGCCGCCGGCGCCGAGGGCCTCGGGGGCCGCGGTCCCGGGTTCGGACGCCGGCCCGTCGTCCGAACCCGGCAGAAGCTGGAAGCCCAGGAAGACCAGGGCGACGACCAGGACCGCGACGATCCCGAACACGATCGTCTTCTCCCGGGAACCCCCGCCGAAGTCGCTCATGCCGGACCCACCACTCTGATCATGGGCACCCACTCGTCGAGAATGCGGACACGAACGCACCATCCGTACCTGCGAAGAATCCGAAATGCAAGCGGCCTGGGAATCCGAAACCGTGACGATGAGCGATCATTCTTAACGGTTTGATCAAAGGTGCGCGAGCACCGTTCACCCGACGGGCGGGAACCGGCAGGCTCGGCCGGAAGGTTCCACGGCGTTGACCACGACTCATCACTGAACAGAGTCGAACGGACCCCTTCAGTTCGCGAATGAGAACGTGATTTATTCGCTTTCTTTCTCGCCTTCGAGCACCTTCCGCCACGCAAAGTAATCGTGACGCCGAGGGCCACTTGATCCTCTTCCGCTCGGGCCGGTATATATTGCCTGCCGTCCGGTCCCGGACCCGGCCTCACGGTACTGCTGGCATCAACGTGTCCGCGAGGTCCCCGCGTCGACCCGACCGGGGACGACACGTGCACGACGCGGACGGGGGGAGCCCATGGCGAGGCGTGGAACCGACAGCGCCGCGGCGCGGGAGCCGCTGGGCGGGGCGCTTCCGGGCTGGGCCAGGGAGATGGTCGTGCTCGGCTGCCACGGCGGGGCCGCCACCACCACGCTGCGGGTCCTGCTGAACACGCCCTGGGAGCTCGGCGCGTACACGGCCGAGCGCGGAGAGATCGACACCTTCGGTCGCCCCTTGGTCCTGACCTGCCGAAACAGCGTCGCCTCGACGGCACGGGCGGCGGACGTCCTCAACGTCCTCGAACGAAACGGCGTGCGTCCCGCGGCCCTGGCGGTCGTGGCGGACGGCGCCGGACCAGAACCCTCGGAGTCCGCCGCGCGTCTGGGACTGGTACGGGACAGGGTGGGGCGCCTCGTGCGGTTCCCCTTCGTCCCGTCGCTGCGCTACGTGGACGCCGCCGACGCGGACCGGGTGAAACTACCGTCCAGGGCCCGCCGGGCCCTGGACCAGATCAGGAACGCCTGCCACGCGGCGGCCGCGCAGACCCTGGCACGACAGGGTACGGGGTGAGGAGAACGGGAAACGTATGGACACCTTCCTTCAGGCGAGTGACCTGGTCAACACCGCGGCCATGCTCCCCGCTGAAAGCTTCGACTGGGACAACAGCCCCGAGCTGCCCGACTTCAACGGGAGCGCCAACCCCATCGAGCAGGTGATCAACTGGGGCCAGGGCGTCATCGTCGTCATCGGGATCATCGGCATCCTCTTCGCCGCGGGCAAGATGGCGATCGGCAAGTTCGGCCGGTCCGACCTCGCCGCGGACGGCGTCGGCGGACTGGTGTGGACGGTCATGGGCATCTCCCTGATGCTCGTCGCCATCCCGGTCATCCGGACGGTCGCCGATGTCCTGGGCGGCGGCGGATGACACTGGTCGGGCTCCTGCCCCTGCTCGCCGACACCGTCCACCTGAGCGCGGCGCTCCCCGCCGATGTGCGGTGGGACCCGGAGCCGAAACTGCCGGCGTGGGGCAACGGAAGCGGCCAGTCGGACGACGACCCGATCGCGCGATTCATCAACCTGGCCCAGGGGGTGGTCGTCGTCCTCGGGGTGATCGGCATCCTCTACTCGGCGGGGAAGATGGCGGTCGGAAAGCTCGGCCGGTCCGAGATGGCCGCGGACGGGGTCGGCGGCGTGGTGTGGACCATCATGGGGGTCTCCCTCATGCTGGTCGCCGTTTCCGTGGTCACCACGCTCGCCGGGGTCTGAACGGGCGGGAAACGACCGGCAAGGGGGACACGGTGTCATCAGAACTGGCGGAGGGGTCCGCACACGCCTCGCTCGCCCTACCGAGCTTGGAGACCAGCGGCAACGATCTGCTGGGCTACGTGGCCGGTGTGGGCGTGATCCTGGGCGTCCTCGCGCTGATCATCGTCGGCGGACGCATGATCCACGCCAACTTCACCGGCGACCCCTGGATCGCCGCACGCGGCATGGCGGACCTGCCCTACGTCGTCCTCGCCGTCGTCCTCATCATCGGATCCGGCAGCCTGACCGCCATGCTCTTCCAGGGCTCCCTCCACAACCCCTCCGAAGACGTCTCCACCAGCATCCAGGAACTCGTCCAAAGCCAGGCCCAGGAGGAACGGGAATCAACCGGGTGCGGCCAACGCGCTCTCCGAACCGACAACGGCAACTACATCTGCCCCGACGACGACGGGTACGAACAACTCAACCACACCGTCGCGCTCTCGGGGCCGAACGACCCGCGCTGCACGTACGACGGCGCGGAGGACTGCTACGACTTCTGTTACGAGCCGAGTTTCGGAGAATTCGCGAACGGCTTCAAGGCGTCCCCATGCACACCAGACAACCTTGATCTGATGGAACCCGCCAACTGGCCCTGGGAAAAGTATCACTGCCCCAACCTTCCCGAATCCTGGTGGGAAAGAAGCGCAGCCTGCAAGGATCACCCGCTGGATGACGCCGGAGAAATTCCGGATTATTACCCAACAGAATTGCCGCATACCAGAATGCAGAGATACTACGCCTGCACCCAATATCCGAACTGGGTACAGGGCAATCAGCGCGAAAAAAAAGGTGCCTGCCCACTTCTGTCCGGACCAACTGGACGACTAGCGAGGGTTTCAGACAGGGAACGAAAGCCAGACCAGGAACAGAGGGGTGGAGCGGGTGGATGGGGAGCGCATCAACGGCTGGGTGACGGAGAGCCTCCAAGGCATCATCGAGCGCATGTTCGATCTCCTGATCGACAGCGAACTCAGCAGTCCCATCTACAACGCGGACCGCCGGGGAACGGGTAACCCCAACCTCCAGATCGACCAGGGCATCCTGCAACTCCAGGACGTCTTCAATCCACTGGTCCTGTTCCTCGCGACCCTGGGCATCCTGCTGGCGGCCGTCCGCATGCTGTGGACCCGGCGGCTCGACCCGATGTTGGACATGATCCGCGGCCTGCTGACGGTCATCGTCGTCACGTTCGGCGGGCTCTTCCTCATCTACGCTCTGAGGAACTTCAGCGGCGCGCTCACCTGGATGGTTCTCAAGACCGGCACGTACGGGGACCAGGACACCTTCCTCGAATCCGCGAAGGAGGTCTACCCGAGCATCGTCCGCGTGGGCGCCAGCGGCATCGACCTCGGTTTCGGGACCAACGAGGTCGCGGAGGGGGCTCTGGGCTCCCTGGTCGGGCTCGCGTTGATCCTCGGGCTGAACGCGCAGTTGATCGTCCTCGCCATGCTGGACTCCATCGTCTACCTCATCGCCTGCCTCCTGCCGCTGGCCGCGGCCAGCGCGATGATCCCGGGACTGAAGCTCCTGTCCAAGGTCATCGGCTGGTTGTTCGCCTGCTTCCTCTACAAACCCCTCCTGCTGATGATCTACCTGGTCGGGCTGGTCATCCTCGCCAACGCGAACGGCGACGAGGACGATCTTCGCAGATACCTCCTCGGGGCGGCGATCATGCTGCTGGCCACCGGCGCGCTGCCCGTGCTGATGAAACTCATGAGCTCTAGCAGTGTCTGGATGCTGGCCATCGCGGCGGGCGGGGTCAACGCCCTCACCAGCGGCGGGGGTGGCGGCGGAAGCGGAAGCGGCGGTGGCGCAGGCGGCGGCACGGGCGGCGGCACCAACGCCGACCCGGCCAGCGCCATGAACAACGCCGCCAACCCCAGTGGCGGAACGGGCGGAGCCCAGGCCGCCGCGGCCGGGGCCAACGAACGCGCCGCCGGCGTCGCGCGCAACCTCGACGAGGGCGGTCCCGGAACAGGCGGCGACGGAACAGGCGGTCCCGAAGCAGGCGGCGACGGGTCCGTGATGGCCGCGAGCGCGTCCGACACGGGATCGGGGGCCGCGGCGACCGCGGCCCTGGGCACGCAGAACGGCCAGCTCTCCGCCCTGGGCGGGACGGGCGGCGCGGACAGCGCCGCCACCGGAGGCGTCAACGGCTCCGGGGACGGGGGCGCCGGAACCGGCGACGCGGGTCCCGGTGCCGCCGAGGGCGCCATGGTCGGGGCCGACGGCGGCGGCGCGGGCACGGCGGCCTCCGGCGCGACCGAGTCCGTCAGCTCGACGGTCAGCGGCTCGGAGCAGTCGTACAGCCAGACGGTCGCGTCCGGCGCGGACGGCGCGGACACCCCGGGCGGGGGCGCCCCGCCTCGGGCGGCGACGCCCCCGGCGGCGCGGCGCCAGGCGCGGACGCGCCGGGCGGCGCGTCCCTGGTGGCGGACGGGGGAGGTTCCATCTCCGGCGGAGGCGGATCGGCGCCCCCGGAGGGAGCGGGACCGGGATCGCTCGCCGACGGAGCAGACGGAAGGATGGTCTAGGTGGTTCGCACGTACGGAGGGTGGCGCCGCCGACGCAGCATCGGGCTGTTCGGGCTGGGGCTCAACGCCACCCTGTTCCTGCTCGGCGGCCTGGTCCTGCTGATGCTGTCCGGCATGTTCGCGCCCAGGCTCGCCCTCTACCTGCTGCCGATCCTGACCGTGGCCCTGCTGTTCGCGGCGGTGCCCGTGCGCGGCGAGTCGCTGCTGGCCTTCCTCCTGGCGCGGCTGCGGTGGTGGTGGGCCAAGGTCCTCGGGCACACCCGCTACCGGGCGGGGGTCATGGTGGAGCACCCGCGCGCCTTCCAACTGCCCGGTATCCTCGCGCCCGTCGCCCTCCTCTCCTGCGAGGACGGCAGGGGCGGCCGGTTCGGACTGGCCTGGAACCGCCGTCTGGGGCACATGACCGCGACGGTCCTGGTCTCGTCGAACTCCGTGTGGCTGGCGGAATCCTCCGACGTCGACACCTGGGTGGCCAACTGGCACCAGTGGCTGGCCTCCCTCGGGTACATGCCCTGGGTCCAGTGGGTCACGGTGACCGTCGAGTCCCGGCCGGCCCCCGGCAGCGCCCTGCGCGGCAGTGTCGAGGCGGACATCGACCCGCAGTCCCCCGCGGCGGCCAGGAAGATCATGCGCGACCTGGTCGTCAACTCCCCCACGATCAGCGCCCAGGTCGAGACCCGGGTCAGCCTCACCTTCGATCCGCGCAAGTTCCCCGTGGCCCCCAGGGACCGCATGCAGGCGGCCGTGGAGATCAGCGGCTACCTCAACCAGATCGAGACCAGCCTCGCCAGCACCGGCGTGTCGGTGCTGGGCCGGGCCACCCCGGAACAGCTCGTCGCGATGGTGCGCACCGCCTACGACCCGACGGTCGTCAACGACCTGAGCTCCATGCTGCACGACAAGCCCCAGGACATCGGGACGCTGGACTGGACCGACGCCACCCCCGTCGAGGCCGAGGTGCACCACGACCGCTACACCCACGACAGCGGGACCAGCGTCTCCTGGATCTGGCAGGAGGCGCCGCGCACGCACGTCACCAGCACCGTGCTGGCCGAGCTGCTCTCCCCCACCCGCTGGGTCAAGCGGACCACCCTGCTGTTCCGGCCCTGGCCCGCGGCGGCCGCCGCACGCGCCCTGGAGCAGCAGAACGCCGCGGCCCAGTACAAGAGCGAACTGTCCGCCCGCGTGCGGCACCGGGTGAGCGCCCGTGACAGGCAGGACCTCGCCTACGCGCGCCAGGCGGCGCAGGAGGAGACGCGCGGCGCGGGACTCGTGCAGGTGAGCCTGTACACCACCGCGACCGTGGACGACGAGGAGAGGCTGAAGCAGGCGGTCGCGCACACGGAGTCGGCGGCGGAGACGTCGCGCATCCGGTTGCGCCGGGCCTGGGGCAGCCAGGACGTGGCCTTCGCCACGACACTGCCGCTCGGGGTGTGCCCGCCCTTCCTCATCCAGCGCGGCATGGGTTAGGGAGGAGCGACCATGGCGATCATCGACCGGCAGAGCCGGCGGGAGGAACGCCGCCTGCAGAGGGCGGAGCGCAAGCGCCTCAAGCAGAAGGAGGCGCGCAGGGCCCAGGCGAGCCAGCCCGACCGTTCCACGGAGCGGGACCGCGAGGTCATCGCGCCCCTGCTCGGATGGAAGCACCGGGGCGGCGGCGCCTCGCCGAACATCCCCAACGCGGTCGAGTACCAGGCCACCACCGCCCAGGCGTGCGGCCTGTTCCCGTTCGTCACCAGCAGCAAGCCGCCCTCGGTCGGCACGCCGATCGGGCGCGACCTCCTGTCCGGGGAGGCCGTCTGCCTCGACCCCATGGCCTGGCTGCGCGCCGGGCTCATCACCAACCCCGGCTGCTTCGTCCTGGGCCAGCCGGGAACGGGGAAGTCGACGTTCGTCAAGCGGCTGGTGACCGGAGCGGTCTCCTTCGGCTCCCAGGCGATCATCCTGGGCGACACCAAACCGGACTACACCGACCTGATCCAGCACCTGGGCGGCCAGGTGATCCGGATCGGGCGGGGCCTGGACCGGATCAACCCGCTGGACGCGGGCCCGCTGGGCTCGGTGATGGAACGCCTCTCCGAAGTGGAGCGGGAGAAGCTGCGCTGGGAGGTCCGTTCCCGGCGGATCTCGCTGCTGATGGCCCTGTGCACCCTGGTCCGCGAGGACCGGATCAGCAACTCCGAGGAGGTCGTGCTCGGCGCCGCGGTGGACCTCCTGGACGAGCGGCTGTCCGGGAGGCAGCCGACGGTCGTCGACGTGCTCCGCGTCGTGGAGGAGGGCCCCGAGTCCCTGCGGTCGTTCGCCAGAGCGAACGACCGGAGCCAGTACGACAAGCGCGTGGACGACCTCGTGTTCACCCTGCGTCTGCTGTGCACCGGCTCCCTGGCGGGGGTCTTCGACGCCGAGACCACCAGGCCACTCGACATGGAGGCGCCGGGGATCAGCGTCGACATCTCCCGGGTGGGGGCCGCCGGGGACAAGCTGCTGACCGCCGCGATGCTGTGCACGTGGAGCTACGGGTTCGGCATGGTCGACGCGGCGGCCGTCCTGTCCCAACTCGGCCTCATCCGCCGCCGGTCCTACATCGGCGTGATGGACGAGCTGTGGCGGGCCCTGCGCGGCGCCCCCGGGCTGGTGGAGTTCGCCGACTCCCTCACCCGGCTCAACCGCTCCAAGGGGATGGCGTCGATCATGGTGACGCACTCGCTCAACGACCTTGAGGCGCTGGCGACCGAGGAGGACCGGGCCAAGGCGCGGGGGTTCGTCGACCGCTCGGCGATCACCGTGCTGGCCGGGCTGCCGCCGCGCGAACTCGCCGCCGTCAACCGCATCACCCCGATGACCGGCCCCGAACAGGGCCTGGTGGCGTCGTGGTCGTCGCCGGACTCCTGGCAGCCCGGTGCGCGCCACCCGGGACGCGGCAAGTACCTGATCAAGACGGGCGCCGAGCGGCTCGGGATCCCGGTGCAGATGACGCTGACGAGCGACGAACTCCGCCTGTACGACACCGACCAGGCGATCCGGGGAGAGTGAGACCATGGCCCGCGAGAAGGAGAAGTACCAGGTCCGCGGTGGCGCCGCCGCGGCGGGCGCGCCCCCGCTGCTCATCCTGCTGGCCCTGTGGGGCACGGTGGGCCTGTTCTTCCTGTTCTGGCTGTCGGCCTGGCTGGTGGCGGCGCTCGCCGGGGGCGCAGTCGGCCCGTTCGGCGGCATGTGGGTGGTCGCGCTGCTCACCTGGGACACCGACGCGGCCTGGCCCGGCACGCCCAGCGCCGCGGTCGTCGCGGTGTTCGCGGTCCTGGCCACGGCGGCGGTCACCGGTACGTGGCTGTTCCTGCGGTGGTTGAGGAACACGCTGTACGGGCAGCCCGACGCGGTCACCGCGCTCAACAAGGGCAACGACACGGTCGCCGAACTGGCCCGCCCCGAGGCCGCCGACAAGGCGGTGCGGCTGCGCAAGCACTCGCTGCGCGGCATGCGGGGCAAGGGCCTGCCGGAGGCCCAGGTCGGACTCGTCCTCGGCGACATGAAGAGCCCGACGGGCAGGGGGGCGGGGCCGCGCCTGTTCGCGTCCTGGGAGGACACGGTCCTCGCCTACATGGCTCCCCGCGCGGGAAAGACCACCGCGATGGCCATCCCCTACGTGCTGGACGCCCCCGGTCCGGCGCTCGCCACCAGCAACAAGGGCGACGTCTGGGCGGCCACGGCGAAGATCCGCGAGCGGACGACGGGCGAGCGGGTCTGGCTGTTCGACCCCCAGCACATCACCCACCAGGGCCAGGAGCTGTGGTGGAACCCGCTGGCCAACGTCCGCAGCGTGGAGGACGCCTACCGCCTCGCCGGGCACTTCGTGCTCACCATCGACGACGACTCCAAGAAGGACATGTGGGGTCCGGCGGCTCGGGCGCTGCTCTCCCAACTCATGCTCGCCGCCGCCCTGGGGCGGGAGAACCTGGCCAAGGTCGGGGAGTGGCTGCACGACACCAAGCTGCCGCAGCCGGTGGACCTGCTCTTCGACCACGGATTCACCGCCTACGCCGAGGCGCTGCGCGAGACCCAGAACATCGTCGCCGAGACCCGCGACGGCATCTACACCACCGCCCGCACCGCCGCCCGGTGTCTGGACGACCCGGCGATCATGGAGTGGGTGACGCAGCCGAGGGACGGCACGGTGGCGGAGTTCGACCCGCGCGACTTCGTCACCACCAGGCAGACGCTGCACCTGCTCAGCAAGTCACGCGCCGCCTCCGCGCCGCTGATCGCCGCCCTGACCGACGCGATCTTCCTCGCTGGCGAGGAGACCTCCGAGGGGCAGGGCGGCAGGCTCGACCCGCCGCTGGTGGCCGTGCTGGACGAGGCCGCCAACATCTGCAAGATCGCCGACCTGCCCGACATGTACTCCCACCTGGGGTCGCGCGGAATCGTCCCGGTCACCATCCTCCAGAGCTACCGCCAGGGGGTGCGGGTGTGGACCGAGAACGGCATGGAGGCCATGTGGTCGGCCGCGACCGTCAAGGTGTTCGGCGCCGGGCTCGACGACCACAAGATCGTGGACGCGCTGTCCAAGCTGATCGGCCAGCACGACGTGTCCACGTCGTCGTTCAGTTTCGGTGAGAACAAGGGCAACTTCTCGGTGCAGCTGAGGCGCCAGGAGATCATGCAGGGCGCCGACATCCGCCAGATCGACAAGGGCGAGTGCCTGCTCTTCGCCACGGCGGCCAAGCCCACGCTGCTGCGGATGCGTCCCTGGTACAGGACCCCGAAGGCCAAGCTCATCGGTGCCGCGATCAAGGAGGCGGAGGAACAGATCACCGTCGGGGCGCGCACACGCTACGACGCGCCCGCCCGTACGTGAGGCACGACCGCTGACACCCGGACCGACCGGCGAGGAGGACGCCCATGGACGAGCCGAAGGAAGACAGGTGGGGAAGGCTCGCGCGAGGTGTCGCGGGCCCGTTTCGACTCGTCCGGGCCCGTTGGCGAGTCAAGACGCGGATCCTCGACCTGGAGAACGAGCGAGCAGCGGCGGGTGACCTGCTGGAGCTCTTCAAGCGGTCCAACCTTCCGCGCCCGGGGTTGAACTCGGTCAACCGGCAAGCCTACGAAACACAGGTCAAGAAGATCACCGCCGCGCACGGTAGTTACGTGGGCGTCCTCAGCGGGCGCATCGCGGACCTCACCGGAGTTCTGCGAGGAGCTGAGTCGGATAGGACAGCATGGGAGAGAGCGCTGACGCTTACCGAGGCCCTCCGCACGGACGACGAACAGGTCCAACGAACGGTCCCGGCCCGCGACGACTTCACCACGTCCCAGTCACGTGCCTATGCAGACTTGGCGCCCCCCACCCCCCGGCCACCGGCAAGCCACGACGCGGCGACACCAGCGGGCCCTCCTCCGAAACCAGCGGGCCTTCCTCAGAATCCGATCGCTGTCCTCCGTGACAACGGACCACCACGCAAGAGACCAAACGAATGGAATCCAACGACAACGAACCCGCGAAGAGGGCCTGCTCCGCCTAAACGGGGCAGGGGGCCGCGGTAGCGGTGTGGGACGACATGGTCGGGAGTCCACGATCCGCACCGAACCCACCCTCGCGCACTGGCTCTGAGGAAGTCGCCTCGGCGAGAACCAGCCTCCCGCCCCGAGTGTAGGACGCGCCGCGCATGCACCGGGGGACGGGTACCGACGCGGGCAGGGCCCGCGATCACGACGAAGCGGATTACCGCAGACGAATGACAGCTGTCGGCGCTCGTCCGACCTGACCGGCAGGGAGTACATCCATGGCCACCGCTCCGAGCACCGCTACTCCGCCAGCCCCGCAAGTCGGGGAACAATATGCGGAACCCGCCCCCACCCGCCCCGCTGACAACACCAACGCCGTCGTCGCGCACAGGGACGGATCATTGAGCGGCGGAGGTACGTCCCAGGGCGGGACGGGGAACTACGCAGCGGATACCGAGAACGCGATGCGCGATATCAGGGCGATCACTGGGAAGGTACTGGACTTTCTGTCGGGCCTCACCGTGATGGCCGCCAACGCGCTGACGAACTGGGTCAATCGGCTGATCGTGCGTCCCTTTCTCCGCCGTCTCATCAGACGCAGTCCCCGTTTCCGGGCCAGGTTGCGTGCCAGGAGAGCGGAGCGCGGGCAGGCGCGCGCGGACGTGGCCCGTGATCGGGCCGTGGAACGCGCCGGAGCGTACCTGCAACACGCCAGGGATCAACGCGCGTTGATCATCGCCCGGGTTCACACCCGTGTCAGGGGCGAGGTGGCGGCCGCGAAACGCCAACGGGATGAACGGATCGCGGCAGTGAAGGCGCAGGGTGGTCGCTTGGTCGCGCAGGCGATACGGACCGGACGCAAGGGTGTCCAGCAGGCCGAAGCGCAGAAGATGGCCTTGATGAAGGCGGCGAAGGGTAAGGGACCGGCAGCTGAGCACAGGGCGAAGGCCGAAGGGGAGCGCACGGTGCGCAAGGCCAAGCTCGACAGCGCACGGCGTGAGCGGCTGGCGACGCAGCGAGCCGACCGGATCATATCCAACGTGCGCAGGACCGAGAACGCGAATGTCCAGGCGACCATCCGCAGGGGTACGACGGATCTCAGGAGCGTGGCGCGCCAGACCGACATGTTGTTGCGTACGGCCCAGGACCGGCACGACCGCGCGGTCGATGCCGCGAACGCGGCTCATGCTGCCTATACCGACCAGATCTCAGAACGCGTACGGGTTCTGAGGGCGCTCGCCAGGGACCGGCGAATGCCAAAGGCGTACGTGAAGGAAGCTCTGCGATGGAACGCGCAGACGGCCAGGGGACAACGGCAGCAGTTTGCCGGGGAGATCGCCGCCGCCGATCCCACGAGCCAGAACCTGCCCGGCGCCTCGTCCTCGCTCGGGGGAGCCACTCAGAACGCTCAGGTGGGCAGAGCGCATGTCCAGCGGGCGCCCAACGGTCCAACCCGCCTGCACGGACCTGGCTTCCCACCCCGGCAGCGCGGGGGACGCACAGCGCCCCCCGTATCCACGGACCGGCACCTTCGGGGTCAGCAGCTCGCCCCGCAGGGCACGAGGCGTGGTCTGCGGCCGTGAGTCCGCGCACGTGGGGAGGAGATGGAGTGGTCCATGAGTGAGAACCGGCCAGCGGGCAACCCGCGCATCTATGAGGAAGAACGCGCGCGGCAGCTTGTCGCCGCACGGTGGGCCGCACTCCAGAAGGCCATCGGCTCCGGTGAGGGTGGTGGCGGCGGTGGGAACAAGGAGATCGCCGAGGCCCTGCTCCTCACGACCCTGGGCGCCACCGTCGTCCGCGGCCGCCTCAGCAGCGCCGGCTACCTCAGGAGAGCCGCCGTCGAGGGTGCCCTCCGCAAGAGGAGCGCACGGAGCAGGGGCGAGGGCTTCTTCGGGGAGGCGGAGACCCCGTTCTCACCCGACATCTCCATGGCGGGGCTCAGCCTCGCGCGCCAGGCCGACCCGAGCCTGGTCGCCCGGAAGCTGGGCCTCGACGCCGACCGGGTCCGCGAGGTGCAGCGGAACCTCCGTATCCAGGACATGGACGCGGTGCTGCGCGGCGACTACCACCGCGGGGTCATCGAGCAGGCGGCCCGCGTCAACGTGTGGCGGCAGGGGCCGGACCCGAACACCCCGCCGGAACAGCTCTGGCGGCGCGCGCTTGACGAAGACGTCGACATCAGTTCGATGAAGGACCGCGAGCGCGCACTGATCTGGCTGAGCGCCGCCAACTCCACCGAGCCCGGCGCCCGGGAGGCGCAGGCGAAGGCCTACGACGAACTGCCGATCCAGATGAGGGAGGCGATCGAGCGGCACACGGTCAAGGACATCAACTTCACCGGCGACCCCCATTCGGCGCGCATCGACGCCAACTCCATCATGTCGGCCGCGTCCCCGCAGGCGAACGGCCGCCCGATGGAGACGATGGAGCAGCTCTGGACCCGCTCGATCCCCGCTTTCAAGGACCCCAGGGAGGACCTCGGCAAGCTCCGGGACACCGCCGAGTCGCTGAGCGCCGCGGTCCTGGACGGCAGGGCTCCCGTCAACGCCCTGACCCAGGTGAAGGCCAACCTGATGTACAACAAGGCCCTCCCCGACTTCACCAAGGACTTCGAGGCGGCCAGGCAACGGTCGCAGGCACGTGCCGACAAGGGCTTGGGGAGGCCCTTCTTCCAAGGGGACGGCATTCTCGACGCGCTGGACAAGGCCCGCGGCTTCCCGGTCACCGACCAGCCGCGCGGTCGAGCCGGGTTCATCGCCGCGGGCAACGCGATCAAGGCGCAGCTTCGGGCACACGGCACCGCGAGGACGGCGAATCCGCGCCTGACGATGGACTCCCGGCTCCCAGAGACCATCGGTCAGGTCCACCGGGCACATCGGCTGGGCGGTGCCAGCGGGGTCGTCAGCCCGCACCGTGCCGTGACCGCTCAGTCCGACGTCGGTTACCCGCAGGGCAAGGTTGTGCGCACGAAACACCGCGACGGCGGCGGGGTACGGCTCGGCCGGGTCGAGATCGCCCGGGGCAACCACGAAACCCGTGCTTACGCCGAAGGACATCGGCGCGGTCGGCCCGCTCGGGGCGGCGAATCCGCCGTCGGCCTCCCGAAGAAGAAGCAGCACGCGCGCGTGGCTCTGGCGCGACTGAAGGAACGAGAGACCGACCTCAACCGCACCACGACGACCAGCAAGCCACACCGTGCCGCCGCCCGATGACCCGGCCGAAGGCCCCCACAGCACGACGAAGACCCTGAGAAGAGACGACGCAGGACATGAGCGCTGAGCAGAACCAGCAGGTGAACGGGCAGACGGAACTCCCCGATGACGCGTGGGGGGAGCCCGAGTACGCGGAACGGCTGAGCCCGGGGACTCGGGGCCTCACCACGGAGGCCCCCGACGTCACCGCCGCGGTCGCCGGGGTGGACGGAGGCGACGACGCCGACGCCTTGGAGGACGAACCGGCTCCCGAGCCGGTGTTCAAGAACGTCGAGGAGTTCGTCCGCCTGCGCTTCCTGCCGGTCTACGTCCGTCCCGAGGGCGGCCAGTTCCGCTGGTGCAAGGAGTGGTGGCGGCACGCCGAGGCGGTCTCCCGGTTCCAGGCTCTGTGGCACGCGTGGGAGGTGCTGCGCTGGGAGGCCGGCACCGGCATGGCGGTCTGGTACCGGGACCACCTCGACTTCCAGATGAGCATCCTGCTCGGTGACACCGGACCGTTCCGGGAGTGCACGTCGCGCCGCCACCAGGAACCGCGCCCGCTGCCCGCCGAACCCGCCCCCGAGGGCTGGTTCGAGGACGAGTGGTGATCGCGTAGGAGGGACGTGCCGAAGGGACCGGCGGGGTACCGCTGGTCCCTTTCCCGTGGTTGCCGCTGTTCACCCGGCGGTCGCCGTGTCGATCCCGGCGAAGGATAATCCCGTCCATCCTTCCCGGTAGACATGTCCCGGCCCGCGAACGCGGGAGACGACGGACCGGGAAGGCGCACGGGTGGACCCCCTCCAACTGGCACTGGCGCTCGGCTCCGCCTTCATCAGCGCGACCAGCGTCCTCGTCGCCTCGGTCGCCCTCGGCGCCCGCTGGGAGGGACGCGGCGAGTCGGACCGGCTGCGCGCCGAGGCCAAGGACTACGAGTCGCGGGTCATGCGCAGCCCGCAGGTCTTGGAGGCGGGGTACCTCGAAGCGCTCCTCAAAGCCTACGAGTCCGCGCACAAACCCGTGGCGAAGGACTTGGAGCGGCGCGACCAGCTGGTCACGGCGGCTGAGACACATGCCCGGACACGCGCGAGGAACGTGCAGAAGTACCTGGAGGCTCTGGGGGACGCGCAGCGGATCGTCGAGCTGCTGCGCGCGTACGACCGGCCCCGAGGGGTCCGCGGCGCCTGGCGGGCGCGCGTCGCGGCCTCGCACGATCGGTCGGGCACAAGCGGGCGCCCGGGACCGGACCACGCGGGCGGCGGGGAGCCAGCAGATGACCACGGCCGTCTGGATCGCCGCCGCGGCGGGGCTGCTCGTCATGGCCCGCAAGGTGCTCGACCTCCGCGACACGAGACAGCGCCGGTACCCGCCTCGGGCCCGGGACTCGACCGGTGCGGCGGCGGACCCGCGGCGGGCCCTGAAGCGGGCCGAAGTCCTCGGAGCCTCCACGGGCCACCTGTGGGCGTGGCGCGCCCTGCTGTCCGACACCGCGGCGGAGGCGTCCAGGGTTTCCGCCGGAGACGGACGGCCCGCCGACGAGGCGGAACGGCGACGCGCGTTCGACGATGCCCAGAGGCGGATCCGGTCCGCGCTCACCGGCCTTGACCTGCCTGGTTCCTCCGCTCCTGCCCGGTACGGAAAGACGGCGAGGGGGGCGGACCCGTGGAGTGGCTGATCACGGCCGCGACAGTGCTGGCGTCGGTCCTCAGCACCGCCCTCGTCGTGTTCCGGCGCAGTCTGGGAAAGGCGCTCCAGGGCGGGCGGGACGCGGTGCATCGCGCCCGCGTGGAGAACGAACAGAGCCGGGCCCGAGCCAACGGGCGCCTCGTCGACGCGCAGGTCAGGCTGCCCGGACTGCGCGTCCAGGTCGAGAGCGCCTTCCGTGCGGGGACGCTGCGCCGATTCGCGGCTGGAATCCTGGCGCGGTTCCAGGCGGCGCAAGCCTCCGCCAGCCGGTCGGCGCAGTCCTTCACCGCTGGTGTGCGACAGCACGAAGAACTGCTCCAGTACCTCCGAGGCGTCGGACTGCTCAGTGCTGATCCGGCGACTCTGACTGTCGCGACCGACCGCCTCCCGGCAGCCGCGCGGAGGGACGCGCGAGCCTGGAGGCCGTGCTACGGAGGCTGGCGGAGCACTGGGCCGACTGCGAGACGAGCGGGGTCCTCGACCCGCTGGCCACGCCGCCGCCGATCACCGAACAGGACGTCGCCGCGACCGAGGAGCGCCTCAGCCGACCGGACCGCGTCGACGAGACGGCCATCCGTGGACTCACGGATGCGGCGGCGTTCGGAGGCGACCTGCTCACCCCGCACGTGCGGCGGCTCGACCGGGCCGAGGAGCCGAGCTACGGCGCCGCTCAGGCACGGGGAGCCGGACTCGGCGCGCTCAGGGACGCTCCGACCACCCTGGACGACGCGCTGAGGAGGACGGCGGAGTCGGGGCCGCCGAGGACGCCCCGGCGCATCACCGTCGCGGAGGCCCGTCAGCCACTCGGGCGCGCCTCCGGCCCGAGGAACGCGTGAGACCTGGAGGAGGGATCAATCATGGGCACGTTGAACGCGGGTGACGTCGTCACGCTCCTGGTCGCTGTCGCGGCCGTCGCGGTCTGTGTCTGGGTCGGCGCCGACTCGGTCAGGCGGGTCCGGGGCCACCGGTTCGACCACCCGTCGGTGCTGCTCGGCACGGACGAGCAGGAGGCGGAACAGACGCTGCGGCGCGGTTTCCTGGAGCGCCGGTACGCGCTGGTGGACACGGCCAGCGCCCGGGTGCGCGAGGGCGCCCGCCTCGGCCCGACCACGGCGGCCAGTGCCGCTCTCCCCGACCCGGTGCGGGTCGTGGCGGACCTGGACCGGGACCTGGCGCGGCTGGACTCCGAGGAGAGTTGGCGCGTCGATCAGCTGCGGGCGCGGTTCGACGACCGGCGCAGGCTGGCCGAGCGCCGACGTGCCACCGCCCGGCGGCTGGACGTCGCGTGTGTCGGGGCCGCCGCGCTGGTCGCCGGAGGCTCCGTCGCCGCGGCCGTCGCGGGACTGTTCTGACCGGCCCGGTCCGCCCTCGTCGCACGGGGACGCACCGGGCACGGCTGGGTGTGGCGCCGCTGGGGTAGCGCCACACCCGGGGAAGGGGAACACCGGTCCGGGACGGTCAGACCGTGGTGGTGTTCCCGCGGAAGCGCTCCACGTCCTCCTGCTCCCAGCACTCCACGTTGGTCAGCTCGGGCATGGTGTCCTTGGTGAACACCGGGTCCTTGCCCTGCTTGCGCTGCTTGACGTAGTCGTTGAGCAGGCGGCAGGCGATCGGGGCGAGGAAGGCGAGTGCGGCGAGGTTGACCAGGGCCATGAGCCCCATGGTGGTGTCGGACAGGGTCCAGACGACGCCGCCGGAGCCGATCGCGCCGAGGAAGGTCACCACGATCACCACTGCCCGGAACCCGGTCATGGCCGCGGGGTTGCGGGTCAGGTAGCCGACGTTGGCCTCGCCGTAGAAGGTGTTGCCGAGCACCGAGGTGAACGCCACCAGCAGGATGATCAGGGTGAGCAGGTGCAGCGCCCACGGTCCGAGGTTGGCCTCCAGGGCGTTCTGCGTCAGCGTGGGACCGGCCTCCGCGCCGTAGGTCGGGTTGGACACCAGGATGATGAACGCGGTCGTGGAGCAGACGATGAGGGTGTCGAAGTACACGCCCAGGGTCTGCACGAGGCCCTGCTTGACCGGGTGGCTGACCGCGGCGCTGGCGGCGGCGTTGGGCGCGGAGCCCAGACCGGCCTCGTTGGAGAACATGCCGCGCCGCATGCCCTGGACGATCGCTGTGCCGATGCCGCCCGCCGCGATCTCCCGGAGCCCGAAGGCGTGGGTGACGATCTCGGTCAGCACGGCGGGGATCTGGCCGACGTTCATCGCGACCACCACCAGGCCCATGACGAGGTAGATCCCCGCCATGAACGGAACCAGGAGCGTGGCGGTCTTGGCCACCCGGCGTCCGCCGCCGAAGATGATCACGCCGGTGACGGCGGCGAGGAGCACGCCCACCGCGTAGGGGATCCACGTGGCGGCGTCGCCGCCGGTGGCGGTGGAGACCGTGTTGGACACGGCCGCCGCGATGGTGTTGCTCTGCACGCTCGTGAAGACCAGGCCGAAGGTCACGGTGATGATGATCGCGAAGAGCACGCCCATCCACTTGGACCGGAGGCCGTGTTCCATGTAGTAGGCGGGGCCGCCGTAGTAGCCCTCCTTGCCCCGGGCCTTGTAGAGCTGGGCGAGGGTGGACTCGACGAAGCTGGCGGCGCCGACCAGCAGCGCCATGGCCCACATCCAGAAGATGGCGCCGGGGCCGCCAAGCGCGATCGCGGTGGCCACGCCGGCGATGTTGCCGGTGCCGATGCGGGCGGCGGCGGACACGGCGAAGGCCTGGAAGGCGGAGATGGGTTTGCCGCCGTCGGCCGCCAGACCCGGGTCGCCGCGCATCGCGCGGAACATCTCGGGCAGCAGGCGGAACTGCACGGCGCCGGAGCGCACGGTGAAGTACAGGCTCAGGATGATCAGCAGGGGGATGAGCAGGTACGCCCAGAACACATCGTTGAAGGCGACGATGCCCTCGTTCACGGCATCCACAGGGGGACTTTTCCCTTCGTCGTCGGCGGAGACGGCGTTGTCTCGCTCCGCGACCGATTCATGTCCCGCGGGGGGCAGGGCGGGTGTGCGTGGTCTGATCTGCTTCCGGACACGGGGTGACCGATCCGCCGAGGTCATCGCCGCGAGTCACCTGGAGACCCGTGGGGGTGGTTCGGGCCGCGGACCAGGAAACGGCAAATCCGACGCGAACGCAAGATAGATCACGAGTCGCCATGACCCCCACCACTCCGCCCCTCCGCACGCGATACGGCACGGGAGGGGGCACGGCGGGCCCCGCGGAGGGCGCCGCCACCGCACGGCGAAGGGCGCGGTGAGCGGGTGTTTTCCTCCGGGACGGGTCCGCGCCCCACCGGAATCGGAACGCAGTACCAGATGCCAGCCCACCCGGCTGGGACGGAATTCCGCTGTGATGCGAATCACATCGGAAATACCGCCAAAGCGACTGGGAATGGCTATGCGCACACGCTCAGCGACCACCCGAGAATTCGGTGTTATACAACTGAGACATGTTGCGTGCCCGTTAACTCCTTCGCTACTGTCGCCGCCGTGGTACAACTTCGTATAGCCCTGGCCCAGACCAACCCGACCGTGGGTGACCTGGAAGGCAACTGCGACAGCGTCCTCGCCCACGCCCGCCTCGCGAGTGACGCTGGAGCCCATCTCGTCGTTTTTCCCGAGATGGTCGTGACGGGATACTCGGTCGAGGATCTCGCCCTGCGGGACGCTTTCGTGTCCGCGTCCGTCAAAGCCACCCACGCCCTCGCCGAACGCCTTTCCGCGGAGGGCCTCGGACACTTTCCGGTGGTCGTCGGCTTCCTGAGTCGCAGAGAAGGACCGGGAGCCCGGTTCGGCCAACCCTCGGGAACCCCGCAGGACTCCCTCGCTGTCCTGCACCACGGCCGCGTCCGGCTCGTCTCGGCCAAACACCACCTGCCCAACTACGGCGTCTTCGACGAGTTCCGCTACTTCGTCTCCGGCGACACCCTCCCCGTCCTCCGGCTGCACGGCGTCGACATCGCCTTCGCCATCTGCGAGGACCTGTGGCAGGACGGCGGGCCCGTCGCCGCCGCGGCCGAGACCGGCGCGGGGATGCTCATCACGTTGAACGGCTCCCCCTACGAACGGCACAAGGACGACGTCCGCCTCGCGCTGTGCCAGCGGCGCGCGCGCGAGATCGGCGCCGCCATCGGCTACGTCAACATGACCGGCGGCCAGGACGACCTGGTCTTCGACGGCGACTCCCTCATCGTCGACGCGGACGGCGACCTCGTCGCCCGAGCCGCGCAGTTCGACGAGGAGCTGCTGATCACGGACATGCGTCTGCCCGAGGCCCGGGCGGGTTCGGACCGGTTGGAGCGCACGGGCGGCTTCCGGATCGTGCGGTACACCGTCTCGGACCAGCCCCTGGCGCCCTACGAGGCGCGGCGGCCGGTGCTCACCCCCCGCCGCGACCCCCTGAGCGACCTCGGCGAGGTCTACACCGCGCTGGTCACCGCCGTGCGCGACCACGTCCGCAAGAACGGGTTCACCTCGGTCATGGTGGGCGTCTCCGGCGGCGTCGACTCAGCGCTCACCGCCACCGTGGCCGCCGACGCCGTCGGGGCGGCCAACGTGCACGCCCTGCTCATGCCGGGCCCGGACACCGACGACGGGGCGCTGGGGGACGCCGAGGACCTGATCAAACGGCTGGGACTGACGCGCAGGCTCTACCCCGTGCACCAGTTGGTCGACGCGCTGGAGTCGGCGGTCACCCTGGAGGGGCCGAGGCGGCGCGACCGGTCGACCCAGGCCAGGGGCGCCCTCGTCATGGCGCTCTCACGGGAGGAGGGGCACCTGGTGCTGGCGACCGGGAACAAGAGCGAACTGGCGACCGGGATGTGTGTCCACCACGGCGACGGCGTGGGCGCCTACGCACCGCTCAAGGACTGCTGGAAGACCCTGGTGTGGGAGCTGGCCCACTGGCGCAACGCCCACGACGCCAAGGAGGGGCGGATCCCGCCGATCCCCGGGCGCTCGGTCAGCCGCGACCCGATCGGCGCGTGGGACACGGTGACCCCGCAGGTTCCGCCGCCTCCGGCGTACGAGGTGCTCGACGCGCTGCTGGACGCCTACATCGGCACCGACCAGGGCGCCGCGGCGCTGGTCGCCGCCGGGTTCGACCCGGACCTGGTACGCCACGTCATCAGGCTGGTCGACCGGGCCGAGCACAAGCGCCGCCACTACCCTCCGGGCCCGAAGATCACCCGGCGCAACCTGGGGCGGGACCGGCGGTTGCCGATCACCAACCGCTGGCTGGCCTGATCCGGTCGCGGCGGGCGGCGACACGAGAGCGGCCGTTCGGGCGGCGTCCCGGCGGCTGGACGGCCGCTCATGCGTCAGGAGAAGAGGGGAAGCGCGGCGACCACCAGGGCGACCATCGCGGCCAGGGACAGGACGAGGAGCACGACGTCGGCGGCCAGTGCCATGCGGCGGCGCTGTCGGTAGCGTGCCAACTCCTCCTCGGTCTCCGCGTCGATGCGTTCGAGTTCCTCGTCGACCCTGGCCCGATAGGCGTCGAACTCCTCGTTCAGTGACTCCACTTCACGGCGCCCGCGCTCCTCCTCAGCGATCTCGGCCTGGCTGGAGGGCGAGGACATGATGTCCACCAGTGAATCGACGATCTGCTGTTTTCGGTCGACGAGCTTCTTCTCCGTGCTCAGGGCCGTGACCGAGATCCGTTGCCTCCGCTCCATCCTCCGGGTCGTGATCGCCAGACCGGCATCGTAGAGGGGCCGTTGGTAGACCCGCAGAGCCGAGTTGGCGGCGATGACCGCTGCGACGACGAAGAAGAGGGAGAAGGCGAACTGGTCAATGTCCAACGGAGTGCTCCTCCCAGAGGCTGGACGTACTCGGTGCGCTGATCGGTGTCACGGCGACCGCGATCGCGGGAGCGTTCTGCGACCTCATCTCAGTGAGCCCCCCGCTTGGGCCCTTTTCGGGGCAACGGGAACCTACGGGGGGCCGGCCCCAGGAGCGAACGCGCGTCCGCCCCCGTCTGAGAGAGACCCTTCTTCTCCCGGACTGCCTTGTCCCGATTGATCTCCTCAGCGATCTCCTTGTACACCTGTTTGTAGGTCTTGCTGTCAAACTGACCCGGCCCCAGGATGGCGCGTGGATCCTCCCCCATCGGAGAGAGACCCGACTCCTCCCGAGCGGTCCTGTCCCGAATCATCGCCTTGGTGACGTCGCGTACGCCTGCGTGTAGGTCCTCCTGTCAAATCCATCCGACCCCGCCTGCTCCGCCCAGTCGATAGCCAACACGTAGGATTCCACACCAGCTGACTTGATGATTTCATCGACTCCCTCCGGGTATCCGGACAGGAAATCATCAAGAAATTTACTCGAGTCTACCAGATTCCCAGTTCTGACAGCCTCTGAACCATTGACCGTGTATTGAACCCCGGGAACATCGTAGGTCCTATTATAGTGCCTGGCCAACATTGCCTCTGTGCTGCGATATACCTCCACATCACGGCTAATCCGATCCATTTCATCCGGCGAGGCCTTCAACCTCCCTTGAATCGGAAGATTAAATTTCACTCTGACACCAGGCTGCATCGCACCTTCGTAGCTGTGGCTGACCCAATGCTTGTTGTGGAGCCTGTCGATCGCACCTCCAACGAGATCGCCAAGACTGTTGAATTCGACAAGGTCGGATTCGATCCGAGCCTGCGCCGCTTCATTTCTTGCCCTCACACGCTCAATCAAGAGAGGGTCAAGCTTCGTAGCCCAACCCGCTCCCTTAATCTCGATCGCGTTTTCCGTGACTTTTCGCCGACCGTTCCTCAGGACGTCATGGCGGTGGTGGTCCGATTTCTGCCTCTTGATCGGCAGGTACCGGGCGGCGAACGCAGCCGCAACCGCTCCCCCCATCAGGACAAGCGTACCGACCGCACCCTGAGCTGATAATCCCCTGAGCATCGACTCAAGAATGCTCAGCAGAGATCCAGTCAAACCTTCCCCCCAAGATTCTTCTCATACATATATTGCAATCCAATCTATTCCACAATAAGCACTCCGGCCACCAGGACAGCGAGCAGCACGGCAAAAGCCGCATAGAAGTACCAGGAGAGGTTTTTCCATTTTGGCGCAGCACCGTACCACTGCCCATCCACACCCCCTTCGTCGATCGAAATATCTGCGGCCTCACGTTCGACCCTGACCACTTCCTTAATCTCCTCGTCGAGCTCCTGGATGTGGCTCGAGTAGTCCGCAAACCTCTCGTCTAACCGAGTGGAATCACCCGCAGATTCACGTGGTACACCAAAGTGCCTTCGATGGGTAGCCAAGGAGGACATGTTATCCAGCATTGAGCTTTTCTCCCTCAAGGCACTCCTTCCAATACTCACGCATGTCGCCCTCAGATCCAGCGCGCGCACAAAGTCCAAAGCCTCCCTGAACTGGGCAACGCTCCGCAAGTGAGCCCCAGATCCATAAAATGACTCCGTCACCAAAACACGCAATACATAGAGCACAGCAACTGCCACAAATATCGTTACCATAAAATCCATTTAAAAGGATCCAATCGCATCACCGACAGGCGATTCAGAGAAAAGCTAAAAGGCACCCCTGCCTCGCGGCCGAGAATCCGACGGCCTCCTGTTAAGCCCGCGCCTATCCAGTTCGCTGTCGAGCCCTCGCCTATCCGCTTCGCTGTCGAGCCCTTGCCTCTTGAGATTTTTCCGTTTCAAAGGGGCCCCCGATTGCTCGCGAGCTGTAGCGTCAATCGCGTCCCGAATTGCAGGCACCCTGTACATCGACCTGGCCGCCGCAGCTCTGCGATCCGTCGCTGCACTGATAACATTCTCAAGGGTGCCAATGGCACCTTCAATGACTTCTAGTCCGTCTTCCTTGGACCATTTCTTCGGGGTATGCTCAGCTCTCTTATCGCGATTGGTTCTAGCCGTATCATTTACTGCGCCCTCCACATAGTGATTTGCTAGTTCGTTCCTAGCGACATGCACGTCGTGGCGTGACCGCCACAGTACTCCGAAGGCCGCCCCACCCAAAACCCATGGGAACATGGTGGAACTAGTGAGAGTCGCCAATATTGCGCCCCAGATTTCCATGATCCGACAGCCTTTTCTCTTCGGACTGACCCATCGACCGAACAACCCTCTCAGCTCTAGCTACGGAGAGGAGTCGCTCGGCACCGGAAAGGATCGAGGGCAGGGATCCCCGTTGCACATATGAACAGTGTGCCCAGCGGAAACCCCCGTTGAACAGGTAGTTAAACGCCAGGGTGGGCTACATCATAGGGACTGGCGGGACATTTGTCCCCCTATGGGACTGAACTCACCGATGCCCCAGGTTAGACGTGTCTACGTCGCCGCTCAGGGCTCCCCGTCGGCCCCGCCTCGGTCGGTGCAGACTCCTGCGAGGGGGCGAGGACGTCGGCGGACTCCACCGCGACCACCCGGAAGCAGTACTCCACGGTGGGGTTGAGCCCGCTGATCTCCACCTCGGCCTCGCCGCTCTCCACGTCCGCCATCGACGACGACGCGCCGCCCACCGGCCCGCCCACCACGTAGTGCGGGGTGTCGCCGCCGGTGTTGTCGGTCCAACTCAGGGAGACGCTGAAGGACTCGTCGACCACCGCCACGTCCGTGGGAGCGATGTCCGTGCCGGTCTCGGGCCGGGTATCCTCCCCGTCCTCGACCGCGGGTTCGGTGCTCTCCCCCTCGGCGGCATCGGACGGCTCCGCTTCGGGAGCCCCGGAGGACGACAAGGAGCTGCTCAGGACGTAGCCGCCCGCCCCCAGTGTCAGGACCACGAGCACCGCGAGCCCCGCCAGCGTGAGCACGCCGGTCAGCCTCTTCCGCCGCTCGTCCGGGTCCGTGCGGTGGTCATCGATCCCGGAGGGTAGCCGCCAGTCGACGGGTTCGTCGGCCGACCACCGCGCGGGTTCGGGAGTCCAGCCACTCGGGCGCGGCGGCTGCGCGGGCCGGACGGGCGGCTCAGGACGTCCGAACGGCGGTGGCGAGGGCGGCGGGGCGGGATGGGACAGCGCGGGGGTGAGGGAGGCGGACGACGCGTCCCGCGCGGGCTCCCGGTCCTCGTCCTCCGGCTCGGCGGGGGCGTCCTCGGCGACGCCCGACGTGCCGCGGGCCTCGAACGAGGGCCGCTCCGCCGCGGGCGCGGGTCCGGAATCCGGATCCTCCCACCAGGGGATCTCCTCGTCCGCCACTCGCTCCGGCGTCGACCCCCCATCTGTGGCGGTGTCGTCGGTCCCGTCAGCTCCGGTGGACCCGCCCGACCCCGCCGGTGTCCCGCCCACGGCATGACGGTGCTCGGGATCCTCCCACCAGGAGCCCGCCCCTCCGGCGTCGGCCGGGGGCCCGCCCAGCGGCTCCGTGCCCTCGGACCCGTCCCACCACGAACCGCCTCCGGCACCTACGGCCGATCCCATCACCGGCGTCGGCTCGGTGCCCTCCGACCCCGCCGCCTCGGGATCCTCCCACCACGGGGCCGCCGCGTCCGGTTCGGTGGACGCCTCGTCCTCCAGTTCGGTGGCGTCGGCGTCCTCCCACCAGGGGGCCTCCCCCTCGTCCTCCTGCTCGGTCTCGCCCAGTGTGGTCACCGGAGCGATCTGGTCGGCTCCGGCCCGCGACGGCCCCTCGGCGGGCTCTTCGGGAGCGGCCCCGCGTTCGGAGTCGGCTTCGGGGCGGGACACCGACCGCTCCAGCCGCAGCGCCTCGGCGAACTCCTCCGCGCTCCCGATCCGCTGCTCCGGGTCCTTGGCCAGCGCTCGGCGCAGGACGGCGTTCAACCACTCGGGCACGTCCGCACGGGGCACGTCGGACTCGGGCGCCGTGAGCAAACGTGTCCGGTACTCCTCCAGGCTGACGGGCGCGTCCTCGTCGTCGAACGGGGCGCGCCCCGCCAGGAGGGTCCACACCGTGGAGGCGAGCCGGTAGACGTCCGACGCGCGGCTCGGACCGGCCCCGCGCAGCGCCTCGGGAGGAGCGTGCCGCAGCGTCGCCCGCGAGTGGTACACGGGCGGGAACGGGTGGTCCGTCGGCAGCGCCGCACCGAAGTCGATCAGGGCCGGCCCGGCGTCGGTCCGCAGGATGTTGGCCGGGGTCACCGCGTGGTGCAGCAGGTCCAGCCCGTGCACGGCGACCAGCGCCTGGGCGACGGTCACGCCCACCCGGACGGCCTCGTGGACGGGGATCGGGGCCCCGCGCCGGATGACGTCCTCGTAGCTGCCGTCCGGGGCGTACTCCATCAGCAGGTACGGCCGCCCCGCCTCGGTGGCGCCGGCGCCCAGCAGCGGCTGGACGCCGGGGCTGAGGGAAAGCTCCTCCCACAGGCCGGTCTCGTCCCGCCTGCCCTCGACCGGGCGCCGTCGAGGACCTTGGCGACGACGGAGGCGCCGTCGAAGTCCAGCTCGCCCTGGTACAGCACCGCGTCGTCGCCGCGGTACAAGGTCGCCAGGGAGTGCGTGCCCGGAACCAGCGACGCCGGTTCCCTCCGACGCCCGTTCCTCCTCATGCTGTGCCTCCTGACCACGTTCCCCGTGTGCGGTGGAGGGCACGAAGGCACGGATGGGTCCGCTCCGACGTGCCGCCGCCAGACTCGATGCTCGGCGGAACGGAGAAGTTTTCGGGGGCGTCGCTTCGCGCCCGGATCAGCGAGCGTAGCGCGTCAGGCCCGCGCCTGGGCGGTGGAGGCGGCCGCGGCGGGGGCCGGGCCGCGGCGCGCGTCAACGGTCGGGGCGGGAACCGCTGGGATCGGGTGGGGTCAGGCCGTGTAGCCCTTGCGCCCCTGGCCCCGGGACCTGCGCAGATACGCCGCCAGGCCTCCGTCCTTCCGAGACCCCGCCGCTTCGCCCACGTATGAGCCCAGGCTGTTCGTCGGGTCCTCCTTCCGCTGCCTGGCTACGCCGCGCATGAACGACCCGGCGTCGCCTCCGCTTGTGGAACCGCGCGACCTTTGGACGGCCGCTCCCGCACTCGTCTCACGCAGACTCTTGGTGGAGGGTCTGCCCGCTCTCTGGGAATCGTTGGACTCCTTAAACGCTCTGAAGATGTCCCCGATTCTGGTCTTGTCTGGGTCTTTTCTCGCCATAGGAGCGCACCTTCCACGACTCGTCGGCACCATTGCCGTCCGGGCGCCTCGTCGCGCCCGCGCGCCGATGGTAGTGGGGCCAGCCGCATCGCGACAGACGGGCGGGCGCGAATGTTCCACTCCACCACCGGCGTTGAGCCGATCACCGGCTGTAGCCGCTGATGCGAACCTCAGCGTCGGTCTCCGCCGTGATGTGCCGCCTGGCACTGCCCGCCAGGGATATCATCCGCTCAACAGGCGGTCGCAGCTGTCCCCAGCCCCGGACTCCCCCCGACGGATTGGACCCTCAGTGTCAGAACCGCGTCCCGTCCCCTCCACCCCCGATCCGCTTCGCGCCGCGTTCGACGGGGTCGCGAAGGCCTACCTCGATCTCCTCGACCCGCGCGTCGCCTTCTCCGAGATCCCCGGCGACCTCATCGGTCGGGCGTTCACGGCGTGGAGCGCCCGACAAGCGGGCCCGAGGACCTCGTGGGACGACGCCCTGCGCAGGACGTTCCCCCACGGGGCCAGCGATCACACGAATCTGGTGGGTCTGGCCGAGGCCCTGCTGCGCCGGGACCGCCCGTTGGCCGCGGCGGCGGTCCACGCGGAACGACTGCACGCCACCGACTACCAGGAGAGGGCGTTCCGGACGAGGCGCGCGGAGATCGAGCACTCGATCGCGCGCCTACTGGAACGGGCCGACCGCCCCCGTGACGCTCTCCAGATGTACCTGTTGGCGTTCGAGGGGTTCTCCACGGATCCGCGACGCTCCGGATCGGCCCAGGAGTGCGCGGACTCGGTGATCAGGGTCCGCGACGCCGTCGACGCCCTCGACTCCCTCAACAGAGCCGTGGTCCGGGAGACACAGGCCCAAGCCGAGCGGGCCGTCGCGAACGAACTGAAGCGGCTCGCCGCCCAGGACCGCGAGTACTTCACGGGCACGGCCACGAACGGTGTGGCCCGGCCGGAGTTCGAGAGCACCGAGGACCTCCTGGACCGCTGCAAGCGGCATCTCGACGACGGGAACCACGAGCGGGCCGAGGCGGTCGCCCGGCGGATCCACGCCCGGTTCACCAGTTGGGCTCCCACGTTCCACGGCGTCGTCAACGCGACGAAGCTCGCCGAACTTCTGGAGGCACGCGGCAGAGCGGCCGAGGCCGAGCCGCTGCGTGCGACCGCCTACCACGCGTCCGAACGGCTGTACGGGCCCAACGATCCGCGGACACTCGAAGTCGTCCGCGACTACGTCGACAACCTCAAGCTCACCGGCCAGTACCGGAAATCGTCCGCGGTCGCCAAGGCGGCGCAGAAGAAGGCCGACAGGGCGTTGCGGAAGGCCCACGGGATCCGGGGTCTCATCCGCTCCCGCGGACGCCACGATCTGCTCCCGGTCGTCCGAAGGGCGCTCGATGCCGCGATCACGTCTCTCACGATCAGCCACCAGCTCGGTCACGCGCGCGCCCTGACGGGTTTCGAGTCCGTGGATCCGGCGGTCCGGACGCTGCCAGGGGGTCGTCCCCGGCTCTACACGAACACCGGACAGCGGTTGCCAGGCGCCGTCCGCAAGGCCCCCGGGGATGGGGCGGTCCGAAGCGCGGTGTCGGAGGTGGTGAAGCGCCTGCCCGGCGGCCGGCGGCGCACTGCGCGTCCCACGGCCTGAATCCGCGAGCCGGGCATCCTCGGCGACGGTGCGGGCGGTGCGGGTCTCGGACGCGACCCGGCGCCCCCTCGCGCCGCTGCGGGACCGGCTCCCCGTCGTCAACCGGGCTCTTCAGCCCGTCTCGTCGTCGGGCTCGGCGGGCTCGTCGGACGCGTCGCCGGTCGGCTCCGCCGAGGGCTCCTCGTCCGGCCGCGGACCGAAGACGAAGCGCTGCCGGTCCCGCACGAGGACGGCGTGGCCGCTGTCGTTGACCGCCTCCACGTAGGCGGACAGCTCGTCGGCGACGACGTCCATCGTCTCCGCCTCCAGAACCAGCTGTTCGTCCGCGCCGTCGTTGGTGCGGGAGTCTGCGTAGACGAGGCCCTCGTGCGTGAAGGCGGGGGAGATCGACACGTCGTCCTCCTCCAGGCCCCACAGCACCTCGCCCCGCGCGAGGTCGACGGCGAGGAGGGTCGCCTCTCCGCTCGCCTGGGGCAGCAGGAGGGTGCCCGTGGTGTCGTCGTAGAGGCTGCCCGCCGCCTCCGCGGAGTCGAAGGGCTCGCCGACGGGGTTGGGGCCGGGTTCCTCCAGGGCCCACAGGAGCGCGCCGTCGCCGCGGTCGTAGACGGCGAGCGTGGACGGCTCCTCGCGGCCCGCCCAGCGCACGACCAGGACGTCCGATCCGGATTCGGGATCCTCGGCGTCCTCGTCCTCGTCCTCCTCCCCGGGCAGCGTGTACATGCCGAGCACGCTCGGGACCGGGGCCGGGGCCGAGGCGGGCCGCCCCAGGTCCTCGTCGACCCCGCTGACCGACCACAGCTCCTCTCCGGCCGCGTCCTCGTCCAGGGAGGCGGCGCGCAGGACGGGGCCGCCGGGGGCCACCAGGACTCCCCCGTCCCAGGCCGCGACGGGGACGCCCGCCACGGGCACGTCCTCGTCCGTCTGGTCGCCGCCGTCCTCGGCGTCCTCCTCGGGTTCCGCGTCCGGGTCCGCCGAGGGCTCCCCGTCCGCCGGAGCCGGTGAGTCGAACGCGTACTCCCACAGGGTCCCGCCCGCGGTGTCCAGAACCGCGTAGTCGCCCTCGGGGGCGTCGAAGCTCCACCCGTCGGGGTACCGGACGGCGACGCCGCCGAGGTAGGTGTCGCCCTCCTCTGCGGCCTCCCACACGCGTTCCCCCAGGGCGTCCAGCACGAAGGGGCCGTCGTCGTCGGTCATCCGCAGGACCGTCGCGCCCGCAAGGTCGGTGTCGAAGCCGCGGAACCGGGCCTCGCCCTCCCAGAGCGTCTCGCCGGTGGCGGCGTCGTGCAGCAGGTGGCGGTCGGCGCCGCCCGAGCTGACGAGGAAGGCCGCGCCGACGGGGCTGATCCGCACGCCCAGGGGGTCGTCCATGATCTCGTGGACGTCCGCCTGGTCGCCGTGCAGGAAGCGCAGGACGGCGCCGTCGATCCCCGGCGGCGCCTGTCCGTCGAAGGAGGTCGCAGCGGTGAGGGCGGACCTCGGGTTCCGGCGCGGGCCGGCCCTCGGGTTCGGGGGCGGCGGTGCACCCCGCGGCCAACAGCACCGCGAGACCGCAGGACAGCACCTGGGGCACGCGTGGGCTGCGCATGGACGGTGACTCCCCACGAACGACGACGTATACGGCAAATCCTAGGCCGGGCGTCGGCGCGGCGACACGGGCGGGCGTCCACTCGTTACGCAGGTGTGAGCGTCGGGCACCGCCGGTGGCACACGCCTGGTGGTCAGGGCGTCGCCGAATCGTCGGAGCCGGGCTCCACCTCGACGACCGTGCGGCCCCTGATCCCGTACTCCGCTCCGCCTCCGGTCAGTTCGGCCAGTCGGACGCCGAAGTCGGTCAGGTCGGCCTCGGGCAGGGCCACCTCGATCCGGACCCGGTCCTCGTAGGCGACGTCGCGCACGATCAGCGGCGAGCCGCGCAGGTCGCTCTCCAGCCGACCGCCGAGGACGTAGTCGGCGAACACGTCCACGACGAGCAGACGCCGCCGCTCCAGGACCCCGACCTCTTCCACGGCGGCGGACACGGCGTTGCCGTAGGCCCGGATGAGGCCGCCCGCGCCGAGTTTGACCCCGCCGAAGTACCGGGTGACCACGGCGACCGTGTCGGTGAGGCGGCGGTGCCGCAGGACCTCCAGCATGGGTGTCCCGGCGGTGCCGCCGGGCTCGCCGTCGTCACTGGAGCGCTGGACGCCGCCGTCCTCGCCGAGCACGTAGGCGGTGCAGTTGTGGTTGGCGTTCCAGTGCTCCCTGCGCCGCTCGGCGATGAAGTCGCGGGCGGCCTCCTCGCTGTCCACCCTGGCCAGGGCGCAGATGAACCGGGACTTCCGGATCTCGGTTTCGACCTCTCCGCTGGTCCTGATCGTTCTCATAACACCTGTTCAGTAGGGGTCTAGGGTCTTGGGGTGTTGGTCTTGACTCGGGTTCGCTTCGGTTGTCTGGGGGTAGCGTGCTGACTTCGTGCTGACCCTCTCACAGCCTCGGGAACCCCTTCAGCAAGGCACTCTGAACAGTCAGGAGGCCCTGTCTCGGACCAAGGTCCGGGATGGGGTCTCTCGCATGTCCAGGCACCGTGTCAGCACCACCAGCACGGGGCAGGCACGCCAACCGCTACGACCCACGGTAAGGCCCCTTACCTTGCCCGACCCCCTCTGTGGCTCCCAGGGCCTCTCAGAAGTGGCAACAGGCGGTGTTGCCAGTAAGGCCCCTCCTACAGCGTGCCCTGTGCGTGCTGTCTCCCCTGTGCCTGTGATGCACACGTGCTGACCCTGCTTGTCGCTGGTTCTCACTGACTCCTGTTGAGCCCACAGCTTCCAACCCTGAACACCTGTTGACCTTGTGTCCTTGAGTGCTTCCAGTCGACAGCCACGAGCAACGTGACCAGTAATCACGTTGCTGCTGACTTAGCTTCTCGGAGACCCATCTAGGTCCTGTCTGGAGTTCGAATTATGGACGCGGTGCGATGCTGCGGAGCCAGAGCATCGCACCGCATAGGTGCAGCCCGGCCTCGTAGCTCTCCGGG
>NZ_MKKC01000082.1 GCF_001942255.1 Nocardiopsis sp. CNR-923
TCGCCGTCGCCGATCATCAGGACACGCTGTAGTAGTTCGCGTTGCCCGAGCTGGTGCCCTGGGCGGCCTGGTAGCGGTGCAGCCCCCGGCCCTCGAAGACGTGGCCCTCGGTCGAGACGCCGAAGCTGTACCCGATGTCGGCCCATCCGCGGTTGTTGACGTGGTCGTCGCGGGTGTTCTTCCAGTAGGAGACGCAGTCGCCGTGGTCGTCGAGCCCGGTCGGGGCCCCGTTGTAGTGGACGACGAGCCCGGCCTCCGGGTCGGCGTAGTCGGCGGGGGAGGACGCGGACCAGCCGAAGTAGGTCCGCGGGTAGTCGATCATCGGGCGCCTCCTGGTGGGCATAAGGAAGCCCCGGCAGTGGGCCGGGGCGGGGCTGGATGGATGTGGCGGCCGAACGAGGCGGCCGGCAAAGGAATCACTGAGATCTTGTGAACGCCCAACCCAGAACAACTGCAACCAGTAACGTCATTGTCACTGTTCGTCTGAATGGAGGGCTTCCATGGCTCAGCACGGCATCGTCCCCGGCAAGCGCTACCACCTGCTCCACCGCACCCGTGGTGTGGGAACCGAGGTCGACAAGAACTGGGACTGGCTCCGGATCTCCAACCAGACCAACGACCCCTGGGAGACGGTCATCTTCCACGAGTACGAGGGCGGTCGGTACGTCATCGAGGCCACCGAGTACCACTGGGACGACTACAAGTACTGGCAGATGACGCGACCGGTGTCTGCCTCAACAAGTGGGACCCCGCCACTGCCTGGACGGTCGCCAAGGGCGAGCACGGATTGGCCCTGGGGCGTGATAACGAGGTCTGGCTGACCGTCCCTTGCTCCGGCAAGAGGTGGCTCGCCGGTTACACCACGGTGATGCCCAACTTCCGGGAGTTCTGTGAGTTCACACTGGTCGCCGCCTGAGTGGCACTGCCCCAGCTGACAGTCGGTGTTAGGCCGGGGCGGGGTGGTGGATGGGTTCAGCGCAGGAACAGGTCGATGAGGAGCCCGAGCGCGGTGGGCACCACCAGGCCAAGATGCCGATGATGGTGGTCGCCCAGCTCAGGGCACGCTTCTGGCGGGCGTCCGAGGCGGCGCGCTCCTCGGCCAGGTCCTCCTTGGTGACGGCGGCCTGCTCGACCTCGCGCAGCCGGATCTCGTGGTCCTCGCCGCGGGAGACGACGACGCCGAGCATGGTCTTGATCTCGATGAGCAGGTCCCTGGTTTCCCTGTCGGGCTCGGCCATTACCGCACCAGCCGGGATCGATGAGGAGTATCCGATTCGTCGCCCTGGGCCAGAACCTGCCGGACCGGCGCGAGCGCGTCAGCCGTGTACGCCGCTGCCCACCAGTCGATCCGCTCGGCGTCCTCGGCGAGTGCCTGGGTGACGCGCGACCATGCGCCCCGGTCACGCCGCACCCGATGTCGAGCACTCGCCTGGCGCAGCTCGTCGGCCGAGGAGGGTGGCGCGTCCAGGGCCTGGACGGCGTGGTTGAGCGCCACCGACTCGGGCAGTGACGCCCTGACCGGAGCGGCCTGCCGAGCGACCTGCAGGGCCGCCTCACCCCGCGCGGTGATCGCTTGGGTGTAGACGGCGGTAACCTCGTCGCCCGGGGCGTGCGCCTCGCGGATGATCAGGTCGAGTACCTCCTCGCGGTCGGCGAGCCCGAACAGCTCACCGCGGGTCGCGAGCGCCTCCAGGGGCACGATGTGCAGGTGGTCCTCACCGGTGTCGGGGTGCGGGTAGGTGATCCGGTACACCGGATACCCCGGCTCCAGCTCGGACCGCTCGATGCTGGTGATCACGATGTCGGCCATCACGACGACCCCCCTCGGAACGCGACGAACCACAGCTGGCTGACGTCGGCGGACGCGGTCCAGTTGAAGGACGAGGACGACACCCCCGTGCATGCCAGCGACCGGGACCCGGCGGCGAACGCGCTGAGCACGGGGTACAGCGTGCTGGCCCCCGGGGTACCCCAGGTGAGGGAGCCGCCGGAGGAGACCCCGAGGATCCGTCCGACCCTGACGAGGTCGCCGGCGGAGTTCCCAGAAGGGAATCGGCCGAACAGGGACAGAGTGACGCCCGACCCCACGATCCCGCGTGCTTCACCGGCGAATTCCCGCTGCAGCTCGAAGTCACCGCCTCGGCGGAGCGCGAGCGTAGCCCGACCCGAGCTGTTGATGGTCTGCTCTCCGGACAGCGCCACGAGCGCGCCTAGCCCGTAGGAACCGCCGCCGGAGACCCCCTCTCCGAACACGCACGGGTGCAGCTGGTCAGACAGCGACGTCCGGTACTGGGTGCCGGGGCGGCCGGAGTAGACGCCCTCCGACAGCACCGCTCGGGACGTGCCCAGCCCGGACCGGAAGGTTCCCGCCGCGGTGACGGTCCCGGTGCTGCTGGACAGGTCCGCTACGGTCTGACCGAATACGTTGATGAGCCGGATGCCGCTGGTGTCGCCGATCCACCGCTGGCCGGACGCGCGGAGCGGACGGTGGCACCGGTGATGGTCTTGCCGTCGATCGCTCCGGCGGCGATCTTGTCGGCCTCGATGGCGTTGGCGGCGATGTGCCCGGCCTCGATCGCCCCGGCCTCGATCTTGTCGGCGGTCACGGCGTTGGCACGGATGTGCCCGGCGGCGATCACCTCCGGGTGCACGTCGGTGTCCACCAGCGGCTCCGTGGCAGCGGAGGCAACCGCGGACGCGGCCGAGGTGTTGCCGGACCGGTCGACGGCGATCAGCCGCACCCACCGCTCGGCCCCGTAGGGCTGACCGGGGATGACGACGGTTGCCGGGCCGCCCTCCATCACGTCGATCTCGTGCCAGTCCACATCCGCGGGGATCCTCCAGGCGGACAGCAGTGTGCCGCTGTCGCCGTCCAGGGCCATCTGCGTGCCGTAGGCGTTCCCGAACGCGAAGGACTGGTCATAGATGACCTGCCCGCCCTCGATGACTCGGGCCCGCTGCCCGATCACCTCCACCCGGTAGGTGGTGGACTGTCCCGCGGGCAGGTCCGAGCCGATCGCGATGTAGGGCGAGAAGTACCCCGAGGACGGGATCACGCCGTCGACGCGGGGTGCGATGAACAGGTTCAGTTCGGCGCCGCCGGGGGGCCGGTACACGTCCAGCTCGACGACCTGGTCGACCGTTCCGAAGTCGTAGAGCAGGAAGTTGCCGTACCCGGCGAAAGGCATCCCTTCGGCGGTGCCGTTCCAGGTGCCCTCGGAGACCGTGAAGGGGTACTGCGGTGGGCCCGTGTAGTCGAAGGTGTGCACCCACGGGTCGGCGTCGCGCATCTGCACGATGGTGTGCTGGTAGTCGGCGGGCATCGGTTCGCCAGCTGATCCGAGGCCGTCCCAGTTCACGTGGATGACGCCGAGCCGGGTGGACAGCACCGGCGCCGAGGGCACCGGCGGCGGGTCGGTGTCGGCCGCGATCGTGACCGCGTACTGGTCGGAGAACGGGCCCGGCAAGCTGTTGTGTTGGCCGATGGCGCGGACCTTGAACGCCCACTCCTCCCCGACGTTGTACCCGCTGTACCAGGCGGTGTTGTCCGGGTCGACGGTCTCGGTCGCCTTGTACCAGGGCGCGTCGACCACGTTGGGGCGGTGGTAGAGCTCGTAGGCGCCGATCTCCATGGCGGTGCCGTCCGTGGCCGTGTCGACCAACCCCCACGTGGCGGTGATCTGCCCGCGGGCCGCGCCGTCGCTGTCCAGGTAGTCGACTGTGTCCACGATCAGCCCGGCCGGTGCGGCGGGCCGCCGCGTGTCGGGCCCCTCGGGTGCGGGCTGCGCGCCGGATCCGCCGGAGGCGGTCGCCCCGTTGACGATGCTCTGGGTGCGGCGGGCCCTCCGGATCTCGCCCTCGACGAACCGGTCGTTGAGGACAACGTTGCCGCTGACCTGTCCGTCGCCGTCCCGCGACAGGGTGACCTGACGGACGCGTAGGGACTGTGGGGTGCCGTCGTCGGCGGCCGCGCGGACGTGGTCGCCTGGCCGGTAGTCGCGCCAGGGCAGATGCTCGGCGCGGCCGAAGGTCAGACCACGGGTGATCTGCACGCGTTCGGCGGAGCCGCTGGCCAGTGCGGCGCTGGCGAGGATGGTGGCGGTGCCGGAGTCGCGGACGCCGCCCTGGGTGATGTAGTCCTCCCACCGCCCCCATGGGGAGACGGCGGCGGCGTTGTGCGCCTGCAGCGCAAATCCGCCCTCGCCCTGGAGGTAGACGTCGGTGACCAGGTCTTCCAGCGACGCGGTGTCGGGGGCGTCGGTGATGTCGCGGCCTACGAGCAGGTCGACCGAGTCCGGGCCGGTGGCCAGGTTCCGGCCCAGGGTGGTGTCGGCGTTGAACACCTGCAGGGTGCGGCCGTTGAATCGCCAGTCGCACACACCCTGGTCGGCGAGGTTGCCCAGCACGGTCAGCAGGTCGATACCCGGGGCGTAGTAGATCGTGAGGACCTTGTCCCACGTCGCCCCGGCGCTGTCGGTGGCGGTGGTGAAGTCGTAGGCGAACTCCGTCGCCCCGCTGCGGGCGTGCCACTCCTGCAGGAACGTCGCCAGGATCGTCCCCGCGGTCGCGCTGAGGAAGCCGCGCTTGCCGTCGACCAGGTCGTCGGGGTCGGCGGGCGGGTAGAGGCGGATCTTGCGGCCCTGCCACCCGTACCCGGGCATGGTGTAGGAGCGGGCGCCGGTCGGGTCGGTGGCATCACCGGACCGGGCCAGGCGCAGGAACCGCGAGTCAGGGTGCTCGGTCCACACTCCGGTGTCTGGGGCGTAGAGTTCGGCGGCGACCTCGACCGGGGCGGCGAGCAGCTCGGCTCCGGTGGAGTGCGTGGAGTACGACACGGTCAGGCTGGGCAGGTCGTCGAGCGGCTGCCCGAGGTTGAGCGACAGCGGGTGCGGCAGCGGCCCCAACCGGTTGCCGTTGGGGGCGTAGGCGACCAGGCGCACGTCGATCACAGGTAGGCCCTCCGTCCACGGATTTCGAGGGTCGCGCCAGAGTTGGACGCGGCGGTGGCGGTGACGCGGACCGCCGGGTCGCGGGGTCGGCGCCGATGATCTGAGGGCCAGGTGCAGCCACCGCGATGCGGACCGCGGCCCGGTGGCCGACACGTCCCCGGTACGTCGGTGCCCGTCTCCAGGTCCCACGTGTCGGTGGTCACCACGGCCGCGCGCATCCTCGCGCAGTCGACGAGCATCCGCTCGGAGCCGGTCAGGGATCCGCCGTAGGTGAGGGTGCCGCCGGTGCCCACGTCGGTCACGGACGGCTGGTCCACGGTCCCTGTGACGCGGATCAGGGCGTCCGTCACGGGCCCGGTCGATCCGGTAAGCGTGTCGACCTCGGTGGCCACGGTGAGAGCGGGCACGGGGGTGGGCCCCCACGTGGTGGTGTGCACGTCACGCCACAGCGCCCCGGGCACCTCCAGGGCCAGGGGAAGGCGGGCGGTCGTGGTGGACACCAGCTCCGGGACGGCTGCGGCGACCATGAGCGCGTCGGCCTGGCGGACGGTGGCCTCGTCCAGGTGGTACCGCAGGTCCAGGACCCGCCCCCGGTTGCCCAGCAGCATGTACACCGCGGCTAAGTTGTCCTGGAGCTGGCGCGCACCTCCCGCTGTGCCGCCCGCCGTGGCGTCGGTGACGACCAGTTGCCCGCCCAGGACGACCGACTCAAGGTCGAGCCCGGCGATCGGGAGCGTCCCGTGCACACCGGGCACGGTCACCTGGACACCACGCGCCCCGGGCAGGGGCGGCACCTGGAAGGCGTCACCGTCGAGGAACCACCTCCCGATCCCGTCGTTGAGCGGTACCCCGTCCACGGAGTAGTGCGGGTACTCGGACACCTCACACCACCCCCAGCGCGGCCGCGTACTGCACGTCCGGTTCGTCGACACCGAGGTCGGTTCCGCTTGTGGGTAGTGGTTCGTCACCTGCACCACCGGTTGGACACGCCGTTCGTCGTCCGGGCGGCGGCTCAACCGGGCCACCGCGGCGGCCGACGGGCGGGCGACAGCCCCGGCGAGCCCCTCGGTCGCGCGGGCCACGACCCGTTCACCCGAGGCGATGCCCTCAGCGAGCATGTCCGCGATGTTCCGCCCGGCCCGGTCCATCGGGTGGGTACGCAGCGGGCCACGCCGCGCCGGGGAAAACGGCCAGTAGTCGCGCACGCCCTGGGCGATGTCGCCCATCTCGTCCCACAGGCGGCCGACCGCGCGGCGGATACCGTCGATCAACCCGTTGATGACGTTGCGCCCGGCGCTGGTCAGCCAGCTGCCAGCCCCCGCGAAGAAGTTCCGGATGCGCTGGGGCAGACGCCGGACCTCGTCCACCGCCCGCTTGATCTGCCCAGTGATGCCGCTGGCCAGCGCCTGGGCGATCGCCACCGCGCGGTCGTGGGCACCGGTGACGAAGTCGACGATGCCGTCGCGCAGGTTCCTCGCCAAGGACAGGGACCGGTCACGCAGATCCGTGAACGCCGAGACCGCCCGGTCGCGCAGGTCGGCCAGCAGTTCGGACCCGCTGTCGCGCAGGTTGGTCAGCCGGTCGATCATCTCGCGCAGGGCGTCGCGGAGTCGCTGGGACATCCGCCCGGACCACTCGGAGAAGGTCGTGCCGAGGTTGATCCACCAGGCCGCGAGGTCGACGATCCACCCGATCAGCGTCTCCAGCCACCCCAGGAGGCCGATGATGATCGGGGTCAGGTCCTCGATCGTCGACGCCCAGGTGCTCATCTGACTGGCCAGGTTCTCGACGATGGGCGGGAGGAGCTCCAGCACTGGCAGAAGCGCCTCGACCAACGGCGGGATGAGGGGCGCCAGCGCCACCACCAACTCGCTGAAGCTGGCCGCGAGCTCCGGCAGGATCGGTGACAGAGTCTCGGCCAGCGTCGTCGCGAGCTCGGCCAACCCCGGCGAGAGCGCGATCAGCGCCTCGGCGAGCGCACCCACCAGGACCGCGGCCAGCTGCCCCAGCACCGGCAGCAGCGGCGACAGCGCCACGAGGATGTCCGACAGGGCGGTCGCGAGCATCTCCAACGCCCCGGACTCGACCAAGGCGTCGATGCCCTGCCCGAGGCCGTCGATGATGGCGGTGAGGCCGGGCTCCAGCGCCACCAGGGCGGGCACCAGGCCCTCGATCGCGGACGTCAGCACCGGCCCGAACGCGGTGGCGATGCGGCCGACGACGGGGGCCAGTTCGCCCAGACCGGACAGGATGGCTTCGATGACCGGGCCGAGAGCCTCGCCGATGTCGCCGAGCCCGGCGAAGATGCCCTCCAGGGCAGCGGACCCCTCAGCGGAGTTGAGGAAGTCGTTGAACCGGCCGGTCGCCTCGACGAGGAAGTCGAGTAGCCCACCATCCCCAGCGCCCTGGAAGATGCTGGAGATGATCCCGCCGACGTTCCCGGCGAGGTCGCCCAGCTGCGACAGGGTGTCGAGGGCGCCCTCGATCCACGCCGTGACCTGCCCCGACTCAGCCGCGGCGGTCGCCCACTCCCGGAACCGGTCACCGAGGATGGCCAGCGCGGGCCCGGCGGACTCCAGGTAGGGCAGGCCAGCCACACCGATCTCCCGCAGGCCCGCCAGGAAGTCGGGCAGGGCACCGCCGGCGTCGCGGATCGCGGTGCCCACAGAGTCGAACAGGCCGCTGAGCGCGGCCACGGTCTCGGACTGCCCGGCGAAGTCGACGAGCTCAGCGGCGATCGCGCCGAGCTCCGCGCCAACCCCGGTCAGACCTTCTGACAGGGTGGGCAGGAGCCGCTCACCCAATTCGGTGACGCCGCCGACCAAGGGGGCGAAGAACGCGCCCTGCAGCGACTCGCGCAACCCCTGCAGCTGGGGGCGCATCGCTGAGACCTCGCGCACCACCGAAGCAGCCGAGGGTGCCAGGCCCTCCAGGGCCTCGTTCAGAACCTCGACGTCACCGGACAGCGCCGCGCCCAAGGCGTCACCGACACCCGAGAACGCGATGGCCAACGTGCCCATGGCCGCACCGGCACCAGCCGCGAAGGCCGGTACAGTGGCCAGCACACCGGTGACCGGTGCCAGCGCCGCGCCGAGCTGCAGCACGGGCACGACCGACGCGGCCGCCCCGGCTGCGAGGGTCGACAGGGCGCCAGCGGCACCGGCCAACCCGATCGCGCGACCACCGGCCCGGCCCAGCCCGCCGAGGGCGCTGCCCAGCCGGTCTAGGGACTGGCGGGCACGCGACAGCGACGCCTGGTCGACGTCGGCCTCGATCTGGGCAGTGCGGTCACGGGCGGCCGCGTCGAGTTGCCGATTGGCGGTGCGGATGTCCGCGCCGTCCGCGGTGACGTTGACGATGGTGCGGACGTCGTTCAACTCGCCCTGGATGACCCGGCGTGCGTCGCCCGCCATGCGGCGGGCCTGCTCCAGGTCGATCTGGGTGGGCAAGGTGATGACGAGACGCCGCTCCAGCTCCTCCAGCGCACCCCTGAGTTCGGTGCGGAACCGGGACAGGTTCGGCATGACCCGCACCGACACTCGGCCGACGTCACGGTTGGGAGGCATCACACCTCCCGGACCAGTCGTCGCGGTCTACCCGCTGGGGATGGCGTGCGGGGGTGGGGCGACCAGGTCCGGGCGGGCCACGCCGCCCAGGGCGCGGCGCACGTCGGCGACTCGCTGGGCGCGCTGTCGCGTGGTGGGGCGCGGGTAGGGCTTGCCGATCGGCTTGACCTTCCGGGCCTGGGAGTAGTCGGCGGCGGCGATGGCCGCGTGCGACATGACCGCGTCGTACAGGTCAGCCAAGATGGCGGCTTGCCGGGTCCAGCCGCGCCAGTCACGGCCGCGGACCGAGGTGACAAACGCGGAGTCCTCCGGGAGCTGCTCGATCAAGGCCAGGAGCAGGCGCGGCCGGTACGGGGACCGGCCTTGCACCACGCCCGCCAGGTCGAGGCGGTAGTAGCGCAGGAAGTCCGCGAACAGGGCCGCGCCGTGGCCGGCGATCAGCTTCCGGAGGGAAAGGCTTCCCCCAACTGCTGGTCCTCCACGTAGCTCATGAGGATCCTGAATCGGGCGCTGAGCGGCAGCTTGAGCAGCCGGTCGCCGTCGGCATTGGTGGGCGCGGCCATGAACAGGATCTTGTTGGCCAGCGGCATCATGGCTCGGATCTCCTCCATGTTGCGGCCACCACCCTCCTCACCGTCGCTCTTCCTGGCGGGGGTGAGGTTCCCGAGCTGCTCGATCAGTTCGACCAGGGTCTCGTCGTGCTCGGCACCGACCTCCAGCAGCGGCCGGAGCGTGATGGTGCGGCCCTTGAGCTTGACCACGGTCGGTTCAGGCGCTGAGTCCTGCAGGTCGGATACGTCGATGGTGGACATGGGTGCGGACCTCCTACGTGGTGCGGACCCGGGATGGTGGGCAGGCGGCGCCCGGGGTCCGCACCATTCCGGACGCCGCCTGGTCTTGGGGGACGCCGGTCAGGTGACCGTGACGTCGCAGGTGTCGGTGTGGCCCTGGTAGACCGCGGTGACCGTGGCCGATCCGGTTGCCACGGCGGTGACTAGCCCGGAGGAGGACACGGTGGCGATCTGCTCGTCGGAGGTGCCCCACATCGCGGACAGGGTGACGTCGGCGGTGGACGCGTCGTCGTAGGTGGCCTCTGCGGCCAGCTGCTCGGTGCCGGACACGGCCAGCGACGAGGTGGCCGGAGTGACGTCCAGGCCGACCGCGGCTAGGGATGCGGACTGCTTCGGCGTGAGGCCGTACATGCGCTGGTCGCCAGCGCGTCCGAGCACGGTTGCGCGCACGGACAGACCACCGAGCGCCTCGGCCTCCAGCGCGAGAGCCTCGTTGCGGAAGATGCTGACCCTGGGGCCGTGGAAGGCGACCCGCTCAGCGCCGTCCTCGATGCGCACCCACAGGGTTCCCTCAGTCTCGACGGGGTCCTTGTGGGCGTAGGTGTAGCCGTTGGGGTCGGTGATGGCGTTGGCCCCGAAGTAGAGCCGGTAGTTGTACTCCGTCCACTGCTGTACGACGAAGTTGAAGGACTCGACGCGCGGACTGTTGACCGACCTCGCCTGACGGTTGCGCCAGGTGCCGAGAACGGCCTGTTCGCCTCCCTCGGTGTTGATGCCGAACGGGGCCTCCAGGGCAGTGTGGCCGAGGTCGACGTATCCGTCGGTCTCGGGGTTGTCCGGATCGGCGGGCACCTCGGTGCCGACCGTGGGGTGGTAGTAGTACGTCCCCACTGCGGGGACGAGTAGGGCGTCGTCGTCGAGCGCCATGAATGCCTCCTAGGGGCACGGGTGTACAGGGTGAAGTGGTGCGCGGACCTGCGCCCGTGCGGGCGCTGAGCCCCCAGGCGGGGCGAGAGAACAGCAGGGGTGTCACGGAACGCGACCCCCTACGCGGGGCGGATCGCCAGCTGGTACGTGGCCTGGTAGCGGACCACGCCCTTGGGGGTGGTCTCGTCCGGGATGCGAGCCGGTGAGGAGATCTCGGTGTAGCCCGCGATCGAGGCCAGACCGCCGATGATCTGCTGGGTGCGCCACGCGGTCACCAGGGCGACCCGGGCAGTCTCGGCGAGATCGTCGGTGTCAGCGTCGCTGCTGTGCCAGCACTGAACGTCGACCAGGCAGCGATCGAGGAACCGCGGATCCGGCGCTCCGTCGCCGGGCACCTTCCGCGCCATCACCACCGGCAGGTCCCGCGACAGGTCCGGCTGTTCGGAGTAGACCGGCACCGGTGCCAGCGCTGGCCGGAGCAGGTCCAAGAGCAGCCGGTTGACCCGGGGCAGCATGCGCACCATCACGCCTCCCCAACGCCGAGGGCGGTCCCGAGCTGGGTGATGACCTGCTCGGCGATCGCGCGGGCCCGCGGGTGCCAGTCACCGCCCTTGCGCTCCAGGTCCCGTTGGAACTCGGCGCGCAGAGCGGACACCCGGCGCAGGGTCTGTTCAGCGTCAACCTGGTGGTGGACCTGGGCGAGCGCCTCGGCCGCGACCCGGCGGGCCTCGTCGAGAGCCCCCTCGGCGTGGGCCGCGCGGGCGATCGCGCAGGCGTAGTGCGCGGGGTCCAGGTGGCAGGTGTCGGAGTGGTGGTCCATCAGCGCCACCCGGCGGCCCGGTGCAGGATGTACAGGCCCTCCATCGCGCCGTAGGCACGCCCGGAGTCGGACACCCCAGCCGCCCGCCCGAACTCCAGGGACAGCGCGTTGGGGTCCTCGAGGTTGACGAACGAGTCGACGCGGCCGCGGGTCACGGTCACCCGCGCTGTGCCGGTGCTGCGGTGCGCGGCCAATAGCCCGCGGGCGGTGTCGCCGATCTGCTCGGCGTGCTCGTGGACGGCGTCGCCCATGCCGGGCAGGCGGGCCACAGTGCGCTCCAGGGAGCGGTACAGAGTCGCCATTCACGCCTCCCCCCGTGCGCGCAGGATCGCCGTCACGTGCCTGGTGCGCGACGACCCGTTGCGCCACAACGGTTCGCCCTCCACATCCCAGTCCCGGCCGTCCCAGACCACCCGCGCCCACGCCCCCACGGGCGCGTCGCGGGTGATCATCCGGTACCGGGTGGTGGTCTGCTGCCCGGCCGCGATCACGTCCGTGGACGTGACCGGCTGGACCCGCGCGTACACCTTCGTCGGGGTGTCCGACGGGCCCCGGACCGGGTTTCCGTCCGGGTCGGTGCCGTCCACCTGCGGGTAGACGTCCACCTCCTCGGGTCCCCAGTCGAGCAGGCTCACGGCCACCACCCCCGGCGGCACCGCATCGGGCCCCGGCGCGGGGTGCCGATCTTCGGCCGGATGGTGAACGCACCCCGGTTCAGGCCGAGGTCGGCCCACTCCTCGTCGAGGATCATCAGCCGCCCCGACGCGACCGCGGCCGACACCGAGTAGCTGTAGTCGCCGTCGGTCTCCTGCCGGTACCCCTCGGGGTTGCGCAACACGCGCAGGACCGCGTTGGCCTCGACCATGACGACGGTCTCGGCGAACTCGGCATCGGCCGCGGCCCGAGCCGCCAGGTTCGGGATACGGCGGCGGATCTTGATCTCGGCGTCGTCCAGCAGGGTTTCGGCGAGGGTCTCCTCTTCCGGGGTGAGTGGCCGGTTGAACCGGTCCTGCACGTCCGTGACGGTCGCGATCGCCACCGGGCCACCCCCTCCGGGCTACTCGTCGCCGGTGTCGGCGTCGATCTCGTCGGCCAGGTCCTGCAGCTGGGCCTTGGTCATGTCCGCGACGTCGGCCTCGTCGATGTCGGCGACCGCGAGGATGTACTCGCGCCAGGCCTCGACCGTGGCGCTCTTCGCCGGACGCTCCGGCGCCTCGTCGTCGCCGGTTCCGTCGTCCTGGTCGTCCTCCATGTCCGGGGTGGGCTCAACGGCAGCCGCCGGGGGCTGGCTGCCCTCCCACGCCTTCGGGTTGGTGATCAGCTTGGCCACCTCGGGCGGAGGCACATCGCCGGGCGCGTAGACGCTTCCGGCGACGTGCACGTAGCTGCGTAGTGTTCGCATCGACCGCCCCTCCCTACGCCACGTCCGCAGTGAACGACAGATCCGGGTTGGCCAGGACCGGCAGCGCAACCGCGCTCGCCTTCGTCCATACCGCGACCGGGTCCTCGGTCGAGTAGGCCCCAGCGACCACACCGGGCTCCTCACCGGCCAGCCCGTACCCCTGCTCCAGGGCCTCGGCCGTGGTGCCCCACAGAGACCCTCCCAGGTCACTGCTGTCCGGGTCGGTCGGGTCGCCCGGCTCGGGCAGGTACAGGAACCGGTCCACGGGGATGATGCGCTGTGCCGCCCCGCCCACACGGATCTGCGCGTCGTACACCTCGAACGGCGGCAGCCCGTGAGCGGACAACACCTGCCCGAGCGCGGTCTCGGACACGATCGACGGAGTGCCGACCAGCGTGGCGGCCAGTTCCCGGATCTCCGCGTTGCGCAGCAGGTAGCCCAGCACCACGGTGGAGATGACTGCCACGCCGGGTCGTTCGCCGTTACTGGCCACGTAGGTGTCGCGCCAGGCCAGCATGTCCGCGAGCGGGGTTGCGTTCACGGTGTCCGACCACGGGGTGGCCGCGGTGACGGTGTGGCCGGCCGACCGGCCGTAGTCGACGGTGGCCATCACACCGTTCTCGTCGATGACGACCTGACCCTCGACGAGGGCCTGGCCGCGGGCCAGCTCCAGGCGGGCCGCCACCGACCGAGCCATGCGTTCGGCGTCGGTCAGGATCGCCGACCGGATCTCACCGGTCAGGCGTCGCTGGCGCAGCCGGTCGTACTCGCCCAAGCGCACCTTGCGGGAGATCGGCGGGAGTTCACCGGACACGCGGGTCACGCCGGGCCGGGCACCGATCGGCGACTCGGCGTCGTAGGCGCGGAACGTGGCGGCCTCGATGAGGCCCTCACCGCCGCGCGTGAACCGGTACTCCAGGTCATCCACCATCCGGCTGGGCAGCCAGCGGGACAGAGTGAACCGGTTGGCGTCCAAGTCGGCCTGGGCGGCACGCACGTACCCGGTCAGTTCGGCGGGGGTGGCGTAGTCACTGCTCAGAAGCATCGTTCAGCCCCCTTACATGAAGATGATCCGGCCGGAGACGTCGGCCTGACCGGCGGCGTCCACGGCGATGGGCAGGTTGTCGGCGATCACGCGGCCGTGCTCGAACAGCGCACCGACCACGTCGCGGTGCCGTCGTGCGGGGCGCGGGTCGCGGTGAAGAGGAACCCGGAGAGGGTCTCGCGGCCGTCGATCGCGCCGTCGTCGTAGGGTCCGTACAGACCCGACGCGGTGATGCGGCCGAGCGCCAGGCCGGACGGGAAGTAGCCGTCCGGGTAGTGGGTTCCGGCGGTGAACATGGAGGTGTCGAGGGTGATCGAGCGGGCCATGTTGGTCCCGTGGGCGCTGCCCAGCCAGGACTGATCGTCCTGCGCGAACCCCTCGGTCCTCACAGTGAGGTCCATGGGTGACTCCTAAGTCGTGGTCTTCTTGTGCTTCCGCTGCGCGTACAGGTCCCGGCCCGTGGCGACGGAGCCGCCGCCCTCGCCGCGGCTGCCCTGTCCCTGGGAGGGGTCGGGACGCCGCTGGTTCCCGCCGTTGGTTCCGCCGGTCGGGGCGCCCTGGCCCTGGCCGTCGTCGTTGGTGTCGCGGCCTTCTCCGCCACCGGAGTTGCCCCCGAGCTTGGCGAGCTTGACGGCCTTGGCCTCGATCTCCTCGGCGGTCGTCCCGGTCAGGAACTCGATGGCGTCGTCAGGCACCTGGTGCTTGCGTGCGGCTTCGGCGACCCACAGGGACCGCTCGGCCTTCTCGGCCCGCGTGGCGGCCTCCGCCAGCTGCTGCTGGAGCTTCTCGGCCTCGGTGCGCTGGGCGTCCTGGATCTTGTCCAGCTCGGCGGCCTTCTTGCGCAGGTCCGCGTAGTCGCTGTACTTCTCCCGTTCGCGGGCCAGGCGATCGGCCACGATCCGGTCGACGTCGGCCTGGCCGAACGTGCGGCCTGCACCGCTGTTCTGGCCGCCGTCCCCGCTGCCCTGGCCTTCGCCTGCAGGCGGTGCACCGCCGGTGCCGTCTCCGCCGAGCACGGGCCAGATCGGTCCGCGGCGGGTCCAGCCGAGCGCGCGCAGCCCGGTGGTCGGGTGGGTGGGCAGGGCGTTCATGGTGGTCTTCCTTCCGCCGTTGGCGTGTCCGGCCTTGAGCGCGGCCGTGGCGCGTCCCGCCCGGGTGGCGGGTGGTCATCGGGCCCGCACGGCAGCGGGCACGCGAAAGCCCCGCACCGGTCCGGTACGGGGCTGGTCAGGTGAGGCAGGTCAGACGCGGCGGCCGGTCTCCGGGTCCAAACCGAAGAGGGTGCGCGCCTGCTCGTGGAACTCCTGCTCGGCGTCGGCCGGAGGGTTCACGTCGAGGTAGTGGAGGTTGTAGTCCGACACCTCGGGCCGCTCCGGGGCGTCCGGTTGGAACTCCACCGACGCGTCGAGGTTCCGGTTCACCCAGTCGGCATGCACGCCCGACAGCGCGCGGAGCCGCTCCACCTGCGCCTGTGAAGGGCGCACGGGGCGGCCCCGACGCCACGGCCGTTCTCTCGTCATAGCCACTTCACCCCTTGCCAGTCCGAGCCCAGCATGCGCGCTTACCGATCCAGGACGCATCCCGGCCGGTGTGGTGAGGCCGACGGCCGCACTGGGACATCTCATACGCGGTCGGGTAGTCGTCGCTCCCAAACGGCTCGTCGTTGATGCGCTGGAGGATCTCCTCGGCTGCGTCAATCTCCGCTTGCAAACCCAGACGGTCCGGGTCATCCAGAGCCATCGACGACAGCTCAGTCTCCGATCGGGTGAGCTGCCGCTCAAGCAGGTTCGCCAGCCTGACCGCGTCGCTCTCATTCGCCCACGTGAACCCCTGCCGGGCCCACGTGTACCCACCCACGTCGATGTTCGCGTGAACCTCAATTCTCTCAAACCCCGAATGCTCATAACAAGTCTGGAGAAATCCGTTCCATGCCTCGGCGAACCCCTGGCCGCGCGCGGACCGGTCGAGGTTCAGGTAGTCGTGGATGGCGTACAGGGTGCCGTCGTGCTCCCGCCTGAACGTGCGCTCGACTGAACCAACATACGATCCGTCCGAGCTGTAGACGCTCCCACCGAACTGGATCTCGTCCTCGCTGATGTCGGTGCTGTCCACGGTGACCGTGAACCCGTTGTAGTCCCGACCCTCGATGATCTGCGTGAGGGCCTGCTCGATATCGGACTCACGGTTGAGGGCGTCGTCGTAGTCGTCCGGGATGAGGTTCCCAAGTCGGGGTAGTCCCGACCCTATGAGCTGCTGGATTCGGGCTTGCCGGGCGGCTTCCTGTTCGCGCCGGATCCGATCAGCGTTGGCTTGGAGTTGGAGTCGGTGTGCCTCCTCCGCTGGGTTCGGGGCGGGGTTGATAGCCAGGAGCGGGCGGTCCTCGGTCGGCAGGTCAGCGGTCGGCACATCTCGGGACGGGTCGAACAGGTCCTGTTGTATGTCCTCGTCCGGGGCCTGTTGTGCGTTCTCGCCAACAGCGGCCGCGCGCTCCTGAGCCTGCGAGTTCTCCCGGTCACGTCGGCTCTCGATGAACCGCCGCCAGTTCTTCAGGTTCCCGTTGGCGTGCTCGTCCCACAGCCGCTGCATCTCCAGGTACTCATCCCGGCCTGGCCAGTCATCCCGGTCGAACACCGGCACGGCGATACAGTCACACCGGTCGTGGTACGGCTCCGACGTGCCGTCCCGCAGCAGCGCCGCGGACTCCGACCGGTAGACCGGACCGCGGCTGACCAACATCAGACAGAACGCGCAGTTCTCCGTACCGACCGTGATCCGCGCGTAACCGAGTGCCTTCGGGTCATGGCGGGCCGCGTCCACCATCCCCTCACGCCCGCCAGCCGAGGCGTGCCGGAGCGCGACCCCCAAAGCATCCTCGATCACCGCTTGCGGAACAGGATCGTTCTCACCGAGCGCATCCAACCGCCCCCGGATTCGTTTCCGCATGCCCGCATTCAGTGCCGCAGGCGGGTAGGCACGCCGGGGGAAATCCACCGGACCCAGATCACCTGTGACGCGCTGGCGCTCCGTCTGATAGAACGGTTGAGCGAGCTGCCACTGCTCGCGCCGGGCTGGATGCACCAGCCAGTACACATTCTGAACCCAGACATCCCACTCCGACTCTGTCGGCCGGGGTCGCAGGTTCCGAACGACCGGGAGCAGGGACGCACGCAACGCCAGCAGCAACGACACACGGTTGCGCTGGTACTGCTCGGGGGTCACTCCGACCCGCTCCCCCCAGGAACCGAGTCACGGCTGTCCAAGTCCTGCAACATCGCCAGGTACCGTTCCGCCGGGTCATCCGAGGACAGCTCACGCAGTCGGCGCCGCCGTTCCACCGAGAACCCCAGGTCCTCCCACGCCGCTTCGAGCGGCAACAGACCCGTGCTGTGCAACTTGCTCACGCGTCCGCGCGCGCCGCGTAGGTCGGCGTCGCCGGATCCCGCCACACGGTCTCTAGCCGGGCCGCGTCGCGCGGGTCCCGCCCGGCGACCAGCATGCCCAACCGCTGCGTCTGTTCCCAGCCTCCGCCGAATCCGCGTTGCTTGCGCTCGGACTTCTTCACCAGCCGGGACTCGCTCGACCTGATCGCGTCCGCGCTCGCCGGGTTGTCCGAGGTGAACCCCCAGTAGTGCGCGGGCAAGCCGGTCAGCCCGGACCCGAGCTGCGCGTACATGCGCAGGACCTCGGTGAAGTTGCGCAGGTCCGCGCCGTCGAGTTGGAACACCTTGGCGTTCTCGTTCATGAGCGCCTGCAGACGCCCGAGGTATGCCTCCCACGCGGGGATCGGGTCGCCGTTCTCGTCGACGAAGTCCCCTTCGGTGGCGCCGGTGACGAACCGCTGCGGGACAGCGAGCAGCTCCTGGGCGCCCTGCAGGTTCGTGATGGACCGGCACGCGGCGTCCGTCAGGTCCATGACGTCGCGCATCTCGGTCGTGCCGGTGCGCTTGGCCAGCCGCTGCCGGTTCACCAGCAGCCCGACGAGCGTCTCGCCCAGGTTGTGGTCGTCGCGGTCGTCCTCGATCCACCCCTCGTACCGGTCGCGCCGCCAGTAGACGTTGGCGTGCGGCAGGTACAGGGTTGCGCGCTGCGGGATGCCCACCTCGGAGTCGTCCCACAACCTGACCGCCTCGGAGACCCGCCGGGTGCGCGGGTCCAGGGTGGCGGCCATGTACCGGCTCGACTCGACCGTGATCACGGGTGCGTCGTCGGCGCTGTCCGGGTACCCGACACAGGTGTACGCCTTGCCGTGCACGAGCGCGTCCAGGTGACCCATCCCCGACTCCTCGTCGAGGTTGTTGGCCTGCCACCACCCCCACAGCTCGTCGTCGGCCTGGTCCTGGCCACCGAGCCGGAACCCCTCGACGTCGAGCCTCTCCTCGATCGCGTCGACGTACATGCCCGGCCAGTTGATGACCGTGGCCAGGTCCTCCAGCTCTGGTGGGAGCGCCAGGCCGAGCGCCTCCAGGCGGCGGGACCCGTCGTAGTACGCCTCCAGCCGCTTCCACCCACGGATGCGATCATCGACGTCGCGCACGAGCCGCGCGAGCACGTCCACCTCGGCCACGGAACACCACCACCTTCCGGGAGGTCGGCGCCTTACGGCGGCGGGACTCGGGCAGGGCGAGGTACTCGGTGCGAGCCAGACGCGCGATCACCGCGGTGACGGCGGCGTCCACCTTCGCCGAGGAGTGCCGGGACGACTTGCCGATGCCGGTGCCGTAGTTGTTCGGCCACCTGCGGGCGTTGACCATGTGCCGGTGCAACCGGGGGTCGCCGTCGTGAGTGACGTCGCCGTTGACGATGGCGTCGTGCAGCGACATCGCCGCGTCAGTGAACCGGCGCAGCACCGCCGGGTGCGCGCGGCCGTCCTGGGTCGACCTCATGTCGAACCGGACTGGGTTCTTGGGGTGGGCGCGCATGCACACCCGGTCGCCGTACCGTTCGCCCCACAGGTCGACGTAGGACAGCAGCGGCCCCGGCTCGGCGTAGAACGCCACGATGTCGAACCGCTCGAACGCCTGGGCCACGCGCGCATCGAGCTCGCGCCGGGGCACCTCCCAATGCTCTGCCTCATCGGGGTCGAGAGGCGGCTCCCATACGTCCCACGTGAACAGGTGCCCGTCCGAGACGCGGCAAAGGATGATCGCGGTGGCGTCGCGGGACTTGGACAAGTCCGCGGCCAGGGCGACCTGTTCGCCGTCGGCCAGCTCCACACTCGGGTCGGCGCACGCCGACCACTGCGCGGCCTTGAGCCACGCGTCCTTCGCCTCGGTCGGCCGGTTGAGGTACTTGCGTTCGGAGTCATCCGGTGAGCTGGTGCCCTGCCAGATGCGGTTGGCGATGAACCGTCGGTCCACCCACCAGCAGTCGCCGTACACCCAGTCCAGCGCCCGCATGAGCGAGGCCTCGTCGGCCATGTCGGTGTCCGGCGGGGCGACGCGCGCGTCATAGAGGATCCGGTCCTCCGCGCGGGTGCGCCCCTCCTCCTGGAGCAGCCACGCGTTGTACGAGGCCTCCGCCACCGAGCCCTTCTCGGGCTTCCACGCGTTGCAGGTCTCCAGCATGCGGCTGCCGGACTTGGCGAGGTTGTCGGCCAACGTGGCAGCGAACTCGGGGCCGCCGTTGCCCGGTAGCCAGTGCTCGGTCTCGTCCGCGACGATGCACGACGCCTCACCGCCCTCGGCCGCAGCCGACGACGACGTCATGACCGCGAGCTGCCCCTCGGGCTGGCGGTAGTACTGGGTCTTGCCCGGGTCCAGGCCGAAGTCCGCGACGATCCGCGACCCCTTCGGCGCCAGCGCCCGCACCATCCGCATCGTGTTTTCCGTCTGGCTCTCAGCCGTCGCGGCGATCTGCACCAGCGGCATCTGTACCGGCTTGCCCACGCACCCGCCCGGCACCTGCGGGTCGAAGTCGGCCAGCCGCACCGGAGCGGTCAGCTCGGCCAGCGCCAGGAGCGCGGCGAAGGGGCTCTTGCCGGAGCCCTTGGCCAGGCGGCGCACGCCGTGCGTGTACAGCCACCGGCCGGACTCGTCGAGGGCGTACCACCACAAGATGAACCGCACCTGCGAGTCCACGAACTCCCACCGGCGCCCCGCGTGCGGGCCGTTCGGCTGCTTGAGGTACTTGACCGCCCAGCGGATGACCTCCCACCCGAGCGTCAGCTCGGGCAGACCCTCGGGCATCGTCACCAGGCGGTCAGCGGGGTTATCCCGAAAGCCTGTCCTTCCACCCATTGATCGCCACCACCGCCGCTTCCTCGTCCTCGTCGACAGCGGTGGTGCGGGTCAACTCGGCGCGTGCCCGGCGCCGGTCTCCCTCGGTGACCAGCAGCGCAGACATGGCCTTGAGGTAGGCGGCCAGCGACGCACCCTTGAGCGGGATCGTGTCGCGCACGACCTCGCCGTCGTCGGTGACACCGACGACCTGGGGGGACAGGTCACGCGAGATCGACTCGGCGATCAGGTACGCCGTCGCCCAGTCGGACGCCTCGTACCAGTGCCGTTGCCCGGACTCAGCGAGCGACTCGTACCACTGGCGGGCGATCGGGTGCCACGACTCATCCGCCGACGGGGCCGGCGGGGGTTCGGTGCTCGCCGCGGGTGCCGTGGTGACCTCTCCGCCACCGTCGTTGTCGGGCTTGTTGCGGCGGCGGCGCTGGTGGCTGCGCTTGGGGACGGGTCCGCGTTCTCCCACGAGGATCACCTCCTCGTGGTCACGTCAGCGAGTCGATCACCTCGGTCAGGTCGGCGAGTTGGAGCGGCGCCGACCGCCACCGCTCGCCGAGCGCGATGTACCGGCCCGTCCCGTACACCTCGACCGCCGAGCCGTCATCCCGGCGGATCCGGCGGCCGCGCGGCATCTCACCGCGGCCCCAGATGTGCAGCCCACTCCCGGACGCCGACCGCTCGACGAACGTCGACGGACACCGGTCGAGGATGCGCTGCGCCCAGTCGGACACGCGGTCACCCCACAGGCAGTGATCGAGGTCGATGCACACCACCCCGTCGCCCTGGCGGAGCACGTACCCGAGCCCCACGCCGTGCCGTGAAGCGACCGCGTCGGCGTAGGTGCCCCACGTGCCGGGAGCTGTCGACGACGCGCGGCGGCCCGACTTCACCATCAGCGGGACCTTGTCCTCGTCGCGTCGCACCCACCGGCGGCGCTCGCGCAGCTCGGCGGGGATGGCGTGGCGCGCGCGGTGCGCGGCGACCCGACACCGGCCAGAGCAGTACTTCGGGATGCGGCCGCCGCGGGCGTCCGCGACCAGTTCGTCGCACCCGTCCCGCTCGCACACCCGCCGCGCCGTCTTCACTATGCGTGCAGTCTACACGAGCGCGTGTAACGAAAGATAGTCCTCTACCTGCATATATGTGAGAACCGCCCAGCCAGGGGCGATTACAGAGCGGGGTATCCGCTGGTCTGTCCGAACGTGGAAACCCGTACATACCGGCAGCGGCTATGACAAGGCGGTCAGGAACCGCCACGGGGGGAGGGATCCCCCCGTGGGTCGGTCACTTTCAGTCACAGCAAGCCAGGATGCGGCGGCTTCGGGCGGTAGCGTGAAGGACGCTTCGCCCATCGCGCGCGCCCACCTTCACCGCTGCTCTTGCGTCGGTGGTGCGTTCGGCACAGGGACTGGAGGTTCTCGTCCCGGTGGTCGTCGCGGCCGTCGATGTGGTCGACGTCGGTCGCCGGGCGTCCGCAGATTCCATCGCCGACGCGCCAATGACAGCGGTGGTTGTCGCGGTTGAGGATGCGGGGGCGGATGGCCCGGTCCCAGTCTGGGGGGAGGGTTGCGCGGCGGGTGGAGTTCTGCCAGCCGGGCATGACGCGCACCTCTCGGGCGGGGTTGGCGGGGTGGCCGGATGCGGCCAGGTGTTCAGGGCGCGTTGGGGTGGGTCCTACCGTGGCAGGGACACCCCCTCCTCTGCGCTCTGGAGCGTGCCGTGTATCAGGACCCTCGGTATCCACAGCGGCCCCCGCAGCAGTACCCGTCGCCGATGCCCTACCAGCCTCCGGCACAGCCGTCTCCTCGGATGGTGAAGTCGGTGGAGAGGCGGCGTGGGTTGGGCGGGCTGGCCAACTCGACTCACCTGCTCCTGACGCTGTGCACGTGCGGCCTGTGGCTGTTCGTCTGGATCCCGTGGTGGCTGTTCCGCGTGATCGTCCCGCGCAGGAAGGTCACGAAGCACTACTACCGGTGAGGGTGTGCCCGCCCTCGACACCGGACCCCCCGACCTAGTGGAGGGCGGGCACGTGTGAGGGCCGGACTACGGGTCCGGCCAGTCCAGTAGGTCAGCGACCGCAGCGGCGGCTTGCTGGGGCACGACACCGTTGCCCAGGGCGTGCCGTTGGGCGGCGTGGGACAGGCCCGGTACGCCGGTCACCCAGGCGTCGGAAAGGCCCATCATCCACTCCATGAACCGCGCCGAGATGCGCGGCCCACGGGGTCCGATGTCGGCGGGGAACGGGGCCGGACGTCCGGTCACGTGCTCCCAGCGTCGGATGGCGGGCGCGAACCGTCCCCAAGCGGAGGTATCAAGCCGTCGCGGACCGCTTGGTCGATGATCTCGCGGACCTGGTGGCAGGGCTTGACCTGCAGGCCACGTGCGCGGCGTTCCGACTCGGGGGGTCCCCATCCCTCGTCTAACGCGCAGGGCGTCGCGAGCAACGATGAAGACGCGGGCACGTTGGTGGGGCGCGCCAACGTCGGAGGCGCGCAGAATCCGCCATCGTGCCAGAAACCGTGCGCTGGCCAGGCCTTAAACGACGCGTCGCATTGCTTCGCCGTCGCTGGCGCGGAGGAGGCCTCGGACGTTCTCGAACACGAGCAGTCGGGGTCGCTGCTGCATCTGCTGGATTCCGGAGAGGATGTCATCGAACAACCACCGTTCGTCGGCGACGCCTCGGCGTGGTCCTGCGAGTGAGACCGGCTGGCAGGGGAATCCGGCGGTGAGGATGTCCACCGGCGGTACCGCTTCCCAGCGGATCGTGTGCAGGTCACCGAGGTTGGGCGTGTCGGGCCAGTTGTGGGCGAGGATCTTCGATGGTCCGGGCGCGGGGTCTGCGACCCATGCGCGTCGGGCACCGAGGATCGTTTCGACGGCCAGGTCGAGGCCGCCGTAGCCGGTACACAGGCTTCCGAGGCGCGGTGGTGGTTGGGGTGGTGGTTGGTCAGGCACGGTGTGCCCCCTGGTGTCACTCGGCGCGGGGAGCGCGGGGAGTGCGAGGGGTCGGGGCCGCGTTCTCCCCCTGGTGTGAGGCGGCCCGGTGTGCGCGTGCAGGGTCAGTGCATGAGAAAACCCGGGGCCTGTTGGCTCCGGGCTGCGTGTGGGTACACGTGTTCTGTTGCGGCATCAGTGTGACACGGTGTCGACCTACTACGCAACGTAGGGGTGGAAACAGAGAGCCGCCCCCGGCTGGATGCCGGGGGCGGTGGGTGTTACTGGCGGAGTTGGTGTTCAGCCAGGATGAGCGATGCTGTCGCGTTCCTGGTGAGTACCTGGGTGGCGATCACTCGCCACTCTTCCACCTTGTTGGCGTCGTTCTCCTGGTCGGACTGCAGGAACATGAGCTGCTCCTCGATGAGGACGAGTTCGCTCACACTCTGCATGAGGTGGGCCCGTGCCTTGTCGGTGATGGCCGACCGGATCGGGTCCTGTCCCATCAGGATCAGAGTCCGCTTGAGCGTGTCCACCATGGTGGTGTACGTCTCGGGGTCTGTGACCTGGGGGAGTTCGATCGGGAGCGGGAGTGCGCGGAGGATGTCCGCGAGCCTCTCGATTGCTGCCATCCAAGAGCGGAAGATCTCCGCGATGGCGTGATCGTTGTTCACGATCTGCCTCTCTGTGGTGTTTTCAATCAACCTGTCGTTCGGGGGCGCCAACCCCCGGCGACATCTCTATTGAACCACATAAGTACTCTGCTATGCAACGCCAAGAGGGATTGCTACGGCTTCTTCCGCAGTCGGATCTTCCGCCCGTAGTAGAGGTCGTCCACCTGCTGACGAGTCCAGGTCCGCGTTCCGGCCGCGTCCGTCTCGTCATGGCCTTTCAGTGCTCCGCGTGATGCGTCGGAGCGGATCACGCTGTAGTCGATGCCCGTGTAGTCGGCGATCTCCTTCATCGTGAGCCGCCGGTCGGCGGGGATGCCGGACTCCTCGGGAGGGAGCCACACCCACTCGCGGACCAGGTCGTGCACGTCGCCGGCGTCGTAGACGGGCGTGAGGCCCCGGTAGCCGGTGTGCCCGACCACGCACACGCGCTCGCGCCATTCGGGGGTGAGTACCCAGGTGTTGGCGACGACGCCGCGGGAGCGGCGGTACTTCTCGGCGATCTCGGGAACGGTGATGCCGGGGCGGTCGGTTTCGTTTACCATCGGTGGTGCCTCTCTGAGGTGTTTTCGATCAGCGGACGGCGGGTTTGCCACTTTGGGTCCTTCGGGGCCAGGCCCGTCGTCCGTTTCGCTGTTTGGGTGGCGGTGAGAGTGAGGTGCCGCCCCGGCTGGTTGCCGGGGCGGCGTGCGACTAGTCGTTCAACTGCTCCTGTGCCAGGTACAGGAAGGTGGTCGCCGAGGCGATCATGTCGCGGAGCGCCGGAAGCCTCCAGGCTCCAGCTTCTCCGTCTCCTCTTCCGTGGTCAGCTGGGCCAGGAACTGCATCTGTTCGTCAGCGAACAGGTACAGGCCCAACCCTTGGCGGATCAGGTCAATCACTTCCTCCGACACCATGCTGGCCAGCGGCTCGTCCTCCAGCAGCGTGTAGCAGCGGGCGAACGCGTCGCGCAGGATCGGCATGGTCTCTGGGGTGACCTCCTGGGGGAGGGTTACCGGCCAGATCTGGCCGAGGATCATCCGGGCGACGGTGAGGGCGTGCAGGGTGCGGAAGTGAAGGTCCGCGAATTCACGGTCGAAGTCCACGACTCGTCTCACTCTCTGTGGTGTTTTCAATCAGCGTCCGGGTGGGGTGCCAACCCCTCCCCGGTGTCTCTATTAAACCACAGCACTGCTCTGTTAAGCAACACTTCTGGTGGGTGGTAGCCCAACACAGAGAAGCCGCCCCGGCTGGCTGCCGGGGCGGCTGGTGTGTGAGCTAGTCGTCCATGGCCTGTCCGCCCAGGTCCTCGCGGGCGAGGTGAAGGCTGATGTCCGCGTCTTGAGCAACAGCTCAACGGCCCGGAACTGCCACTCCTCCAACTTGTCGCCATCCCCGTCCACCACGACTTCGACCATGGTGGAGAGGTACTGGTTGATCACCAGCGCCTTGGCCAACCCCTGCTGGAGGATCTCGTTGGCCTGGTCGGGCACCAGGCTCACAAGGGGCTCTTCGTCCAAGAGGAGCAGGGTGCGGCTGACGGCGTCCCAGATCACCGGGAGGGATTCTGGGTCGCGAACCTCGGGGAGGGTCACGGCCGCGACGTCCGCGAGGACCTCGCGGGCCAGGGCCGCCACGTGGAGCAGGCGGAGGATCATGTTGGACAGGCGAACCCGTCGGTCGTCGTTGTTCACGACGTTCTCACTCTCTGTGGTGTTTTCAATCAACCTGTCGTTCGGGGGTGCCAACCCCCGGCGACATCTCTATTGAACCACATAAGTACTCTGTTTAGCAACACCTGTGGTGGGTGTTCGCCCAGCTCACTCCGCCAGACGCCACCCCGACAGAACCGGGTCCGCGGGGGTCCCCGCGAAGGTCACCTCCAGCTCTCGGCCGGGCAGGTCGGCCACGTCGTCGAGCCCGACCTCGGCCGCCAGCGCTGCGGCGTCCACCCGCACCGGGTTGGTGTAGTCCCGTTCCGGGATGGTCACCTCCGCCCACTCGCCGAACAGCAGCAGGCAGCGGGCGCGGATCACGGTCTCAGTCATCGGTTGTCTCCCGTCGTTGGGGGTTGCCTCTGGCGCTGGGCCGGAGGAGGTCTACAGGGTCAGGACGCGGTGCGGTGGCCAGGCGTGCCGAGCAACGCGCAGACGTCGGCCACCCGGTACACGGGCCGCGCGCACTGACCGGTGTTGACGGCGGTCAGCTTGCCCCGGGCGGCCCACTGGCGGACGCGGTCGCCGGTGACTCGCTCGCCCGTCAGTACCGAGGCTACGCGCGCGACGTCCACAGCGGGCAGGGTCGCGCCCGTGAGGCGGCTGAGGGCGTTCTCACGCCACGCCGCGACGTCCACCATCCCAGTGCACCCGTTGGCGCGGCACCGTGCTTGTGCGACGCCGTGGGGGCCGTACACGGGCGACTGACAGTCGGGGCACAGCCCGGCGAGCGTGGACGCGGCGCGGTCGCGTCCATGCACTTGGTCGCGAGCGGCCGACACGGCGGCGGTGATCTCGTCGACGGCCGCGCCGCCCTCGACGTGGTGGCGGATGTTCTCGACCCGGTTGGTGAGGTGGTCGGCGAGACCGGCCCCGTCGTCGGCGGGCGGAGTGCCGAGGAGGTCGCCGTCCAGGACCAGGCACCAGGTGCGGAGGGTGGACACCAGCGCGTCGCGGACGATCGACGCGGACACGTCGAAGGGGATCGGCGGCTCCGCGCCGGGAGCCGGACGCGGGCTGGCGGGGGCGGCGGGCCTGCCGGGTGATGTCGATGTCCAGTTCTCCGACCAGGTCGGACACGTCGGCCAGGGCGACGGCGAGCCGGTGCGCGCACGTCGAGCAGACCCAGGCGTCGGCGACCAGGACGTCGCAGTCGGGGACGGTGCAGATTCCGCCCATGGGCTCCCCCGTTCTGTCGTGGGTGGTCATGCGCTGGCCTTGGTGCCGGTGCGGCAGTCGTGGCACAGGTCGGACCCGCTGGCGGACCAGTGGGGTCGGCGGCAGGCGCGACAGGGCCGTTTCGGGGGTTCTCCGGTCGGGCTCTGTCCGGGGTCCCGGCGTGGTTGGTCCCGTTCGTCTCACTCGTCCCACCCCTAAAGGGGTGGTGGGACGTGAGACTTGAGACGTCGGGCCCGTGGGACTTAGTGGGACTAGGTGAGACTTTGTTTTCCGCGTCCGTGGTGGGCAGGACGTACCGGGCGCGTTTCTCAGTGCCCGCCTTGACGACAAGACCCCGTTTGACCAGCCTGTTCAGGGTCCGGTAGAAGCTGGACCGGGCGACGCCGGAGGCCTCCAGCAGAGCGCTCGCGCTGGCACCTGTGGTCTCAAAGGAGTCCCACATGGTGTCGAGGACCTGAGACTCAGCGGGGCTCAATTCGTCGTTGGTCTCACCCCCCGTGTGAGACTTAACGACCGCGCTATTTCCGCATGGCGAAAGCCGAAGGAGGATCGGTGAGAACGGCGGCGCGTCCTTCTGCTTCGGGTTGTCGAGCCGGATCAGGTGCCCATCCTTGGCGGCCCGGATGACGGAGGTCGCCGCGCCCTCCATGGCGGTGGACCCGCGCATGGTGTCCCCGGCGCGCGCCTCGTGGTGGACCAACAGGACGCACGCGGCCGACGCGCGCCGGATGGCATCGGCGGCCGCGACGAACCGACCCATGTCCTGTGAACTGTTCTCGTCGGCTCCCACGGTCACCCGGGCCTGGGTGTCGATGACGACCAGGACAGGGCGCAGCTCCGCGACGACCCGAGCGAACGCGTCGCGTCGGTGGGGCTCATGAACTGCACGGCCATCGGAAGGAAGATGACGTCCATGCGGTGTCCGTGCTCGGCCTCCCAGGCGCGCTTGCGTTCGGCCATGCCGCTCGTGCCCTCGGCCACCAGGTACAGGACGGGCCCGCGGGTGGTGTCCCTGTCCTGCCAGGCGATGCCGCTGGCGATGTGCGCGGCCCAGTCCAAGGCGACAAAGCTCTTGCCGTGGCCGGGCTTGCCGTGTAGCCACGACAGCGAGTCGAGGTACAGGACGCCGTCGATGAGGGGCGCGGGCGGGGGCAGGGCGTCCATGCCCTCGGAGTCCAGGAGGGCGGCGCGGATCTGCGCGGCACGGTCCTGGACAGGGTCGCCGGTGGGTTCGTCTCGGGGAGTCTCAGGGACGGGTGAGACGTCCTGAGACGTTTCCACCGGAGTCCCGGTGGCCAGGTCCAGGGGCACGAATTCGGAGACGTCGTGTCCGGCGGACAAGTGGTCGGCGGCGTCCTTGCCGGTGCGCGCCTGCACGACGCGCACGGTCGCGGCGGCACCCTCCAAGGACGCGGCGACTTGGCGGGCGTGATCCAAGCCGGGCCGGTTCCCCCTGGTGTTGGGCTGGTCGTTGTCAGCCACGATCACGACGTCGGCGCCGCGGAGCGCTCCGGCGTACTCGGCGCGCCACTTCCCGGCGCCGCCGGGGTTGCAGGTGGCCGCGTGCCCGCGCGCGGCGAGGGCGTCGGCGTCCTTCTCGCCCTCGACGACGTACACGGTGCGGCCGGCGGCGGCCGCGGCCAGGGTCTGGGGGAGCCGGTACAGGACACGGCGGGTGTCGCCGAGCCGCCACCGGTAGCCGCTCTTCTGGGTGGGATCGGGGACGCGGGTGGGGAACTCCTTGGTGATGGTGCGCAGCACCTGGTAGAGCAGGGTGCCCTGTTCGTCGTAGTAGTCGTAGACGGCCACGGCGTCGCCGCGCGGCGTCCATTCAGTGCGGTGGTGGCGGTCCTCGTCGCGGGGCGCGCACAGGGCGTCCCAGGGCACGCCGAGGGCGTCGGCGATGTCCTTGGGGTCGCACCCGGCGTGGCAGTGCAAGACCACGGGGTGGTCTCGGCCGCGCTCGACGGACATGCTGGCGCGGTGGTCGTCGTGGGCGGGGCAGCGAGCCATGTAGTAGTTGCCGCGCTGGGTGACGCCGTCGAGCCTGGGGAGGACGACGTCGGTCAGGACGTCAGTGGTCAACGGTGGTCCTCGATGATGGCGCGGTGGATGGCGGATCGGATGCCCTTGAGGGTGGGGGCGTGGGTGCCGATGACGTCGATGTGGTGGGCGGAGCGCAGTGCCCCGGCGACGAGGCGGGCGCGGGGCCGCTGATGTGGTGGGCGTCGCCGACATCGAGGAGGACGCAGCATCCGGCGGGTACGGGGGTGATGCCGCCGTGTTCGTGGGTGGGGTGGGGTGGTCGGGCGTGCCCGTGCTCGGTGGTGAGGCGGATGTGCACGGTCGCGGTGACGGTGGTGTGGGTCATCGAGGTCCCCCGGCTGTGTGGGGCCCGGGGCCGGGCGGGCGGCCCCGGGCAGGGTGAGTCAGAACAGGGCGGGATCAGCGGTCGGCGCGGTCCGGAGGTCATCGGGAAGCCCCTCGGTCGAGGCCTCCTCGCGGAAGGTGACCCGGACACCGCCGGGCAGGCACGCGGTGATGGTCAGGACCGCACGGTTGCCGTCGAGGACGGTGCTCAGCTCGGTGCCGAGGATGCGCGCCCAGGCGCGCAGGGCCTCGGGGATCTCGCTGCGCGCGACGATCAGGTCGGCATACAGGTGCGCCTCGCCGTCGGCGGTGTCGGCGGCCGGGTAGACCTCCCAGCGGGTGAGCGGGGTGTCCTCGGTCGCGTGCAGGTCGGCCAGGGCGCGGGTGATGGCGGCCATGGTCGGGGTCCAGGCGGTGGTGTGCACCTGGGCAGCCTCGACGGGGGTCACCGGGCATCACCGCTGTCAAGGGCGAGCTGCTCGTCGTCCTCGTCGCGGGGGTGGCCGAGGAGGGTGGCGAGCCCGGTGGCGATCCGCTCCATCTCGTTCCACATCTCGCTCGCGGAGAGCTGGTTGACGGTGGCGGCGCGGGCCTGCTTGTGCCACTGCTCGACCCCGGCGCGCAGACGTGCGGCGGCAGCGCTGGCGACGTCGCGCCCGGCGTGCTGGAGGGTGATCTTGGCGAGGCGGATGTCGCCGTCCTCGTCGAGGGTGCCGGTGGCGGTGCGGGTGAGCCACAGGGCCCGCTGTACCTCGCGGATGGTCTCGGCCTGGTCGGGGGTGGGGATCTCGGCGGACGACAACCGCAGCTTGAGCGACGCCTCCTTGTCCTCCCCGGCCATCGGTTCGACCCGCTCGACCGGGCGGAGGGTGCCGACGATGGGCACTTCGAGGGTTTGGCCGGCGCGGGCCTTGGCCATGAGGGTGTCCATGTGGGGGTCGAGAACGTCGCCGACCTGCGCGGTGAGCTTGGTGTCGATCTTCGGAGTCGTCATGCGGCCTGCTTCCGGTCTCGGGTGGCGGGGTGGTTGAACAGCCACGGGTAGGTCTCGCCGACGGCTCTGAGGTGGGAGTGCCAGCGGGTGACGGTGCGGGTGGACACCCTGAGCCGGGCTGCGGCCTCGGCGAGCGGTACGTGGTGGTCTTCGCGCAGCTCGATGTAGTCGTCGATCCGGCCCCGGATGTTCTCGTCGGCGAGCCGCATGAGCTGGTCGCGGGCGGGTCGGGCGGTGCGCGGCCAGCCGTTGAGCGTGCCGTGGCGGTGTTCGCGCCGCCAGCAGGAGGCGAGGAGTCCGCGGCCGTGGTGGCGGCCGACGCGTCCGCAACCGCACGCACAGGTGATGGTTCGGGTCATGGGGTGGGGGCCTCCTCCTGCGTGAGGGTCAGCTGGTAGCCGAGCACCGCCGCGTAGGCGGCGAGTCCGTCGAGGGCCGGGCTGTTGCGTCCGGTCTCCCAGGACCCGACGGTGCTGGCGTGGCAGCGGAGGCGTCGGGCCACGGCCTCCTGGGACAGACCGGCGGTTTCGCGGGCGGCGCGGAGCTGGGCGATGATCGGGTGGACGGGGCGGTGGCTCATCGGGCCGTCACCTCCCCGGCGGGCCAGGTGACGCCGGACATGGCGCGTTGCTGGGCGGGGGACAGGCACCAGTTGTCGAGCCAGGCGGCGCCCATGTCGGCGAGGGCCAGGGCGTCGGCCTCGTCGTAGCGCTGCCCGACCAGGAGGCCCAGGCCGGTGTGTCGGGCGTCCATGGCGGCGGCCACGTCGCCTTTGCCCGCACGGCCGTTGCCGGTGGCCCAGAGCTTGAGCGTGGACGGCGGAACGATCGCGACCGGCAACCCGTTGCGGTCGAGGGCGTCGCGGACCATCCACCGGAGCGCGGCCAGCTCGTCGTGTCCGGCCTGGCGGCCGTGGCCGTAGGCGGGTCCCTCGATGACGGCGAGGGCGTAGTGGTCGGCGGAGGCGTAGCCGCGGACGCGGCCGACGATGGTGCGCAACCGGTCGAGGCCCCGGGTGCGGGGTCGGATGCGTTCGGCCCAGCCGAGGGAGGAAGCGACGCCCGTCGAGGTGAGGGACAGGTCGAGGCCGAGGGCGGCCGGGTGGTGGGTAGGGGCCGCCCCGCCCATCGCGGGGGCGGCGTCGGGGTGGGCATCAGGACAGGGCTCCCAGGTCGGTCAGGCGGCGCTGGGTGGCGTCGACGGCGCGGGTGATCCGGACCCGCTCCGGCCATGCGGTGGTGCGCTGGAGGGCGCGGTCCAGCCGGGTGCGGCGGCGCTGGTAGGCGACGGCGAGGTCGTAGCGGGTTTCCAGCCACGCGGCGACCGGGTCTGCGGGTGCGGGGTGGTGCATCGGTCAGCCCTCCTGGTCGTCGTCGCGTGCCTTGTCGGGGGCCTCGATCTCGTCCGCCAGGGCGCGGAGCGCCCCGGCCACGTCGGTTCGGTCGGTGTCCGGGTCGTCGAGGTAGGCGGCGGCCACCTGCCGGGCCGGTCCGGTGCCGACCTGGAGGTGCACGCGCACCGGGACGGGCGGGGCGTCGGGGGTGTGCCGGTGGCGGGCTGCGGCGAGGTCGATGGCGAAGCGGGCCCGTCCGCTGGGGTGGCGGCTGAGGTCGTCGACCAGGCGGGACCAGGCGGCCAGGAAGTGGGAGAGCGGGTTCATCGGATCTGCTCCTGGATCTGTGCGGGCACCGGCACGAGCGGCCACTCGGGCGCGCACGTGGCGGACGGGTCGGTCTTGCGGAGGTGGCGCTGCAGGGACTTCGCCTGATCGGCCTTCCACTCCTGCTGGAGCGCGTGAAGCGCTGCGGGGTCCATCCGCCCGATGTGGTCGTGCCGGGTGGCGATCACGTAGGCCACCCGGGCAGCTGCGAGGGAGTCAGCCGCGCTGCCGTGGGCGTCCTCGGCGGACAGCTCGATCCCGTAGTGAGCGGCGACGTCGACGAGCTTTCGCGACCCGCGCCGGTACCGGTCGAGGCCCTTGTCGATCACGAAGGGGTCGACCACGGGCCGGAGGGACTCCAGGGCGGCGGCCTCGGTGGTGTGGCCGTGTCGGAGGCACTCCCGGTGGAGGAGGGACACGTCGTACTGGGCGTTGAACGCGACCGTGACGGCCCCGTCGCGCGACCACGACACGAGGTCCCCAGCGATCTCCCGAACCGCGCTGGCGGCCTGCTGGCCGCGTGCGCGCGCGTCGGCGGTCGAGATGCCGTGGATGGCAGACGCGGCCTCGGGGATCTCGACGCCCGGGTCGAGGAGCCACCCGGCGTGGGTCTTGCGGCCCTTGGCCGGGTCGATGATCCAGCGGGACCAGGTGACGATCCGGTCGGACTCGATGTCGACGCCGGTGCTCTCGGCGTCGACAGCACAGATGAGGCCGTTGTGCCAGCTCACTCGGCACCCCCGGCGGGGGCGGCGTCGTCGACGCGGGTGAGGGGGCCGTATCGGTCGTCGAGGGCGTCCAGAGTGCGCGGCTTGAAGTAGGGCGCGGGCCTGCCGTCGCGGCTCCGCACCATGGCGAACCGGCCGTCTGGGTGTTGCCCCCAGATGTCGCCGTCCTTGTCCTGGTACCAGGCGGGCGTCGAGGCGGGCGTGGCCTTCGTGTCGGCCGGGGACAGGCGTTCCTCGATGGCGGCCAGACGCTGCGTGACCGCCTTCGTGGTGTCGGATAGGTCCCGGTCCAGGCGTTCCACCCACCCGTGAAGCTCCGCGATGGTCGGCACTTCGTCGCCGGGCTCGACGAGGTCCTCGGCGGGCAGGGCGTCGCTGTGGGCGGCCTGCGCGAGAGTGCGCAGGCAGCGACGCAGTCCACCTCGGCCAGGTCGGTGCTGGCGGGCACGTCCCACGAGCTGAGCCCGCACGGGGTCACAGCCTCGGGAAGGTCGGCGTGGGTGGGGCCGAGGTCCTTGTCGGCGTCCTGGGCGTCGGCCCATCCCCATGTGAGACCTGCGGTGTGGGCGTGGTGGAGACCATCGTGGCCTTCGCCGCCGGTGTGCTCGCAGTACACGGCGATGTCGGGGTGGTCCGGGTCGGCGGTGAAGGACCGGCAGGGCTTGGCGCCCTCGACGTCCTGGTCGCCGTCGGGCAGCAGCGGCAAGCTGCGGACCGGTTCGGTCGGGTCCTCGTCCCAGTTGCCAGCTCGGAGCGCTGCCACGGCCCGCTCGCGCATGGACCGGGCGGCGTTCTGCGCGGCGCTGCGCACGCGCCACCGCATCCGCTCGGGAGACACCACCCCGTACCCGTCGAGCCCGGCGGCCTCTACGAGGGCGGCGAGCAGCTCGACGGCCGCGTCACCCCGGGGGGTCAGGACGCTCATCTCGTCCGGGCCAGTGTCGCCAGCGATGATGATGGTGACGAGGTCCTCCGCGACGAGCATCTCGTCGCCGTCGCGGTCGGTGTAGGTGTACGGAAGGTCGGTCACGTGTACCTCTCAGAAGGGGGTGGGGCCGGGGGCGCGGGGCGGGCGCGCCCCCGGCGGGAGGGGAGGGGCTAGAACGGAACGGCGTCGCCGGACTCGGCCGGGGCCTGCTCGCCGGGCTTGGCCACCTGCCCGGCCTTGATCGCCTTGAGGAACCCGGTCAGCAGAGCGGCCGTCGCGTCGTCCGGCAACTCCCCGCCGTGCCGGGCCGCGTATGCCTCGACGAGGTCCTGGGTCGACCAGTCGTCCGGCGTCGCGGACATGCACTGCATCCACAGCCCGTCGACCTGGGCGCCCTCATCCACCGGAACCGGGGCCGGGGCGGGGGTCTCGTCGGTGGGCATCTCGGCCTCCGGTCGCCGGTCAGCGTCGGGCCGGTACGACCCGCGCGCCGCCTGGGCCATGAGGTCGGCGTGCTCCTTCATGGCGTGCGACAGGTCCGCGGTCATCTGCCCGGCCTGGGCACACTCCCGGTACAGGGCGCGCACCTCGTCGGCGGTGGTGAGCTGCTGGAGGTCGGCCAGCCAGTCACGGGCCGGGGCGGCAGGCAGCTCGGCCGGAGTATCAGCGGCGCCCACAGCCGGAGCCTGCCCAGCCGGGGCAGCGACCTCCGCCGTGGGGATCTGCCCGGACATCACCTGCCCGGCCGTCGCCCCGCGCAGGCCCAGCGTGACCACCGGGAACTGCTTTGTCTTCCCCCCGCTGACGCGGGTGCGCGGCTCGATGCGCAACCGGACCGGCACCATCGCGGCCGTGCCGAGCTGCCCCTTGAGCAGGTCCACTGCGGCGGCGATCTCACTCGCGCTGTAGTACGAGTGGGTCTCGACTCGCCACGCACCCATGTCCGGCATGTCCGGGAGGATCACTCCGAGGCGGGTGGTCATCTGGCACGCGCCGTCGCGCGGCCCCGCGACCTTGTGCCAGTCCTGTCCCCAGTCCTGAACGCACAGGCACGAGGAGTCCGACAGAAGCTCCGTCTCGCCGTCGCACCGGCGGGCGCACCCGCTTCGTGACCACGCCTCGTAGTACTGCGCCAGCGGGTCACCGGGCGGGAGGATCGCGTCGATGGCGGGTGCGTCGGTGATGACGCGGTACTGCTCGGCCCCGGCGCCGAGGGGCTTCCACTTCTCGACGGTGCCGCCCCAGATACCGGCGGCGGCCTCGCAGTACTCCGCGGAGTGCGACGTGGCGATCCAGGTGGTCGAGCGGACTGGGCGCGGCCGGGTGCCGGAGGTGTCGGTGTAGCCGGTGCGGAGCCTGCCCAGCTCGCGGGCTTGGCGCTGGAGGGTGATGATGCGGGAGCCCATCAGGCGGCCTTCCTTCGGGTCGTCTTCTTCCAGGGGTTGACCGGCTTGTGCGGCTTGAGGTCGAGCCCGTGCAGGTAGTAGCTCGCGTCGACCAGCGACCGGAACGCCGCGTGTGCGGCCTCGTCGGCGGGCAGCGGCACAAACCCGTACCGGTCGGCGCGGAGGTTGAGGATCGCGGCGCCGACGAACTCCGGCACCGGGTGCTCGCTGTCGTCGGGGGCGAGTGCCACGGGCGCGTACCGGAGTCCGGCGAGTTGGAGGACGTGGTCGCGGTACACGGATGACGGCGGCTTTGTGAGGCTGGTCTTGAGGTCGACCAGCCACAGCCCGGCGGGCTGCCCGTGGAACGGCTGTCGGATGTGCACCCACAGGTCGGCAGTGCCCGCATACCGGGTCTCGCGGTCGATGACGGTTACCTCGACGGCCTCGACGTCGGTCTCGATGTCGATCCCGGCGTCGGCCAGGAACTGCCGGTACTGGTCGATGAACGGGGCGGCGTCCTCGTCGTGCTCGATCGGCTTGCCGAGGGCGTGCGCCTCGGCCTGCACGTGGACGCGGGTGCCGATCCCAGCGCGGGACTCCCACACGGTCTTGTGTTCGGTCTTCGCGGTCTTGAGGAACGCCTCCCGGTCCTCCGCCCGGCGCGACGCGCGGACGGCAGCGGGGAGGTTGTCGACGATGTACTCGGCGGTGACCTTCGCGGCGGCCGGGGCGAGGGCGGGTTTCGACAGCGTGTTGAGCGCGTTCGTGACGCTGATCAGGTACTCGCCCGTGCGCGGGTCTCGTAGTAGCGGCCGTGCTTCGTGTCACGCGAGTGGCGCGGGTCAGCCACGGTCGGCCTCCTTCCTGACTGGGGTGATGGCGGTGGGGGCGTGGGCCCAGCAGCGGCGCCCCCGCGTGTACAGGCGGGTCGGGGCGGCCCCGCAGTACCGGTCGTGGGCCCAGTGCCGGCACGGCTCGGGGAGGGCGACCTCCAACCAGGCGGCGGGCGGGACGGTGAGCGGGTCAGCCACGGGTCACCGCCGTCCGCCGGAGGTGCCGGAGCCCGGAAGCGGCCAGCCGCTCCATGGCGTGGTGGTAGGTGCCGGGACGGCCCTGGTACCGGTCCACCAGCGACGGCGGACGCGTGTGGCCGCTGTCGGGCAGCTCGACCAGGACCACGGAGGCGACGACCGGGAGCCCGGCCAGCGGGTCCTCGACACGACGCTCGTGCAGCGCACGGAGGGCGGCGGCGAGACGGGACCGGGCGTCACGGAGGGTTTGGTCAGCCACGGCGACCCTCCTCCCGGGCGGCGCGGCGCACAGCGGTGAGGATCTCCTCGGTGCCGCCGGTTGCCCGGCCGAGGGCGGCCTCGGACTGGTCGAGCTGCTCGGCCAGGTGGTCGACCTCGTCGGCCAGACGGCACGCCTGGTGCCGGTACCGGGCAGCGTGGCGGAGAGCGGCGGCGGCCCCACAGCTGCCGAGCGCGTACCCGAGCAGGGTCGCGACGGCCAGCCCGGCCACGACGACCGCGGCGAGCAGGTAGTCGACCAGGATGTCGGCGATCATCGGGCGCCCCCGGCGGCGTCGATCAGCGAGCGAGCACGGGCGACCATGGCGGGTACCGGCTCGCCTTCCGCCCGGTACAGGAGCGCCGACACCACCACCCGCACACCCTCACGGGTGGCGTGCGCCGACACCACCACGAACGCCTCGTCGCGCGCCGTCGTCTGCTGGACAGCGACGCCGAGGTGACGGGCCCACTCGCACACCGTCGCGACGCGGTCGGCCGGGGCGTCGTTGTTCGCGTAGGCGTTCAGCTCGCCTGCCTCGTCGGAGGACAGCGTCCAGTACATCCGCCGGTGTGGGAGAGCGGCGGTCAGCCGGGCCTGAAGCAGGGACGCACGGGTGTGCCACGGCAGGAATCCTGGACAGGTGGCGCGGATGCGTTCGGCGGCGCGGGCTACGGCCCGTTCGGTGCCGGTCAGGCCGACGAGGTTGGTGTGCCCCTCGCGGCGGCCAGTCGTGCAGGTAGAGTCGTGCATGAGAGGTTCTGTCCTTTCGGCATCGGCCCCCGCGTGTCCGCCAAGATCAGCGCGGGGGTTCGTCATTTCTGGGGTGGTCTGGTTCATGCGGCGGCCCGCTGGGCGTCACGGGCGGCGCGCGCCTCGGCCCGGTGCTGGATGATTAGGGCCTCGATCTGCTCGACCGGCAGGCCCCCGGGGGAGTACGCGGCGAGCGCGGCCTCCCGCGGCGACATGGAGTCGCGGGCGATGCGTCCGGCTCGCCACGCCCGAGCGGCGGCGTCACGGGCGTCGGGCCACGGCTTGAGCGCCATCACGCTCCACCCGTGGTGTCACCGTGGGTGTCTCGTGGTGTGGTTTCCACCCACAGGTCCCCGTAGGAGAGGCCGAGGCGGGCGATGATGCTCCGGTACGTGCTCTGTCGAGGACGCAGACGGTATCCGGCCTGTAGCTTCTTCATGCCGCTCTCGGATGTTCCTGTGGCTTGGGCGAGCTCGGCGAGGGTGACCCCGGCGCGTCGCCGTGCCTTGCGAAAGGCGTCGCGGTCGAAGATCAGGTCCTCGTCGGACTCACCGTGGTGTGCTCGTGGTGTGTCCATGGGGTAAAAGTACACCATGGGTGCACCATGGGGATACACCTGCATGGCGGTCGGGTAAGACACCAGGGAGGGTGAGGAGGCCCAAAGCCCCTTCTACCAAGGGGTTTTAGCTTCATCGGGAAGTCAAGAGTTCGCCGGGGGTTGACACAAGTCGGCCGATCTTGGGTACCCCATGGGTACTTTTGGCTAGGGTGTTAGGCATGCCTTCCCCAAACGAGACACACACATCCGACCGGGTACGCCTCGGTCGCCTCATTGAGGAGCGCAAACGCAAGCTCCAGCGCAGCTGGACCGCCATATCCCAGGCGGGACCCATCCCTCCGGAGACCCTCCGCCGAGCCCGCATCGGCACCTCGCCCCTCGCCGACGACACGATCGAGCGCCTCGACACGGCGCTCGACTGGCTCCCCGGCTCCACTCAGGACGTCCTCAACGGCGGTGACCCCACCCCCCTGGAGGACGTCGACCGCCGATATCCCGTAGAGCGGCAGATCCTCGACACTCCCATCGGCCAGGTGGTGAGGGAGATCTACAGCGACCTGGAGGCCGACGACAGCCTCACACCCGAGCAACGGGAGGAGATCCGCGAGCGGACCGCGACGCGCATGCGTGAAGAGGTGACCATGATGGTTCGCGCGAAACGGTGGGAGAACGAAGAGCGGAAGCGACGAGAATCGGACAGCGGCGCAAGAAAGTGAAGGAGGTTGACAAACAATGTGGCCGGTTTTGGACACGCGTGACGTCAACGCTTCAGAAACGGTTCCTACCGACCCGTGGCGTGTCCAGTTTCGGTCGCAGTGGATGGTTAATCCTGGTTTTCGAGTGCGTGTACGAGTACTCTGATCAGCCCATAGTCGCGCTGTGAGGAGGGCACACGTGCACACGGTGAATGACCCCACCCCCTATCGGCTTCCCCCAAACCGACTGACACCCCCGCCCGTTGCGGTCACGCTGAGCGGCGAATCCGGACACGAATTCGAGGTCTATGAAGCCCTCAACCCTGACTACGACCACGGCCTTGTAGAGGTGCCCGCCATGTGGCTCATCGTCCACCACGGCGACGAAGTCAGCTTCGGCGAGCTGGTCTCGCGGTACGTGCGTCGCCTCCGCCCCGGACCGCTGCGCTGCGCCGTCTTCGACATGGGCCGTCTCCCCGACCCCTTCGACGATGCCGAGGGTTTCCGCAAAGCGAAGTGGTACCAAGAAGACGCGCTCCTGACCCTGGAGACCATCCGCCAGATGGAGGACCGACTCCTCCTCACCCGCATCCACCACGACGCGAGTCCCGGGCCTCTCCTCGGTCCGTCCCGCTCCGGCCCCGTGACGCTCCCCCCGCTGCCCCGCCAGCGATCGCGACCCGACATGGACTGACCCACCGACGTAGGGGGCGCCCCGACCACGGGGGCCGAGGGCGCCCCCTGCGCCCACAACCGAACAGGAAGGACCCCCTATGGCCGTCGCCTACGACATCGACCTTGACGCACTCCTGATCACCCACGGGGGCGACCCCCTCGGCACGATCCCGATGATCGGCTACATCCGCGTCAGCACAGCGCGAGAGGACATGATCTCCCCGGAGATGCAGGCCGACCACATCAACGAACTGGGAAAACGAACCGGCTGTCGGATCGTCCGGTGGGTCGCCGACCTCGACCTCTCCGGCCGGACACTCGCCAAACGCCAGATCAGCGCCATCATCGAATCCATCGCCAACGGCACCAGTCCTGAAGGCGCCCGCAAGGTCGGAGTCTGGAAGTACTCCCGATTCGGCAGGAACAGGGCCGACAACCAACTCAACCTCGCACTCCTCGAACGCAACGGCGGAGAACTGCTGTCCGCGACTGAGCAGGTCGACGCCACCACCGCCGTCGGAAAGCTGACCCGCGGAGTCCTTCTCGAACTCGCCGCGTTCGAGTCCGACCTCATCGGCGAGGGGTGGCGCGACGTCCATGCCCACCGCATCGCCCGCGGCCTCCCGCACACAGGCATCCCACGGTTCGCGTACGACCGCCTCGGCAAGATCAAGATCGGCGGCACCTGGGTCCACGACCCCGCAGACCCCCTCGGCGAGCGGTACGCCCTGGGCGACACCAGTCCCCAACTCGCACGCATGTACCGCGAGGCGGCCGAGGGCGCACCCATCGGCGGTATCGCCCGCTGGCTCAACCACGAACGGGTACCGTCCACCCTCGGCAACATCGGACGCTGGTTGATCCAATCGACGTACGCCGTGCTCGACAGCGGGTTCGGGTGCGGGGTCCTGGTCGCACACGACCCGCGGTGCACCGGCCACCCGTCGAGCGAGACCGTCCAGTGCCCCAACAAGAAGGAGTACCCGGGTGCGCACCCGCACGTGTTCGACGATGACGACGAGCGCGACGCAGTGTGGGAGGCCTTCAAGGACCGCCGTCGCACCGGCAAGAAGAAGGGCCGGCGCGCGGCCAACCCGCGCTACGACTGGACCGGCATCATCAAGTGCCGGTGGTGTGACCGGCATCTGGGGGCTCAGCCGCGCTACGGGTCGCCGCACCTGATCCCGCAGTGGCGGTGCATGCCGGACAAGGTGTCCGGGTGCCCCCGCCCGGAGGGAACCCCAGGAACCTCCGTCGCCGGGGGGCGGGTGCTCTACGCGGTGTGGGATCTGCTGACTCGGGAGCGTGCGCGGCTGGATGAGCTCGCCGGCGCGGTGGAATCGCATACGGCCCAGCCTCCTGCGGTGTCTGCGAAGGCGGTTGTCGAGGACCTGCAGGCGAGACTGAAGCGGGCGCGTGACACTCTCGACGGGCTCGCTGTGAAGCACGCCCTAGGCGACATTAAGGATGACGTCTACCGCCGCACGCGTGACAAGACTGAGCAGGAGGAAGCAGCGCTTGCCCAGGAGCTCGCCCAGGCGAAGGCACAGGCGAAGCAGAAGAAACGCCCAGAGGAGTACCTCCCCGTCATGCGGGAGTTGTTGGACGAGTGGCCGACCCTGCCGGTGTGGTCCCGGAACCGGATGGTGGGGGAACTGGTGGAGATGGAAGCGTGGCGCGTTGACTCCGAGCAGGCGTGGCTACGGATCAGTACCGCGTGGGGGGTTGAGGAGATCGCTGCGGCGTCGGGCCGGCTGCCGGAGTCGGAGCGCGCCGTCCTGCAGGAAGCGAAGCTGATCGTGTGATCAGCGCGTTTTCTTGTGTGTTGTGGGTGTGTTTTTAGAATGGGTGTCAACCTGGTGTTCACGCAGACGGGAGCGTTCCTGGCCATCATCGCGACCGCCGAGAGCCAGGGCGCCAGCCACCTCCAGATCGGCATGACCGTCTCCCTGGCGGGGACGGGAGGGCTGCTGGGGGCGCTGGTGTCCGGGGCGGTCGTCCGGTGGGTGCGCCCCTCCACCACCTTCCTGGTGGCGGCGTGGTCGGCGCCCGTGGGAGCGCTCACACTCCTCGCAGCGCCCAACGCGGTCCTGCTCGGTGCGATCGTCGGGTGCGTGTTCGCCGCCGTCCCCTGCGCCAACGCCGTGTTCTACGGCTACGTGGCGGCCTCGGTGGGTGACGACCTCCAGGGGCGCGTCCTGGGAGCGGTCATGTTCCTGGCGATGCTGTCCCAGCCGGTGGGCATCCTCGGTGTCGGGATCGTCTTCGACCATGCCGGACCCCGCTGGGTCTTCCTGACGATGGCGTGCGTGTCCGGGGTGGCCGCGCTGTGCAGCCTCACCCCGGCGATGCGCGCCCTGCCCCGCCCCGAGGAGGCCTCCGTGGCCTGACGGGAGAGCGACCCGCCAGGCCGCGGGTTGACGGCGTTCAGCCCTCGAAGGCCATCGCCGCGATGGGTTCCGTGGTCGGCTGTTCGGAACCGCCCTCGGGCTCGATCGTGACGGCCACGCCCTGGGCGTCCTCCGCCGCGGCGTCGGCGACGACGGGAACGGACGCGCCCCGGTCGTCGACCGCGATGAGGCCGGCGGGTGTGACGGCCCCGTCCTCGTGCGTGATCCAGAGCTGGTAGTCGCGCCCGTCCAGGTCCGCCAACCCCTGGGCGCCGAACACGATCCGCCCGCGTTCCTCGGAGTGGACGACCGTCATGCTGACGCCCTCCTCGGGTTCGCCGGACGTGTACGCGGCGTCGGGCGCGGTGAGCACCGACGTGATGAGCCGCTCCCGCTCCCGCAGATCCCGCACCTGGCCGAACTGGTCGACCACCGCCGCTCCGAGCGCGACCACCACGGCCACGCAGGCGGCGAGCACCAGCCACGGGCCCCGTCCCCACCCGCGTCGGCCGGGTTCGGGCAGGCGCTCCGGAGGCGGGGCCAACTGGCGCGTCCGCGCGACCTCCGCCATGACGCGCTCGCGCAGTCCCTCGGGCGGGGTCCGGGCCGCCGCCCGGCCGATCAGGGCGGCGGTCTCGGAGAAGCCCCGGACCTCCTGCACACAGGACGCGCACGTGGCGAGGTGGTCCTCGAAACGCGTGCGTTCGTCGGGCCCGAGGGCGTTGAGCGCGTAGGCCCCCGACAGCCGGTGCGGGTCCTGGCTCAGCGATCTCCTCACCACTCCACCCCCAGGCAGTCTCGTAGTCGGATCAGTCCGTCGCGCATCCGTGTCTTGACGGTGCCCAGCGGCGTGGCCAGGAGCCGGGCGACCTCCCGGTAGGTGTACCCGCCGTAGTAGGCCAGGCGGACGGACTGACGCTGGAGGTCGGTGAGCGTGTCCAGGCACCGCCGGACGCGTTCGCGCTCCAGCCGGTCACCCACCTCCTCCGCCACCTCGTCGAAGGGGCGGTGGGTCTCGGACGCCGCGGCGCGGGCCTCCCGGTCGGCGGCGGCCTGTTCGGAGCGGACGCGGTCGACCGCCCTGCGGTGGGCCAGCGTCATCACCCAGGCCAAAGCGCTGCCCCGGTTCTCGTCGAAGCGGCAGGCCGTGCGCCAGATCTCCACCAGGACCTCCTGGGCGACCTCCTCGGACTGGGCCGGATCGCGCAGGATCCGGCGTGCCAGCCCGTAGACGGAGGGGCTCACCAGCCCGTAGACCTCGTCGAAGGCCTCGTCGTCTCCGCGCGCCACGCGCCGCAGCAGGCCGCCGAGTCTGGCGCTCGGCGGCCCCTGGGCGACGACTCCGATGTCGAGGGGCCGCACGGCATCCTCGTCCATCTACTCACTTCCTCTCGCGGGCGGTCGGGGACGGGGTCCGGACGGTCCGGCGTCAGCGCGCGGACCGCCCGGACGGCGGCGGGCCTCAGGGAGTGTTCCGCGGACACCTGCCCCGCCGCGTGACGGGCGCCGTCCGCGGCACACGCCCTAGGACGGCATCAGCACCGTGTCGACGATGTACACCGTGGCATTGGCGGTCCGCACGTCGCCGCACACCACCCGGGCGTCCCCGTTGACGGTGTAGTCCTCCCCGGAGCCCTCGGCGGTGACCTGCCCGCCCTGGAGCGAGGTGAACGACCCGTTCTCCAGGTCGGCGGGGGTCTGCCTGCCCTCGACGACGTGGTACGTCAGCACCTCCGTGAGCTGCTCGCGGTCGGCGAGGAGGGCGTTCAGGTCCTCCTCGGGGATCGCCGCGAAGGCGTCGTCGGTGGGGGCGAACACCGTGATGTCTTCCGCCGAGTTGAGCGTGTCGACGAGGTCGGCCTCACCCACCGCCGTGACCAACGTGGACAGGACCGGATTGTTGGAGGCGGCGGTCGCGACCGGGTCCTGGGCCATGCCCTCGAAGCTGCCAGCCCCTTCCTCGGGCACCGCGGCGCAGCCGGGGCCGAACGCCTCCGTCGCGGACATGCCGCCGCCGGCGGTCCCCTCCGCGGTCTCCCGCGTCTCCTCGGGCGACGCGGAGTCGGTGGCCTCCTCGCCTCCCATGCTCCCGCAGGCGGTGAGCCCGAGGGCGAGGACGGCCCCGGACGCGGCGGTGGCGAGGATGTTCGTGCGGATCATGGATATCTCCCTTGACTCGTGCGAATGCGATCGCCGCGGATGCGGCGAGGGGGTGCGGTCTGGTTCAGTCCGCGACGAACCCGATGCGGTGCCAACCGGTGGCGCCGTCGGGAATCGGTTCGGCCCTGGCGGAAGGCTGGGTGGCGCCGGAGGCGTCGGTTGCCCGTACCTGAACGTCGTGTCGCCCAGGCGCCACCGATGTCTCGGCGACCCACTGGACCCAGGTGTCGATGCCCGGGACACGGGCGAGCTCGGCCTCCCACCACGCGCCGCCGTCGACCCGGACCTCGACGGCGGCGACGCCCCGGTGCTGTGCCCAGGCCACCCCGGCCAGGACGACGTCGCCCGACGCCACCCGACCGAGCGGCGAGGGCACGTCCACACGGGACATCGTCCTGATCGGCGCGCGGACCCCCCATCCGCGTCGGGCCCAGTAGGCCCGTTCGTCGGCGAAGCGGGTCAGCCGGATGTCGGTGATCCACTTGGTGGCACTGACGAAGCCGTACAGTCCGGGGACGATCATCCGGGCCGGAAAGCCGTGTTCGACGGGTAGGGGCTCGCCGCCCATGCCGACGGCGACGAGTGCGTCGCGTCCGTCCATGACGACCTCCGTGGGGGTCCCGCAGGTCCAGCCGTCGGAGGACGTGCTGAGGATCTGGTCGGCGCCGGAGTGGACGCCCGCCCGCCTGAGGAGCGCCGCCAGTGGCGCCCCCAGCCAACGGGTGTTGCCGACCAGGTCGCCGCCGACCTGGTTGGACACGCAGGAGAGGGTGATGTCGGCCTCCTCCAACGGCAGGGTGAGGAGTTCGTCCATGGTGATCTCGAACGGGCGGTCGACCATCCCGTGGATTCTCAGGGTCCACCTCGACGGGTCCGTTCGGGGAACGGTGAGGGCGGTGTCGATCCGGTAGAAGTCGGAGTTGGGGGTGGTGAAGGGGGTGAGCCCGGGGACGCCCAGTTCGGTCGCGGCGGGCAGCGGAGGAAGGGCCACCGCGGGTTCGGGCAGGGTCGGGGCCGAACCCGCGGGGCCACCCCCCAGTAGCCGGGGAACCCAGTGGCCGACGGCGCCGGCGGCGGCGGACGCCCCCAGAACCCCGGTGGCGGTCAGGACGAATCCGCGCCTTCCCGGGGCGCGTGCGATGGGGAGCGCCTCCCTCCGCGCCGCCGCCCGCGCCGTCGTGTTCCCCTCCTCCCCGGAACGGAGGTATCGGTGGGCGCTCCTGAGCAGGAGCGCCAGCCCCAAGGCTCCCGACACCGCGCCGACGAGGACCGGGACCACGGCTCCCGGGTCGTCGGCGCGGCGCAGGAGGACGGCGGCCGCACCCGCCGCCGCCAGGATCGCCAGTCCGAGGTGTCCGAGGACCGGGCGCCGGAGCGCCGCGATCCCCAGGACGGCGCCGGACACGGCGAGCACGACCACGATCCCCGTGAGCAGCACGGGCTTGTCGGCCGTGCCGAGGATCGAGATCGCCAGGCGCATGAGCGCCGGGGGGCTGTTGTCGACGAGCGCGTCGCCGACGGAGACCACCGGGGACGCGGTCCCCAGGACACCGGCGGCCAGCCCGCCCGCGCCGAGGGCCGCCCCGGCGGTGAGCAGGCCGACGCCGGCGCGACGACGGTCTGGCGTCGGCGCTCGTGCGGTGCGGTGGCTCCCCGCGTCTCGATGGTCACGTGGGGGATTCGGACCCCGGGGCGGAGCCGGATTGGTCGGCGGAGGGATTTTCTCGCCGCAGGTTTTCCTGGTTCCACGGGGGACGGGTGGTCGGTCCGGGTGCCCGACTGGTGGAGGATGTTGCCGGTACGTCCCCTCAACGATCGGAGTTCCCCCACATGGCGCGGAAGACGACCGTGACCGCGGTCGCGCTGACCGTATCGGGAGCCCTGCTGCTCAGCGGCTGCACGGCCACGGCGGACTGGTGGTCCGCGACATTCGGCGGGGCGTCGGGCCCGCCCGAGGTCCGGGAGGAGTTCCCCTACGTCCGCGAGGGCCGGATCTTCCAGGACACGGGTCAGGACAGTGAGATGACCTTCTCGATCACGGGCCTGGAGCGCACCGGCGACCACACGGTCATGTACTACGAGGTGACCTACTCGGACGAGTTCTCGGGTCCCAACCGGAACCTGAGCATGGCGCACACCCTGATCGATCCCCTCACCGGCCGGGTGTACCGCCAGTTCCTCGACGAGGACGGTCTCAAGTACGGGTCGCAGAGCCCGAACGGGGACGGTTTGTACCCTGTGCACGACGGTGTCACCAACGAGTACGTGCGCTATTTCCCGCGCCTGCCCGACGAGGTCGAGCAGGTGACCTTCCTCGGCAGCGGGCTGGGCGCGATGACCGGGATCCCGGTCCAGGACGTGGACGAGGAGCGGCCGGACCCCGAGGACCCGAACGGCGCCGACCACCTCACCCTGGACGACCCTCCGCCGAGCGGCGAGAACCTCACCTTCGCCAACCGCCGCCCCGACGAGGAGGCCGTGGCCGACGAGGGGTGGGTGCAGAGCTTCGTCGACTCCGAGGTCGCCTCCACCACCCGTGACGGCGACCGCGAGATCATCTCGCTGCACTCGGACGTGATGTTCGCGTTCGACAGCTCGGACCTGACCGAGGAGGCGGAGGAGGTGGTCCGGCGCGCGGCCGCCACCCTCACCGCCAACGTCGATCCCGACGACCCCACCATCACGGTCGTGGGCCACACCGACGGCATCGGCGGCGCCTCCTACAACGACGCCCTGTCCGTCGACCGCGCCGAGACCGTCCGCGACCTGCTCGCGGAGGAGATCGGCTCCGGGTACGCCCTGGAGGTCGAGGGGCGCGGCATGGACGAGCCGATCGCGCGCGAGGGCGGCCCCGACGACGAGCAGGCCCGCGCCCGCAACCGCCGCGTCGAGTTCTCCTACGTCTACGACACCTCGACGGAGGTCTCGGACGAGGAGGACTACGACGACGACGCCATCGGCGCCGCCCAGCGCAACGTCACCTGGCCGGCCCCCTACACCGACGACCCGGGTTCGGTGGTGGCCAGCGGCGAGCTGGACGGCGTCCGCATGGACGTCTACCCGCTGCGCCGCGACGGCGCCTACGTGATCGGGACGTTCTCGCTGACCAACACCGGCGACCAGCCGCGGATCCCGGACCTGGGCGGCACGGAGTCGATCATGGCCGGCGGCCCGGAGCAGTTCAACAAGGGCACGCTCGGCGGGTTCCAGCTGCTGGAGCCGGAGATCGGCCTGGTGCGGTACGTGGCGCAGATGGACTTCGGCGAGGGCCGTCACAGCAGTTTCGCCGAGGAGGTGCACCTGCTCCAACCCGGCAACACCTACGATCTGGTCGCGGTGTTCCCGGCCCCCGCGGTGGACGTGGAGCGACTGACGCTGCGCGCCGGGCCGTTCGGTGAGTTCGAGGAGGTCCCGGTCGAGTTCTGACCGGCTTCCCGCGGCTGAGGCGGGAGGGGCGCGGCCCAAGCGTGCGGGCGCGCCCCTCGTGCGTGCGACGCCGGGCGGCGGATCGGTCGGCGGTGGAGTTCAGCCCCTGATCCGCTCCGCGGCCGCCATGACGACCCGCTCCAGGTCCTCGCGCGGGACCTCGCCGTGCGTGGAGATCGCGGTCACGTGCAGGTCACCGGGGAGCGACAGGTAGAGGTTGCGGCTGGAGCCGTCGACCGTTCCCACGTACTCCAGGTCCGCGCCCAGGCTGTCGGACTCGTCCGTGTGGTAGGAGTCGACGTCGACGTCGACGTCCACCTCCCAGTTCATCCGCTCCTCGCGCCGGGCGCTGGACCACGTCCGGGTTGGCGCTCGGGTCGGCGCCCAGGGTGAACACCACGGTGAGCACGGGACGGTCGGACGCGGCGGCGCCGTCGCCGTACGAACACACCACCTGCTCGGCGCCGTCGATCCCCTCGACCGGGCCGACCTCCTCGGTCAGGACCGGGCCCGGGGCCAGGTCGCCCACGACCTCGGCCATGCCCGCGCACGACTCGGGCAGGGCGTAGCCGGAGGCGTCCGGGCTCTCCTCGGCCCCGTCGCTCGGTTCCGCGCTCGGGACGGCGTCGGCCATCCAGTCCAGCGGGTTCTCCACGTCGCCGCCGGGCAGGCTCAGGTCCAGGTCGAGGTCGATCACGCCGAAGCCGACGAGGACGGCTCCGCCGACCACGACGGCGACAACGGCCGTGCCCAGGCACGACAGGGGGGTGGAGGGGATCAGGCGCATGGGTGGCTTTCGGCTCGGGGAGCGCCGGGCGGCGGGAGAGGCTCCGGCGGGGGTCACAGGGAAACTTAGCAAGTCTCCCGGGCTCCCCGCCGACGCGGCCGAGTCCGCGTTCCCGCCGCCCACGCGTCGCAGTCCGGTCAGAGGTTGATCATGTGCCCGGCCAGGCCGTGCACGGCCTCCTTGACCGCCTCGCTGAGCGTCGGGTGCGCGTGGATGTTGCGGGACACCTCGTGCACCGTCAGGTCCCACTGCTGGGCCAGGGTCAGCTCGGGCAGCAGTTCGGTGACGTCCGGGCCGATCATGTGGGCGCCGAGGAACTCGCCGTACTTGCCGTCGGAGACGATCTTGACGAAGCCGCGGGTCTCGCCCAGGCCGTGCGCCTTGCCGTTGGCCATGAACGGGAACTTGGCGACCTGGACGTCGTACCCGGCCTCGCGCGCCTCCGTCTCGCTGTAGCCGAAGCTGGCGATCTGCGGCTGGCAGTAGGTGGCCCGCGGGACGAAGCGGTAGTCGACCTCCTGCGTCTCGGCGTCCGCGATGGTCTCCACCGCGACCACGCCCATGGCCTCGGCGGTGTGCGCGAGCATCAGCTTGGCGGTGACGTCGCCGATCGCGAAGATGTGCGGGACGTTGGTGCGGCCGCGGGAGTCGATGTCGATCGCTCCGCGCTCGGTCAGCTGGACGCCGGTGTTCTCCAGGCCGTAGCCCCCGACGTTCGGCGCGAAGCCGATCGCCTGGAGCAGGCGGTCGGCCTCCAGGGTCCGCTGCTGGCCGTCGGTCGTGCTGACGGTGACGCGGACGTTCCTGCCGGTGTCGTCGACCGCCTCCACGCGGGTGGAGGTCATGACCTTCACGCCGAGCTTCTTGTACGCGCGGGCCAGCTCCTTGGAGACCTCCTCGTCCTCAAGGGGGACCATGCGGTCGAGGAACTCGACGATGGTGACGTCGACGCCGTAGTTGGCGAGGACGTAGGCGAACTCGACGCCGATCGCGCCCGCGCCCGCGATGATGATGCTCTCGGGGAGGGTGTCGTCGAGGATCTGCTCCTCGTAGGTGACGACCCGCTCGGAGAGCTCGGTGCCGGGGATGAGCCTGGTGGAGGATCCGGCGGCGATCACCGCGTGGTCGAACGTGACGGACTCGGTGGAGCCGTCCTGCCCGCGTACCTCGACGGTGTTGGCGTCGAGGAACGTGCCTCGTCCGTTGAGCTCGGTGATGTCGTTCTTCTTCATGAGGAAGTGGACGCCCTTGACGCGGCCCTCGGCCACCTCGCGGCTGCGGCTGTGGGCCTTGCCGAAGTCGAACTCCACCGTGCCGTCCACCTTGATGCCGAACTGGTCGGCCTCGGTGCGGAACAGGTGGGCCAGCTCGGCGTTGCGTAGGAGCGCCTTGGAGGGGATGCAGCCCACGTTCAGGCAGACGCCGCCCCAGTACTTCTCCTCGATGACGGCCGTGTTCAGCCCGAGCTGGGCCGCGCGGATCGCCGCGACGTAGCCGCCCGGACCAGCGCCGAGGACCACCAGATCGAAGTGTCGCTGTCCCATGACGGGATCTCTCCTTGAGTGTGCTCGTGACGCACCCAGGCAGTCGGCAGGCCCGGGGTGTCGGATTGCCGAACGCCAGCCTAGCCGTGCGGCCCCGGCTCGTGGGTGAGCGGACGCGGACGGCCTACGCGGTCTCCTTGGCGGTCGCGCCTGCCGCGGCCTCGCGCCTGGCCTTCTCCGCGCGCCGCTGCTTGACCACGGGCCAGAAGGCCATCGCGAAGATGATCGCGAAGGTGAGCCACAGGGCGTAGCGGTCGACGAGGAGGACGATGTCGACCCCGGCCTGCCCGGTCGCGTGGCCCACCGCCGCCACGGTCCCGGTGAGCAGGAGGGCGCCGAGGGCGTCGAAGAGGAAGAAGGTGCGCAGGCGCATGCCCGTCCAGCCCGCGGTGACGTGGATGAGGGCGGCGGGGATGCCCGGCAGGTAGGAGAGCGTGAGGGCGATGCGGATGATCCACGGGTTGAGGTCGTGTGCCTTGTCGGCGAACTTCTGGGCCCGCTCGCCCTGCGCGAGGAGGTTGATGAAGCCGCGCCCCCAGCGCCGGCCGACCCACCAGAACAGCCAGTCGAGCTTGACCTTGCCGAAGACGCCCGCGACCAGGACGAGCCAGAGGGGGATCCGCCCGAGCGAGGAGTAGGCCGCGGCTGCGCCGATGGCGGCGTTGCTGCCGGTGAGGAAGGCCAGCCCGATCGGGTGGTCGGCGATGAGGAGCGGCTTGACCGGGGTCAGGGCGAGGAAGAAGACCGGGATGCCGATGGCGCAGGCGAGCAGGGCCTTGTCCTGCCGGGTCGCCTTGCCCTTCCAGGGCTTGATCGCGCGGAGGGCCTCGCGGGCCTCCTCCTCGCGTCTGGCCCTGGCCGCGGCCTTTGGGTCGACGGGGGCTTCGTCGGTCGTGGTGGTGTCGTCGGGCTGGCCGGCCGCGGACGTGCCGTCGGTCGGGTCGGTGTTCCTCTGCGTCGCCATGGTTCCCAGCATGTCGTGATGGACCCGGGGGTCGTAGTGGCACGCGTCACCGTGTCGGGATGCGAGACGCGGCGCGCGCGACATGACGGTTGTCATATCCGGACGCCCGCGGGTGCGCGGCGTCCACCAGGGGCTACCCGGGGTCGTGGTGGGTTCTGGGCACCGGGGGCAGGGGCCAGCGCCACGACGGGGCCCACTGATGGCTCTCCGAGACGTTCGGGGGCATCGGCGGGAGCAGGTGCGCGCCGGGCGGTCGGCCGTCTCCGGGGGACGGCGGTTCGGGGGCGTGGGCGGCGGTTCGGCCGCCCACGGGTGGGGTTCGGGCGCGAGCTCCGGCTCGGGCGGCTGGATCCGCTCAGCGGCGCCGTCCGCCGTCCAGTTTTCACCGGGCGCCAGGAACCCATCGGAGTCCCCGACTCCACCCGTCACCGTGGCCTCGCGAGGCGTCCGGAAACCGTCGGGATCGTGGTGCTCGTCGGTGTCCCAAGGAAGGACGGATCCATCGGTCCCGCCGAAGCCGCTGGACCCGGCGGCCTCGCGCGTTTCGGGCCTGGCGTGGGGCTCGCTGGACTCGTTGGACCCGTGTGTGGCTCCCCGCTCGGGGGACCCGCTCTGCTCCGCGGCACCGTCCGTCGCCCAGATGGCATCGGGCTGACCGGCCGGTTCCTCGGCGGCACCGTCCGTGGCCCAGACGGCGCCGGGGCTCGCGGGTGCGCCGAACCCGTCCGCGTCTACGAACCCGCCGCCTGTCCGGGGCTCGTCGTCCCCTTCGGGGGGCAGCACGTCGAACGGCGCCGACGGCGGGCCCGCATCGACCTCCGCGAAGTGCGCGGCCACACCGAAGTGGCGGGGGGCGCGCTGCGAACCCGTGTCGTCGTGTTCGATCGGCGGCGCCAGCGGGTGACGCACCGATCCCGCCGGGTGGGTGCGCGACCACCACGCGGCGGCCTCGTCGGGGTGCAGCTCCTCCAGGATCTCCAACGACCCGGGGATGTGCGGGTGGCGGCGTCCCGCCCGCCACGAGTGCGCGAGCGACTGCGGCTCCAGGACCAGCACCCGTTCACCCTCGACCAGCGGGATGTCCCCGGGAACGGCCTCGTTCCCGACCCACGTGCCGTCGCCGCCGACGAGGTCCCACTCGCCGCGCACGACGTCCGCCAGCGGGTCGCCGGGCGCGTTCCGGGACGCGGCGCTCCACCGGGGGTCGGGGCGCGTCCCCGGAAGCCCGCGTCCCTCCTTGCCGATCAGCGCGTCCGCGAGCAGCGTGTGCAGTTGGAAGTTGTCGCCCAGTCCGTCGAAGCGCACACGGAACCCGCGCCACGACGCCCGGTCGAGGACCAGGACCCGGCTCACCTCGGCCATGCGCAGCAGCTCACGGACCTCGCCGAACTCGCTGAGCTGTGTGGACAGCGCCCGCACGATCTGGCTCAGGCCCTCCAGGGCGCTGGCGTCCCCGCGCACGGCCGCGCGCACGTCGGAGTCGCCCAGCATGGCCTTGGCGGCCAGTCCGTACCGCTGCGACGTCCACCAGCCGACCGTGGCCAGCGGCGCGTTGTCCCCGAGGACCTCCTCGACCCGCTTCTCCTCGGCCTCCGTCACGGTGTGCGGCGCGGGCAGCGCCCCACCGCCGGTCTTGTCCCACGCGTGCATGAACGCCACGGCGGCCTGGCCGTAGCTCCCCAGTTGGCGCAGTACCTCAAGCCCGACCTGGCCCGCCGGGGCACCCGACTCGACCAGTGCCCCGGCCAGGACGGCCAGGTCGGCGGCCACGCCCGCGACGGATTCGCAGTCGGCGAGCACCGGTGCGAGCGCCTCCATGGCGGTGGCGAGTTCGTCCCTGGACACCTGGGAGGACAGCCGGAACACGTCGTGCACGGCGGAGGGGAACTCGGGCGCCTGGCTTGCGGCGGTGTCGAGGACGCGTTGGAACGCGGCGCGGAACTCTTCAGTCACCCGAGAATCCTTCCATATCCGCCCGTGTCTCCCGTGGGCCGGACAGGCGTGGACATTTCATCCCGGGATGGGTCACCCGGCGTCGATGACGCGAATCGCGTGCTGGTCGCGGTCCGGCTCCAGGAACCGCAGCAGCCGCAGTCCCTCCTCGACCACCTCGTCGGTCACCGCGGGGTTCAGCGGTTCGAACGGCGCGACCTCGACGGTCGCCGATCCGGGTGCCCGGACCACCGTCCACGCGGCGCGCACCTCACCGTCGACGAGGACCGTGGCGGGCGGCATGCCGTTGCGCGCGGAGATCCGCCTGAGCCCGTCGGCGGAGATGACCCGGCTCCGGTCGGCGTGGCCCCGCAGGAGGTTGTCGAAGTCGTACAGGAAGCGCACGGGGGCGGGGGTGTCGGGGTCCGGACGCGGGGCGCCGGGCAGGTCGAGGAGTTCCTCGCCGTCCTCGCCGCGCAGCACGACCAACTGGTCGCGGAGGCGGTCGACGACCTCGCGCAGTCGCGTCAGCCCGGACCAGGCCTGCACGTCCTTCACCGTCGCCGGACCGAACGCGGCCAGGTAGCGCAGGACGAGCGCCTCGGGATCGGGCCGGGTGTCCAGCGCCAGCCCGGTCCACGTGTCGGCCGGGGCGAGCGCCGGCGGCCCGGACGCCCCCCACACACCACGCGGCGGGACCTGCACGACCGGCAGGTGGCAGCGGACGACGTAGGCCAGGTCGTCGCCCGGCACGTTGGGCCACCGCTCGACGAGCCGTGCGCCGAGGTCGGCGGGGGTGAGCGGTTGCTCCTCCAACACGCGCGGCCGGCCGCGGCCACGGCGTCGAGGTCGAGGCCGCGCGTGGCCCGGCCGTGGCCGCTGTGGGCGAGGTCACGGCTGATGGCCGGTTGCACGGTCGCCCGCAGCCGGGCGAAGTCATGCCCGGTCACCAGATGGAGCGTCGATCGCATGAGGGTGGCGCGCACCAGCTCGCCGTCGGTGAGAGCTCGTCCGACCGCGTGCGGGTCCAGGTCCAGGATCCGGCTCTGGAGACCGGTGTACCAGGTGTGCGTGGTCTGGGCCTGGAGGCCGACCAGGTGCGTGACGACCTCGGCGACCGGCAGGTCGACGCGGCGCAGGAGGTACTGCCGGGCCAGGGTGGCGCGGTTGACCGCCCGCCGGGTCAGGGTGGTGCCTGTCGTGGTCATGGGGCCGCCTTCCGGGCGTTGCTGCGTGGGCGCACCCTACCCGCTGGTTAGCTGGTTCGGCCCGCGCCCGGCCCGCAGCGCGGGCGAACCGCAGCGCGGGCGAACCACAGCGCGGGCGAACCACAGCGCGGGCCGAACCACAGCGCGGGCCGAACCGGCTCAGGCACACCGGTCCAACAGCTGGGCGCAGCGGATCAACCCCAGATGCGAGTACGCCTGCGGATGATTGCCCAACGCCCGCTCCGCGCACGGATCGAACTCCTCGGGAATCAACCCCGTGGGCCCCGCACGGTCCACCAGATGCGCGAACAACTCCTCCGCCTGGGCCCGACGCCCGGTCAACAGGTAGGCCTCGACCAACCACGCCGTGCACAGATGGAAACCGCCCTCACCCCCCGGCAGACCGTCATCACGCCGATACCGGTAAACGGTCGGACCGTGCCGCAGCCCGGCCTCGATCGCCGTCACCGTGGACTGGAACCGCTCGTCCGCCGGGTCCAACAGCCCGGACAGACCGATGTGCAGCGACGCCGCGTCCAGATCCTCACCGTCGTAGGCGGTGGTGTACGCCCCCACCGCCTCGTTCCACCCCTTGGCCACGACCTCCGCGGCGATATCGGCGGCCAACGGCTCCCACACCGGATCCACCCGCCGACCGAACCGCGAGGCCAACCGCACCGCCCGATCCAACGTCACCCAACACATCACCTTGGAGTACACCCGCTGGCGGGGCTCGTCGCGCTCCTCCCAGATCCCGTGGTCGGCTCGTGCCAGCGCCTGGCCACCGCCTCGGCCATCGCCGCCACCAGCTCCCAGTCCCGGTCGGCCAGCGCCCCGCGCCCGTGGGCCAGGTCCGCGATCAGCTCGACCACGGGCCCGAACACGTCCAACTGCACCTGGCGGTCAGCGGCGTTGCCCACCCGCACCGGACGCGACCCGGCGTACCCCGCCAGGTTCTCGATCACCTGTTCAGGGCCCAGGTTCGTGCCGGCCAGCGTGTACAACGGCCGCAACAGCTCAGGAGAGGGCAGCGTGGCCACCACCCGGTGCACCCAGTCCAAGAACGCGTCCGCCTCCGCGGTCGACCCCAGCGACACCAGCGAGCGCACCGTCAGGGCCGCGTCGCGCAGCCAGCAGTACCGGTAGTCCCAGTTGCGCACCCCGCCGATCTCCTCGGGCAGCGAGGTGGTGGCCGCCGCCATCACCCCGCCCGAGGGGGTGCACAGCCCGCGCAGGGTGAGCGCGGAGCGGGCGGCCAGGTCGTGGGCGGTCACCGGCAGGGTCAGGGTGTCCAGCCAGCCCGCCCAGTGCTCGCGTACCGCCTCTCGCCTGCGCTGGTCGGGCTCGCCGCCAGCGTCCACCCGCGCCGTTCCCAGTCGCAACTCCAGCACCACCGGGGCCTGGCTGGTGGGGTGGACGCGGGCGCGGGCGGTGTCGCCCCCTTCGTCGTGGTCGATGACCCAGTCCACCCCGGGGGCGTGCAGCACCATCGGGAACGGGGCGCCCCGCACCGCCAGCCCCTGGGGGTGGGGGCGCAGCCGCACGGGGGTGCGGCCGAAGTCGGGGCGGGGCGCGAACTCGACGGTGGCCGGGGTGGTGCCGTCGATGACGCGGACCAGGTCGGTGCGTGCGGGGGCGGTGGCGGGGGCGAGGTAGTCGGTGACCTCCAGGCGGGAGAAGCGGGTGCGCACGGTCATCGTGCCGGGTTCGTAGCGTTGGCCCAGGGGTTGGCCGCCGTGGGCGGGGGCGATCGCGAACACTCCCGCGCCGCGTCCGCCCAGGACCTCGGCGAAGACCGCGGGGGAGTCGGGTTGGGGGTGGCACAGCCACGCCAGGCGGGCGTCGGGGCCTACCAGGGCGACCGAGGCGTGGTTGGACAGCAGCGACATCCGCTCGATGGGGGTGGGGTGTTCGCCGTGCACCCAGGTGCGTCGTTCGGTGGCCAGGGCCCTGAGCAGCGCGGCGGCGGCGGGGGTGTCGGGGACGGTGTGGGCGGCCACGGTGGGGCCCTGGCCCACGCGGATGCCGGTGTCGGGGCCGCTCAGGTGGAGGAAGACGTCTTCCTCGCCGTCGCCGCCGCCGATGTAGCAGGTGGCGGTGGCCTGGACGTGTTCGCGTAGGGCGGTCAGCGCGGCGGGTTTGTC
>NZ_MKKC01000083.1 GCF_001942255.1 Nocardiopsis sp. CNR-923
CGACCGAGACTCCCGCGCCGCAGCCGAACCCCGCTCCCGCCGCCCCCGAGCCGGACACTCGGCACGCGTGGGAGCCGTCGGGGCAGGAGCGGCCCGCACTGGGGTGACGTCCTCGGTCCCACGCAACCGGCGACCGGGACACCCCCGACCGAGACTCCCGCGCCGCAGCCGAACCCCGCTCCCGCCGCCCCCGAGCCGGACACTCGGCACGCGTGGGAGCCGTCGGGGCAGGAGCGGCCCGCACGGGCGTCGTGGCAGCAGCCGACCTGGGACGAGACCGACTGGGACCAACCGAACCGCTGGGAGACCCCGCGGCCGCCGGTGTCCCCCACGGCGGCAGCCGCCTCCGCCCCGGCGCCGCCCGCCGTCCCCGCCGGTGCGGACCGTCCCGACGCCGCGCCGGAGCCGGCCGAGGGGTCCGAACCGGTCGGGGAGGCGCGCCCGGACGTCCCGGACGCGCCTCCGGGCCGGTCCCAGGAGATCCCGGCGGGCGAGCACGCGCGGCTGAACCCGAAGTACACCTTCGACACGTTCGTCATCGGCTCCAGCAACCGGTTCGCCCACGCGGCGTCGGTCGCTGCCGCGGAGGCGCCCGCCAAGGCCTACAACCCGCTGTTCATCCACGGCGGGTCAGGGCTGGGCAAGACGCACCTGCTGCACGCCATCGGGCACTACACGCACCGGCTCTACGAGGGCTCGCGCGTGCGCTACGTCAGCTCGGAGGAGTTCACCAACGAGTTCATCAACTCGATCCGGGACGGCAAGGCGGACGGGTTCCGTCGCCGTTACAGGGACATCGACGTCCTGTTGGTGGACGACATCCAGTTCCTGGAGAACAAGGAGCAGACCCAGGAGGAGTTCTTCCACACCTTCAACACGCTGCACAACTCCGACAAGCAGATCGTCATCTCCAGCGACCGGCCGCCCAAGCAGCTGACCACGCTGGAGGACCGGATGCGCAGCCGTTTCGAGTGGGGACTGCTCACCGACGTCCAGCCGCCCGAACTGGAGACCCGCATCGCCATCCTGCGCAAGAAGGCCGCCCAGGAGGGGCTGGCCGCGCCGCCGGAGGTGCTGGAGTTCATCGCCAGCAAGATCTCGACGAACATCCGCGAGCTGGAGGGGGCGCTGATCCGCGTCACGGCCTTCGCCAGCCTCAACCGACAGTCGGTCGACCTCGACCTGACCGGCCAGGTGCTGCGCGACCTCGTGCCGAGCACCGAGGTCCCCGAGATCACGGCGGGGGCGATCATGTCCCAGACGGCGGCCTACTTCGGCCTGAGCATCGACGACCTGTGCGGAACCTCGCGCTCCCGCGTGCTGGTGACCGCCCGGCAGATCGCGATGTACCTGTGCCGTGAGCTCACCGATCTGTCCCTGCCCAAGATCGGGCAGCAGTTCGGCGGCAGGGACCACACGACGGTCATGCACGCCGACCGCAAGGTCCGGGCGCTCATGGCCGAGCGGCGGTCCATCTACAACCAGGTGCACGAGCTGACGAGCCGCATCAAGGATCAGCCCCCCCTCGCCTGAGCCGGGGACACGGGAGTCGTCGGGGCCGGTCCGCGCGCGGACCGGCCCCGACGCGTTCCCCCGCCGTCCACACCGGTGCCCGCACCGGGTTCGTCCGGCCCCCGTCTGCGGCGCCGGACACCACCCCACGGCAGGGGGTTATCCACAGGCTCTGGGGACAACGGGAGGGACGCGCCGACTTCACCCCGCGATCGGCGCAGACACGCCGCCCTGTCCGACGCCGCACCGTTTTCCCCGTCCGCGTCGGGCTCGCCACCGCTGTCGAGCCGCCCACACCAGGCTCGGCGGCTGCGCTGTCCTGGCGGTTCGCCTCCCCTCCGCGCGCACCCGCGCACCGGGCTGTGGACAAACCTGTGCACAACCGGTTCGTCCAGGTTCGTGTGGTCTGCCCGGGGGCCCGGAAAAAAAAGTTCTCCACTTTCTCGGCCGAGTTATCCACAGGAGGGGGGTCAATTCTGTGGATAACCCTGTGGAAAACCTGTGGACAAGTGCTCCGTAGTTGTGGGTAACCGGGGGTCCTCCTGTGGACGCTCTGCCCCACCATCGGATCACCGAACCACCGGTGGTTGTGGACAACCAGGCGAAAAACTGTGGACACAGCTGTGGACAGAGTGTGGACAACCTGTGGGCGACCTCGGCCGTCCACAGGGCCTCCGAGTTACCCACAGGGATACCCACAGGCCCTGTGGATAAAAATCTCCACTCTGACCTGCGATAACAAGGGTTATCCACACTATCCACAGGCCCTACTACTACGACGCACCTTCATTAACCCAAACGTGGCTTCACAACGCTCCGCGGGAAATCTGTGGACAACGCTCCGATCGACGACCCGAGGCGGTCCGTCGCCGAGTCGTCAGCGACGGGGGAGGAATCCGGGTAACGTGTGGTGTCGCCCCTGTCCACCGCCGCCCCACCCGAGTGACGGTCCCACGGGAACCGAGGCGGACCCGGTGGTGCCCACGTACCCGCCCTCGCTGGCGGTCACCCACCCGCGTCGGTGCCCTCGGCCGACCCACCAGCTGCAACGTTGAGGCTTCGACCGGCCCACCGGTCGTGCGGAAAGTGAGTCGAAGTGAAGTTCCGGGTCGAACGCGACGTATTGGCCGACGCAGTCGCCTGGACCGCGCGCACCCTCCCGACGCGCCCGTCGGTCCCGGTCCTCGTCGGCGTCCTGCTCGACGCAGGCGAGTTCGACGGCCGCCAGCAGGTGCGGCTGTCCGGCTTCGACTACGAGGTCTCCACCCAGGCCGCGATCGACGTCGAGGTCGAGGAGGCCGGTACGGTCCTCGTCCCCGGCAAGCTCCTGGCCGAGATCACCCGCAACCTTCCCCCACAACCCGTGGAGATCTCCACCGACGGCGCCAAGCGTCGTGACGTGCGGCAGCGCCAAGTTCACACTCACGACGATGCCGGTCGAGGACTACCCGACCCTGCCCGAGATGCCCGGTGTGAGCGGCACCGTCGGCAGTGACGCCTTCGCCGCCGCCGTCGGCCAGGTCGCCGTCGCCGCTGGCCGGGACGACACGTTGCCCATGCTCACCGGCGTGCGGGTGGAGATCGAGGGCGAGACCATCACGCTCGCCTCCACCGACCGCTACCGCCTGGCCGTGCGCGAGCTGACCTGGAAGCCGGAGAACCCCGAACTGTCCGCGGTGGCGCTCGTCCCGGCCAGGACGCTGCACGACACCGCCAAGTCGCTCACCTCGGGCGCGAGGTCTCCATCGCGCTCTCCAGCGGTGCGACCGGCGACGGCATGATCGGCTTCGAGGGCGGCGGTCGCCGCACCACGACCCGCCTCCTGGACGGCGAGTTCCCCAAGTACCGCGCGCTGCTGCCGGACAGCTTCAACACCGTCGCCGAGGTCAGCCGGTCCGAGTTCGTCGAGGCCGTCAAGCGCGTGTCGCTGGTCGCCGAGCGCAACACCCCGCTTCGGCTGGCGTTCAGCCCCGGCCGCCTGGTCCTGGAGGCCGGGACCGGCGAGGACGCCCAGGCCGTCGAGGTCCTGGAGGCGGACCTTGAGGGCGACGACATCCAGATCGCGTTCAACTCGGGCTTCCTGCTCGACGGCCTGGGCGCCATCGGCACCGACACCGCCCGCCTGAACTTCACGACCTCCACCAAACCGGCGATCCTCACCGGCAAGCCCGCGGAGGAGGGCGCGGAGCCCGAGTACCGCTACCTGATCATGCCGGTGCGCCTGTCCGGCTGACCGGTCCGGGTTCGGTTCGATTGACGCGCGTCTGCCGTCCCGTGTCCGCGGCCACCGCCCGGACCGGACGGCGCCCACCTGTTCACCGGCGGCGAAGGGGAGCACTGCCATGCAGCTCGGAATGATCGGTCTCGGCAAGATGGGCGGCAACATGGCCGCCCGCCTTCGCGAGAAGGGCCATGAGGTCGTCGGCTACGACGTCTCCTCCGACGAACGGGACGTCGCGAGCCTGGCCGCGCTGGTCGAGCGTCTGCGGGCACCCCGCGTCGTGTGGGTGATGGTTCCCTCCGGCGACCCGACCACCGCGACCGTCAACGAGCTCGGCGGCCTCCTCCAGGCGGGCGACGTGCTCATCGACGGCGGCAACTCCCACTACGCCGACGACCGCGCCCGCGCTGAGCAGCTCGGCGCCAAGGGCGTCGGCTACCTCGACGTCGGCGTGAGCGGCGGAGTCTGGGGCCGCCAGAACGGCTACGGCATCATGGTCGGCGGCGCCGCGGCGGACGTCGAGCGGGCCCGTCCGATCTTCGAGGCCCTCACCCCCGACGAAGGCGGCGGTTTCGTGCACGCAGCGCCGTCGGCGCCGGTCACTTCGTCAAGATGGTCCACAACGGCATCGAGTACGGCATGATGCAGTCCTTCGCCGAGGGCTTCGAGCTCATGGGCGCGTCCGGGATCGTCGACGACGTCCCGGGGACCTTCGAGAGCTGGCGCGAGGGCACGGTCGTCCGCTCCTGGCTGCTCGACCTGCTCAGCCGGGCTCTGGAGGAGGACCCCGACCTCTCCGAGCTGCGCGGTTACGCCGAGGACTCCGGCGAGGGCCGCTGGACGGTGCAGGCCGCCGTCGACCACGCCGTCCCCGCCCCCGCGATCACCGCCGCGCTCTACGCCCGGTTCGCCTCACGCCAGGACGACAGCCCGGCGATGAAGGTGGTCGCGGCCCTGCGCCAGCAGTTCGGCGGGCACGCCGTGACCAAGTCCGGCCCGGACCCGCGCACTCCCTCCCGGGACTGATCCGCGCAGCTCCGAGGACGCGCCCGTGCGGACGCGTCCTCGGACCCCGTGTCCGCCGTCCAGCGCCACCGTCCCAGGAGGAGGGCCGGATGTACGTTTCCCATCTGCGACTGGTCGACTTCCGGTCCTACGGCGACGTCCTGCTGGAACTCGACCCCGGCGTGAGCGCGTTCGTCGGCGCCAACGGCCAGGGGAAGACCAACCTGGTCGAGGCGGTCGGTTACGTGGCCACCCTCGGCAGCCACCGGGTCGCCTCGGACACGCCCCTGATCCGCCAGGGCGCGCCCCGGGCCGTCGTCCGGGCCAAGATCGTGCGCGAGGACCGCCACATGGTGGTGGACCTGGAGCTCAACCCCGGCCGGGCCAACCGCGCCCGGATCAACCAGTCCGCGGCCGGACGCCCGAGGGACGTGTTGGGGATCCTGCGCGCCGTGCTGTTCGCCCCCGAGGACCTGGCCCTGGTCAAGGGCGACCCCGGGGAGCGACGGCGTTTCCTCGACGACCTCCTCGTGGCGCGCGCTCCCCGGATGGCGGGGGTGCGCTCCGACTACGACCGGGTGCTCAAGCAGCGCAACGCCCTGCTCAAGTCGGCCTCGGGCCGGATGTTCGGGCAGCGCTCGGCGCCCGACCTCGGCACCCTGGAGGTCTGGGACGCCCACCTGGCCGAGACCGGAGCGGAACTGCTGGCCGCGCGGACGGCGCTGGTGGCGGAGCTGCGGCCGCGCGTCTTGGAGGCCTACGCGGGCCTGGCCGACTCCGGCGGGCCGGCGGTGTCCGCCTACCGGTGTTCGGCCGACCCCGAGGGCGGGGAGCCGCCGGCCGACCGTCCGCGGCTGGTGGAGACACTGCGCGCGGCCATGGCCGGGGCGCGGGACCGCGAACTCCGGCGCGGAGTCAGTCTCGTCGGGCCGCACCGCGACGACCTCCACCTCCAACTGGGCGACCTGCCCGCCAAGGGGTACGCGAGCCAGGGCGAGTCCTGGTCCTTCGCCCTCGCGCTCAAGCTCGCCGCGTTCGACCTGCTGCGGGCGGACGGTGACGACCCGGTACTCATCCTCGACGACGTGTTCGCCGAACTCGACACCGAACGCCGCCGCCGCCTGGCCGAGCGCGTGCGCGACGCCGAACAGGTCCTGGTGACCGCCGCGGTGCCCGACGACATCCCCAAGGAGTTGGACGGCGTCCGTTTCACGGTCAGCGCGGGGGTGGTCGAGCATGCGTGAGGGTCGTCCACAGCCCGTGGACCGCGGGGAGGGGGCCGCGCGTCCGAGGACGGGCTTCGGGCAGGTCCGTCCACACCCTGTGGACAACGCCCGGGGCGGCGCGGCGGCGCCCGCCGTGGACGCCCCGGACCCGGCGGCGTCCGTCCCGCCGCCGGCCGTGTCCGGCGCCGACCTCGCCCGGCAGGCGTTGGCCCGCGCCCGCGCCGAGGCCCGCGAGCGCGGGGCGGTTCCCCGGGGCGCCGCCCCGCGTCGACGGGCGCGTGGCCGAATCCGGTCACGCAACGAGCCCCAGTTGTTCGGCGACGCCGTCCGGGCGTGGCTCATCGAACACGGCTGGCAGGAACAGGTCGCGGTCGGCGGGGTGTTCGGCCGGTGGGCGGACATCGTCGGCGAGTTCAACGCCCAGCATCTCCGGCCGGTGAAGTACGCGGAGGGAGAACTCGTCGTGGCGGCTGATTCGCCGACCAGTGCCGCCCTCGGACGGTCGATGGCGCGCGATCTGATGCGCCGCCTGAACGAGGAACTCGGTGAGGGAACGATCGTCTCCATCGACGTCAAGGGCCCCGGGTCCCGTCGCCGATGACCGCTCCGACCACCTGCGGGTCTGTGTTCGTGCAGGTCAAAGCGGTTTTCCGTGACGGTCCGGCCATCCGGACGGCGCGGAGGGGCCGTTCGGGCGCGCCGGGACGACGGTCGGGGCGGAGTGACCCAACGGCCACTGAACCGCACCGGAACTTGCGGAAGGGCCCACCCGCGTGTAGGGAGTCGTCTCCCTCCCTGAACGTTCGTTGTCGAGCGGCACAGCGCCGCGAATGCTCTTTTGTCGCACCGCGCGGGGTATCATGGAGCCGGTTCTTCAGATGCCTGTAGCCGGTCCCGCGCCCCCAGGAGAGGGTGGGCGGACGGCCCGTGCGATGGTGTGGTGATCCCCCTGGTGTCGCGGTACGCCGACCCCTTCGGTCACCGCCCCGCGGGCTGACCGCCGTCCGCTCGGCCACGGTCGGCAGGCGTCCCCAGCAGGAGGGTGTTCCCACTTGGCCTACGACGCTCGATCAATCACGGTCCTTGAGGGGCTTGAGGCAGTACGCAAGCGCCCAGGGATGTACATCGGTTCCACCGGGGAGCGGGGCCTGCACCACCTTGTCTACGAGGTGGTCGACAACTCCGTCGACGAGGCGCTGGCGGGGCACGCCAACGCCATCGAGGTCACCCTGCTGGCGGACGGCGGCGTGCGGGTGGCCGACAACGGCCGCGGCATCCCCACCGACCTGCACCCCGTGGAGAAGCGTCCGGCCGTCGAGGTCGTGCTGACCACGCTGCACGCGGGCGGCAAGTTCGACGGCAAGTCCTACGCGGTCTCCGGCGGTCTGCACGGCGTGGGCGTCTCCGTCGTGAACGCGCTGTCCACGGCCCTGGACGTGGAGATCCGCAAGGACGGGCACGTCTGGAACCAGCACTACGAGATGACCGCGCCCACCGGTGAGCTGGTCAGGGGCGAGGAGACCGACGAGACCGGGACGCAGATCACGTTCTGGCCAGACGGCGACATCTTCGAGACCACGGTCTTCTCCATCGAGACCCTCGCCCGCCGGATGCAGGAGATGGCCTTCCTCAACAAGGGCCTGTCCATCACCATCCGCGACGAGCGGCCCGAGCACACCGACGACGGCCCGACGGTCAACACCTTCCACTACGACGAGGGTCTGTCGGACTTCGTCCGGCACATCAACGCCAAGAAGGAGGCCGCGCACGCGTCGATCATCTCCTTCGAGGAGGACGGCGAGGGCATCTCGGTCGAGATCGCGATGCAGTGGAACCAGTCCTACACCTCGTCCGTGCACACCTTCGCCAACACGATCAACACGGCTGAGGGCGGCACCCACGAGGAGGGCTTCCGCTCCGCGTTGACCACCCTGGTCAACCGGTACGCGCGGGACCAGAGGCTCCTGCGCGACAAGGACGACAACCTCACCGGCGACGACATCCGCGAGGGCCTGACCGCGATCATCTCGGTCAAGCTCGCCGACCCGCAGTTCGAGGGCCAGACCAAGACCAAGCTCGGCAACACCGAGGCCAAGTCCTTCGTCCAGAGGGTCACCAACGAGCACCTGCGCGACTGGTTCGAGCGCAACCCCGGTGAGGCCAAGGACATCGTCTCCAAGGCCAGCCAGGCCGCCCGCGCCCGGATCGCCGCCCGCCAGGCTCGCGACCTCACCCGCCGAAAGACCCTGCTGGAGTCCACCTCCCTCCCCGGCAAGCTGTCCGACTGCCAGTCGACCAACCCGGAGGAGTGCGAGCTCTACATCGTCGAGGGCGACTCCGCCGGCGGCTCCGCCAAGGGCGGCCGCGACCCGCACCACCAGGCGATCCTGCCGATCCGGGGCAAGATCCTCAACGTCGAGAAGTCGCGGATCGACCGCATCCTCAAGAACAACGAGGTCCAGGCGATCATCACCGCGTTGGGAACCGGCATCCACGAGGACTTCGACGCCGACAAGCTGCGGTACCACAAGATCATCCTCATGGCCGACGCCGACGTCGACGGCCAGCACATCCGCACCCTGCTGCTGACCCTGCTGTTCCGCTTCATGAAGCCGTTGGTCGAGGCCGGTCACGTCTACCTGGCGTCGCCGCCGCTGTACAAGGTCAAGTGGGACCAGCGCGGCAGCGACGCGAGCTACGCCTTCTCCGACGCCGAACGCGACCGGGTCATCGAGGCCGGGATCGCCGCCGGGAAGAAGGACCCGCGCCCGCGCGACATGGTCCAGCGCTTCAAGGGTCTGGGCGAGATGAACGCCAACGAGCTGTGGGACACCACCATGGACCCCGACCGCCGTCTGCTGCTCCAGGTCAGCCTGGACGACGCGGCCCAGGCGGACGAGATGTTCAGCGTGCTCATGGGCGAGGACGTCGAGTCCCGGCGCTCCTTCATCCAGCGCAACGCCAAGGACGTCCGCTTCCTGGACATCTAGTCCGTGCCGCCCGGGCCGCGCCCCCTCGGGTGGCGGCCGGGCGGGAGAACCACGCTCAACGAAGCTTCGTAGAAGGGATCGACATCCGTGACGGATGCGAACAACCCGGACTCTCCTGAGGGTGCGGACTCCGCTGGCGGAGGCCCGGTCAGGGATCGGATCGAACCGGTCGACATCCAGGTCGAGATGCAGCGCAGCTACCTCGACTACGCCATGTCGGTCATCGTCGGACGCGCCCTCCCCGACGTGCGCGACGGCCTCAAGCCGGTCCACCAGCGCGTGCTGTACGCGATGTACGACGGCGGGTTCCGCCCCGACCGCGGGTTCTTCAAGTGCGCCCGCGTCGTCGGCGACGTGATGGGCAACTACCACCCGCACGGCGACAGCGCGATCTACGACACGCTGGTGCGCCTGGCGCAGTGGTGGTCGATGCGTATGCCGTTGGTCGACCCGAACGGCAACTTCGGCTCTCCGGGCAACGACCCGGCGGCCGCCATGCGGTACACCGAGTGCAAACTCGCGCCGCTGGCCATGGAGATGCTCCGGGACATCGACAAGGAGACCGTCGACTTTCGGCCCAACTACGACGGACGCTCCGCCGAGCCGGTCGTCCTGCCGGCGCGCTTCCCGAACCTACTGGTCAACGGATCGTCGGGCATCGCGGTCGGCATGGCGACCAACATCCCGCCGCACAACCTGCGCGAGATCGCCGACGGCGTCAACTGGTTCCTGGAGAACCCCGAGGTCGGGGACGAGGCGCTGCTGGACGCGCTCATCGAGCGGGTCAAGGGCCCCGACTTCCCCACCCGCGGACTCATCGTCGGCAAGCGCGGGATCGAGGAGGCCTACCGGACCGGCCGCGGCTCCATCACCATGCGCGCGGTCGTGGAGGTCGAGGAGGACAGCCGCGGTCGCCAGACGCTGGTGGTCACGGAGCTGCCCTACCAGGTCAACCCGGACAATCTCGCGCTGAAGATCGCCGACCTGGTCAAGGACGGCAAGGTCACCGGCATCGCCGACGTGCGGGACGAGAGCAGCGGCCGTACCGGTCAGCGCTTGGTGATCGTGCTCAAGCGCGACGCCGTCGCCAAGGTCGTGCTCAACAACCTCTACAAGCACACCCAGCTCCAGGAGACCTTCGGCGCGAACATGCTCGCGCTGGTGGACGGTGTGCCGCGGACCCTGCGCCTGGACCAGATGATCCGGCACTGGGTCAAGCACCAGGTCGAGGTCATCGTCCGTCGGACGCGCTACCTGCTGCGCAAGGCCGAGGAGCGCGCGCACATCCTGCGCGCGCTGCTGCGGGCGATGGACCGCATCGACGAGGTCATCAGCCTCATCCGGGCCAGCGCCTCCGCCGACGAGGCCCGCACCGGCCTGATGGGTCTGCTGGAGATCGACGACATCCAGGCCCGCGCCATCCTCGACATGCAGCTGCGCAAGCTGGCCGCGCTGGAGCGCAACCAGCTCACCTCGGAGTACGACGAGCTGATGGCGCAGATCGCCGACTACAACGACATCCTCGGCTCGGACCCGCGCCAGCGGTCGATCATCCGCGAGGAGCTGGCCGAGATCGTCGACAAGTACGGCGACGAGCGGCGCACGCACATCATCCCCTTCGAGGGCGACATGCGCATGGAGGACTTCATCGCCGAGGAGGACGTGGTCGTCACGATCTCCCGGGGCGGGTACGCCAAGCGTACGCGGATCGACAACTACCGGGCGCAGAAGCGCGGCGGCAAGGGGGTGCGCGGCGCCCAGCTGAAACAGGACGACATCGTCCAGCACTTCTTCGTCACCACCACCCACCACTGGATCCTGTGCTTCACCAACCAGGGCCGTGTGTACCGGACGAAGGCCTACGAGCTGCCGGAGGCGGCCAGGGACGCACGCGGCCAGCACGTGGCGAACCTGCTGCCCTTCCAACCGGGCGAGGAGATCGCGCAGATCATGGCCCTGCGCGACTACGAGGCGGCTCCGTACCTGGTGCTCGCCACCCGTGACGGCCTGGTGAAGAAGTCGCGTCTGGAGGACTTCGACTCCGCGCGGGCGGCGGGGATCATCGCGATCAACCTGCGCGAGGGCGACGAGCTGATCGCGGCCCGGCTGGTCTTCGCCGACGACGACCTGCTGCTGATCTCCAGCGACGCCCAGGCGATCCGTTTCCCGGCCTCCGACCAGTCGCTGCGCCCGATGGGCCGCGCGACCAGCGGTGTGATCGGTATGCGGTTCATGGAGGGCGACTACCTGCTGAGCATGGACGTCATCCGGCCCGGGGACGGGCCCTCCGACGTCCTGGTGGCCACGGAGAACGGCTACGCCAAGCGCACCCCGGCCGACCAGTACCCGGTGCAGAACCGGGGCGGCAAGGGCGTCCTGACGGCCAAGGTCGTCGAGGCGCGCGGCAAGCTGGTCGGGGCGATGATGGTCGACCCGGAGGTGGACGAGATCTTCGCGATCACCTCCGCCGGCGGGGTGATCCGCACCGGGTCCGCCGAGATCAAGCAGTCCGGCCGCACCACCATGGGCGTGCGTCTGATGAACCTCGACAAGGGCAACAAGATCGTGGCCGTGGCACGCAACGCCGAGGCCGCCGAGGACACCGGCGAGGGCGAGGTCGGCGACACGGCCGAGGTCGCGGTGACCGAGGAAGGAAACCCCGAGGCCTAGACTGCGCGTTAGGTCCTATTGGTCCCGTGGGGTTCCGTTCGCGAGCCCCACGGGACAACTCTTCGCGGCATCCACCTGTCTCAACGAAAGTCCAGCGGTAACGTTTCTATGTCTGACAACCAGCGGAACACCCCCACGAACGAATCCGAAGCGGACACGGCGGTGACCGCCGGTGACGAGGCTGCGGAGAAGGACACGGTCGAGACCCAGGCCGTCGAGGAGACCCCTCCCACGAAGGAGGAGGACTCAGCAGCCAAGGTGACGCAGGCCGTGGAGGACCACGCAGAGGCGGGAGAGACGGCAGTGACCGATTCCGAGACCTCGGTCCGCGAGGGGCCGGGCGCGTGAAGGCGACCATGTCGAGTCGTAAGGCGCACCTGACGGTCTCCCGCGTGGAGCCGTGGTCGGTGATGAAGTTCAGCTTCGTCGTGTCGCTGGTGTGCTTCATCATCCTGTTCGTCGCGGTCGCGGTGATCTACGCGACGCTGTCCATGCTGGGCGTCTTCGACGAGGTGACCAGCATGATGGAGGCGCTCCTGGAGGGTGACAGCGGCGACGACGAGCTCGGCCTCGACCCTGCCGCGTGGTTCTCCCCGGGCCGGGTGCTCGGGTACACGGGCGTGGTGGGCGCGCTCAACATCGTGCTGATCACCGCCCTGTCCACGGTGGGCGCGATGGTGTACAACCTGGTCGCCGACCTGGTCGGTGGCGTGGATGTCACGCTGACCGAGGCGGAGTAGGCGCTGTGCCCGGCCCCGGACGCCGCGCCCGGGGCCCCTCGCGCTCCGGTCCGAGCACTCGGGAAACTCGGTAAAATCGGAGGTGAAGAGGGACGCGGAGTCCCGTGTCCCTCTCGCTTACGCGTTATCGAACCGGTTCGCTCCGCGTACTGGGATGCGGTAGAGTTCCACGAGGAACGAGGGCGTATAGCTCAGTCGGTTAGAGCGCATCCCTGATAAGGATGAGGCCCCAGGTTCAAGTCCTGGTACGCCCACACTCGTCAACTGCGAAAAGGCCCCCGCCGGGAACCGGCGGGGGCCTTTGACAGCAGTGGCGACAGCAACGGCCTCAGTCGCCCGGCCCGTCCTGCTGTGTCGCTTCGTCGCTATGTGTTCGGAGGAGTTCACGGTCCGCGCGTTCCGCTGCCCGATGCGCGACGGGGACCCGTACCGCCACGACGACTGGTCCCCGCTCTCTCGCGCGGTACCGCCCCGGGCCGTCAGGCGATACGCGGCCGTCCCCGTGCCCGTAGGCACGCACGCTGTCCGGCATCCGCCCCGCGCGGGTTCACGGCGCTGTTCGGCGTGGACGACCTCCGGTTCGTCGTTGGGTTGGGCCTCGGTCGAGGCCCAACCCAACGACGGCGGGGGGATGCTCATGCGGCCGGGGCCAGGGGCGTCGCCCGCTTCGGGCTCACGGCGTGAGCGGCCGGGCGGCGGAGCACGGGGCGTTTGCAGTCCGTTGCGCCGCGCCTGGCACGCATCGTCCACGAGGTGCCCCGTTCCACTGCCCGCCCCTTGGGGAGCGCAAGGACGCCCGTGGCGTCCTTGGTGCGGGCAGCGACCTGGATCGTGCTGACCAGGGCGTCCTGGGCCCGGGTACACGCCGTGCGGCACCCTGCCGCGGGAACGGGCTCAGCTCACTCGGCCGAGCTGCCGTCCCTGTTGATTCGGGCGTTCTGCTTGAAGGGGAATTCCTTCTGCCCGAGCTGGGCGAAGGTCACATACGTGCCGTCGCCCTGCCTCTCACCGACGGCGACGACTCCCACGGAATTCGCGATGTTCGCCCAGAAGACAGCGATGCTACCGAACTGTGAGAGGTAGACGTCCTCCTTCACCGTGGACCAGCCGCTTTGGGTGGCCTTGATCTTGATCTTGACCTTGTCGTTGTCGTCGTCCTCGTCGTCCTCGTCGTCCTCGTCGTCCTCGTCGTTGTTGTTGTCGTTGTCGTTGTTGTTGTCGTTGTTGTTGTTGTTGTCGTTGTTTTCGTCGTCCTCGTCCTCGTCGATGACAACGACGTTGCCGTTGTCATCGAAACGGAGGTTGCCGTCGTCGTCGAAAACGGCGTTGGGGTTGAAAAGGACGTTGCCGTTGTCGTCGACAACGACGTTGCCGTTGTCGTCGAGAAGGACGGGGCCGTCGTCGATGACAACGACGTTGCCGTCGTTGTTGAGAACGACGTCGGCGTCGCCGCGGACCGTGCCGTTTTTGTCGACGCGTATGTAGCTGACGCCCTTGTCGCTGATCATGTTCACGTCGTCCGCCACAGGCTGCGGAAAGGTCTGCAGCTTCACGTCCTGCACGGCCGCCTCGAGGGCGTCCTTCAGATTCCGGACGTTCGATTCCCGGAAGTTCTTATTGTGCCTCTTGACCCTGTCCGTGACGGCGTCGATCGCGTCCGGGACGATTCGCCGCTCGTTGAGCTTCTGCTTGAACTTAGCGATCGGCTTGACGGGCACGGTGCCGCCGTTGTTGGAATTCTGCTGTGACGGGCCCCCGCCATTGGGTCCGACCCTGTTGTTGCTCTGGCAGTAGAATCCGGGACCGTCGCTGCCGCTCGGCTGCCCCATCCTGATGACGTAGGAGGCCTTGTCGACGTGCTCACCGAAGGCCACGATCCGCACGATGGTGAAGCTGGACCCACGCTCGACGGCGTACCAGATGCTCATCGCCGAAACGCCCACCTTGCCGGCGCTCGCGTGCATCACGTCGGTGGTCAGCTGGTTAACCTTGCCTTCGTCGCCCTCACCGATCAGGACATTGCTTCTGGAAGCCTTCCCCTGGTTCGGGTTGAAGACGTCGTTCATGGCCTGTGAGACGTTCGGCCTCGTGCTGGACATCCCGAGCCTCTGCGCGTGGCGGTACAGCCAATCGGTGGCCCGAGTCTGTGTGTATGTGACCACCGGGATGACCGCGAAGCATTCTGCGACGGGCATGTGACCTCCATAAATACCAAAAAGAGCGGGCTCCGGGCGCTGTCGCTGGGAAGGAGGGACGGATTCCGGCAGCAGGCCGTGTCCGCCTCCAGCGACGCACTGCGGAGAAGGTGCCGAAAGCATAGCGTGCGCGTGGTCGCGTGTCTGGCATTTCCAGAAATTCCCAGATCGCCTCGGGGTGTCGCCGGGACGGGTGCGCGAGGATCGGATGCGGCCTATGCGCGGTGTTCGGGTGTTTGAGCTGCGGACGCGCGGTTTTTGGTGTAGGTCACCTCCCACTCGCCCCGCCCCGGCCAACCGCCCGAACGCCGCGGGGTGGGGAAAGACCTGCACCACGTTTGCTCTGCGGTTGACCTCCCGGTTCAACCGCTCCAACGGGTTGGTCGACCAGATCTTCTTCCCATGCGCCACCGGGAAGCCCGGGAACGCGGTGATGTCGACGCTCGCTTCGGTGAGCATCTGCTCGACCTGTGGGAACGGGCGGCCCAGCAGGTCAGTGACCACCGCGATCTGGGAACGCACCGCTTCGGGGTCGGCCTGGGCGAAGATCGTGCGGGTCGCGGCCGCGACCATCTCCCCCGATCCCTTGGGCGCCTTGGCCAGGACATCACGCACGAAGTGGACCCGGCACCGCTGCCAAGTCGCCCCCCAGGAACACCGTGGCGATGGCGGCGACCAGCCCCGCGTGGGCGTCGGAGACCACCAGTTGCACCCCGTCCAGGCCGCGGGAGCGCGAGCCGCGCAGGAACTGGGTCCACAACGCCGGCGGACTGGTCGGCGCCGGGATCGCGGGGCGCCGTTGCCAACCGTGGTTCTGTAGGGGCGTGCGCCGGGGAGCGGTGTGTCGGGGTGGACTCCGGTGTGTGTCATCCACGGGCGGCGAGGTAGGCGAGCAGCCCCGCTCCGACTCCCAGGACAACCAATTGCACGAGGCCGGGAATGCGCCATCCCAAGGCGAGAAGACCACCGCCTGTGACGACGGCGCCGCCTGCCAGGATCCACATTCCCCGCAACGCTTCCTGGGGCGCCCTGGGCGGATTGCCACTGTCGTAGCTGTCGGCCCAGCCAGCCATCCCGTACTGGATGAGCACTAACCAGGCGATGACCATCAGGTCGATAGCGAGCAGGGCAACGCTCGCCCCAACCTGCTCGCCTCTCGACGGTCTACCCCCGCGCCTCATAACGACCACCGATCCGTTGTTGGGTGACAGGCTGTTGATCGCATGCCGCTCAGCATGCTGGTGTGGTTGGCGCCACGCATGAGCTCACGTACTCAGATGCGCCGCCCTCGTAGGATCCTCTGGAGCGCAGTCGGATCGTCACCGGCCAGCTCGGTGCTGAGCGGCTTCGTCGGGACCTGATGCGCCGAGCGCTGCCAGTCGAGTGTTCCCCTCTTCGCCGACACCAGGACCTGACATCGCCGACGCCGGACAGCGGCGGACACCGCCGAACGTCGACCGACCGCCGGTCGGGAGACGAGTCGGCGGACGTTCCAGGGGAGCATGATCGACCCTACAAGGAGGCCCAGGTTCAATTCCGAGTGCGCCCACCCCGTTTTTCCTGTTCAGGGCCTAGTTTCTCTACCTGGGGAGCACGGCTCCGATGTGCCCGTCATCTGGCCTTGGGGACCCCACGGCATCGCCTGTCGGACCGCGTCCTGGCGCAGGGACTGACGTCCTACCGCCGTTCGGGGAGAATCCGCGCCGCCAGGGCAGGGAGACGTGGACCAGGGCGACGAGGACCGGCGCCTCGATGAGCGGGCCCACGACCCCGGCGAGCGCCTGGTCGGTGGAGGCGAGCAGTCGGCGGTGGCCGCGGCGTCGGCGCGGGTCATGGACAGGCCCTCTTGGCGTCGGCGGCGATGGTCCGGCGCGCGGTGACGGCGAGTTCGCCCAGGGCCCCGGCCAGACCCTCCAGCACCTGGGGGCGCAGTCGGTAGTAGGTGAACCGCCCGCACGGCTCGGTCTCGACCACCCCGGCCTCGCGCAGGACGCGCAGGTGGTTGGACAGGTTCGTCTGCTTCGCACCGGTCTCCTCGACCAGATGCGTGGTGCAGAGGGTCTCGTGGGCGAGCAGGGAGACGATACGCAGGCGCAGCGGGTCTCCCAACGCCCTGATCAGATCATTGTCAGCTGACGTCAGCATGCGCTGATAGTGGCATATCAGTCGGGGCTGATGCGAATCGTCCGCTGGGCCGACCTGGCGGCCGAGTCGGCCCGCCCGTCCCTGGCGGCGCTCCCAGGCCGTCCTCGTGACGCCTCCGCACGCTTTCGCCCTCCTCCGCGTCCGGGTCCCGCGCCGCACCTGGGGACACCCCCGTTCGAAACAGCGGCTCGGGTCGTGTCGCACGCGGCGGCGCGCCGAGCGACTAAATGTGACCGACAGTGTCGATGAAAATACAATGGGTGGTGTTCCGGTCGGGGGTCACGGCCCGCGACGCCGCCTGCCCGCTGCTCGAAGAACGGCTGCCCATGAGCTCACCTCAGGACCCCGCCCCGACCCGGCGCGGACTGATCGCCTCAACGCTCGGGCTCGCGGCCGGGGCCGCCGTCGCCGCCCGCCCGTCCGCGTCGCACACCGCAGTCGCCGCGGACGGCGCACCCTTCCGAGGCCGGCGCCAGGCGGGTGTGACCACACCGCACCAGTCCGACCTCCTCCTCGCCGCCTTCGACCTGCCGGAGGGGGTGGGCGTCGACCAGGCCCGCCGTGCCCTGCGCGGTGTCCTCGACACGTGGACCCGGGAGCTGACGTCCGTCATCGACCGGGGCGAGGGACCGGAGGTCCTCGCGCACGCCCGCCACTCCCGCCTGACCGCGACCGTGGGTCTGGGCGGCACGGCCTTCGACCGGCTGGGACTGTCCCGGCCCCCGCTCCTGGCCGACTTCCCGGCCTTTCCCGGAGACCGGATCAAGGACGCCCACAGCGGCGGCGACCTGGTCGTGCAACTGTGCGCCGACGACGTCTGGACCGTCGCCACCGCGGCCGACCTGCTGGCCGAGGCGGCGGACACCCTGTCGCCGCGTTGGCGGCAGAGGGGGTTCGTCGCCCCGGCCCCGGGGGGAGGGGCCTCCCGCAACCTCTTCGGGCACAAGGACGGCATCTCCAACCCCACGGCGGAGGAGTCCGAGCGGCTCGTGTGGATAGGCCAGGGGGCCGAGGCGGACGGTACCTACATGGTCTTCCGGCGCATCCACATGAAAGTGGACCGTTTCGAGGCGCTGTCCACGGCGGACCAGGAACGCGTCATCGGGCGGCACAAGGACACCGGGGCGCCCCTCGGCCAGCAGAGGGAGACCGACGAACCCGACTTCGCGGCGGTGACCGCGGACGGCGCCCCGGTCATCCCCGACGACGCCCACATGGCGCTCGCCCACGCCCGAAGCCACGACGGGGACCGGATGCTGCGACGGGGCTTCGCCTACGCCGACTCGTGGGACGACCAGGGGCTGCTCTTCCTCGCCTTCATGGACGACCCCCGCCTGTTCATACGGATGCAGAACCTGTTGACCAGGAAGGACCCCCTGTACCCCTTCACCGAGCACAGGGGGACCGGTCTGTACCTGGTGCTCCCCGGGGCGGTCGAGGACCGACCGCTGGGCACGGGCATCCTGTGACCGCGTAGGCGCACCGTCTTCGGCCCGACAGGGCAAGATCGGTCAAGCGGCGACGGCCGCGTCGTGAACATACTGGTCACATGACCCTTCCCACCGACGAACCGCCTCCGGGGCGCGACCGTCTGCGTGAACTCCTCGACGCGGTCCTGGACGAGGACAACACCAGCCTGTCGGACATGGCGGGCAGCGCCCACTCCTCGCCGTTCCACTTCAGCCGACGGTTCTCCCGGGACACCGGGGAGTCGCCGGTGGCGCTGCGCCGCCGGGTCCTGTTGGAGCGGGCCGCCTGGCAGATCAGTCAGGGCGCCAGCGTCACCGACGCGGCCTTCACGGCCGGATACGCGACCGTGGAGGGGTTCACGCGGGCGTTCGCGCGGGCGTTCGGTCATCCGCCCAGCGCCACCACCGCCGGGAGCGGGCGGTGGCTGCCCTCTCCCAACGGGATCCACTTCCACCCTCCGCTGCACCTGTGGGTGGAGGGCAACCCGAGGAGCCGACCGGCCATGGACCTGACCGCGCTGCAGATCCACCACGACGTGGACGACTCCGCGAGGCTCATCCGCCTGGCCGCGGACCTGCCCGAGGAGGACTACCGGAGGGCGTGGAACCCCGGGCGCACCGTCCTGCCCTGGGACGGCCCGGAGGAGTCCGTGGCCGCCACCCTGGAGCACCTGGTGTGGGCCAAGGAGGTCTGGCTCGCCTCGATCGAGGGAGCGGACTTCCCCGAACGCGGGACCGACGATCCGGAGTCGCTGCGGATCCGCCACGAGGACGCGGGCGCGCGCTGGATCGCGGCCGTGGACGACATCGGCCGCCGGGACGCCTGGGGCGACCGCTTCGTCGACGCCCTGTGCGACCCACCGGAGAGCTTCATGCTCGGCGGGGTTGTGGCGCACGTCCTGACCTACGCGGCGCACCGCAGGCAGACCGTCCGGCACATGCTGCGCTCGGCCGGGGTCGAGGTCGACCACGGCGACCCCCTGGAATGGCTGCACCACCGTAACGAACGACGAGGAGACACGACGTGAAGACCGTCTACAACACCGCCACCAGCCTCGACGGGTTCATCGCCGACCAGGACAACTCATTGGAGTGGCTGTTCGCGGTGGAGGGGGGCGCACCGGGCTCCGAGGACAGTGACGCGCTCAAGGAGACCGCGGACTTCATCAACGGGGCGGGCGCGATCGTTCTGGGCGCGACTACCTACGAGTGGATCCTGGAGCACGAGGGCGACACGCCCTGGCCCTACCAGGCCCCCACCTGGGTCCTCACGCACCGGGAACTCCCCAGGATCGAGGGTGACCTGCGCTTCGCCAGTGCCGACACCGACCAGGAGTTGCGGGACCTGCACGCCGACATGGTCAGGGCCGCCGGCGGCCGCGACGTGTGGGTGGTCGGCGGAGGCCGCCTGGCCGCCGACCTGGCCCGGCTGGGTCTGCTCGACGAGGTCGCCGTGTCCATCGCCCCGGTCAGCCTGGGCGGGGGCGCTCCCCTGTTGGACGGGCGGGTGCGGTTGCGCGCCCTGGAGGCCCGGCTCGTGGGCGCCTTCGCCTGCCTGAGGTACGAGGTCGTCCGCGACTGAGGCCCGACCGGTCACCGGACCGATCAGGAATCCAGAAGCGTCCGTCGAGCGGCCGGAACTGACGTGACGGGCATGGCGAACACCGCAAGCATCACGTCCGTCACCCTGGGCGTGGCCGACCCCGAGGCCGCCCACCGCTTCCAGACCGCCGTGGGCCTGGTCTCGCTGATTGGCCTGCGGGCCTCGCGGGAGACCTCGACGGGTTTCCGCCGACGCACGCTCGCGCTCACCGTGGCGCGGTCGGCCGACGTCGACGCCGGGATGGTCACCGCCCCGGACGGGTTCGCGTGGGAGGCCGTGGACGCGCCCCGTCCGGACCTGGTGTGGGCCGACGGGGCGCGGGGCGGGGCGTTCAGTCCCGTCCGTCTCCGGCCAGGCCGGCCAGGTCGAGCTGGGCCAGGCGCACCGGGTCGGCCAGCGCGTCGATGCGCACGATCAGCCCGTCCACCACGGTGAACCCCATGACGGAGAACGGCCGACCCGCGTCGTCGAGCACGACGACCCCCGCGCCACCGTTGACCAGGGCGGGTCGCACGCACTCCGCGGGACGCGCGTAGCTGATCGCCGATCGGGCCACGGCCTCGGCGCCGTGGACCACGGCCGGCACCCCCGGGCGCAGCGCGCCCCAGTCGGCGTGTGTCTCCACCCGCGGGTCCAGGACCCGCAGGAGCGCCTCGAAGTCGCCGCCGCGCGCGGCGGAGAGGAAGGCGTCCACCACGCGCCGCTGCAGGGCCGGGTCGGGGTCGGGACGTGGCGCGGCGCCCTCGACCCTGCGGCGGGCGCGGCTGGCCAACTGGCGCGCTGCGGCGGGGGTCCGGTCGACGATCGGGGCGATCTGGTCGAAGGGCACCGCGAACGTGTCGTGCAGGACGAACGCCACGCGCTCGGCGGGCGGCAGCGTGTCCAGGACGACGAGGAGGGCCAGACCCACCGAGTCGGCCATGACGGCCGCGTGCTCGGGCCCCGAGGACTCGGCGGGGGTGATGATCGGGTCCGGCAGGTGCGCGCCCACCGGGTCCTCGCGGCGCGAGGCGCGCGAGCGCAGCATGTCCAGGCACACGCGGCCCACCACCGTGGTCAGCCACCCCGCGAGGTTCTCGATCTCCTCGGCGTCGGCGCGGCCCAGCCGGATCCACGCCTCCTGGACGGCGTCGTCGGCCTCGGCGAGCGAGCCGAGCATCCGGTAGGCGACCGCGTGGAGGCGCCCCCTCTGCTCCTCGAAGCGTTCGGCCAGAGATTTCTTCGTGTCCACCCGTCACACCTTTCCTTCGGGATCCGTCAGAAGGGTGACGAATCGATCGGGCCGTCCTGACCGGCCCCGCGCCCTGAGGCGCACACCCGAGGAGCGAGCTCGTGACAACCCTGGACAAGCTTCCCACCATCGTCGACGGCCGCGTCCTTGTGGACGGCGACGAGGGATTCGAGGCGGCCCGCGCGCCGTGGAACCTGGCGGTGAGCCAGCCGGTGGCCGCCGTGGTGGCGGCCGCGACGCGACGACGTGGCCGCGGTGGTCCGCTTCGCCCGGACCGCCGGGCTCACCGTGTCGGCACAGCCCAGCGGGCACGGCGCCTCGGGCAACACGGAAGGGGTGATCCTCCTGCGCACGGGAGCCCTGGACGAGGTGCAAGTGGATCCGCGCGGCCGCACCGCCCGGGTGGGGGCGGGGGTGAAGTGGGGCCGGGTGCAGGCCGCCGCCGGGCCACACGGGTTGACCGGTCTGGCGGGCAGCTCCCCGGGCGTGAGCGCGGTCGGCTACACCCTGGGCGGCGGGGTCAGCTGGTTCGGCCGTGCGTTCGGCTGGGCGTCCGACAGCGTGACCGCGTTCGAGGTCGTGGACGCCGAGGGCGCCCGGGGCCGGGTCACCGCCCAGTCCGACCCCGACCTGTTCTGGGCGCTGCGCGGCGGCGGGGGCGACCACGCGCTGGTGACCGCCATGGAGTTCGACCTGCACCCTGCTCCCGCACTGTACGGCGGCCGGATGGTCTGGCCGGGGCACCGGGCCGAGGCGGCGATGGACGCCTTCCGGCGGGTCACCGCGACGGCCCCCGGGGAGCTGAGCACGTGGCTCACCCGCCTCCAGGTGCCAGGGCAGGACGCGATGGTCGTGGTGGACGTCACCTACCTGGGCGGGGAGGCCGAGGCCAAGGAGCTGCTGCGCCCCCTGGAGGGAGTCGGCGCCCCGCTGTCGGACTCGCGCGGCCTGCTCTCCCCGGCCGACCTGGGCTCGGTCACCTCCGACCCCCTCGATCCGGCTCCGGGCCTCTCCCGGGCCGAGCTGCTCACCGGCCTGGACGACGGGGCCGCCGAGGCGCTGCTCGGAGCTCCCGTCGCGCCGATGCTGCTCGCGCAGGTCCGCCACCTGGGCGGCGCGCTGGCCGGGCCCTCCCACAGCCCGCAGGGTCCGATGGCCGAGCCGTACGCGCTGTACATGTTCGGTGTGCCCGGTACCCCTGAGGCCGCCGCGGGCGTGCGGGCCCGCCAGGAGGAGTTCGCCGCGGCGCTCGCACCGTACGTGAGCGGGCGCACCCCCTTCACCCTGCTGTCGCCGGGGAAGACAGCGGCGTCCGCCTTCCCGGCCGGGGCGCTGGAGCGGCTCCGGGAGGTCAAGCGGGACCGCGACCCCCGCGGCGTGATCCGGAGCAACTACCCGGTCCTGGGCTGAACGCCCCGCCGACCACGGGTTCCCCACGGAGCCGACCGTTCGCCTCCCGCTCCGCCCTCCGCGGAGCGGGAGGCGAATCCCGGATGTCGGGGAGGCGATTCGGCGACGTGTCGACAAGGGGACACGTCCGCCGAACGGGGGCGCCGCCTCCTTTGAAGGTCGCGACCGCGATGCCGATCCGCCGCGCACGGCGGCGAACTCCTCACCGCACGCGGCTGCGGGTACGCCGACACCGGAGCCGACGGCGGCGAAGCCGTGCGGGCCGACCCCGAGGACACGCTGTTCCGCGTCGACTCGGTGTCCAAACTCACCGCCCGCGAAGCCGACATCGTGCGGGCGCTCCCCGAAGGGATGTCGAATTCAGGTCGTCGAGTGTGTCCACGGCTGTGCCTCCAGTGGCTCGTCGGCGGGGCGGCGGTCAGGCGTGGTCACCGGGGCGGACGATCATGAGCACGACCACGGCCGCCCACAGCAGGTTGAAGACGCCGGTGAGCATCGAGAGCGTGCTCAGCGCCCCGCGGTCGCCCGGCTCGCGCAGGGCTCGTCGCTGGCGCGGGTAGATCTGCCAGGCCAGCAGCACGCCCGCTGCGGCGGTGAGGACCATGGAGACGTTGATCCAGATCTCCCCCATCCGGCCCTGCGCGACGGCCAGGGCGATCCCGGCCATGGGCACGGTGACGCCGAGGATCGAGTAGACGCGGGTCGTGCGGTGCAGTGACAGGGCGACCCTGCGGCTCCGCTCGTCCTCGGGGGCCGTGGCGCCGGTCAGCGCGGCGGGCGCGGTTCGGCCACCGGCGCGTAGCGGGGGAACAGGCTCGTGGCGACGGTCGCGCCGCCGACGAACACGATGCTCGCCAGGACGTGGACCGAGAGTAGGACGTGCTCCATCGGTGCTCCTTCCAACCTTCAGTGTGTTTGAAGGTTAGCCCATGCTTCAACAGGGTTGAAGGTGGGGGCGGGAAACGCCGGGAGAACGCCATGGGCGGGAGGGGCCGGGGTCAGCCGTCCCCGGGGAACGCCCCGCGGATGGTCCGCGCGATCTCCCGGGGGACCGGCTCCGCCTCCGGACCGAACATCTTCTCGTCGACCGCGCCGATCACCTCCCGTGCCCTGTCGAGCAGGTCGGATCCCCGGGGCGTCAGTTCGATCTCCGACGCCGAACCCGCGCGGGCGGTGAGGTCGCGCACCAGCCCCGCGGACTGGAGCGCCCGGATCCCCGTGTGCACGCTCTGCACCGTGACTCCGCCCATGCGCGCCAGTTCGCTGAACGAGGCGCCCGGCAGGCTGGCGACGTGGCCGAGCAGGGCCAGGCGCGCGACCGTCAGGTCCAGCGGAGCGAGCGCGGCGTTCAGTTCGGCCTCCAGCCGGCGTGCCAGAGTCAACACGATGACGGAGGGGCTCGTCACCGGCGGTTCGGGGCGGGTGCTCTCGGTGCTCACCGTTCCAGTCTCCCCCACGGCGCGCCTTTCGCGCCCGGCGGCGAACAGCTCCCGGCCCCGGGGTTCTCACCCGAATCCAACCTTGGCCAGGAGCCCCGTTCCCACCTGCGGTTCCACCCCGCCTCCCAGGAAAATCCCAGGAAGTTCTGCCCCGCGTCACACACATGTCGACTTGTGTCCTTCTCGTCATCACCACAAGAGGAGGGCAGCCGACGTGCGATCACCACGATCCCCCAGGTCCGCCGGTCCCGGGGGACCCGCCGGGGAGAGCGGGGCCGGTCACCGGCTCCGGACGCCGAGCACACTGCACGCCTTCAACCGGTACGAACTCAAGTACCTGGTCCCCGTGTCCCGCGTGGCCGACGTGCGAGCCGAACTCACCGCGCGCATGCGTCCCGACCGCAACGGCGACGGCACGGGATACGGCGTCTGGAGCGTCTACTACGACACCCGGGCGCTGCGCTTCTACCACGAGAAGATCGAGGGCCTGCGCTTCCGCCGCAAACTGCGGGTCCGGCGCTACGGCGAGGTCGGGCCCGCACCCGAGGACACACCCGTGTCGGTCGAGATCAAGCAGCGGGTCAACCGCGTCACCCAGAAGCGGCGCGTCCTGCTCCCCTACGACCAGGCGCGGGCCCTGTGCGACCGGCGCGTGCGCATCGAGCACCCCGGCGCGGACCAGGCCTTCGTCGACGAGGTCCTCGACCTGATCGTCCGGCTCGACCTGCGGCCCACCGCCATGACCGGGTACCGCCGCGAACCCCACGTCGGCGTCGACGCCGACCTCGGGCTACGCGTGACCCTCGACCACCGCGTCAGGGGCCGCGACCGCGACTTCGATCTGCGCGCGGAGGCCGAGAGCCGCTACATCGTCGACCCCCACCTCGTGGTGATGGAGGTCAAGGCCAACGAACGCGCCCCCTACTGGGTGACGGACATGGCCGCGCGCCTGAACCTCCAGGTGGAGCGGATCTCCAAGTACTGCCAGAGCGTGGAGGTCTTCGGCATGGCCCCGCGCTCGGTCTTCCACGTCCCGGAGGGGGACGAGTCCGCCCTCCACACCGCCGCCTCCTGACCCGGCGGCCACGACCGACCCGACCCGAGAGCACACCATGAACCTTGACTTCGGCATCACCGACCTGTCCGGCACGTTCAGTGTCGCGGACGTGGTCCTCGCACTGTCCCTGGCCTTCCTGACCAGCCTCGTGGTCGCGTGGACCTACCGTTCCACGCACCGCAACATCTCCTACAGCCAGAGCTACGTTCACACCCTCGTCATCCTGGGCATGCTCATCGCCCTGATCATGCTGGTGGTGGGATCCAACATCGCCCGCGCGTTCGCCTTGGTGGGCGCGCTGTCCGTGGTGCGCTTCCGCAACGCGATCAAGGAGACCCGCGACGTCGGGTTCATCTTCCTGGTCATGGGCGTGGGGATGGCCTGCGGCACCCGCTTCTACACGCTGGCGGTCATCGCCACCCTGGTCATCTGCGCGGTCATCCTGCTCATGCACCGCTTCAACTGGTTCGCGCTGAACGTCCAGCGCCAGGTGGTCAAGGTCCAGGTCCCCGCCGACGGCGTCGACCACGAGCCGGAACTCGACGACGTGCTCATCCGCCACACCGACGAGTACGAACTGATCAGCACCGAGACCGTCCGCGGCGGCGCCCTGCTGGAGCTGGCCTACACGGCGCGGTTGAAGAAGGGCGTGCGGGCCGGGGACCTGATCGACCAGCTGCGCGCGGTCAACTCCGGCCAGAAGGCCACCGTCCTGACCGGCTACGACCAGACGGACCTGTGATCGCGATGGCCGCCGACGACCCGTCTGCGCGCCTGACCCGGTCCAACCGCGCGCGCCACCGGATACCGGTCCGGCTGCGCCAGCACTGGAAGCCCGCCGCGGCGGTGCTGGCGGGCCTCGCTGTCCTGGTCCTGGCGTTCGGCGAGACCCGGGTCCGCCCCTACGTCACCTCCGAACTCGTCTCGGCGGACACCGTCGTCGAGGACGTCGCGGGCAGCGCCGACCTCTTCGGCGCGGACACGCACGAGATCGAGCTGACGTTCGACCAGTCCGAGTACGAAGAGATGATGGAGACCTTCCGTGAGGACGGGGAGAAGGAGTTCATCCGGGCGGACGTCGTGATCGACGGCACCGCCGTCCCAGACGTCGGAGTCCGGCTCAAGGGCAACTCGACCCTGTTCAGTCTGCGGACGGACGACGGGCAGGACGACGCCGAGGTGGGCCCCGGCAAGGTCGCGCTCTCGGACGATGCTCCCGAGACGCTGCCGTGGCTGATCAGCTTCGACGAGTACGTCGAGGGCCGTGCCTACCAGGGGCACACCGAGATCGCCTTGCGTCCGGCCACCTCGACCTCGGACACCGCCCTGAACGAGGCCCTGGCCCTGGAGCTGACGGAGGCGGACGGGCAGACGACCCAGGACCACACCTTCGCCTCGGTCACCGTCAACGGCGGTGACGCGGCGCCCCGCATCCTCCTGGACGCTCCCGACGCGCAGTGGGCGGACAGCCTCGGCGACGGGGTCCTCTACAAGGCACGGGCCGGAGGTTCGATGGCCTACCTCGGGCAGGACCCCACCGACTACGACGACGTCTACGAGCAGATCAACGACGAGGGAGGATACGACCTGCAACCGGTGATCGACCTGCTGCGGTTCGTCGAGGAGGCGGACGACGAGGAGTTCGCCCAGGAACTGGACGCGTATCTGGACACCGAGTCCTTCGCGCGGTATCTGGCGATGCAGGACCTCATCTCCAACGGCGACGCCATGGACGGCCCCGGCAACAACTACTACCTCTGGTACGACACCGCCGCCGAGCGGTTCACCGTGTTGTCGTGGGACCTGAACGGGGCCTTCGTCGCGCGGAGTCCGGGACTCGGGGCGGCCGAGGACACGGCCGTGTCACCGCAAGCGCGTTCGTCGGGGGGACTGGAGGGTCAGCGGGGCCCGGAGGGCGTGATGCCTCCGGAGGGCGGGATGCCTCCGGAGGGTGGGGAGTCGCCGAGGGTGGGGAGCGGGACGCGATGTCCGAGGACCGCAGAGGCAGCGGGGAACTCAAGGAGCGGTTCCTGGCCGACCCCGACTTCGAGGAGACGTACCTGCGGGCCTACGCCGACATGTATGACGCTTTGATCGCCAGCGGCACCGCGGACGACCTGGTCGAGGAGGTCACGGCGAGGGCACTGGCCGCGGGGGACGAGGGTGCTGCCGCAGCCGGGGAACAGTTGACGGCGTCGGTCGCCGCCGTCGCGCAGACCCCGCAGGAGGCCGCACTGCCCGGGGCCGGGCAGGCTCGGGGACGCGCCCGGGACCCGGACGCCGCCACGACCGACACGGGCTCCCCGGCGACGTCCACCTGAGGGCGGCGCAACGCGCCGACACGGTTCCGCCGCCGCGGCATCGGGTTCCGGGGCGGCGGCGCCGACAGGCTCAGGCGGCGGCGCCGGGCGGCGCCCCGCCACGGACGCGTCGCGCCCGTCGACCGGGTTCCTTGGCCGCCGACCGGTCGGACAGGAAGGCGTTCCAGCGCTCGACCACCGGTTCCATGGCGTAGGCGGCGGCGGCCTCGACCGCAGCCGCGCCCATCCGCAGCCGCTCGTCCCGGTCCTCGACCAGTCTCAGCAGCCCCGCCGCGAGCGCGTCCACGTCCTGGTCGGGGACGAGCAGGCCGTTGCGGCCGTGCTCGATGATCTCCCCAGGCCCGTGCGGGCAGTCGAAGCTGACCGCCGGGACGCCCACCGAGAGGCCTTCGACGATGGTCATCCCGAACCCCTCCACCCGCGAACTGACCGCGAGCAGCGACGCCTTGGCCAGTTCTCCGGCGATGTCCTTCGTCCGCCCCATGAGTGTGACCTGGTTGCTCAGTCCCAGTTCGACGATCTTCGCGCGCAGCCGCCTGTCCAGCTTCCCGCCGCCGTAGATGCGCAGCCGCCACTCGGGGTGCGCTCGCGCCACGACCGCGAACGCCTCCATGAGCTTGGGGTACTGCTTGACGGGGGCCATGCGGCCGGCGCCGACGATGATCGGGTTGTCCTGCGTCGAGCGCGGGTAGTCGCGGGTGGGCAGGGGGTTGGGCATCGCAGACAGCCAGTCCGGATCGGCGCCGAGCAGGCCCAGGTAGGCCCTACGGTCGGCCTCGGTGAGCACGGTCATCCCGTCGAGTCGGGGGTACACGTGCGCGATGGCCGCCCGGAGCCGCTCGTCGTGGTTGGCCAGGTTGACGTGCTCCTGGCCGATGGCGAGGACGCGCTCCGGCGCCCATCGGGACAGCAGCAGGTTGAGGCCGGGGCGGGTGCCGATGACGACGTCCGCGCTCGTCCGCCGCAGGTAGCGGCGCAGCCCCGCCACGGACCGCGCGGTGAAGAAGTTCGACCGACCCGCCTCCGGCTCGGTGACCAGCCGGGTGAGCGTGCGCTGGTTGAGCAGGAGACCGCCCAGGCCGGAGGAGGTGCGGGGCCCCGGCTCGGCGGCGTTTCCGGCCGTGCTCAGGGCGCGTAGCCCGACCCCGTCGGGGACGGGGAAGAACGGCGAGTCCGTGTGCCGCACGAGGCTGACGATCTCCACCTCGTGGTGGGCGGACAACCCCTCGGCGAGGTTGAAGACCGTGCGGATCGTGCCGCCCATCCCGTAGCCGTTGGCGATGAGGAAGGCGATCTTCACGCCGCACCCCCGTTCCGCGCGTTGGCGAGCAGGGAGAACTCGTCCCTGACCGTGTAGTACGGCCGGATCCGGACCGTGGTGTCCGCCTCGCCTCCGGCCAGGTCGACACCGGTGTAGACGACCTTGCCCTTCTTGCCGACGACGTCGTCCGCGTGCGAGGCGAGCCGCAACTCCGGCTCGTCCTCGGGAAGGCGCAGCCACAGGTCCCACTCGTTGTGCCTGCGCATGGGCTGAAAGGCCCGGGCGAGCGGCGGCAACGGGATCGCGCACGCGAAACGGTCGCCGTCGAGCCGTGCGGGAGCGGTCTCCACCCCCGTGAGTCCGCGCTGGCGGGCGACGACCTCGCCGGTCGCCGCGCCGTCCCGGCCGGGCGCGTAGGCGAGGAAGCCCGAGACGGTGACCGCCTCGGGAGTGACCTCGACCCACTCCACCTCGGCGTACGGCGTGACGCTGGCCGACACGAGCCGCAACCGCCCCCGCGGGTCGCGCATCGCACGCAGGTCGCGTGTACGCGGATGTCGAACGTAGTCGACCCGGCGCCTCAGGCTCAGCCCCGAGTCACGGGTCAGGACCGGCATCGCGGACCCCGACCGATCGACCGACACGACGTCCCAGGTCCCTTCCTCCAACGCGAGGTCGGCGAGCCTGGCGCGGACGACCCTGCCCTCCCGCTCCACGTCGGTGACCGGTACCGGGTCCCCTGCTGTCTCACTCCGCACCAGGGCCAGTCCCGCCCCGGCGTCATCCTCGTCGGCAGCGAGGCGCAGTTCCAACTCGTCCCTCGCGGTGATCCGACTGAGTTCGGCGCGCACTGATCCTCCCCAGGAATCCTGGCGGGTCCACCCGGGATGACGAACATCCTCGCGCGTGGCCCGCGACGCTCCGCATCACTCCAGGTGAGCGGGGAGGAGTGATGCGTGACAAAGATTGCAGATATGATCTTCTGTTGACCTAAGTCAGCTATTGCGGTTCTCGCCCACGGTGGTTCACCGTGTGGCGGATTTCTTTGCCTTACCGCCTTCCGATCGGCTCTGAGCAGGGCTTTTCCCGCGCTCCGTCGCCCGCCGGACCCGTCGCCCCACCGACCGTTCGGTCAGTTCGTGTTCTTCGACCTGCGGAAAAGCCCACCCCGAGCGAAAAGTGGACTGTGTCACATGGGATCGTGTCATCGGACTCATCACCGGCTCGGCGCCCTCGTCCTGGCACCCACCGGTCGAGGGTCCGAGGTCAGATCCGGCTCCGCGTGGGCCGGTCGAGAGTAAACGGAGTACCCATGGCATCTTCCGATCCCCAGGTCGCACCCGCAGGCACCGCAACAGAACAGCGGGAGAGACGCCGCGTCCTCGCCGGCACCATGGTCGGCACCACCATCGAGTGGTACGACTTCTTCATCTACGCACAGGCGGCCGGGATCGTTCTCGCCCCGCTGTTCCTCGCCCCGCTTTCCGAGGCCAACCCCGGCGTCGCCCAGGTGCTGTCCTTCGCCACCATCGGCATCTCGTTCCTGTTCCGGCCCCTAGGCGCCATCGTCGCTGGCTTCCTCGGAGACCGGTTCGGGCGCAAGCAGGTCCTGGTCGGCACCCTCGTCCTCATGGGCCTGTCCACGTTCCTCATCGGAGCGCTGCCCACCTACGCCCAGATCGGTGTCGCGGCTCCCGTGCTGCTCATCGTCCTGCGTATGCTCCAGGGCTTCTCCGCGGGCGGCGAGTGGGGCGGCGCGGCCCTGATGTCCGTCGAGCACGCCCCCGTCACCCGGCGAGGCCTGTTCGGCGCCTACCCGCAGATCGGCGTGCCCTGCGGCATGATCCTCGCGACCTTCGTGGTGTGGGTGATCACCACCGCCATCGGCCCCGACGCCTTCGTCGAGTGGGGCTGGCGGATCCCCTTCCTGCTGTCCTTCCTGCTCATCATCGTCGGCCACCTGATCCGCAAGTCCGTCGAGGAGTCGCCGATCTTCCAGTCGATGCGGGAGATCAGCGCCACCGCCTCCACCCCGCTGCGCCGACTCTTTCGTGGCAACACCCGCGAGGTGGTCCTGTCGGCCCTGATCTTCCTGGCCAACAACGCCGCCGGGTACCTGGTCATCGCCTTCGTCGCCACCTACGCCTCCCGGCCGGAGGCGGAACTGGGTCTGGGCATGGAGCGCGGTCCGGTGCTGCTCGCCACCACGCTCGCCTCGTTCGGCTGGCTTGTGTCCACGCTCTACGGCGGGTGGCTCAGCGACAGGATCGGCCGTGTGCGCACGTTCCAGATCGGCTACGCCATGCTCGCCCTCTGGTCCGTGCCGATGTGGCTGCTCATCGACACGGGCAGCATCGTCGGCTACTTCACCGGGGTGTTCGTCTTCACGCTCGGCATGGGCCTGAGCTACGGTCCTCAGGCGGCGCTGTACGCGGAGATGTTCCCGGCTGCGGTCCGCTACTCGGGCGTCTCGATCGGGTACGCGCTCGGTGCGATCATCGGCGGCGCGTTCGCCCCGATGATCGCGGAACTCCTGCTCACCCGGTTCGGCGTGTCCTGGACCATCGGGGCCTACATCGTGGTGGCCTCGGCGGTCTCGTTCGTGGCGGTCACGCTGGTGAGGGAACCGAAGGGCGTCGACCTGAACGTGGGTGACGACGCCGCGGTGTGAGGCGCTCCGGCGCGGTGACGCGGGGCGGGGGCGATTGTCCCCGCCCCGTCGTCGTGTCGCCCCGTCGTCCTGTCGGCGTGTGGCCGTGTCGACTTCTCGTCGTGTCGACCGGTCTGTTTCACGTGAAACGTCGACCGCGTTGCGGACGGATCCCGTCCGCTCGGTAGACTCGGCGCGGGCTATGCTTCTGGCAAGCATGGACAAGGCCCCGGTCGACAGACCGGGGCCTTCGTCTTGCCGCTAGGGGCGCGTCGCGGACATGAGCAGGGCTACCCACTCGCCGCTGGGGAAGGACAGGTGCCCGGCGCTGGGGTGCACGGAGTCGCGCACGGCGGTTCCGGCGGGGAGGTCGGCGACCTCGACACAGTCCTGCCCCTTGGCGCTGGAGTAGCTGGACTTACGGAAGTGCAGGTGGGATGTGCTGCTGGTAACCATCGTCGGTGTCCTCTAATCGAGCTGGCGTAGGCGATGCTCCAGCCACGCGCGAGAATCGTCCACGCTCAGCGCGGCGGCTTGCACGTGGTCGAGCACCGTTTCATAAAGCGTAATCTGCTCCGGATCCTCGACGAGTAGCGCGCTCCCGCCCGTCTGCTCGACGTACACGGCGGAGGGGTCTCGCGGGAAGTCGAGGATGACGAAGCTGCCATCCATGGCCGCGTGCGGGCCCACGGAGTCAGGAAGGACCTGCACGCGCAGCGACGGTCGCTGCACGTCGATCAGGTGGCGAAGCTGGCCAGCCGCGACGTCCTCGGGGATCTTGCGGAACGCCGATTCGTCGATCACGGCCCACAAGCGCGGGGCGTCGGAGCGAGCCAGTATGTGCTGCCGCATCATCCGCACCTCGACGCGGCGCTCCAGCTCGTCCTCGTCGGTGACGCCTCCGGCGCGGATCATGGCGGTGGCATACTCCTCCGTCTGGAGCAGGCCAGGAAGGTGAAGAACCTGGTATGTGCGAACGCGTGCCGCCTCGGTCTCCAGGTCGACGTATGTCCCCGCGCCGAGGATGTCGCGGTACCCCACCCACCACCCGCTCTTCGCGGCTTCTCGGGCGAGCCTGCGGTACGCCTCTCGCTCATCAGCGTCGGTGACGCCGTAGATGTCCAGCAAGGTCTGGAGGTCGGTGTCCCGTACCCGGACGATCTTCCTCTTCTCGATCCGAGTCACCTTGGCTTCGAACCAGCTCCGGTCTGGGGCACGCTTCTTCGCCTCGGTCGCGGCCTGCTTGGCTGTGAGCCCAGCCTCTTCGCGCAGGCGTAGTAGCTGACGCGCGAGCGCCGACGGCGCAGGGTAGGGCTCGCTGCCAACTCGTCGCTCCTCTTGGTTCGGGCTGAACTGCGTTGACGCTTCGAGCCTACGCTCCGTGCCGCATTTTCAGACATTCAGCGCATCCTTCGATGAGAGAGATCAGTAGCGCTTCAGATTGTCGCATGCGATTTAAAAACGCATCTTGCGGTTTCATGCGCATTCGGCGACGATGGTGGCAGTAGACGCCCGCCGGACCTTCCATCCGGCATCCCGACCAGGAGGTGCGCCTTGCGCCACCCGCCCTCGTCCCCGTCGTTCGCGTGCTGATCGCCCGCGCCGTCGCTCACACTGCTCGTCGCCGGCGGGCCGCCGCGGTCGACCGGGCCGTGACCGTGCTCCTGGCCCCGTCGGTTCTCCGGGAGCGGCGGGAGGTGGTCGCGGCATGAAGTCCACGACCTGCCGTGTGGTCCGGCTCGACCCGTCCGGGTTCACCCGGCCGTGCGTGCTCGGCGCCGACCACGACGGGGACCACGAGGACGCCCGAGGGGAGCGTTGGGAGCCGCCCGCGACGACGTTGGCCCGGCTCCGGGAGCGGTGGGAGCACGCCTACCGGATCGTGTGGACGGGCTCGTTGTGGATGGCCACCGCCTACTCCCCCTACGTCGCGTGGCGCACCGAGGTGGAGCCGACCCCGGAGCAGTTGGAGGCGCGGCTGTACCGCAACGCCCACCCGCGCGCCCCCGGCCGGGCGGGGCGGGAGGGTTGAGACCGCCGCGCCCGGGCTTCCCTTCCGCCCTTCCTGCCCGGGGCGCGGCTCCACCCACGAGGACACGGACACAGAGGAGGCCGCGCATGTGCCCCCGCCAGAAGGAGCCGTACCGCCGGGGCAGCCGCCTGGTGCCACCCGACAGCCCGCTCACGCCCGGGGAGCGGCGTCAGCAGGACGCTCAGACGCGGGCGCTCAAGTTCCGTCGCGAGTGGGAGGAGTTCCTGCGTGCACGCGGCGAGAGGGTGCCCGGACCGTTCGAGGGCGTTGAGTGGGGCGACTGATGGGCTGGCACGGGACGTCGCCGTGGGGCGGGCCGCAGGTGAGACGCCCGCGTTGCGCGTGGCACCTCCTTCCCCAGGCAGTGACCCCGGCCACTCGTCCACCATGGTCGGTGTTCCGAGTCACATATCTGGACGAAATGTGCATGAACCGGATCATTTTTGCGACATCTTCTTGAGTTCTCCTGGTCACTGGCGAACATATGGCCCAAAACACCACCATGTCTCTGTACACCTCACCCCGAACCAGGAGGTTGGAGCATGGCTGGTGGCCAGGACCATCTTCCCTCCGAGCAGCCGCTGCGGCTGCTCGACGAGACCGGACGGCGCGTGTCCGGCGCGGAGCTGCCGTTCCCGGACACGGACCGCCTCCTCGCCGCGTACGCCTCCCTGGTGATCGGCCGCCGCGTCAACGACCAGGCCGGTGCGCTCGTCCGCCAGGGACGACTGGCCGTCTACCCCTCCTCCCACGGGCAGGAGGCGTGCCAGACAGGCGCCGCCCTCGCCCTGGCCGACGGCGACTGGCTGTTCCCCACTTACCGTGACACCGCCGCGATTGTCGCGCGGGGCGTCGACCCCGTCGAGGTCCTCACCCTCCTCAAGGGCGACTGGCACGCGGGATACGACCCCTACGCACACCGGGTCGCCCCCCAGGCCACCCCCTTGGCAACCCAGCTCCCGCACGCCGTCGGCGTCGCCCACGCGGCCCGGCTGCGCGGCGAGGACACCGTCGTCATGGCCCTGTGCGGCGACGGCGCCACCAGCGAGGGCGACTTCCACGAGGCGCTCAACTTCGCCGCCGTCTTCGCCGCGCCCGTCGTCTTCTTCGTGCAGAACAACGAGTACGCGATCTCCGTCCCCCTGTCCCGGCAGACCGCTGCCCCCTCCCTCGCCCACAAGGCGTCGGGTACGGCGTGCCCGGACACCGCGTCGACGGCAACGACACCGCGGCCGTGCTCTCCGTCCTCGACCGGGCGGTCGCCGCCGCCCGCTCCGGCGAGGGCCCCCAACTGGTGGAGGCGCACACCTACCGCATGCAGGCGCACACCAACGCCGACGACGCCACGCGCTACCGCAGCGACGACGAGGTCGACCCGTGGGTGGCCCGCGACCCGCTCCTGCGCATGGAGGCCTACCTCAAACGCAGGCGGGTCCTCACCAAGGCACGCCAGACAGAGATCACCGAGCGCGCGGAGGGCGTGGCCGCCGCCATGCGCGAGGGGCTGGCCCGCGACACCGAGCCCGAGCCCGCCGAGCTGTTCGCGCACGTGTTCTCCGCCCCCACTCCCCAGCTGGCCGAACAGGCCGCCGTGCTGGCCGACGAACTGAGCCGAGAGGGCCACTGACATGGCGACGGATCCCACCAAGCTCACCATGGCCCAGGCGCTCAACCGGGCCCTGCGCGACGCCATGGCCGAGGACGAGAGCGTGTACGTCTTCGGCGAGGACGTCGGCCCCCTCGGCGGCGTCTTCCGGATCACCGACGGCCTCACCGACGAGTTCGGCGACCAGCGCTGTTTCGACACCCCGCTCGCCGAGTCCGGGATCGTCGGCATGGCCGTGGGCATGGCGATGAACGGCATGCGGCCGGTGGTCGAGATGCAGTTCGACGCCTTCGCCTACCCGGCCTTCGAACAGATCGTCAGCCACGTCGCCAAGACCCGCAACCGCACCCGGGGACGGGTCGGGCTGCCGATGGTCATCCGAGTCCCCTACGCGGGCGGGATCGGGGGCGTCGAGCACCACTGCGACTCCTCCGAGGCCTACTACGCGCACACCCCGGGCCTGACCGTCGTCACCCCGTCCACCGTCGCCGACGCCTACTTCCTCCTGCGCGAGGCCATCGCCTCCCCGGACCCCGTCGTCTTCCTCGAACCGAAGAAGCTGTACTGGGGCAAGGAGGAGGTCGACCTGTCCGTCCCGGAGCCGGGCATCGGCACCGCCGTCGTCCGCCGCCCCGGCACCGACGCGACCCTCATCGCCTACGGCCCCTCGGTGCCGACCGCGCTGGAGGCCGCGGACGCCGCCGCCCGGGAGGGCCGCAGTCTCCAGGTGGTCGACGCGCGGTCCCTCGTCCCCTTCGACGACGCGACCGTGTGCGAGGCCGTCCGCTCCACCGGCCGGGCGGTCGTGGTCGCCGAGGCGAGCGGGTACGCCAGCGTCGCCTCGGAGATCGTCGCCCGCGTGACCGAGCGCTGCTTCCACTCGCTGGCCGCGCCGGTGCGCCGGGTCACCGGGTTCGACATCCCCTACCCCCCGCCCAAGCTGGAGCGCTTCCAACTGCCCAGCGTGGACCGCATCCTCGACGCCGTCGACGACCTGCAATGGGAGGACCAGTGAGCATCCGGACCTTCGACCTTCCCGACCTCGGCGAGGGGCTGACCGAGGCCGAGGTGGTCAGATGGCTCGTCGCGGTCGGCGACACCGTGGCGATCGACCAACCCGTCGTCGAGGTGGAGACCGCGAAGTCGATCGTGGAGGTCCCCTCGCCGTTCGCCGGGACGGTCAGCGAACTGCACGGCGCTGAGGGCACGGTCCTCGCGGTGGGGACTCCCCTGATCAGCGTGGCCGACGCCGGGGAGACGGAGTCCCCCGCTCCGGTCGCGCCGCGGACGGTGTCCGCGACCGCGGCCGAGGTCTCGCCGGAGGGTGAACGCTACCGAGAGGAGGAGCGGGCCGGAACCGGGTCGGGCAACGTGCTCATCGGGTACGGCACCCCCGAGCAGCAGGTCGCCGGACGGCGGCGCAGGCCCAGGAACAGGCCGCCCGCACCCGGTCGGGCGACGGCTCCGGTCTCCCCGACGACCAGCACGCGCCCGCCGCTGGTGACCTCGCCGCTGGTCCGACAGTTGGCGCGCGAGGCGGGACTGGCGATCGCCTCGGTCACCGGCAGCGGCCCCGGCGGGCTCATCACCCGGGCGGACGTGCGCGCCGCGATCGAGGCGGGGCAGGCCCCGACCCCGGTGTCGACCGCCGCGCCCGCGCCGACCGACGCGGGCGCCACAGATCCGCGCACCGGTTTGGCCGAGGCCCTCCGCGTCCCGATGAGCGGTTTCCGCAAGGCCGTCGCCGACTCCCTGTCCCGCAGCCGCCGGGAGATCCCGGAGGCCACGGTCTGGGTCGACGTGGACGCCACCGAACTGGTCCGTCTGCGGCGCTCCGACCCCGACGGCCCGGGCCTGCTGTCCTACGTGGCGCGCTTCGTGGTCGCGGGCCTGCGTGCCCATCCGGAGCTCAACGGCCTGGTCGACGCCGAGCGCGGCGAACTCGTCCGGTACGACGGCGTGAACCTGGGCCTGGCCGTCCAGACCGAACGGGGTCTGGTCGCGCCCGCCGTCCTGGGCGCCCACCGGATGACCACGGCCGAACTGGACCGGGAGATCCGGCGACTGACGGCCGCCGCCCGCGAGGGCAGGGCCACCTCGGCGGAGATGACCGGCGGGACGTTCACCCTGAACAACTACGGTTCACTGCGCGTGGACGGCAGCGCCGCCATCATCAACCACCCCCAGGTCGCCATCCTCGGGCTGGGCCGGATCATGGACCGCCCGTGGATCGTGGACGGCGAGCTGACCGCCCGCAAGATCACGCAGCTGTCCTTCGCCTTCGACCACCGCGTCTGCGACGGCGGCACGGCGGCGGGCTTCATGCGCGTGGTCGCCGACGCCATGGAGAACCCCGCGAAGGCCATCGCCCAGCTGTAGGCGGGCGCCGACCGGGCGCCCCGGGGAGTCGGCACCCCGCGCCCGCCTGTCACCGTTCTCCGTCTCGCAGTCCCGCGCCGGGGCGGTCCCATCTCACTACCGTGGCGGGCTCCCGTCGCGTACGGCCTCCAGGTACTCGGAGATGGCGTTCCTGTTCCTGGACAGGCAGGCGATGCGCTGGGACATCCGGTCACGCTCGTGCTCCAGCAGGGCGAGCATCTCCGGGGTGGCGTCGGGGAAGTGGATGGACCTGGGCCGGTCCAGACAGGGCAGGATCCGACACCGGCTCCCGGCCCCGATCGACCGACCGCCTCCCCCTCGCCGCACTGCTGGCCTTGACCACCGCCGTCTTCGTCACGGCCCTCACCGAGACCCTGCCCGCCGGGGTGCTGCTCGCGGGCCTTGGACCGGCGGCCCTGCCCTGGGTCCTGCCCGTCCTGCTGGCCCCCGTGCTGGTCGTGGTGCTGGCCTCCCGTGTCCACGGGTTCCCCGCCCGGCGCCCGGCGCCGGAGGCTGACCCTCCGCGACGCCCGGACGACGGTGCGCCCCGCCACCGTGGAGACGGTGGCGGGGCGCCCTGTCGACATGCCGATCCGGCGACTCGGCGACTCGGCTACTCGTCGCCCTTCGCGACCAGCGTGAGAACGTCGTAGGTGGCGACCGGCTCGTCGCGTTCGTTCGTGACCAGCGCGTCCCAGCGGACCTCACCGTAGTCGGCGTTCGTGCGGGGCGTGATCTGCTTGGCGGTCAGTCGCACCCGGATGCTCTCGCCCTCCTTGACCGGGGTGAGGAACCGCAGGTTGTCCACACCGAAGTTGGCCAGCACCGGGCCCGGAGCCGGGTCGACGAACAGCCCCGCGGCGAGCGAGACCACCAGGTAGCCGTGGGCCACGATCCCGCCGAACAGCGGGTTGGCGGCGGCTGCCTCCTCATCGGTGTGGGCGTAGAACGTGTCACCGGTGAACTCGGCGAAGTGGTCGATGTCCTCGCGCGTGACCGTGCGCTCCGCGGAGGCGATCGTGTCGCCGATCCGCAGCTCGGCGAGGTTCTTGCGGAACGGGTGCACCTCGCCGACGTCGCGTCTGGAACCGGTGGTCCAGTGCCCCGTGATCGCGGTCGCATGTCCGGCGAGGCCTGGATCGCCGTGCGCTGCATGTGGTGCTTGACGCCGCGCACGCCGCCCATCTCCTCACCGCCGCCCGCGCGGCCCGGTCCACCGTGCACCAGCATCGGCAGCGGCGAGCCGTGCCCGGTGGACTCCTTGGCGTCGTCGCGGTCGAGCACGAGGATCCGCCCGTGCCACGGGGCCAGGCCGAGGACGACCTCGCGGGCCACGTCCGGGTCGTGCGTGACGACCGACCCGACCAGGCTGCCCCTCCCCCGGGCGGCCAGCTCGACCGCCTGGGCCAGGTCCTCGTAGGCGATCACGGTGCTCACCGGGCCGAACGGCTCCACCTCGTGCGGCTCGGCGGCCTCGGGGCGGGCGCGGAGCAGGATCGGCGACATGAACGCGCCCGTCTCGGCGTCGGCGCCCACGACCTCGACCCCGTCCAGGTCGCCGTGGACGAGGTCGGCGGAGGCGAGCAGCGCCCTGACCGCCTTGGTGACCTCCGCGCGCTGGTCGAGGGTGGCCAGGGGACCCATCCGCACGCCGTCGTGATCGGCGGCGCCCACCACGACTGCGGACAGACGGGCGGAGACGGCCTCGGTGACGGCGTCGGCCATCGACTGGGGCACGATCACGCGGCGGATGGCGGTGCACTTCTGCCCGGCCTTGACGGTCATCTCCGTGACCACCTGCTTGACGAAAAGGTCGAACTCAGGGTCCTCGACCCCGACGTCCGGGCCGAGGATCGAGCAGTTCAGCGAGTCCGCCTCGACGTTGAGCTGGACTCCGCCGCGCACGACGTTCGGGTGCTCGCGCAGCAGGGCGCCGGTCGCGGCCGAGCCCGTGAAGCCCACGACGTCCTGCGGGCCGAGGTGGTCGAGCAGGCCGCGGTGGGTGCCCACGAGGAGCTGGAGCGAGCCTTCCGGCAGGAGACCGGATTCGACCATGCGCCGCACGACGGCCTCGGTCAGGTACGCGGTCTGGCTCGCGGGCTTGACGATGCTGGGCATTCCGGCGAGGAAGGCGGGCGCGAGCTTCTCCAGCATCCCCCATACGGGGAAGTTGAAGGCGTTGATCTGCACGGCCACCCCGGGTCGGGAGGTGTACACGTGCTGGCCGACGAAGGTGCCCTGGCGGCTGAGCGGCTCCACCGGACCGTCGAGGATGACCGTCGAGTTGGGCAGCTCGCGCCGCCCCTTGCTGGAGAAGCTGAAGAGCGTGCCGAAACCGCCGTCGACGTCGACCATCGTGTCGCGGCCGGTGGCGCCGGTCCGGTGGGACAGCGCGTAGAACTCGTCCTTGTGCTCGGTCAGGTACGCGGCCAGCTGCTTGAGGATGATCGCGCGCTGGTGGAAGGTGAGCGCGCGCAGCGCGGGGCCGCCCACGCTCCGCGCGTAGTCGATCATCCCGGCCACGTCGGGTCCGTTGGCCGAGATCCGGGCCACGGTCTCGCCGGTGTTGGCGTCGGCCAGCGGCGCGCCCTCGTCCTCGGGGGTGAACCACGCTCCGCGCGCGTAGCTCTCCAGTGTGTGGGACACCTGACGGTCCTCTCCTCGGGCTGTGGGTCTGCTCGCACAGTATTACAGACCGATCGTTCAGTAAATAGTCACTGGTGGGGAGCCGTGCCCTCTCACCACGGGCCCACCCGCGCGGCCGGGGTTCCGGACAGGCCGACCGTGTCGACGACCCGGGGAGAACGCGCCCAAACGATCTATCATTTTGTCGACATGTCGACTCCCGCCGTCTCGCGGCACGGCCCCGAGCCCACCGCGGACTCCCGGTCAGGCGTGCCGACGGGCGACGGCCAGCGCCAGGTCCGCCAGTCCCCCGGCCCGGTACCCGGGCCACCCGTGCACGGCGGACACGTACTCCTCGGGGATCGCCCCGGCGCCCCAACGCGCGCCCAGCAGCGCACCGGCGATCGCCGCCACGGTGTCCGTATCGTTCCCGGCGCGCACGGCGGACGCCAGCGCCGACGCGAACCCGCCCTCCCGTGAGACCGCGGACCACGCCGCCTGGAGCGCGCGGACGACGAACCCGTTGTCGCCGAACGCGTGCGGAGGACGCGACTCGGCCTCGTCCAACCACCCCGACCACGCGTCGCGCCGGTCCGCCGGCAGCAGGTCGAGGCCCGCGCGCACGCCGCCGAGGTCGACGTGGACCACGGCGTGCCGCACACCCTCGCACCACAGCACGCAGGCCTCCCCCGCGAGCGGGTCGCCGTGCGTGAGGTCGCTGTACCGGCGCGCCGCCGCGGCCAGGCCCCGGGGATCGTCGAGGTAGGCCAGTGCGAGCGGCCCCGTGCGCATGAGGGACCCGTTCCCGGCGCTCGGGGCGCCCGACGCGTACAGCTTCGCCGCCCCCTCCGCCATGACCCGGGCGACCCCGTCGGTCCGCCAGGCGTGCTCGGCGTCGCCCAGGACCCGCGCTGTCTGGTTCCCGATGTCGGTGGCGCCCTCGTTCCGCCACCGCAGGAACGCCCGCGCCGTCGCGGCCAGCGCCTCGGGCGAGACCGGATCGTCGTGGTCGCGCAGGGTCTCGGCTATGCACACCGCCATCTGCGTGTCGTCGGAGTACTCTCCCGGGGCGTAGGGGCCGAGCCCGCCGCCCGCCATCTCCGGCGCCTCGTCCTCGCGCAGCGGCGGCCGGAACTCGTAGGGAACGCCCAGCGCGTCCCCGCAGGCGGCGCCCAACAGGACGCCCACGGCGCGGTCGTCAGCGGTTCCCGGAGGAGGAAGGGACACGGTGGGCCTCGCGGTCGTCTCGGGGGTGGGGCCCTCCGAAGCCTACGCCTCCCGATCCGCCACGGTGGCGACGATCGGCTTTCTCGTACGCGCCCCCTCAACCGCCGCCCTGCTCGCCGAGGAGGTCCACGCCCTCGTCGAGCAGACCGTGCAAATGCAGGGCGAGGTGTAGCTCCAGGGCGCGGTCGGGGCGCTGCCAGTCCGCCCCGATCAGCTGACCGATCCGCTCCAGGCGCTGTGCCACCGTGTTCACGTGGATGTGCAGGTCGTCCTTGGCCCGGGACAGGTTGCCCCCGGCCGCGAAGTAGGCGCCCAGGGTCTGGACGAGCAGTGTGCCGCGCCGGGCGTCGTAGTCCAGCAGCGGGCCCAGGGCCGCCCTCACGAACCCCGGCATGTCCCGGTCCTGGCTGAGCAGCAGACCAGAGAAGCCCAGGTCGTCCGCGGTGGCCACGGCGCCCTCCAGGGCCACCACCTTCGAGAACCCCTCCAACCCGTGCTTGGCGGTCACGTAGGCCGACTTGTAGGGCGAGGCGCGCAGCCCGTGCACCGAGGAGATGTTCACGACCCGGCCCCACCCCCGCTCGTACATGTGGGGGAGGGCGCCGCGCACGACGCGGAACGGCGACTCGACCATGAGTCGAAGGATGAACGAGAAGCGCTGCGGAGGGAAGTCCTGGACGGGGGCGACCGTCTGTACGCCCGCGTTGTTCACGACGATGTCCGCGCCGCGCCCGGCCTCCTCGGCGGCGTCCAGGTCGGTGAGGTCGATCTCGACGGCCTCGCCCACCCCCCGTTCGGCCAGCTCCGTCAGAGCCCCGCCGTCGAGGTCCGCCATGCGCACGGTCGCGCCGGCGGCGCGGAGCCGCAGCGCGCAGGCCCGACCGATGCCGCTGGCCGCACCGGTGACCAGCGCCGTCCTGCCGGTCAGGTCGACGCGGACGCGTGGGCGGCGCGGGGCGCGTCGGGGGTGTGGGGGCCCGCCGTGTCGTGTGCGACGGGTACTCGTGCGTCGTCATGTCCAGCAACGTAGGTCGGGCGTGTCGCTCAGGGGATGGGCCGCCCGGACACACACTCGGGCGAAGGTGTGTGCGGACCGGACATGTGCGGGATGACCGCGGTGGGCGCGCGGACGTGTCGCCGGTGTCAGGGCCGGGGTCGGGCTGCGGGCGAGGTCCGGCCGAATCCTCCCCCACCGTCGCGCCCGGAGGCTCCCGTGCACCCCACCGACGTCGCGGGCGTGGCCGCCGAACCCGACTCCACCGGACGCACCGCCGCCCCCTGGGGCATCGGCGCCCCGGTGGAGTGCCGGAGAGGCTTCACAGGGTGCTCTCTCCCCGTGCCAGGCGCCCGAAGTGGGCGACCGTGGCGCCCAGCACGAAGTGCGCGGCCTGGTGTTCGGTCATCGGGACCACCCCGGCGGCGATCTGCACCCGGAAGGGGAACTCGTCCTCGGGGCGGATGCGGAAGTCGTCGATCACCCCCTGGGACAGGAGCATGGTCAGGGCCTCGCGCACCTGCCCGCTGCGGTTGTCGGACGCCCAGATCGACATGTCCCCACGGTAACGCAGAGACTGCGCCGCGTACGGGGTTCGCGCCGATCCGGAGATCGCGCGTGGGCGGGCACGCGGGCCCGCCCACACGTGAGGGACGGGCACGACCCCCGTGGTGCCCGTCACCGCCGCCGCGCACGTCCGCCGCCATCCCCCGGCGGCGGACGTGCGCGACGGAGACTCAGGTACGCCGCCGCCGTGCGACGTCCGCCCCGTGCCCGAGCACGTTCGCCCGCAGGCGTCCCAGGGACCGCCGCGTGGCCTCGAACTCGTCCCCGGGGAGGTCGATCGCGCGACCGATCGCGTCAGGGATGCCCTCGGCGCGGGCACGCAGCCGCCTGCCCTCGTCGGTGGCGGTGACCCGGACGGTTCGCTCGTCCTCCGGGTCACGGTCGCGGCGGAGGAGTCCCTGGGTCTCCAGGCGCTTCAGCATCGGGGTGAGTGTGCCGTAGTCGAGTTGCAGGACCGCGCCGATCTCCTTGACCGAGCACTCCTCCCGCTCCCACAACAGCATCATCACCAGGTACTGGGGATAGGTCAGGCCCAACGGGTCCAGGTGGGGCCGATAGACGTTGGTGACGGCCCGCGCTGCGGTGTACAGCGCGAAGCACATTTGCTCGTCGACGGGTGGCAGGGGGCAACCGCCCTCGGGATCAGGGGTTCGATCCGACACCGTACCCATGGTAGTTACCACGCGTGCGATGTCAAAGCCCTCGATGTCCTCGTGCACGAGGTGTCCGAGTCGGCCGTCACCGCGGGGGAAGGTCCGTCGGCAGGTGCCGCTTCATCACCTTGCCCGCGGGGTTGCGCGGCAACTCCTCCAGCGGCACCACGTCGCGTGGCACGGCGAACCGGCCGACCTCGGCACGGACGACCGCGCGGACCTGGTCCGGGTCCACCTCCGCGCCCTCCTGGGGCACGACGAACGCCGCGAACCGCTGCCCGAACTCCTCGTCCGGCACACCCGTCACCGCGACCTCGCTCACCGAGGTCAGCGTCAGGATCGCCTCCTCCACGGGGCGGGGGAACACGTTCTCCCCGCCCGAGACGATCATGTCGTCGTCGCGCCCGGACACGTGCAGCAGCCCGTCGGCGTCCAGGCGCCCGCGGTCACCCGTCTCCATGAGCCCGTGCGCGCGGTTCTTGCTCGCGCCGTTCGTGTAGCCGTCGAAGAGCATGTCGTTGCCGACGAAGATCGAACCCTCCGTCCCCGTCGGAGCCTGCGCGCCGTCCGCGTCGAGGATCTGCACCCGCGTCCCCAACGGGGGGCGTCCCGCCGTCGTCGGCACGGCCCGCAGGTCCTCGGGGGTCGCGATGGTCGCCCACGACACCTCGGTCGAGCCGTACAGGTTGTAGAGCACGTCCCCGAACTCGTCCATGAACTCCGTGATCAGCCGGGGGCTCATCGCCGAGCCGCTGCACGCCACCACCCGCAGCGAGGAGGTGTCGTATTGCGCCCGCGTCCGCGCGGGCAGGTCCATGATCCGCCGCAACATCACCGGGGCCGCGAACAGCGCCGTGCACCGCTGATCCTCCACCGTGCGCAGCACGTCCTCGGGATCGAAACGACGGCGCATGACCAACGTCGCCCGCATGGTCATGCCCAGCTGGACGCCCGCCAGCCCCCACGTGTGGAAGATCGGGGCCGAGACGAGGATCCGGTCCCCGGAGTTCAGCGGGATCCTGGAGAGGATCGCCGCCGCGTCCCGCGGCCCCCTGGGCGTCGGCCGTCGCGCCCCCTTCGGAGTGCCCGTGGTCCCCGAGGTGAGGACGATCAGCCGTCCCGGACGCGCGGGCGGAGCCGGTTCGCCCTCCGTACTCTCCCGCGCGTCCCACGGCACCTGGAGGCCCCCGTCCGGGGCGTCCCCCCACGCGCGGACCCGGGTGACGTCGGCCGGCACCTCCGCGCACTGCGCGTCGAACTCCTCGTCCAGGACCAGGACCGCCACCTGGTTCGCCGTCGCGGCCGCGGCCAGCTGCCCCGGGGCGAGCCCGGTGTTGAGCAGGACGGCGTCGGCCCCCAACCGGCCGCAGGCGATGACGGTCTGCACGAAGGCACTGTGGTTGCGGCACAGCACGCCCACGCGCGACCCCGTGCCCACGCCCGCGTGGTGCAGAGTCCTGGCGAGGGAGCGCCCGCGCAGGATCATCTCGTGGAAGGTGAACGTCCCCCGCTCGTCGACGATCGCCACGGAGTCGGGGACGCGCTCGTTCGCGGCGGCGTAGGCGCCGGCCATGGTCGCGCCCCAGACGCGCAGCGCGCGCAGTTGGCGGACGATCCGGTCGGGGCGTCCGGGGCTGATCACCCCGGATCGGACGAGCACCCGCACCGTCCTCAGGGTGCGGGTCAGGCGGGAGGTGTCGGACGGACTTGCGGCTGCCATGGTGTCTCCGCAGGGATCGGGGACGGGCGAAGCGGTCCGCGCCGCACCGGTGAGCCTTCGCCACTCCACTCCCCGGAGTACTGCGACCGTAGGTGACATGGTGGCATGGTTTCTCCGTCCTGGAGTGAGCGTCGGACCGAGCACGCTTGTCACCTCCCGACAATCCGTCGCGAAGCGGTCAGAGATCGAGCTTCATCGGCCGCTCGCTCGGCTCGGGCATGCCGCCCTCCGGCTCCAGGGAGACCCCCACCTGGATCGGCGTCCCCATGTCGTGCGCCATGCCCGAGTACCGCCCGTCGTCCGACAGCGTGAGCATCCCGGCCGAACGCATGCCGTCCTCGTCGACGTACCACATCTGGTACTGCATTCCGCGCGGAGTGTCCGGCAGTCCGTCGACGACCAGCATGAGCGCGTCCATCTGGTAGGACGTGAAGGCCGTCGCCCTGGCGCCCTCGCCCAGCGGACCCTCGTGCATGTGCGTGTCCGGAGCCGCCAGCAGCGCCTCGACCTCGGCCTGGTGCCGCCTCGACTCGTCCATGCTGCGGTCCACCGACAGCAGCGAGGCCCCGAGCATGACCGCGACCAACGCGCACGCCGCCGCGACGAGCCACGGCAGCCGGCCGCGCCACCAGCGTGCGGGGCCCCGCACGACCTCGGCGGGGCTCCCGTCCCCGCCGTGGTCCCCGGTCACGCTCCCGTCCCCGCGGCCGTTCTCCGCCGCCGTCCCGTCCGCCTTCGGCGGGAGCGGCGCCTGTCTCGTGCGGCGCGCGAGGGCGCTGACCCGCGTCCACAGCTCCTCCGACGGCTGGGTGGATTCCGCGTACGCCAGCCTGACCAGCGTCTCCCGGAACTCCGCCAGGTCCCGGCGGCAGTCCTCGCACTCCGGAAGGTGACGCTCCACGGCGGTCCGTTCCTCCGCCTCCAGCGCGTCCACCGCGTATCCGGCGATCAGCCCGTGGATGTCCACGTCGCTCATGCGGCCACCCCCAGGCAGTCACGGAGCCGGATCAGGCCGTCCCGCAGACGCCCCTTCAGCGTGGTCAGCGGGACGGCCAACAGCGTGGCCGCCTCCCGCTGCGTGTACCCCGTGTAGTACGTGAGCCGAACGGCGTCGTGCTGGAGCGCGGTGAGGCGGCGCAGACAACGCCGCACCTTCTCGCGTTCCAGACTGGTCTCGACATGCTGCTCCACGCCGTCGGCCGGGGTCGCCCCCGGCTCCAACCGTCCCGCCGCGGTCGCGCGCTCCGTCGCGGCCTGCTCCGACCGCACGCGGTCGACGGCCCGCCGGTGCGCGACCGTCAACACCCAGGAGCGGGCGCTGCCGCGAGCGGGGTCGAATCGGGCGCAGTGGCGCCACACCTCCAGGAACACCTCCTGGGCCACCTCCTCGGACTGGGCCTCGTCCAGGAGGACCCTGCGCACCACCCCGAAGACGGGTCCGCTCAGCTCCCGGTAGACGCGTTCGAACGCCGCCAGGTCACCCACCGCCGCCTGGCGGAGCAGCCCGGCCAACTCGTCGTTCGACGGCACGGATCCACCGCCGGGCCTCCCGGCGCCTTCCAACCTGATGCCTCTCACCCGATCCACGGTCACCCTCTCTCCGCCCGCCGCCGTCGCCTCCGTATTCGGCGCGGTGGGCCGTGAGGTGACGTCTCGGCCGGAACATGTTTATCAGTTCGTGACCGCAGCCCACGTCTCTCCGGCGCGGGCGGTTCCGAACCCAGGGCATGTTCGACACCACCCGTACTATCGGACGCGCTCCGGGAGCGATCGCCGGCCTCGTCGCGGCCGGCGCCGCGCTCGCGTCGGCCGAGGTCGTCGGCGCCCTGCTGTCCAGAGCCTCCGCGGCCCCGCTCCTGGCGGTGGGCGACGCCGTCGTCGACCTCACACCGCAACCGGTGAAGCAGTTCGCGGTCGACACGTTCGGGACCGCCGACAAGATCGCCCTCTTCGTCGGCATGGGCGTGATCCTGGCGGGCGCCGCCGCGCTGCTGGGCGCGGGCGCGGCGCGTCGGCGGTGGATCGGCCACGTCGGGATCGCGGCGTTCGCGGCCGTCGGCCTTGCGGCCGCGCTCACCCGGCCTGGGAGCGGGATCCTCGACACGCTGCCGACGCTCACCGGGGCGGCGGTGTGCGGCGCGGTCCTGCTCTGGCTGTTGGGGGTCGCGTCCCGACCGGCGACCGCACCACCCGAGGGCGAGCAGACCGCGCCGGAGGAGCCCGCCGAGAAGCAGTCCCCAGGGTTCGACCGGCGCAGGTTCACCCTGCTCGCGGGGGCCGCGGTCGCGGCTTCGGCGGGTGCGGGAACGGCCGCCCGGCTGCTGTCATCGTCGGGGGCGGGCGCCGGGCTCGTCCGCGAGGACGTCACCCTGCCCAGGCCCGCGTCTGCGGCCGTACCCGTCCCGATCGGCGCGGACCTGGAGATCGACGGCCTGGCCTCGTTCTTCACCCCGAACGAGGACTTCTACCGGATCGACACGGCGCTCTCCATCCCACGGGTGGACGCCTCCACCTGGTCGCTGCGCGTCCACGGCCTGGGGGCGCGCGAAGGGGTGTACACGTACGCCGACCTGCTCGCCCGCGACGACCTCGTCGAACGGGACATCACCCTGGCGTGCGTCTCCAACCCGGTCGGCGGGGAGTACGTGGGCAACGCGCGCTGGGTCGGAGTTCCGCTCGCCGCCCTGCTGGAGGAGGCGGGCGTGCGCCCGCCTGCGGACGGCGGTCCGGCGGACCAACTCGTGTCGCGGTCCGACGACGGCATGACCATCGGCACGCCCGTGGCCGACGTGATGGACGGCCGCGACGCCCTGATCGCCATCGGCATGAACGGCCAGCCGCTCCCCTACGACCACGGGTTCCCCGCACGCATGGTCGTGCCCGGGCTGTACGGGTACGTGTCGGCCTGCAAGTGGATCGTCGACATCGAGTTGACCACCTTCGACGCCTTCGACGCGTACTGGGTCCCGAGGGGCTGGTCGGCCCGGGGGCCGATCAAGACGCATTCCCGGATCGACACACCGCGCGAACGCGCCGACGTGGCCGCCGGAACGGTCACGATCGCGGGTGTGGCCTGGGCGCAGAACACGGGGATCGACCGGGTGGAGGTTCGCGTGGACGACGGAGAGTGGCGGCAGGCGACGTTGGCCGAGGAGGACACGGCCGACACCTGGCGCCAGTGGGTCCACGAGTGGGACGCCGGGCCGGGAGAGCACCGGATCTCGGTACGCGCCACTGACAGGGCTGGCCGGACCCAGACCGCGGACCGGGCGGCCGTGGCCCCAGACGGAGCCACCGGCCACCACACGATCGAGGTCGTCGTCTCCTGACCTCGCCGCGCCGAGGCGCACACGAACCCCCTGGCGCGCCCGCCGCCCAGGGACGACCGGACAACGGATCAGAACGGAAAAGAGCTCATCATGCCCTCAGCCAGCACCCTTCGCCGCCTTCTCATGGCGGGAGCCATCAGCGCCACGGCCGTTCTCACCATGGCCGCATGCAACGACACGGCCTCCGACGGGTCCTCCGTGGAGTCCGAGGAGATGGAGGAGGGCGCCGAGGACGAGATGTCCGACGGTATGGAGGATGACTCCATGGACGACGAGATGACCGACGAGATGGAGGGCGACTCCATGGAGGAGGACATGTCGGACGAGATGGAGGGCGACTCCATGGACGACGAGATGACCGACGAGATGGAGGACGACATGGACGGGGAGAACTGATCACTTCCCGGTGAGTGGCGCCTCGGGGGAGCCCGGCCCGTGTTCGGGCCGGGCTCCCTGGCATGGGGGCGTGTCACCCGCGACCGGACGGCCGGCGCGGCGTCAGCCCGTCACGGTGATCGGATCCGAGGGGGTGTCCGCGTTCGTCACCTCGTAGGTAGCGGTGAACTCGGCCTCGGTCACATTGGTCGGGCAGCCGAAGCCGCCCTGGACGACGGTCGGCGCCGTGGTGTCGAAGTCCAGCGTCGAGACCGGGTCGCCGTTGGTCCACGTGCCCGCGATGGGCACGTCGGCGTTCGGGCTCACGGTCGCGGTGCACGAGGCGAGCCCTCTCGTGGTGACCACGATGCCTCCGGCGGGGATCACCATGGTGCCCACGGAGGGAGCTCCGTGCTGCATCGTCATCTCCCAGACCGGGTCGACGACGTCCACGGTCGCCCGCACGAAGATGATGTTCGTGGAGCAGTTTGTGAACTCCGGCGCGTTGATCGGGCCGGAGACCGGGCCGCCCGGGTTGTGGTTGTCGGGCGCGTCCGGCACCAGGTTGTTGCCGCCTCCGGGGGAGGTCGACGAGGTCTCGCAGGTGATGACGACACTGCCGGTGATGAAGACGGCGCTGCCGGCGAGTGACGCCTCGAAGGCCGCCCCGGCGGGCTCGACGGTGGTCGGGTCGGCCGTCGTGGCCTGGGCGGTACCGGCCCAGGCCAGGCCGAGGACCGCGGTGGAGGCCGCCGCGGCGGCGGAGAGCCAGGAGCGGGTGCGGGATCTCGGTCGGGGAACCGACATGGATGACTCCTTGGGTGGGTCCGGGCGTCGCCCGTGGCGGCGCCCAGCGGTATGGGCGGGATCGCGCCGAGGAGGTGGACGGGACTTGCCGGGCGGGACCGGGAACGCGGTGACGCCGCGCATCTCCGGTGTCCTGTGGCGTGGCCGGTGAACGCGGCGGTGCGGGGTCAGGTTCTGCGTGACGGTCGGGCGACGGGTCGCCAGGCGAAGGCGAGGCCACCGCCGACCAGGGCCAGGAGGGTGCCCGCCACCAGGCCGCCGAGGTTGGACAGGACCAGTGCTCCCAGGCCGAGGAAGCCCGCCATCGCGCCGGTGACGACGTGCTGGTCCGGGGCGAACCAGGTGATGAGACCGAGCACGACGAGCATGCCGCCGAACAGCAGGGAGGAGACCCCTCCGACGCCGGTGTGGATCATCAGCTCCACCGGCATGATGACGAACGAGGCGAGCACGACCCCGGACGCATGATCAGGAGCCCGCCCGCGAACGGTCGTCGCTTGCGCCACCGTCGCCAGGAGCGCGGCCCGCGCGGGTTCTCCGGCTGGTGGCTCCCTCCCCGCCGCGGCCTCCTCAGAAGCACTCGTCGTCCCCGCTGCGCAGGCTGAGGCTCAGCCCGGAGAGCCGGAAGGTACCGGCACTGGCGGCGCGGGCGGTCTGCTGGAGGTCGACGACGTGGATGGTCTCGGACTGCATCCCGAAGGTGTCCTGGAAGCCCCGGCGCCCGCGGGGCCCCGGTCGAGTGTGGAGGCGTCGCGACCGATCTCGATGTCGTCGAACCGTGCGTCGCCATCCATCTGGGACATGTCGATCATCAGGTTGCTGGCTTGGACCGGTGTGCCCTGGTCGCCGGCGGTGAGGGTGAGGGAGAGGGTGCCGATGACCGGGAAGTCGGTGAGCACCGACTGGCAGAGCCCGTGGATCTCCGCCTCGCGGATCCCCGCGACGGCGGCCGGGACCGCTTCGCCCCGGGCTGTCGCGTTCAGCCATCCGTACTGGACGAAGCCCTCGCCGTGCAGCTCGTCCGCGGAGATCTTGAAGTCCTGACCGGAGACGGTGAAGGACGCGGCGAGCACCCCCTCGGCCAGGGCGATCAGAATGCCGCCGACCGCCGCGGCGGCGGGAAGGGCGAAGAGAGCGAACCGCTTCCAGCTGGTGTGGCTCTCGGGAGTGGGTTCGGTGGAGTCGGTGGCCGAGGGGTCCAGGGGCCCGTCGACGGCGTCAGGGGGTGCGGTGTGCATGCGCGTTCTTCCTCGTGTCGCATGACCGCGCCGCGCCTGCCGTCCCCCCGAACTTCCGGCACGCGGTCCCATGTGAGTCCACCCCGTGGGCTGGGGCGGTACCGGACGAGAATCTGTTCCCCCCGGTGGTTGTGCACATCATGGATGCGGGAATCCCTTATTTCAAGGGATCCTGAGGAACTTTCCGAACGGGATTCGGCTTGTCTGGAGAGGTCAAGAGAACAGGTTCTAGCGAGCTGGGCGCCTCATGTGCGTGCTCGGTGGTGAACTCGTCGATGCATGGGATGTGTGGGAAGGGAGGGCAGCGTGTGCCGGTGACCGCCGACACGGGGGTCGCGGTTTGCCTGTGCGCGAGGCTGGGGGTAGTGTTCTCCGAGTCGTCGCGGGACGACGGGCGGCCCTCACGGGGTCGATCCGAAACCGGGCCGCGATTCGAACTCCTTCCACTGAACCCACTGGTCCGAGCATGCGCTCGGAGCGGATAGGATCGGTGGGCGCTCCAGAACCGATCGACCGCGATCGAGAACGGCGCGCGATTCAGCATGAGGACTGACAAAGCGGGTGCTTTATCCCGTTCGGTTGATCCGGAACCGCCGATTTGGCGGGGCACGGAACACCTGATAAAGTAAAGATACAACAAAGCGGAAACGCAGACGCCTTCCACGGAAGAGCGACCGGACACACGATCCACCACGATCCACCAGGATCAACCGTCCGAAGCTTGTACGGGAAGAGCGGTTGTTTCTTGAGAACTCAACAGCGCGTGTTTGATTTTCTTTAAGCCATGTTT
>NZ_MKKC01000084.1 GCF_001942255.1 Nocardiopsis sp. CNR-923
CTCGCACGTGGATCGAGCGGCATACGCGCTCCTCGTCGTCTCGGCGGACCCGTGTCGGGCGGTGCCGCGTTCTCCGCGCCGCACCGCCCGGGACGAGACCCACCACCGGTGAGCCGACCGGGGCGCGGGGCTCAGTCCTCAAGGTCCACGGTCCCTCCGCAACGCCAGTACCGCGATCGGTCCCGCTCCATGAATCCCTCGTCGACCAAGCAGTGCCGCAGCACCGACAGGTCCGCGGTGAACCGCCGCAGCACCGCGTTGACCTGGTCCTCCGTATACCGAACGCCGGGTTCGAAGGCACGGGCCACCAGGTCCAACAGCACCATCCGCTCGGACCGGCGCACCGGAAGCGCCGTGATCCGCCCGTCGGACAGGCACTCCTTGAGCACCTTCCGTCGATCCCGTTCCGACAGCGGCTCCTCCCACACGAGCGGCACCCTCTCTCAGCGGCTCACCAACAGCATCCCGTGCACCACGCGTTCCACGCGCTCGGCCGCCTGCTCCGGGTCGATCGGCTGGAGGGCGTAGGAGACCGTCAGCCGCACCGCCACGTCGGCCACAACCTCGGCCAGGGCCGCGTCCGCATCTGGACAACGCTCGCCCAGCCGCCACGCGATCCGCTCCCCCATCACTTCGAGGAGCGGCGCCGACCGCGTGGTGAGCACCGGCAGCAGGTCCCGGTCCCCCGTGACCACCGCCCGCATCAAGGGGTTGTCCCGCGCGGCGAGCAGCACCAGCCGCGTCGCCCGGCTCACCGCGTGGGCCGGGTCCCGTTCCTCCGCCTCCAACGACCGCACCACGGTGTCCAGCAGTCCGTCGACCTCGCGGACCACGACCGCCTGGAGCAGTCCCTCCTTGCTGCCGAACACGTTGTACAGGGTCTGCCGGGACACCCTGGCGGCCGCGGCGATGTCCGCCATCCGCTGCCCGGGCCACGACCCACCCACGACCTCGGCGTACGCGGCGTCCATCAACCGCTCCCGCGCCGACGTCCCCCTCTCGGTCTCCATGCCCCCATTCTTCCCGTACCGCCGTCCGTGTGACTAACACTCTGGTCACGCGGGGTGCCCGCATCGCCATCAGCGCCCCCGGCGAGGTAGCGTTACCGGCCATGGCGTCCTTTGACGATGATCTGCGACTGGCCCACGTGCTCGCCGACGCTGCCGACGACATCGCGCTCAAGCGGTTCCGCGCGCTGGATCTTGTGGTCGACACCAAGCCGGACCTCACCCCGGTGACCGAGGCCGACCGCTTGGTCGAGGAGACCCTGCGCGGTGTGCTCTCGCGTGCCCGCCCCCGCGACGCGGTCGTGGGCGAGGAGTACGGCAAGACGGGCAACAGCAACCGCGTGTGGGTCATCGACCCCATCGACGGGACGAAGAACTACGTCCGCGGCGTCCCCGTCTGGGCGACCCTCATCGCCCTGCTGGAGGGTGACCGTCCGGTCGTCGGCGTGGTGTCCGCCCCCGCCCTGCACCGGCGCTGGTGGGCCTCGAAGGGCGGCGGCACGTGGGCGGGGCGCAGCCTCTCGAAGGCGTCGCGCTGCCAGGTCTCCCGGGTGTCGGAGCTCACCGACGCCTCGTTCAGCTACTCGTCGCTGACCGGCTGGGAGGAACGCGGCCTGCTCGACTCGTTCCTCGGCCTGACCCGATCGGTCTGGCGCACACGCGCCTACGGCGACTTCTGGTCCCATGTGATGGTCGCCGAGGGCGTCGTGGACGTGTCCGCCGAACCGGAGCTCTCCCTGTGGGACGCCGCGCCGCTGCCGATCATCCTGGAGGAGGCCGGCGGTCGGGCCACCAACCTGCGAGGCGAGGACTTCGAGGACGGCGGCCCGCTCGTGTGCAGCAACGGCGCCCTCCACGACTCCGCTCTGACGTGGCTCAACGGGGGACCCATACCCGTTCGGTGACGACCCGAGTCGTTTGCGTGACGATTCACTCCTCCATCGGCGCGCGTCGTAGTAGCCTGCCGGGTGTGCAGACCTCCAAACCCCTCCTGGCCGCGCTGTGCGGTTCGGCTCTCCTGCTCACCGGCTGCGGCGGCGGGCACGGGCACACCCCCGAAGAGCTCGACGAGATGATCGCCGACACCGTGCGCGCCTCCGCCGAGGCGGACCCCTCCGCGCTGCCGGACGCGGTGTTCGACCCCGACACCTTCATGTGCTCCCCCGCCGTGGACTCCCCCGCGTCGGACGTCTGGCGCACGGAGGCGCCCCGTTCGGGCACCACGCCGGGCGAACCGGTGCGCCTGGGGGTGCTGGCCGACGGGGACACCGACGTCTCCGACGTGACCGTGACCGTCCTCGCCGCCGACGAAGCCTCGTCCGCCGAGGCCGACCTCGTCCAGGCTCCTGGTCCCACGTCGAATATCCCCAGGACTTCACCCCCAGCGCCGACGGGCCCTCTCAGGGTGTTCATACCGTTATCTGGTCCGACAGCGCCTCCGGAGCCGCTCTGACCTGCGACGGCTTCACGGTCGAGTGACACTCGACCGCAAACCCCTCCGCACGGTGAACCGCAAACCGCCTTCCCCACGTTGGGTGTCGTGAAACCACTCGATTCACGCTGGCCCGGCCGACGCATCGACGGCGCAGGGCCCACAAACGGGAAGGGACCGAATGCTACGTTCCCTGACTGCCGGGATCGTGCTCGCCTTCGCCGGTTCCCGGGCCAACATCGCCCGGACCATCCTGTCCTGCGCGGGCGTTGTCATCGGTGTCGGCGCCCTGATCGTCGTGGTCATGGCCAGCGACTTCGGTCAGCGTTACGCCGTGGCCTACAGCGAGATCCAGGGAGGACTCCCCGCGACCCTTGAGGTCGTCGTCGACGATGACGTCACCGATCGCGGCGCCCTGGAGGAGGATCTGCGCCGCTCCGGCGGGGAGCAGGTCTCCCTCTACCAGATGCCGAGCGACACCATCCAGATCCGGTCCGGCGACGCGACCGTGCCCGACGTGGACTTCCTCGGAGTCGACGCCGAACTCGGCGACATCCGCCGCCTCGACGTGGCCCGGGGACGCTGGTTCGCCGAAGAGGACACCGAGTCCCTCGCCCCCGTCCTGGTGGTCAACGAGTCCCTGGCCAGCCAACTGTCCGACGTCACGCGCGTGCAGATCGGCCAGGGCCAGTGGGTGGACGCGCGCGTCGTCGGCGTTGTCGCCGACACCAATCTGGACTTCGCCTGGCAGACCGCCTACCTGCTGCGTTCCCCCGCCACCGAGGAGATGCTCTTCGCTTCGGCGGGGGCGCAGGCGCCTTCGGACGACGTCCACACCACCTACGTCGTGCGTCTGGACCCGGAACACCCGGGTATCGGGGAGTTCGGCGAGGGCTTCGCGAGGACGCTGTCCTCCGCCGGTTGGCGCTGGGGGGTCGACAGCCCCGAAGCGATCTCCAGCTACCGCGTGGACAGCGCCGACCTGCTGGTGGAACCCCTCCGCTACATGACCTGGGGCCTCCTGGGCATCGCCTTCATCACCCTGGGCACCGGTCTGCTCGGTGTGCTCAACGTCGGGCTGGTCACCGTGCGCGAGCGCCGCCGCGAGCTGGCCACCTACCGTGCCCTGGGCGCCAGTCGCTTCACGCTCTTCGTGGCCGTGGTGATGGAAGCCGTGGTCGTGGCGTTCGTGGCCGGCGTCATCGCCCTCGCCGGGTGCTGGGCGCTGGCCGCCCTGGGCTCCGCGGTCATCACCGAACTCGGTCTGGTGCCACCCGGCGTCGACGTGCGCGTACCCGCCAACGGGGTGCTCCTCGGACTGGGCAGCGCCTCCGGCGTCGGACTGTTGGCGGGGATCATCCCCGCGGCCCGGGCGCTGCGCGCGTCCGTCGTGGCCGGACTCCGCGAGTAGGAGACTCAAGATGAGCAAGAAGAAGTGGATCATCGCCGGCGCCGGGCTCGTGCTCCTCGCGGGGCTCGGCGGCGGCGCCTTCGCGGTGCTGCCGCTGGTGCTCAGCGGTGGCGGCGGCCCGGAGGTCCCCGTGGAGCAAGCGGCCCTGGAGTCGAGCGTGCCGCTCACGGTGGAGTTGGGCTCGATCAGTTCGGTGATGGTGCTGGACGCCACCGTCCGAGCCGCCCCCGGTGAGGACGTCGCGGCACGCAACGGCGGCACGGTCACCCGCGTCTGGGTGGGTGACGGCGCGCCGGTCGAGAACGGCGCGCCGATCGTGACCCTGTCCGTCCCGGGTACGGACGGGGGCTCCGAGGGCGAGGACGGCGCCGAGGCCTCCGCCACGCGCGAGGTCACGCTGCACGCTCCACGAGCCGGCGACGTCTCCGGGCTCGGCGATCTGCGCGACGGTGACGTACTCGAACCGGGGACGGTCGTGGCCGCGGTCGCCCCGGACGAGTTCCGGGCCGTCGCGTCCATCCCGTCCAACGACCTGTACCGGTTCGGGGACGAGCCCCGGGACATCGAACTGAGCATCGACCAGGGCCCCGCTCCCACCCCGTGCGAGTTCGTCTCCCTCGGCCCGGCCGACCAGGGCGCGCCCGAGGGCGGCGAAGGAGCCGAGGACGGCGAGGCCGGAGGCGAAGGCGGCACCGAACTGGTCTGCCGCGTCCCCGCCGACGTGGAGGCCTACGAGGGCGTCCAGGGCGACCTGTCGGTGGCGGTGGACGACGTCTCCAACGTCGTCGCCGTCCCCGTGACCGCAGTGCGCGGGAGTGCTGACGAGGGCGAGGTCGTGGTCGTGGCCGAGGACGGCTCCCAGGAGACGCGGGCGGTCAGCCTGGGCCTGTCGGACGGATCCATGGTCGAGGTCGCCGAGGGCCTGAGCGTCGGCGAGCAGATCCTGGACCCGGTTCCGCTGGACCCCCGGTTCGACGTTCCGGGCACGGACGAGGAGGAGTTCTCCGAGGAGGAGTTCTTCATGGAGGTGGAGTAGATGTCGGTCGACTCACCCGCGCCGGAGGCCGCGCGCCCCCCCGGCCGACACTTCGGCGCTCCTCCGTGTGGATAGCCTGACCAGGTACTTCATGGTGTCAGGCGCCCGAATCGACGTGCTGCACGACTGCACGTTCGAGGTTGCCCGGGGCGAGGTCGTGGCGATCGTCGGGCAGTCCGGGTCGGGCAAGTCCACCCTTCTCAACATCCTCGGCCTGCTCGACAAGCCCAGCGGCGGCGCGTACACATTCGACGGTGTGGAGACCACCCGTCTGGGCGAGGGACGCCGGTCGAGGCTGCGCGGCGAGGGCATCGGCTTCGTCTTCCAGCAGTTCCATCTGCTGGAACGGCGCAGTGCCCTGGCCAACGTGGGTGTGCCGTTGGTGCTGGGCGGGGTCCCGGTGCTGCGTCGCCGGGCCCGGGCCCGCGCACTGCTGGAATCGGTCGGCCTGGGCCACCGGCTCAACTCACACCCGCACCAGCTCTCCGGCGGTGAGCAGCAGCGTGTGGCGCTGGCTCGGGCGTTGAGCCGGGAGCCCGCGCTCATCCTCGCCGACGAGCCCACGGGCGCCCTGGACGCCGCCAGCAGCCGGATGATCATGGACGAACTCCTGGGGCAGGCCGAGCGGCGCGGCGCCGCCGTGGTGGTGGTGACGCACGACCCCAAGGTCGCGGAGCGGGCCGACCGCGTGGTCGAACTCGTCGAGGGCCGCACCCGCTGAGCCCACGCGGGTCCGGGCCGCGGCGGCGACGCCGCGGCCCGGACCCGCTCCTCCGAGCGAAATGCCCCGGAGACCAGCGCTGTTTCGCGGCGTCGTCGGACGTGTTCGGGAAATGCGAAGGGCCGCGTTCGGAAGACGAAACCCAGCGAACCGGTCCGCGTTCGCTCAGGGGTGCGGGATCGATCCCAGGAAAAGCGAGAGGCCGGTGGATAAGGAAGTCTCGCTTCCGACTCCACCAGCCTCTCGGTTGGTAGCGGGGACAGGATTTGAACCTGCGACCTCTGGGTTATGAGCCCAGCGAGCTACCGAACTGCTCCACCCCGCGTCGTTGACCCCTACTTTAGGGGGTTTCCCCCCGGGTGGCAAATCGGTTTTTTTACCGATCGGGATCCACCCCGGCTTGATCTTCCGACCAGGCCTTCGCCAATCCTACCAGGGCGCGAAGCCCCGAACGACCGCGGCGAGCACCCCTACCGCCATCCGGCCGAATTGACACCGCGCCACGCCCGGAGCGAGACACCGGGCGAAAAGCACCGGACCGGAAATGTCTTCCCGCCCTGGTTTCCCTCGGCGACTTGGGGGTCACCCCGCGAAAAAGCGAAAAGCCGGTGGGGAAGGAAGCCTGGCTTCCGACTCCACCAGCCTCTCGGTTGGTAGCGGGGACAGGATTTGAACCTGCGACCTCTGGGTTATGAGCCCAGCGAGCTACCGAACTGCTCCACCCCGCGTCGTTGTGTTCCCAACAGTAGCGTGTCCGGGCCGTGAACCCAAATCGAAACCACGAGACGTGGCCCACCCCGGTGCACCGGCGGTGACGGGGCCGGGGGATCCCGTCGTCCCCGCACACGGGCGGGGCGGAGCCCGAAGACCCCGCCCCGTCCTCCGCCGACCCGGCCGGGCCCGGCCCCGGTCGGACTTCGGCGGCTACTCGTTCAGCGCCTCCTCGATGGCCTCCAGTGCCTCACGGAGGTCCTCGTTGGCCTGGTCCTGGTTCTCCTGCGCTTCCTCCCAGGCCTCGACCGCCTCGTTGAGCGCGTCGGTGAGTGCCTGGTCGCCCGAGGGCTCTTCCGTCTCCGTGTCGCCCTCGGCGGACTCCTCGCCCTCAGCGGGCTCCTCGGGGTCGGGCAGCGGAGCCTCACCCTCACCGAAGAGGTTGTTCAGCGCGTCCTGGAGGTTGTTGCCGATGGCGACGTCCTCGCCGAACCCGACCATCACCTGCTGGAGCAGCGGGAACGAGGCCGCGCCTCCGCCGCCCGCCTGCACGTACAGCGGCTCGACGTACAGCAGACCCCCCGCGAACGGCAGGGTCAGCAGGTTGCCCCGCGTCACCTCCGCGTTCGACTGCTCCAGGGGCAGCAGGACCTCGCGGACCGCCGCGTCGGAGTCGAAGGCGTTCTGCACCTGGCCGGGACCGAAGTTGACCGTGCTGCGCGGCAGTTCCAGCAGTTGCAGCTGACCGTAGTCCTGCGACTCCGCGTCGCTGTTGACCGCCATGAAGGCCGCGAGGTTCTCACGACCCCGCGGGACGAACGTGGTGGTCAGCGAGAAGCTCGCCGTGTCCCCGCCCGGGTAGTTGATCGTCTGCCGGTACGGCGGCATCGGGTCGTCGGTGTCGCGGGTCGGGTCCGTCGGCACCGTCCAGAAGTCCTGGCCGCCGTAGAAGGCCTCCGCGTTGGTCACGTGGTACTGGCGCATGATCTCGCGCTGGACCTTGAACAGGTCGTCCGGGTAGCGGACGTGCTGGAGCAGCTCCTCGCTCATCTCCGACCGCGGGGTCACGATGTCCGGGAACGCGCTCATCCAGGTCTGGAGGACGGGGTCCTCCTCGTCCCACGCGTACAGGGTGACGGTGCCGTCGTAGGCGTCGACGGTCGCCTTGACCGAGTTGCGGATGTAGTTGACCTCGTTGCCGGGCAGAGCGCCGACCTGCTGCGCCGTCCCGTCCGTGAACGTGTCCGTGACCGCCTGGTTGAAGTCGATCGGGTTGGCGTACGGGTAGCCGTTGGACGTGGTGTAGGCGTCCACGATCCACTGGATCCGGCCGTCCACCACCGCCGGGTAGGGGCTGCTGTCGACCGTCAGGAAGGGGGCGACGCGCTCCACGCGCTCCAGCGGGTCGCGCTCGTAGATGATGCGCGAGTCGCTGGTGATGGCGCTGTTGAGCAGGATGTTGGGTTCCTGGTACTTGATCGCGTACAGGATCCGGTCGAAGAAGCTGCTCAGCTGGACGCCGCCGCTGCCTTCGTAACGGTTGTAGGCCTGGGACTGGCCGTCCTCGCCGTCCTCACCGTCCTCGCCGGCCCCGTCCTCGCCGGCCCCGTCCTCGGTGGCCCCGTCCTCGGTGGCCTCCGGCGTGGGCTCGTCCTGCGCGCTCCCCTCGGAGCCGGAGTCAGCCTCGGCGTCGGCGTCCGCGTCCGCGTCGAGCGGGGCGCGGGCCTCGTCCGGCGTGGGGCTGGGCGTCGGCTCCTGCGCGTCCTCCAGGGTGGGGACCTCCTCGGTCTCCTCCTCGGGGTCCAGCGGGTAGTCGTACTCGTTCTCGGCCTGGACGACGACGTACTCGGCGCCCTCGCGGCCGTAGTAGATCCGCGGCTCGTACTGGCCGGTGACCTCGCTCAGCTCGCCCCGGGGCGGGATGTTGTACTCGGTGAAGACCGGGCGTCCCTCCGGGTCGATCAGGTTGCCCGCGGCGGCGACCATGCCGTAGCCGTGGGTGTAGATCAGGTGGCGGTTGAGCCAGTTGTCCTGGTCGGCGGGGGGACCGTCGAGTTCGCGGACGGCCACGATCGTGTCGATCAGGTTGCCCTCGGTGTCGGGGTAGCGGTCGACCTCCAGCACGTCCGGGAACTGGTAGAAGCCGCGTACCTGCTGCATCTGCTGGAAGGTCTGCGAGATGACGGACGGGTCGGCCAGACGGACGCTGGGAATGGTGTCGGCCTCGGAGGCCAGCTCCTGCGGCGTCAGCTCCGTGGTGGCGTCGTAGTCCGTCACCTCGCGTCGGCGATCCCGTAGGCGTTCCGTGTGCTCTCGATGTTGCGTTCGATGTAGGGCTGTTCCAGGCGCAGCTCGTTGGGCCCGACCTGGAAGCGCTGGACGATCTCGGGGTAGGCGACACCGACCAGCACGGCGGACAGGACCAGCAGTCCGAGGCTGGCCATGGGGACCATGGTGTTCTTGAAGTAGACGTTGGCGAAGAACAGCACGGCGCAGATGACCGAGATGACCGTGAGGATCGTCAGGGCCGTCTTGACCGCGTTCACGTCGGTGTAGGACGCGCCGAAGGTGTAACCGCGGTCGGAGAAGACCAGGCCGTAGCGGTCCAGCCAGTACGACCCGGCGCGCAGCAGCACGAAGACGCCCAGCAGCACCGACAGGTGCACGCGGGCGGCGGGGGTGGCGCGCTGGCCGCTGTCGTTCTGGAGGCGCACGCCCCCGTACAGGTAGTGGACGATGACCGCGGCGATGAACGCCAGGATGACCGCCGCGTAGACGTACCCGAGCAGCGTCCGCAGGAACGGGTAGACGAACGCGAAGAACCCGATGTCCATGGCGAACTCGGGGTCGAGCGCACCGAAGTCGGTCGCGTGCACGAACTGGAGGTAGGCGCGCCAGTCACCGCTGGCCGCGGCTCCGGCCAGCAGGGCGAGGGCACCGACCGCGATCCAGAAGAACAGCTTGCGGTGCGGGTCGATCGACTGCCGGTAGCGGTCGAGTCCCTGCTGCTCCAGGCTCATGGGTCGCACACCGGGTCGGGACCGGTAGGCGAAGAAGATGCTGGCGCCGACGATGACGGCCATGACCAACGCGGAGACGGCGAACAGGAGCACGCGCGTCCACAGCTCGGTCAGGAAGACCGTCGTGAACCCGACGGAGCTGAACCACTTGTAGTCGGTCCAGAAGTTCGCGGCGAGCGCCAGGCCCGCGATGATGACGACCACGGTCGCCGCGACAGGCGCGAGCAACCTTGATCGGCGAGGCATACGCGCAGGTGGTGCGCCGGGCGATCGGAAGCTCACGCCTCCCCCTCGTTCTGGCTTGCTAGATGCGTTCGGTGCGCGTGTGGCGCCTTGTTACTGAGAACTTATGCGGAGGCCGCCGGGTTCCCGAAATCCCCCCGGCCGGGTGACGAGCCGGCATCGGTGGGGTATCGGAGCGGCAACCCCCACGTCCATGGCGACCCTACTGTCCGGGAACGGACCGGTGAGGGTCTGGCATCGGTCACCATGGAGGCGTGTCGAACATTCGCGAAGCCGTCATGGACCTGGAACGCCACGCCGCCGAGCAGGGGTGGGACCGGCCACTGGGCCTGTACGCCCTGGTCCCGACCGCCGACCTGCTGAAGGCGGAACCGGCGCTGGCCAGCCTCCTGGGAATCGACTCCCCCGTCGACCCCGACGAACTCACCCCGGTCGAGCAGGAGCCCCTGCCCGACGACGTCCCCCTGGAGGAGGCGTTGGGGCGCATCCTGTGGCCGGAGGACGTGGCCGGCTGCGCGCTGGTGATGGAGCGTCTGGTGGTCAAGGGCTCCGACGAGACGCTGGCCGTGGGCGAGGGCCCGGTCGAGTCGGGCCGGGAGACCGAGGAGATCCGGATGGTCGCCGGAGTGATGCGCGACGGCTCGCGCCACTGCGCGATGCGGATGCGCAGCCACGACAGCGACTCCGAGGTCCTCAACGGCGCCGACCTCATCCCGGCGCTGACCTCGGCGCTCGCGTTGACCCTGGACCTCGACGAGGACGATGGCGGGGAGCGGGGCGACCGGTCCGCGAAGGGCTGACCGGAGCGTCGGCGGCCGGGGCGGCGTCCCGGCCGCCACCGGTTCCCGCGGCCTCACCTACGACGCGCAGCGGGGCAGTTCGCCCTGGCCGGTGCGGATGGCCTCCAGTGCGCCCACCGCGTCGTCGAGCGTCTCCACCCGGACCACCTCCAGCTCCCCGTAGGCGGCTGACTCGACGACCTGGGAGCAGCTTTCGGCGGCCACGAGGAAGTACTCGGCGCCGTCGCGCTGGGCGCTGACCATCTTCTGCGGGATGCCGCTGATCCCGCCGACCCGGCCGTCCGCGCTGATGGTGCCCGACCCGGCCACCCGGGCGCCACCGGTCAGACCCTCCTCGCTGAGCCGGTCCATGATCCCGAGGGCGAACATCATCCCGGCGCTCGGTCCGCCGATGTCGCCGACCGAGATCTCGACGTCGATCGGGAAATCGGTCTCGTCGGCGATGAGGATGCCCACGGCGGCGGTGCCGTCCTCCCCCTCGGCGGTGGTGATCTCGACCTCGACGGTCTCGCCGTCGCGGTCGACCACCATCCCCACTGGGTCGCCGGGCTCGCGCGCACTCACCGTGTCCACGACGGCGGCGCTGCCCACGGCCTGGTCGCCGTCGACCTCACCGGTGTCGGTGGGGACGGGCTCCCCGTCGATCTCGACGATCACGTCGCCGGACTCGACCAGGCCCTCGGCGGGCATGTCCTCGACGGTGCCCGCGACGATCGGCACCGCCTGGTAACCGATGCCGAGCTGGTTGAGGGCGGCGGCGGTGGCGTCGGTCTGGGAGTCGTTCATCTGGACGGTCTGCCGCTCGCTGACCTCCTCGGGCGAGCGGTCGGCTGGAAAGAGCAGCTCCTCGGGCATGACCGCGTTGCTCGGCGAGAGCCATCCGGTGAGGACCTCCAGTGTGCTGAGCCGCCGCTGGGGGCCGCCCGCGTACTGGATGGTGACCATGGAGAGCGCGCCCTCGTGCTCGTAGGTCCGCGCGCCCTCGATCCGGATCACCGGGCCGTTCTCGAACTCGCCCACGGTGTTCACCGTGACGCCGGGGGTGGCCACGATGTAGGGCATGGGGAGGTAGAGGCTGCCGACCGCCAGTCCCACGAGCAGGACGAGCGCGACGACGAGGGTCAGGACGCGACGAAGCATGCCCATACCTTATGGCCCGTGCGGAACCGGGGCGCGCGCCCGATCCGATCATCGGCGATGAGGGATGAACAGGGACCGGAGGAAGCCGTCCGCGTGCGGTCCTACGGCGTGCCGACCCACTCGTCCCGGCCGTCCTCGAAGGACTGGTGCTTCCAGACCGGCACCTCCGCCTTGAGGTCGTCGATCAGCCGGCGGCAGGCGTCGAAGGCCTCCTGGCGGTGTGCCGCCGCGGCCGCCACGACCACCGCCGCGTCGCCGATCTCCAGGTCGCCGACGCGGTGGACGGCGGCCATCCGCACGACCGGCCGACCGGGGACACTGGTGTCGGAGAGGACCTTCTCCATGACGGCCCGCAGCCGCTCCTCGACCGAGGGGTGCGCGGAGTAGGCCAGCCTGGCGACTTCGCGCCCGTGGTCGTGGTCCCGTACCGTGCCGATGAAGACCGCGGTCCCCCCGGCGTGGGGGTCCGCGACGGCGGCGAGGACCTCGTCGACGGACAGGGGCGTGGCGCGCACGGCGGCGAGAGTGATTTCTTGCACGACTCGACGGTACCAACTCTGACCTGCCCGACCCCGGATTCGACGCAAGCCCTGTGCGGTCCTCCAGTACGGCGCGGGCCCTCCTCGTCGTCCGGCACCAAGGCCGCGCCGCCGTCCATGCGAGGGCCGCGCCCACGGGTCAGCTGCGGCCGCGCCGGCGCAGGTGGCGGATGGCTGCGGCGGTGCCGATCGCCGCGGCCGCCGCACCGGCCGCACCCGCGGCGGTGATGGTGACCTCCTTGGCCCCCAGCTCGCGGCCGACCAGCGCGGGCTTGCCGCTCCGGGACTCCAGCAGCGCGGTGAGCACGTCACGGTTGTCGTACAGGGGCTTCCACCCAGCCTCGCGCAGGGCGGCGCAGTCCACGACACAGGGGTAGACGAGGTGCTTGAGCTCGCCCTCCGCCGCCGGGGTGATCTTCGCCTGGTGGAGGCGGCGGATCGCGCCGAAGGCCAGGTTGGCGGTGACCTCGAAGGACTTCATGCCCGCGATCTCCTCCACCTCCTCCTGGGCGAGGGAGCCCTCGCACGCCACCGTGACGACGCCGTCGACGCCGTGCAGGGCGCAGAACCCCAGCGCGCTGGCCAGGTCGTCGACGTGGCAGAACTGCCAACGCTGCTCGTTCCCCTTGACCGTGAGCAGGCGCGGAGCCGAGAAGTGGCGGCTGAGCAGGGTGTCCAGCCCGGGTCCGACCAGCGGCGCAGGGCGGACCACGGTCACGGACAGACTGGGGTGGGCGCGGTGGGCGCGTTCGGCCAGGGCCTCGATCTCCGCGAGGTCACCGGTCAGCGCGGCGCTGTTGTCGGACACCCGGGGGGCGTCCTCGGGCAGCGGCACCGGGTTGTCGGGGGCGGCGCCGTAGACCATCGTGCCCGTGACCAGGATGACGCGCGGCACGCCCGACGCCGCGGCGGCGGTCAGCACGGTCTGCGCGGCGCGGATGTTGTGCTGGCGCCGCTTGGCGGGCTTGGTGTCCAGGGAACGGTCGTCGGCGGTGTGCACGAGGACGTCGATCCCGTCGAGCCGGGAGACGAGCGCCGGATCGCACACGTCGGCGATGCGCCACGTGACGCCGGGCAGGTCGGAGAACCCGTCGTCGATCGCGACGATCTCCCGGGCAGCCACGGAACCAATCGGCTCGGTCAGGCGTTGCACGAGGAGCCGACCCACACCGGAGGCGGCGCCGGTGACCGCGACCACCGGCCCCTCGCCCTCGGACGGGCTGTGCTCTGGGCGAACCTGGCTGCTATCGGTATTCACTCCGGGCGACTCCCAGCTAACGTGACAGTGGAGACCAAACCTAATCCTGCCTGAGGTCTGATCGTGAGCGACCTGCCATTCGGTTTCAGCATGCCGAACGACCCCGATGACGAGTCCGGACGCCGTTCAGGCGACTCCGGCTCGGGTGCCGGCAGCGGCCGCCCGGGCGGGGGAGACTCCGGAACGCCGAGCGACTTCCCGTTCGGCGACCCCCAACAGATGGCCAACATGCTCCGGCAGTTCGCCGACATGATGTCCGCCCAGCCGAGCCCCGGTGGCGCCACCGGCGCCGGCGAGGAGGCGTCGGCGTCGGGGATCAACTGGGACATGGCCAAGAACATCGCGCGGCACACGGTGTCCCAGCACGGCGACCCGAGCATCCCGCCGCACGACTACGCCAAGGTCGAGGAGGCGCTCCGCCTCGCCGACCTGTGGCTCGACCAGGCTACCGACCTGCCGTCGGGCCTCCACACCGCGCAGGCCTGGAGCCGGTCGGAGTGGATCGAGAAGACGATGGACGCGTGGGCGCAGCTGTGCGACCCGCTCACGTCCAAGACCGTGCGTGCCATGGGACAGAACCTGCCCGAGGAAATGCGTTCGGTGGCGGGTCCGCTGCTGGGCATGGTCCAGCAGATGGGCGGCATGATGGTCGGCCAGCAGGCGGGCCAGGCCATCGGTGAGCTGGCACGCGAGGTCATCGGCACCGCGGACATCGGGGTGCCGCTGGCCGGCGAGGGCAACGCCGCCCTGCTGCCGCCCGGTGTGGCGGCGTTCGGCGAGGGGCTGGAGATCCCCGAGGACGAGGTGAGGCTGTACCTGGCCGCCCGCGAGGCCGCCGTGCACCGGCTCTACTCGCACGTGCCGTGGCTGCGCTCGCACGTGTCCAACCTGGTCGAGGAGTACGCGGCCGGGATGTCCTTCGACGTCAGCGGCCTGGAGGACCGGCTCGGCGAGATCGACCTCACCAACCCCGAGGCCCTCCAGGAGGCGCTGTCCGGCGGTATCGGCGGTGAGGGCCTGTTCCAGCCGGAGGACACCCCCCAGCAGAAGGCGGCTCTGGGCCGGCTGGAGACCACGCTGGCGCTGATCGAGGGCTGGGTGTCCACGGTGGTGTCGGACGCGGTGTCCGACCGGTTGCCGCAGTCGGGGGCGCTGGCCGAGGCGACCCGGCGGCGCCGGGCGACCGGTGGGCCCGCAGAGCACACGTTCGCCGCGCTGGTCGGGCTGGAGCTGCGACCGCGCCGTCTGCGCGAGGCGTCGGCCCTGTGGACCGCGCTGGAGCGGGCGCGGGGCGTCGAGGGGCGCGACGCGGTGTGGCAGCACCCGGACCTGATGCCCACGGGCGCCGACCTGGACGACCCGGACGCGTTCGTCAGCGGCGGCGGGGAGTTCGGTGACGCCGACTTCGACATCTCGAAGCTGACCGGCGACGCGGACGACGCGAAGGACGACCGGGACGACCGCGGAGAGGGCGCCTAGGCCGTGTCGTTGCACGCTGACGCCCGGGCGGTGCTGGGTGCGTGGAGCGCGCCCGACGCCCGGCAGGAGGAGCTGCGCCGGTCGTACCTGGAGCATCTGGGCGCGCACGAGGACGCGATGTGGCGCGGGTGCCTGCCCGGCCACGTCACGGCGAGTTCGGCGATCATCTCGGCGGACGGCTCCCGGGTGGCACTGGTGCTGCACGGTGTCCACAATCTGTGGTTGCAGACCGGGGGACACTGCGAGCCCGAGGACGCCACGCTGGCCGGGGCGGCGCTGCGGGAGGCGACCGAGGAGTCGGGGATCGCGGGGTTGACCCTGCTGCCCGAGCCCGTCCGGCTCGACCGCCACGCGGTGCCGTGCGGCGGTGGAAGCCACCACCTGGACGTCCAGTACGCGGTCATCGCGCCGCCGGACGCGTGCTGGTGCTGGATCCGGAGGAGTCGCACGACCTCGGCTGGTTCCCGGTCGACGCGGTGCCGGAGCCGTCCGACGAGCCGTGCCGCGCCTGGTGCGGGCCGCCGCCTCCGCGGTGGCGGAGCACCTGGCCGCCGGCCGGGCGTCCACGGCCTGTTCGGGGACCGGTGCGTAGGGACGGACCCGGGTGGAACGGCGGCGTCGCGCGGCGGCGGAGTGGCGTCCGCGAGCGGGGGTGACCAGGGCGTTCAGGTAGGCCCTGGCGACGGCGACGAGGGCAGCGGTAAACTTGCGCACGCTGGCATTCCTTTTCCTTGAAAGATGCTTTCTTGCTGGCCACGACCCCGGGCGGTGTCTAACCGTCGCGGGGTCTTTGACGTTGGTGGTGCGCGAAGAGAGTACGGCTTTTTCTCGGATCGCGCACCTATTGCCGAGGCATAAGCGCTGAATGCCCGAAATATCGACGTTGCCCCCATGCCACATACCGGAAATAACAGCATTCACCGCTTTCGGGTCCGACGCGGAAGCGGCGGCAACCTGGGCCGGGGAACGGGCGTGACCGGAAGCGACGGAGGCACGGCGAGGCAGCCGAGACCACCCGCCAACCCAGCCCGCGTGGCCACCACTTCGCCCACCACGGCCTCGGGGAACTCGGTGTCCATGTACATGCGGACACCGCGACCGTCGAGCCACGTGTAGCAGCCGAACCCGCTCATGGTGATCTCGCAGTTCCCCAGGTACGGGCAGCACGTGAGGGTGGGGATGGGTTCGGCGGAGAACCAGTGGGATTTGTCGGACATGGCACTGCTCAGACCACGTCGCGTGAATGCGCTCTGAAGTTCACTCAGAGTCCGAATGGCGTCTGTCATGCTTCCAGACTTGCCACCCCGGACCAGTGAATCCAGTAAGGGTGAACTCCCTCCGAAGACACTGTCTGACCCGAATTTAAGTGTGACATTCTCTCAACTATGAGTGACTTCCCCAAAGAACTTCGTCGACTTCGCAGGCGTGCCGGTCTCACACAGGCTCAAGTCGCCGCGCGGGCTGGCTACGTGCCCTCGGCGTGCTCGAACTGGGAGAAGGGCAGAACCACACCGACGATCGATACCGCTCGCATGCTGGACGAGCTGTTCGAAGCGAAGGGCGGGCTGGTCAAGCTCTGGGAGGAGCGGACCCGAACGGGCGGCCTCCCGCCGTGGCTGCGTGATGATCAGAAGCTGGCAGAGCGTGCCGTGTCAGTTGAAATCGTTTCGAACCTGCTGGCGCCGGGGCTACTCCAGTCGCCCCTGTACGCACGGCACGTGTTCTGCGAGGGTCGGCTCAACGACCCCATGTCCGTGATCGACTGTCTCGTGAAAGTCCGGTGCGCGCGATTGGAATCACTCACATCCGATCTGCGAGTCTTCGCGACATTTCCGGAAATCGGACTGATCTGTGTTCCTGAGGCAGCGAGGAGGGAACAGGCACTCCACCTGCTGAGGCTCATCGACTCGGGGAGGGTCCGGATCCACCTGGTTCCCCGCGCCTCCATCCTGGCCGGGGTGATCTCACCGTTCCAGATCTACCAGCTTCGGGACGGCTCCCGAGCGGCCACCTGCGATCACACAAACGGGGCTATCGTGATCAACGAAACTTCCGGTGTCACACGGCTACAGGAACTCGCCCGGTCCGCGCTGGGAAGCGCGCTCCCAGTCGACGAGTCCATCCGCACGTTGAAGGAGCTAAGCACGTGAGCGACTGGCACAAGTCCTCCTACTCGCCCAACGGTTCTCAGTGTGTGGAAGTACGGGAGCACGCGGCGGGCGCTGACGTTCGCGACACCCAGAACCGCGAGGCGGGCCACCTGTCCTTCCCCCAGGACGAGTGGCGGGCCCTCGTCACCCTCGCCGGGCGCGCCTGACCCCCACACCCGCCGCCACGGATTCGCGGCCGTACCGGACCGCTCCGGCGCGACCGCCCACCCGATCACCACCCCTGCAACAGATCAAGCACTTTGCGCGGTCATTTAACTACTTTCTGCAATCTTTCGGGACGTGATTCCGCCGCACCCCGAGGAAGTACCGCGTGCGGATCCGACTGCCCGCCCCGGCCGTCGCCGTAGCCCGTGCCCTGTCCGTGAGCGGGTGCGAGAATGTCCCGCCACCCACATGCGAACGGGGAGCTCTCGGCTCTCCATGCAACGAGGCACAGGCCATCTCCGCGTTCGCCGAGGCCCGCGCGGAGCTGGAGAAAGGGCTGGCCGGCTGAGAGCCGGAGCGGCGGTCAGTCCTCGGCGGCGATCTCGGCGAGGTCCTCGTCGACGTCCTCGACAGCGTCACCCTGGTCACACGGTTCCAGGCGGGACGCGGCGCTGAACCCCTCCAGGTACCCCCGGGCGCGGTCGGCCTTCGGGTAGCGTCGGACCAGTTCCCAGAACCCGGGGCCGTGGTGCGCGTGGAACAGGTGCGCGAGTTCGTGGATGAGCACGTAGTCCACGACCCACGAGGGCATGCCGACCAGACGTCGGGAGATCCTGATCGTGCGGGCCTCGGGGGTGCACGAACCCCAGCGCGCGTTCTGGTTGTCCACCCAACGCACGGATTCGGGCAACCGGGCCCCGCCGAGGTACCGACGTGCCAACTCCAGTGCGCGTTCGTGCAGCTCCGCGTCCTTGGAGTGTCGTCGGCCCTCACGAGCCTCCAGCCGTTGCAGCATCCGGCCCACCCAGCGCTTTTCCTCAGCGCGGGAGAACGTCGCGGGCACGAGGACGACCGTGGTGTCCCCGTCCCGGTAAGCCGACACCGTGCGTCGGCGGCGAGGACTGCGGCGTACCTCGACTTTGGTGTTCGAGGGCACGAAGTTTACGGTAGCCGAGGCAGGCCCCTTAGCACAGGTGTGTCTTGCGCAGATTTGTCGGTTGATTCCGTGATGACCGGGTGACCTGATGCGCACGAAAAGCCGTACTATGTGGCGGATTCCACTCTGACCTGGGCGGCGCATCGGCGGCTGGGAGCAGCACACGGACCCTTCAAGCGACGCTCCCTTAATCTTTTCGCAACACAAAAGAGCCTGGACAGTGACCTTTCCCGAAGGTCACCGCCCAGTCCCGCACCGCGCGTGAGTGATCAGGTGGAGGTTCGGCATCCGTCGCCTTCCCACCGGTCAGCCGTGCGTCAACACAGCCTCGACCACGCGATTTCCATGAGCGCCTCTTCCAGACGGCGCTCCTGGCGCTGGCGAGCGCGCAGCTGGCGCGCCCCGAGCCGGAGGTTCTCGCGGTCACGGGGTTCGACATCCATGCTCTCGACCACGCGCATGAGTTCCTGCATCATCATCGTCTCGTCTCGTTCCTTCGAAGTGTGTGTTCGGGTCGGCGGGATTGGGGGTCAGGCGGCGACCGGAGCGGCGTTCTTCCGGGGGCGGCCACGCGGGCGCTTGCGCGCCACGACCTGGCCGGCGACGAGCAGTTGCCCGCCCCAGACCCCCCACGGCTCCTTGCGCTCCAGCGCGTCCGTCAGGCACTGCGCCATGACGGGGCAGGCGCCGCACACGGCCTTGGCCGCATCGACGTCGGCGGGCGCCTCGGCGAAGAACAGGTCGGGCTTGAAGCGGCAGGGAACTTCGGTCTCACCCAGCCAGGGCGTTTCCAGGACCGACGCAAGCATCGGTGCCCTCCATGTGTTCGTTTCGTACAACGCGGTCGGTGCTTGCTGACACCGGACGAGTCCGGTGAGGGACCTGGACTTGCGATGCGGCCGCCCCCGTCCGCCGCCCCTGGGGGACGGAGTCCGGTCACGGAGATACAAAGAAGGCCGCGGCCCCTGTGTGGGGTCCGCGGCCACGGTCGAAACTCTCGGCCTGTCCTGCTCTAGGCCGGAATCCTCCGTGGACACTTACCCACTGCGCCATAACGGCGACGGGTGGTTTCGGCGTGGTTCGCCAGCGGCTCGCCCCAGGGCAGGGCCAGCTCACGCTCAGCGCGGACACCGCTACCGGTACGGGCATCGACCTTGGCGGCCTGGGCCCCGCAGGGGCGGAACCCCTGGAGAACAGCCGTGCCGAGGAAGCCGCCGAGGCCGCTCTCGCGACCGCCGGGGACAGCACTACCGATGGTGGTGAACTCGCCGAACACGACGCCGGCGTCCCTGTGACCGGACAGGGCGGTGCCCTGAGCATCGATCGGACGCTGACGCGTGGACATGGCGAAGACAGCGACGAAGCCGGTGTTGTCTGTGATGTTGCTCATGAGATGGGGCACCTCCCTCACGATCGGGCGCCAGGGTCTCTCACCTGGGCCAGTGGCGGTCATGACGACGATGTACAGACTAGGGGTGGCCACAAAGAACGGCAACCCATTTTTGACCTGCGATAACGTCCGCATCCGGCCACGCGTCGAGGGAATTCCCGCGCCCGCGCGAGCGTTGTCGCGCGACCGGCGACCAAGGCGCGCCGCCACCACCGTGCACGCGACCGCGCTCCGAGGTGATAGGCATTCACCTGGAGTCATGACGCTGTGTCGTGACACGAACACGATAAGGAGGCGATGTGCGTCGCCCTATCACCACCATCGGGGTACTCGTCAGCGCGATCGCGCTGACCCTGGCCAGCGCGGCACCGGCCACCGCGGCCAAGGGAACGCTGCACCTGCGCGTTGAAGGGAGCGACGACGTGCGCTACACCGACCCCACCGACTGCATCGCCCTGCCCGACGACGCCAACGCCGTCTACAACAAGACCGACGCCCGCGTGGTCCAGTCGAGTGCGCCGTGCGGGGCCGACATCGAGCCGCGGGTCATCGTCTACCCGGGCAAGGCCGAGCACATCCCGCCCGAGGCGCGGAGCCTGGTCGTCCTCGACCAGCCCTCGTAGTCCTCGGGGCGGGCGGCGGTCACGTCGAGCCGACGCGAGCGCCCGGGAGCAGGGGCTTCGACTGGAGCGCGGCACGTCGCGAGGGGGATCCCCCTCGCGACGTGCCGCGCCGGTACGTGCGCGGCGCCACGAGGGGTGATAGGTGTTCCACACAGGGATGACAACTCAGCGTCACCATTGGAACACAATAAGGAGTCGACGTGCGTCGCATCGCCACGATCCTCGGAACGCTCACCGCCACGGCCGCGATCAGCCTGGCCACGGCCGTGCCCGCCACCGCCTACGACTCGGAGCGGGAGACGTCGCACCCGCGCCCGGCCCGCGGCAAGATCGAGGTCGAACTCAAGCGCGATCGAGACGAGATGCGCAAGTCCGAGGTCGAGATCGAGTACAAGAAGCCGGTCGGCTGCATCCTCCTGCCCGAGAAGGCCAAGAAGGTCGAGAACGAGACGAACCGCCGCGTCCTCGTGTCCAGCAAGCCGTGCGCCTACCGCCCGCACATCATCGACGTCGTGCGCCCCGGTGAGGAGGAGAAGCTGTCCCGGCACGCGAAGAGCCTCATCGTCTGGTAGCCGCCGCCGCTCCGCCCCCACCCGTCCGGCACGGGGGCGGAGCCCGGAGACCGTCCCGCCGACACCCGCCTTCCGCGAGGAGCAGACATGCGTCGACCCGCCACCGCCCTCGCCGGCCTCGCCGCCGCGACCGTGCTCACTCTGGCCGCCGCGGCCCCCGCCGAAGCCGCGACGGGACGCCTCATCCTCGTCACGGACGAGGCGAACATCGTCCTGCATCTCCACGACGGCGACGCCGACAGGTGCGTCGACCTGCCCGAGAACACCAGGGCGGTGTACAACGGCACCGACGGCTTCGTCCTGCTCAACAGCGCCGAGTGCGCCTTCTCCGCCCAGCTCGGCCTCAGCTCGACCCTGCCGCCAGCGCGGGACTCCGGGTGGAACGACCCTTCACCGTGAGCGTGCGCATCCCCAAGTCCTAGCCGCGGCGCGCCCGACCGGACCGGGACGGGTCAGGCCCAGCCCTCCGCGTCGACGACGCGGATCAGGCCCTCCTGGACCACCGAGCACACCAACTGGCCGTCGCGCGTGTAGACCAGACCGCGCGCCAGCCCCCTCGCTCCCTGGGCGGTCGGGGCCTCCTGCGCGTAGAGCAGCCACTCATCGGCCCGGAACGGCCGGTGGAACCACATCGCGTGGTCGAGGCTGGCCATCGATATCCCCGCGAACGAGCGCCCGTGCCGCAGCAGCACGGTGTCCAGCAGGGTCATGTCCGAGGCGTACGTCATCAGGCACACCTGGCTCAGGCGGTCGTCGGGCAGTTTGCCGTCGACCTTGAGCCAGACCGGGTTGGACGCCGTGCGCAACTGCGGGTTCCGCTCCGCCTCGAAGGACAGCGGTCCCACCGGGCGCAGTTCGATCGGGTGCCAGCGCACGAAGCCGGGCACCTTCCCGAACGCCTCCTGGAGCCGCTCGCGCGCCGTCGGCAGGTCCTCGGGCGGCGGGACGTCGGGCATCGGGATCTGGTGGTCGAGCCCCGGCTCGTCCTTGTGGAAGGACGCCGACAGCGTGAAGATCGCCTTCCCGTGCTGGACCGCGACCACCCGGCGGGTGGTGAACGACCGTCCGTCGCGGACCCGGTCGACCTCGTAGACGATCGGCACCCGCGGATCGCCCGGACGGATGAAGTACGCGTGCAGGGAGTGCACGTGGCGCTCGTCGGGCACGGTCCGCCCGGCCGCCACCAGCGCCTGGCCCGCGACCAGACCGCCGAAGACGCGCTGCGGCCCCTCCTCCGGACTGCTCCCCCGGAAGATGTCCTCCTCGATCCGCTCCAGGTCGAGCACCTCCAGCAGATCCGCCAGCGACTGCTCCCCGCGATCGGCGTCCGCGCCCTCGCCCATCGGTCGGTCCTCCCCGTCCTTCGCCCTATCCTTCCGCGCCGCCGGCGCCGTCCGCTTCCCCGCCGTCCGATGCGAACTCCCCCAGCAGGTCAGCGAGGTCGGCCCCGGCCACCAGCGCGAGTACGGCCTCACCGTAGCGGTCGAGCTTGACCTGGCCGACACCGGACACGGCGGACAACTGGGTCACGCTCGACGGTTCCTGCTCGGCGACGGCCTGGAGGGTGGCGTCCGTGAAGACCACGTACGCGGGGACCTTCTGCTCCCGAGCGGTGGCCCGACGCCACTCACGCAGGCGCTCCAACAGCGCCTCATCGTAGCTGGAAGGGCAGCCCAGACAGCGGCCGAGCTTGCGTTCGGCCGCGTCGGCGAGGGTCACGCCGCACACGCGGCACCGCACCGGCCCCCCCTTGCGGCGCTCGCCCCGGCGGGTGGAGGTGGACGGGGAGGCGGGACGCAGCCCGTCCAGGAAACGGGAGGGCTTGCGGGTGCGCCTGCCTCCGGGGGACCGGGCCAGCGCCCACGACATCGACAGATCGCTGCGCGCGCGCGTCACCCCGACGTAGAACAGGCGGCGCTCCTCCTCGACCTGCTCGTCGGTCTCGGCGTAGATGATCGGCATCATGCCCTCGGTGAGTCCGACCAGGAACACCGCGTCCCACTCCAGGCCCTTGGCCGAGTGCAGGGAGGCGATGGTCACCCCCTCGAACCCGGGGGCGTGCTCGGTGGCCATGCGCGCGTCGAGTTCCTCGACGAAGTGCGCCATGGTGACGGCCCGTCCGCCCGGACCGGGCGTGGCCGCCATGTCCTCGGCGAGCTGGGCCAACGCCGTCAACGACTCCCACCGCTCGCGGGCCTGGCGGCCCTCGGGCGCCTGGTCGGTCAGGCCGAGCGGCCCGAGCAGCTGGCGGACGGTGTGCACGAGCGGCTCGTCGTCCTCCCCGGCTGCGCCGTGGCGGGCCCCGCGCAGGGTGTGCACGGCCTGCTTGATCTCGGGGCGCTCGAAGAACCGGGCGGTGCCGCGCACGGTGAACGGCACGCCCTCGTCGGAGAGCGCCTGCTCGTAGGCGGCCGACTGGGAGTTGGTGCGCACCAGGACGGCGATCTCGCTGGCCGGGGTGCCCCGCTCGACGAGGAGGCTGATCTTGCGAGCGACGCCGGTGGCCTCCGCGGGCTCGTCGTCGTACTCCTGGTAGATCGGGTCGGGGCCGTCGGGCCGCTGGGCCTGGAGCGTGAGGTGGCCGCTGGCGCCGCGCGCCTGCCCGATGACGTGGTTGGCCACGCGCACGACCTGGGGGGTGGAACGGTAGTCGCGGACGAGTTCGACGACCGTCGCGTGCGGGTAGCGCGCGCCGAAGCCGGTGAGGTAGGCGGGGGTGGCGCCCGCGAAGGAGTAGATGGTCTGGCTGGGGTCGCCGACGACGCAGAGTTCGTCGCGGTCGCCGAGCCAGGCGTCGAGCAGCAGCTTCTGGAGCGGGTTGACGTCCTGGAACTCGTCGACGACGAAGTACCTGTACTGGTCGCGGACCCGCTGGGCGATCGCCGGGTACTCGGTGATCATGCCCGCGGTGAGTTCGAGCATGGACTCGAAGTCGAGGAGGTTGTGCTCGCGGCGCAGCTCCTCGTAGGCCTCGAAGACCCGCGCGACCTCGCCCGCGGGGATCGGGGTCTGGCGGCCCGCCTTGACGACCGCCTTGGCGTAGTCGGTGGGGCGGACCTGGGTGACCTTGGCCCACTCGATCTCGCTGGCCAGGTCCCGCAGGCCGGTGGAGCCCTCCGGTTGGAGGCCGACCGAGTGGGCGGCGCGCGCGACCGCCTTGATCTTGCTCTCGACGAGGGTGGGCAGCGAGCCGCCGATCACCTGCGGCCAGAAGTACGACAGTTGGCGCATGGCCGCCGCGTGGAAGGTGCGGGCCTGCACGCGGGGGGCGCCCAGTCCGCGCAGCCGGCCGCGCATCTCCCCGGCGGCGCGCACGGTGAAGGTGACGGCGAGGACCTGCTGCTCCTCGACGACCCCGCTGGCGACCGCGTGTGCGATCCGATGGGTGATGGCGCGGGTCTTGCCCGTCCCGGCTCCGGCCAGGATGCACACGGGCCCGCGCAGGGCACGTGCCGCCTGGGTCTGTTCCGGGTCCAGTCCCTCCAGGACGCGGTCGGAATCCATGGTGCTCCTGCGTGTGGTTGGGGAGGCTGAGCGGTTCTCGGGGGCACAGTCTCTCAAGTATCGGCCGTCATCGGGAGCGAATCGGCGCCGGGCACGTTCGGAGCGTCGCCAGACAATCCGGAACCAGTCCGGGCGGTGAGGCATCCCACGGTGTGTCCGACGGTCGTGGGAAGCGGGTCGCACCACTCGGTGTTGACATCTGGGGGATCGACCGATCCCACGAACGCCTGACAGGAAGTAGACGTGAGCGACATGACGAAGACGGGCACCGAACTGTTCACGATGTACACCACCCCGTGGTGCGGGTACTGCAGGCGGTTGAAGAGCCAGCTCGCCCGCGAGGGGATCGCCGGGCGTGAGGTGGACATCGAGGAGCACCCGGAGTCCGCTGAGATCGTGATGAGGGTCAACGGCGGGAACCAGACCGTTCCCACGCTGGTCTTCAGCGACGGCGCGGCGTTGACCAACCCGTCGCTCGCTCAGGTCAAGAGAAAACTGACCGAGTTGGCGTAGGTCGGTGCGCGGACCGCGCGCCCTTCGGGGACACGGTCCGCACCGCGGCGACTCCTCCCTCGGGGCCCGGCCCCGGAGTGTCCGCACACCGTCCGGCGACCGGCACGGCCAACCACTGGTTGGACGAACACGACGGGGAGTGTTGACTTGGGGGACGACATGAGGCCTCATGACATCGCGGTCGCCGACACCTTGGACGTCGGCGCGCTGCGCCGCACCCCGAGGGGGTGGCGGGTCGAGGGCGCACAGGAGGTGCCCGATCTGGTGAGCGCCATGGTGCTGGCGGACCTGCTGTCGGACGAGGCCGGTGTACCGAAGCCGCGCGCGCAGTCGCCCGGGCGCGCGCCGGACGACGCCACCGAGGTGGAGCGGTTGCGCCACACGGTCGCGCAGCTGGAGCACGCCCTGCACTCGCGTGTCACGGTCGAGCAGGCGATCGGGGTCCTGGCGGAACGGCACACGCTGCTGCCCAGAGAGGCGTTCGAGCGGCTACGGTCGTCCGCGCGGTCCCGGGGGCGCAAGGTCGCCGACCTCGCGCGGGACGTGGTGGAGAGCAGCACGAGCCCCCTGACCGCGCTGCCGGACGAGCTGAACACCTCGACCAGCGTGCACTGAGGCCGCCGGCGGCGAGGGAACGCGAGGCCGGACTCAGGGCTCCGCACGGCCGATCCCGGGGGGGCGGACGTGCGGGGCCCGCTCTCTCGCGCCAACGCGCGTTCGGCGCCGGGGGACCGGAGTTGGCCGCGGTTCCGGTGTGCGCGGGAACGGTCACCACTGGCCGGGCAGGACGCCTCCGTACCAGTGCTCGATCAGGGTGCGCGCGATGGAGGCGTGGCCGGGCAGCGTCACCGCCCCGGAGTCCACCTCCGCGAAGAGCCGCTCACGCGTGAACCAGCGGGTCTCGGCGATCTCGTCGTCGGTGCGCTGCGTCTCGCCCACCGCCCGCGCCGTGTACCCCACCATGAGGCTGCGCGGGAACGGCCACGGCTGCGACGACAGGTAGCGCGGCTCCGCCACGACGATCCCGGCCTCCTCCGCCACCTCGCGCACCACAGCCTGCTCCAGCGACTCCCCCGCGTCCACGAAGCCCGCCAGGACCGAGAACCGCTGGGGACCCCACTTGGGGTTGTTGCCCAGCAGTGCCTCCTCGCGACCGCCGCGCTCGCGGTGCACCAGCATGATCACGGCGGGGTCCATCCGGGGGAACTGCTCGGTGCCCTCCTCCTCGCAGACGCGCACGTGGCCGGCCGCGGCCATGGTCGTGGGCGCCCCGCAGCGCGGGCAGAATCCGTGCGAGGCGTTCCAGTTGGCCAGTGCGACCGCCCGGGTCAGCAGCCCGGTGTCGCGGTCGTCGAGCAGGGCGCCGACCTCGCGCAGCGACGCCGGTTCGGCTGCGGGGGTGGCGGCGAGGTCCTGGAGGGAGCGCACCGCGAAGTAGGCCGTGCCGTCCTGGACGCCCAGCAGGTACCGCTCCCCCTCGGGCGCCTTGTCGGGGCCGGTGAGCACGAGTGAGGGCGTCCCCCCGGTGGTGACGAGCGCGCGCGACTGCTTGTTCACGGTCGCCCGCCACCCGTAGCTGCCCGGGTCGCCGCCCTCCAGGACGAGCACTCTCGTGTCGGGAGCCGCCCACGCGCTCTCCAGCCACGCGGCGTCCGCGCGCCGGTGGCCCGCGGGATCGACCGTGGATCGGGACAGTGAGGGGGTGGTGTCGGCGTCCATGGGTCCTTCCGATGACGGCTCGGGCGGCCGTGGGGGCACGGCCCTCGCTCTACAGGTAACACCACGCGGCGGAGGCCCATGCCCGCGGCGGCGATCCCCGTCAGCCGCGGCGGGCGGCGGCGAGCTCCTCCCACAGGTAGGCGGCGCTCTCGGCACCCTTGAGCAGGAGCGGGACCTCGACCTTCTCGTTGGGCGCGTGGATGCGGTCCTCGTCGAGGCCGACGGCGACGAACACGAGCGGCGCGCCCAGGATGTCGGCGATGTCGGCCTCCGGGCCGCTGCCGCCCTCGCGGGTGTACAGCACGCGGGTGCCGAAGGCGCGCTCCATGGCGGTGCGGGCGGCGCGCAGTTCGGGCGAGGCCAGGTCCGAGGCGCACGCGCGCACGCCGGGGCCGCCGAACTCCAGCTCGGCGCGCAGCCCCTCGGGAACGCGGTCCGCGACGAACGCCCGGACGCACTCCTGGACGTGGGCGGGCTCCTGGCCGGGCACGAGGCGGAAGCTGACCTTGGCGTGCGCGGAGCGGGGGACGATGGTCTTGCCGCCCGCGCCGGTGTGCCCGCCCCACATGCCGTTGATCTCGGCGGTCGGCCGCAGCCAGATCCGCTCCAGGGTGCTGTATCCGGCCTCGCCCGCGGCGGCGGTGGAGGCGGCGGTCTCCAGCCACTCCCTCTCGTCGAAGGGCAGTTGGGCGATGAGGGCGCGTTCCTCCTCGCTGGCCTCGACGACGCCGTCGTGGAAGCCGGGGACGGCGACCCGGCCGTCGGCGTCGTGCAGGCCGGACAGCAGATCGCTCATGGCCCTGAGCGGGTTGGGCACGGCGCCGCCGAAGGAGCCGCTGTGCAGGTCGCGGGAGGGACCGTGCAGGGAGATCTCGACGTCCGTGAGGCCGCGCATCCCCACGCACATGGAGGGGGTGTCGGCCGCCCACATGGTCGTGTCGGAGATGACGGCGACGTCGCACGCCAGACGCTCGCGGTTGGCGCGCATCAGCTCGGCGAAGTGCACCGAGCCGGACTCCTCCTCGCCCTCGACCAGCAGCTTGAGGGTGACGGGCGGGGCGTCAGCGCCGGAGGCGGCCAGGGCGGCGCGCACGCCGAGGGCGTGGAACAGCACCTGGCCCTTGTCGTCGGAGGCGCCGCGCGCGAGCAGGGAGGAGCCGCGCTCGGTGGGGGTGAAGGGGTCGGTGTCCCACTCCTCGACCGGGTCGACGGGCTGGACGTCGTGGTGTCCGTAGACGAGCACGGTGGGTGCGTCGGGGTCGGCGGCGGGCCACTCGGCGAAGACGGCGGGCAGGCCGGGGGTCTCCCACACCTGGACGGTCGGGAAACCCGTCGCGGTGAGGTGGTCGGCGAGCCAGCGGGCTGAGGCGCGCACGTCGCCGGCGCGGGCGGGGTCGGCGGAGATCGACGGGATGGCCAGCCACTCCTTGAGGGAGGAGAGGAACTCATCCCGATGGGCCTCGATGTACCCGCGTACGTCCATGGTCGTTCCGTCCCTTCCTCGACGTCCTCGTCCGATCCGAGCCTAGGACGCGCGCCGACCGTTCGGGAACGCGGTCCGGGCGGTACCCGCGGCTGGGACGCCGCGTGCGTACCGGGAACCGTTCGCCGAGCGGCAGACTCGGGTGCAGCGGGCGGGACAGCCCCGCCCCACGACGAGAGGAACGCCCGTGGGCTCCGCTCCCTCCGCCGCGATCGCCGAGCGCTTCGGCACGCTCTTCGACACGCTGGACTCCGACAACGACAAGACCCTCACCTGGGACGACTACCAGCGCCTGGTCGACCGGTACGCCAAGGGGTATGCCCTGGACGCGGACGGCGCCCGGGTCAGGGAGATCCGCGCCGCCTACCTCGGGCTGTGGCGGGGTCTGGTCGGCCACGCGGGTGACGGCGCCCGACTGGACCGGGACGCGTTCGTCGCCGCGATGCACGCCGCCTCGGAGGACCGGAGCAGCGCCAACGTGACCGAGGGCGTGGCCGAGGCCGCCTTCGACCTCCTCGACGCCGACGACGACGGCGCGGTCAGCGAGGCCGAGTACGTGGAGTACGCGGAGGTCCTGGGCGCGGCGGTCGACATCGCGTGGGACCGGTTCAAGGCCCTGGACACCGACGGCGACGGGTTCATCAGCCGCGAGGAGTTCGTCCTCTCGGCCCGCCGTTACCTGTTCGGCGACGGCGCCGAGACCGCGGGCGGGTTCGTCTTCGGCGTCATCTGACGTGGATGGGGGCGGCCCGGACCGCGTCCGCGCCGTCCCCGGATCCACACGTCGGTGGACGCGCGTGGCGGGACCGGCGCGGCGGTTCCCTCACCCCGGTTCGGGGACCGAGGCGATGAGCGCGGCCAGCCCCCCGGCGTCGAGCAGGTCGGCGGGGCGGACCGTCTCCCCCGCGCGGACGTAGTGGAAGGCGGCGCGGACCTCGTCGAGCTCGACGCCCGCCAGCTCGGCCCAGGCCAGCCGGTAGGCGGCCAGCTGCACGCCCACCGCGCGGCGCTCGACCTCGGTGCTGGGCGGGCTTCCGGTCTTCCAGTCGACGACGTCGTGGCGACCGGTCTCGGGGTCGTGGAAGACCGCGTCCATGCGCCCCCGGATGAGGCGGTCGCCGATGACCGTCTCGAACGGGACCTCGACCTCGACCGGGACCCGCGCGCCCCACTCGCTCTCCTCGAAGCGGCGTTGGAGCTCCGCCAGGTCCTCGTCCGTGCCGGCGGTCTCGTCCGCGGCCCCCGGCAGCTCCTCCATGAGCGCGATGTCGCGGCCGAACCGCTGCTCAAGCCAGGTGTGGAAGGCGGTGCCGCGCCGGGTGTGCGGCGCGGGCGGCCGGGGCAGGGGCCGGCGGATCTGCCGCGCCAGGGCGGAGGGGTCCCGGGCCAGCCACACCATGGAGGACACGGACAGGTGGGCGGGCAGCTCGACCTCGACGGGGCCCTCGCCCGGTCCGGACACCGCGGTCCGGCGGTGGGCCAGCAGGAGTTCGGTGTCGCGCTCCCACCCCTGGAGCCGTCGCCGCAGTCCGGCCGGGGCGCGTTCGGCGGCGCTCTCCCCCGCCCGCAGCCGGTCCCGGGCGCGCTCGACCAGCACCGCGCCCGCCACGACCTCCGCGCGCCGGGCCTCGGCCGCCTCGCGCGTCGACCCGGCGGTTCCCTCGGGGGCGTCCCCCGTGTCAGCGCGCACCGGCGGCCACACGGCGGCGTGCTCCTCGTCGTCGTGCGGGTTGGACTCCTCCGGGTCCGGCGGCGGCGCCCAGGCCACGACCGATCCCGCGCCCCCCTCGCACGCCTCGCGGACCTCCTCCAGGAACACCGAGGGGCCGCGCGGCGTGCCGCCGGTACGCCCCCACCAGTGGCCGGTGCACAGCAGCGCGAAGGACGCACGGGTCACCGCCACATACGCCAGGCGGCGCTCCTCCATGAGGTGGCGCGCCTCCTCGGCCGCCCTGAAGTCGGCGATGTCCTCCCTGGCCACGCCCGTCAGGGCGGGCAGGCTCGCGCGGTCGCCGCGCAGCGGGTACGGCAGCAGGTGGTCGCCCTTGAGCCAGGCCAGGGCGTCGCGCGCCCTGGCCGGGAACAGCGGCGCCTTGCGGCCCCCGCTCAATCCGGGCACGACCACCACCGGCCACTGGAGCCCCTTGGCCCCGTGCACGGTCATGAGCTTGACGCTGTCCGAACCCCCGACCCGCTCACCGGGCGCCAGACCGCTCTCGTTCTCCTCGGCCGCGTGCAGGTAGCTGAGGAAGCTGCCGAGGGTGGGGTCCTCGCTGTTGCCGACGAAGCGGACCGCGTGGTCGACGAAGGCGTCCAGGTCGGCGCGGGCCGAGAGCGGGTCGCGACCGGTGCGGGCGCCCACCTCGATGTCCAGGCCGAGCATCCGCTCGATCTCGGTGACCAGGTCCGGCAGGGGCTGGCCGACCAGCTTGCGCAGCGACCGCAGCTCCTCGGCCAGGCGGCCCAGGCGTTCGTAGGCGGCCTCGGAGTAGTTCCCGGCGGGTCCGGGGTCGTCCACGGCGTCCACGAGACTGCCGCTCTCGGCGGTCAGGTCCAGGACCGTGCGCCGCAGGACGTCGCGCCCGCCGTCATCCGCCGGGAGCGCTTCGGGCGAGGACGGGCCGCCTCCCCCGACGGACGCCGCGGGCGCGGCGTCCGCTCCCTGCTCCCACGCCGGTTCGGGGGCGGTCAGGTCGCGTCTGGTGTGCCGCGCGAGCTCGGCGGCGCGGGATCCCAGCGCGGCGAGGTCGCGCGGGCCCAGCCGCCACCTCGGCCCGGTGAGCAGGCGGGCAAGCTCGTTGCCCGCCGACGCGTCGTGCACCACGCGCAGGGTGGCGATGATGTCGCGCACCTCGGGGACGAGCATGAGCCCGCCGAGCCCGACCACCTCGACGGGGATCCCCCGCGCCTCCAGGGCCTCGCGCAGCGGCGGGAACTGGGCGCGCTTGCGGCACAGCACGGCGACGTCGCCCGGGCTGATCCCGCCGTCCTCGCCGCCGCCCGACTCCCCGTCCGGCCAGGGCAGGAAGTCGGGGGCGGTGTGCGCGTCGCCCGGTTCACCCGGTCGGGCGTGCACGAGGCCGTGCACCTGTTCGGCGATCCACGCGGCCTCCTCGGTCTCCGTGGGCAGGAGCGCGGCCAGAGCGGTGCCGCGCCCCCGTCGGGCCGGCCCCGGGTGGAGCACGGGGACCTCGGCGGCCTCGGCGCGCAGCGGCTCGGAGATCCGCTCGGCCACGCCCAGCACGCGTTCGCCGTTGCGGAAGCTGGTGGACAGGCGGCGGACGGGAGCGGGACGGCCGGGGGCGACCGGGAAGTCGGTGGGGAAGCGGGTGAGGTTGGCGGCGATCGCGCCCCGCCAGCCGTAGATGGACTGGCAGGGGTCGCCGACGGCCGTGACCGGGTGCCCCTCCCCGAACAGGGACCGCAGCAGGACGAGCTGGGCGTGGCTGGTGTCCTGGTACTCGTCGAGCAGGACCACGCGGAACCGGCCGCGCTCGATCAGGCCCACCTCGGGGTGGTTCTGCGCGATGCGCGCGGCCAGGGCCATCTGGTCGCCGAAGTCCATCGCCTCGCGGGCGCGCTTGGCGTGGTCGTACCGGTCCACGAGCGGCAGCAGCTGTTCGCGGCGGCGCTGGGCGTCGACCAGGTCGCGGGTCTCCCTGGTGACCTTGCGGGTCATCGCGTCGACCTCGGTCTGGATCCACCGGCCGATACCGCGCACGCGGTCGGTGGTGGTCAGGTGGTCGGCGATCTCCCCGGACAGGTGCAGGACCCGCTGGGTCACGGTGTCGGCCCCGACGGTGATGCTGTCCATCGGGCCGTCGTAGTCCCCGACGATCCGCGCGGCCAGCTGCCAGGACTGTCCCTCGCTGAGCAGGCGGGCGGTGGGCTCGACCGCCTCGCGCAGGGCGTGGTCGGAGACGATCCGCCCGGCGTAGGCGTTGTAGGTGGACACGGTCGGCTCGCCGTCGAGCACCTCCGGGGGCAGCTGCTCGGTGGCGCGCAGCTGGTCGAGCCGTTTGCGGACGCGCTCGGCCAGTTCGGCGGTGGCCTTGCGGGTGAAGGTCAGTCCGAGCACCTGTTCCGGGCGCACGTGTCCGTTGGCGACCAGCCACACGACGCGGGAGGCCATGGTCTCGCTCTTGCCCGACCCGCGCCCGCGATGACCACGCCCGGTTCCAGGGGTGCGGAGACGACCACGGACTGCTCGGCGGTGGGTTCGGGCTGGCCGAGCAGACGGGCCAGTTCGGCGGGGGTCAGGCGGGGGAACGCCGCGGGGGCGTCAGCGGGGTCGGTACGGAGTCTAGACATGGCGTCCCTCGTCCTGGACGGGGCAGCAGGCGCGCACGGCGCACGCGTTGCAGCCCTTGTTGCGTGTGGCGGTGAAGCGGGCGCCGCCCATCCCGGCGGCGACCTCGCGCACCAGCGTCCCGGCCCACTCGGGGTCGGGGTCCTCACCCAGCGGGGGCTGGGGCTGTTCGCGCCACTTCCTGGTCTTCTCGCCGACCTGGACGAGGGAGGCGCCGCCGGGTTCGGTGAGGCCGAGCTTGGCGAAGGCGCCCTTGAGCACGGCCATCTGGTAGACGCCGAGCTGGGGGTGGCGGGCCAGGTCGTCGGCCTTGTTCCGGCCCGTCTTGATGTCGACGACGACAGCCCGCCCCAGGTCGTCGCGTTCGAGGCGGTCGACGCGACCGGTGACCTCGATACCGCCGACGTCCACGCGGAAGCCCTCCTCGGTGACCACCAGCTCACGGTCGTTGGCCGCGTCCCAGTCCAGGAGTTTGCCGACCATCTCGTCGGCGCGCTCGCGCTGCTTGGCGGCCTGCCAGGGCCCGCCGAAGTCGAGGTCGGACCAGATCTCGTCCATGCGCTCGCGGATCTCGTCCGGGGAGCTGCCCTGGGCGACCAGCACCGCGACGGCGTGCACGACCGTGCCCAGCGCGGAGGCGGAGTCGCCGGAGGAGGCCCCGGCGGCCCGTTCGAGCAGCCACCGCAGCTGGCAGTTGGTGAAGCTCTCCACCTGGGACGGGGAGACGCGGATGGTGTCCTCCTCCCCCGCCAGCGGGCCGTCGTCGGTGAAGGGGGTGAGCGCGTACCACTCGGCCGGGTCGGCGCCGCGCACACCCTCCTCGGCCAGGCGGGCCAGGTGCGCCGCGGCGGCCTCGCGCAGCGGTTCGGGGGCGGAGGGGTCGGTGACCACCGAGCGCAGGTCCGCGACGAGCGCGGGCAGGGACAGCCAGCGGCGGCCGGTGCTGACCGGCTCGGGGTCGCCCACGCCCATCTCGGTGAGGAAGCGCGAGGGGCGCTCGTCGGTGTCCTCGCCGCCCACGGCGGTGACGACCAGGGTGTGCCGGGCGCGGGTGAGGGCGACGTAGAACAGGCGGCGCTCCTCGTCCAGGAGTTTGGAGGCCAGGGCGGCGCCGGAGGTGTCGGCGGAGTGCACGTCGGCGTCGACGAGCTCCTCGACCCCGAGCAGCGATCCGCGCAGGCGCAGGTCCGGCCACTCGCCCTCCTGTGCCCCGGCCACCACGACCAGCCCCCACTCCAGGCCCTTGGAGCGGTGGGCGGTGAGGATGCGCACCGCCTCGCCCTCGGGCGCGCGTTCGGCGAGGCTGTCCCCGGGGATCTCCTGGGCGGCGAGGTCCTCCAGGAACCCGGCCGGGGCGCCGGGGGGCAGGCGGTCGCAGTAGCGGGCGGCGCTCTCGAACAGGGCCACGACGGCGTCCAGGTCGCGGTCGGCTGCGGCGCCCCGGCGGCCGCCCGCCTGGCTGGCGCGCAGCAGGCGGTCGGCGAGGCCGCTGTCGCGCCACAGCCGCCACAGGACCTGCTCGGCGTCGGCGCCCCCGGCGGCCAGGGTCCGGACGGTGGCCAGGGCCTCGGCGACGCGCAGGGCGGGCGCGGCGACGCCGGGGTCGACCAGGGCCAGTTCGCGGGGGTCGCGCAGGGCGTCCACGAGCAGTCGGGAGGCGGGGCGGTAGGCGTCGTCGGGCCCGTCCCCGGTGTCGGGGGCGTCCGCGTCGCGGTCGGACCTGGCGGCGGCCACCCGGTCCAGGTCGAGGCGGCGCAGGGCCCGCACGAGCCGCCGCAGCCGGACGTGTCGGCCTCGCCGAACGGGCTGGTGAGCAGAGCGCGGGCGGCGTCGTCGTCGAGTTCGTCCGGGGAGAGCCCGTAGCGGATGAGCGCGAGCAGCGGCCGGACGATCGGCTCGGCCGCCACCGGCAGGTCGTCCGCGCCCACGGCCACGGGAACCGACGCGGCGGTCAGGGCCCGGCGCAGGACCGGCAGTTGACGGGTGGAGGAGCGCACGAGGACGGCCATGTCCGACCAGGGAACGCCGTCGACCAGGTGCGCCCGGCGCAGGGTGTCGGCGATGACCGCCGCCTCCTGGGTGCCGCTGTCGGCCATGAGGACCTGGACGGCGCCCTCCGGGACGTGCTCGGCCGGGGTCAGGTCGCGGTGCTCGTTGACGTGCCCTCCCGCCGACGCGACGGCGGGCAGGCGCGGGTCATCCCCGGGAGGCGGCCAGCAGCGCGGAGCCGCTGCGGCGGCAGGTGCGCAGGGCGACGACGGGCGCCTCGGAACGGTCCGCGGCGCGGAAGCGGCGCGGGAACTCCAGGATGTTGTCGACCTCGGCGCCGCGGAACGCGTAGATGGACTGGTCGGGGTCGCCGACGGCGACCAGGTCGCGACCGTCTCCGGCCAGGGCGCGCAGGAGTTCCTCCTGGGCGGGGTCGGTGTCCTGGTACTCGTCGACGAACACGACCTCGCGGGCCGCGCGCTCGCGCGCCTGGACGGCGGGGTCGGCGAGCATGTTGGCGGCGACGCGGACGAGTTCGGCGTAGTTGAGCGTGGGCACGGGCGCGATGTCGAACCGGCCGGTGTAGCGCTCCAGGAACCCCGCGGCGGCCACCCAGTCGTCCCTGCCGCGCTCGCGGCCGAGCCGGTCCAGTTCGGCCGGGCCCAGGCCGCGCTCCTGGGCGCGCATGAGGAAGTCGCGCAGCTCCTCGGCGAACCCGCGGGTCTCCAGTGCGGGGCGCAGCCGCTCGGGCCAGGCGTCGCCGCCGTCCCGGGCCTCGCCGGTGAGCAGTTCGCGCACCTCCATCAGCTGCTCGGGCCCGGACAGCAGCCGCGGCGGCAGGTCGCCCATCCGCTGGAACTCGCGCCGGATCAGGGCGTAGGCGTAGCTGTGGAAGGTCAGGGCGAGGGGTTCGCGCGTGGTGCGGCGCAGTCGAGCGGTGATCCGTTCGCGCAGTTCCTGGGCGGCCTTGCGGCTGAACGTGAGCACGAGGACGCGGGAGGGGTCGACGCCGCGGTTGTCGACGCGGTCGACGACGGCCTCGACGATGGTGGTGGTCTTCCCGGTGCCGGGACCGGCCAGCACGAGCAGGGGACCGCCCGCGTGCTCGACCACGCGCCGCTGGTTCTCGTCCAGCACCGGCGGCGGCTGCGCCCGGTTGGCGCGCCGCACGAGTCGGTATCGGGCATGGTCCACGAGCATCAGTTCACCAGAGGTCGGGGACCTTCTCGGACGCACCGGGAGCGGCCGTGCTCCCCACGGGGCTCAGCCGTGCCCGTTCCACCGGGCCCGCCGCATGTCCACGCGGTCGCCGCCGGGGCGCATGGGGGTCGCCTCGGCGGCGTAGTGGGACAGGGCGCGCACCTCGTGGCCGGAAGCCGGGCGGCCGTCCGCGCGCACGACGCGCCACCAGGGGACGCCGCCGCCCCACGCGGACATGACGGCGCCGACCTGCCGGGGGCCGCCCCGACCGACGTACTCGGCGATGTCGCCGTAGGACATCACCATGGCGGGCGGGATACGTTCGACCACAGCGAGGACGTCCTCGGCGTAGTCGTCGGGGCCTGCGTGGGGGTCGTCGTCCAGCACACCGCAGAGCCTACTGCCGCGAAGGCGCCGGGCGGGCCCCGCCCGGGTGGGCCTGCGCCCGGCTCCCCGACCGTTCCCGGCGCCGTGGCGCACGTCTCGCCCGGCGCGCGACGGCGACGTCCACTCCGTGGAAGCGGGAGGCGCGGGCGCTCGGAGCGGCCCCGCGGCGCGGGGGACCGAGCACGGCGGGAGCCACGCCGACCCACCCCGCCGTCGGGGAACCGGGGACGGGACGGCCGTGCGGCGCCGCTCAGCCTCCGGTTCGGCCCGCCGGTCTCCCGGGGATCTCGTTGCGGTGCACGGTCCAGGCGAGTTCGGGGTCGCGCCTGCGGGTCCGGGTGGCCATCACCAACCCGTAGGCGCCCAGCAGGGCGATCGCCGCCCCGAGCACCCACGCGCTCCACGCGGCGAGGGGCCGGTCGGTGAACTCCAGGATCCAGGGCAGGGCGAACGTCAGCAGACCCACGACCAGCGCCGCGATCTCACCGGACACGGCCCCCGGCCTGGTCAGGGAGATGACCGAGGCCATGATCACGACCAGCCCGAACACGAACATCAGCCCGCCGGACCAGCCGAGCATGCCGTGCCACAGCCAGCTCACCGCGAGGGCCAGACCGACGACGACGGCCACCCGGTCCGCCCAGCGTCCCTTCTCTCGCATCACGCCACCTCCCAGCGGCGGGCCGCCCCGGTGGAGTCCGCGGCCTCGTGGAGGTTCTACCCACTCGGAGCGGGGAACGACGGCGCCGGTCCGAGGTTGTGGACGACGGCGAAGGGGCGGCAGAGCGCGGGAGGGACCCGGCTGCGCCGCCCCTCGTGCCCGGGGCCGCCGGTCAGTAGACGGGCAGGCTCGGGTCGACCTGGTTGATCCAGGCGAGCACGCCGCCGCCGACGTGCACGGCGTCGGTGAAGCCGGCGGCCTTGACCGCCGCCAGCGCCTCGGCCGAGCGCGCGCCCGACTTGCAGTGCAGGACGATCCGCCGGTCCTGCGGCAGCCGCTCGAAGGCCTTCCCGTTGAGGAACTCGCCCTTGGGGATGAGGACCGCGCCCGGGATACTGACGATCTCGTACTCGTTCTGCTCGCGGACGTCGACGAGGAAGACCTTCTCGTCCTTGTCCAGAAGGTCCTTGAGCTCGCCCGCGGTGATGGTGGACCCGGCGGCGGCCTCGGCGGCCTCGTCCGACACCGCGCCGCAGAACGCCTCGTAGTCGATGAGCTCGGTGACCGGCTCGGTGTCGGGGTCCTTGCGGACCTTGACCTCGCGCCAGCTCATCTCCAGGGCGTCGAAGATGAGCAGGCGGCCGACCAGCGGCTCACCGATACCGGTGATCAGCTTGATCGCCTCGTTCACCATGACGGAGCCGATGGACGCGCACAGGACGCCCAGGACGCCACCCTCGGCGCAGGACGGAACCATCCCGGGCGGCGGCGGCTCGGGGTAGAGGTCGCGGTACTGCGGCCCGTACTCGTTCCAGAAGACGCTGACCTGGCCGTCGAAGCGGTAGATCGAGCCCCACACGTACGGCTTGTTCAGCAGCACGCAGGCGTCGTTGACCAGGTAGCGGGTGGCGAAGTTGTCCGTGCCGTCCAGGACCAGGTCGTACCCGGCGAAGACGTCCAGCGCGTTGTCCGACTCCAGGCGCTCCTGGTGCAGCACGACCTCGACGCCCGGGTTCACTTCCTTGACGCTGTCCCGGGCGGACTCGGCCTTGGGGCGGCCGACGTCGCTCTGGCCGTGGATGATCTGGCGCTGCAGGTTGGACTCGTCCACGACGTCGAAGTCGATGATGCCGAGCGTGCCCACGCCCGCCGCGGCGAGGTAGAGCAGTGCCGGGGAGCCCAGACCGCCGGCGCCGACGACCAGGACCTTCGCGTTCTTCAGGCGCTTCTGCCCGTCCATACCCACGTCGGGGATGATCAGGTGACGCGAGTAGCGGCGCACCTCGTCCACGGTCAGCTCGTCAGCTGGTTCCACCAGCGGCGGCAGCGACACGGTGACTCCTCATGTCTGTTCAGGTGGCTCCGCACCGCCCGGACCAGAGGGCGTCCGGCCGAGGGGGCGGGGCGCGGAGCATGCTTGCACTTATACCCAACCTAACGGGTGGGGTTTCCCATTCCCACCCCGGGGAGGTCTGGACCACACCCCGTCGGCCCGCTCCTCCAACGTACCGCCGACACCCCGTGCCGCCTGCGGGTTCGTCGCCTCGGCCTCCGTCCCCGGCACTCCCGGTACGGGTAGTGTCGTCAGTACGCGCAGCGACGACGCCGGGAGGATCCCGTGGCAGCACAGAAGCGTTCCGGGAAGCGACGCCCCGAGATCGAGGAGGACCCGTCGGCCGAGGTGCCCGAGGCCGACGCGGCGGAGCAGAGCGCGGTGACCGTCGAGGAGGCCGACGACCAGTGGCTGGACAGGCCCGTCGGCCGCACCCTGGACCAGGCCAGCGAGGCAGACGTGGTCGAACAGCTGCGTGAACTGGGCGCCGACGACGAGGAGGAGCACCGGTGACCGTGCTCGCCGCCGATCGCCCACGGCGAACCTACGCCGGAGTAAGATGAGGGCAAGCCTGTGGGGCACGACACGGTGTCGCGTCGGGCAGAACTAGCCACGCAGATGTTCGGTATTGGCGTGCATCTGCCATGCCGATTTCGGAGGGTGTGGGTGTGACAGCTCCTTCAGACGCCCGCGCCCGGGGTACCCGCTTGCCCCGGGTCAGGCGCCGACGCCAGCTCCTGGCCGCGGCCCAGGAGGTCTTCGTCGCCCGCGGCTACCACGCCGCGGCCATGGACGAGATCGCCGACCGCGCTGGTGTCAGCAAGCCGGTCCTGTACCAGCACTTCCCAGGCAAGCTGGAGCTCTACCTGGCCCTGTTGGAGGAGCACTCCGAGGCACTGGTCGAGAAGCAGCGCGAGGCGCTGGAGAGCACCGACGACAACCGCCAGCGCGTGATCGCGAGCTTCCGGGCCTACTTCGACTTCGTCGCGGGCGACGGCGAGGCGTTCCGGTTGGTCTTCGAGTCCGACCTGCGCAACCTGCCCGCCGTGCGCGAGAAGAGCGAGCAGACCTTCCAGCGCTGCGCCGAGCTGATCGGAGAGGTGATCCGCCAGGACACCAGCATCTCCGACGAGGAGGCCCGGCTGCTGAGCATCGGCCTGGTCGGCATGGCCGAGACCAGCGCGCGGTACTGGCTCAACAACTACGGCGAGCTTCCCAAGAACGCCGCCGAACTGCTCGTCGCCCGCCTCGCCTGGCGCGGCATCAGCGGTTGGGACCTGCACCGCCAGGACCGGGGCGAGCACTCCGAAGACTGACCGCGAGCAGGTGCGGTGGCTTCTCCGGCGGGCTGTCCAAGAAGGACGTCATGCGCTGCGTGAAACGCCGTGTGGCCCGCGAGGTGCACCGCGCCCTGACGCGGTCGGTGCACACCACCGACACAGACAAGCCAATCACCCGAGGCGACCTCACCAAAGCCGCTTGACATCCACAGGAGCATCGTCGGACCGGGGCGTCTGCGCCCCGGGTGCGCGGACCGCGCGCCCGGGGCGTGCTTGTTGGCCGTGGAGGCATTCCGTTGCGCCGTAGGACGTTCCGGAAGGCGGGAAACGGACTGTCCACGTCCCGCTCCGAGACGTCGTCCATTTTTCCGTGAAGGAATTCCAAGAAAAGGGCAAGGCCGCTTTGACAAGGCGGGCAAAAGGTTCAATCCCCGAAGGTCGGGTATCGCGGACATGAGACGTACGGCACTTTTTTCGCCGTACCCGTCCGGGCGATCTCCGCGCCCCGGCGGTTGACGCTTTTGGGGGGTGAAGGCGTTATGGACATCGGTCAGGGCATGACCGCGGCCTGGGAGGCGGTGGCGACCTTCGTGCCGTTGCTGGTCGGGTTCCTCGTGATCCTGGTGGTGGGCTGGTTCGTCGCCTGGGTCGTGGGCAAGGGCGTCGCGCGGGGGCTGCACAGTGTGGGCCTCGACCGCGCGCTGCACCGCGGCGGCGTGGGCCAGTACTTCGACCGCAGCCGCTGGAGCGCCAGTGAGCTGTGCGGGAAGATCGTCTACTACGTCGGCGTCCTGTTCGTCCTCACGCTGGCGTTCAACGTCTTCGGACCGAACCCGATCAGTCTCCTGCTCAACGACGTCATCGCCTGGATCCCGCACGGCATCGTGGCCCTGGTGATCCTGGTGGTGGCCGGAATGCTGGCCAAGGCCGCCCGAGACCTCATCAGCGGGGCGCTCGGAGCCCTCTCGTACGGCCGTCTCCTGGCCAACGTGGCTGCGGTGGCCATCCTGGCGCTCGGTGTGATCGCCGCGCTGAACCAGATGGGCGTGGCGCTGACCGTCACCATGCCGGTCCTCATCGCCGTGCTGGCCACGGTCGGCGGCATCCTCGTCGTCGGAGTCGGCGGCGGCATGATCCGGCCGATGCAGTCGCGCTGGTCGCGGTGGCTGGACACGGTCGAGCGCGAGACGAGCCATGTGGGCGAGGGCGCCAGCTACACGGCCGGCCGCGAGGCCGCCATGAGGCGACCCGCCGAGAAGGAGAGGGGCGCCGAGGAGGCGAAGGCGACCCACGGACGGCGCGGCGGCGGTGAGTCCGCCCGGTAGCCGCGCGCGGGGCCCGCGGCCGCGTCAGTCGGCCGGAGGGATGCAGGTAGGGGGCGGGGCCGTCAGACCCCGCCCTCGCGTCGTGCCCGGACGCCGGGGGACCGGCGCGGACGTCAGAGCAGCTCGGAGTCGCGCAGCTCCAGGCGCGACAGGTGCTCCATCCTCCGGAACGCGAGGACGCCCGTGGCGATGATCGGGACGAACGCCAGCCAGAAGACCGCGCTGCCCGGTCCGGTGAGGACCATCGACACCAGCGCGACGACGATGATCAGTGCGAACAGCGCGAAGTCGACGCGATCCTGCTGGATCAGGACGCCGACCGGTGGACGCGCCGCCCCATGCCGACCGCTCCTCATTCGGATTCCTTTCTCGCGGCTCTGCGGGCCGCTCCGCCAGTCGCGGCGCCCGGACCCTCCGGACCGGTACCGCGCATCCCACGTTGCCTTCCGCGGGGCCCTGGGCCAGCTTCGGCGACGGGGCCGCACATCGGCCTCTGATCGTCGCCAGCCACCTTCAGCGTACGCCGGGATCCGGATTTTCGCTGGAGAACGGGTGGGACCGGTCACAGCGAGTGTCCTCGCTTGGGCGACCGCCCGCGGATGCCACCAACCTAGCGGACGAAGCCCCGTTCCTTGGCCAGGCGGCAGATCGCGAGGACTCGGAGGGTCTCCCAGTCGTACTCGACCGCCTCGGAGTCCCACCCGCGCTCCAGGCAACCGTCGAGGAAACCGTGCAGGTACGTGCCGAGGCTGCGCGCGGTGACGCTCCGGCCGGACGAGATGATCGCCGCGGAGACCTCCGCGGCGTGCTGATCCAGCTCAGCGGCCATGCCGGGCTCGATGGCGGCGTCGAGCGGACCGATCTTGTGGAAGTCACGGGTGAGTCCGGCCAGCGGGTGGCGCACGGAGGTCCCACGGGGCATGGAAGTACCTACTCGCGTGGTCAGGAGACGGGAAACGTCATCGACTATACGTGCACGCACCAAGGAATCGTCATGAAAGTGTTGAAGACGACTCCACGGCGATCCGCGGGACCCGCGAGAGCCCCTGTCCGGCGGAACTAGTCCGCCAACCCCATCGCGCGCAGACGCCCGGCGTGCCCCTCGGTCAGTGAGGCGAACATCCTACTGACGGCCGCCAGGTCGCCCGTGCCGGAGGGCTTCCTCGAACGCCGGTCCTCGCCCTCCGCGCCCCCGGCGAGCAACGTGGCCAGCTCGGGGCGTTGCACGGCCACGGCCTGCGCCTGGCTCAGGGCCTCGCCGACCAGTCGCCGCGCCCACAGGGCCAGGCGACCCGCGAGCTTGGGGTCCTCCTCCAGCGCTGCGCGTACGGTCTCGGTGACGAACTCGGCGCGGCCGGTCTCGGCGAGCACGCCCTCGATCAGGACGCGGGTCTCGTCGTCGGCCAGCCCGGCGACGCGGGCGTAGAAGTCACCGGCGATACCGTCACCGATGTAGGTCTTGACCAGGCTCTCCAGCCAGCTCTTCGGCTCGGTCCGCTCCGTCCAGGCGTCCAGCGGCGCGACGAACGGCGCCATGGCCTCCTCCGGGTCGGCGCCGAGCTCCTCAAGACGGTCGCGGAGCGCCTGGTAGTGCGCCTGTTCCGTGGCCGCGAGGGCGGCCAGCTGACCCTTCGCGCGCAGGGTCGGAGCGAGCCCGGCGTCGTCGGCGAGCCGGAAGAAGGAGCCGAGCTCGGCGTAGGCGAGCAGCCCGAGGAGGTCGATCACACCGGGGTCGGCAGAAGCGCCTTGCGTCATGCCCGTCAGCGTAGCGTCCGGTCCCCCGCGGACCGAACCGGGGACCTCCCGCGGCAGTCCGAGGACCACCCCGGGGACTAAACCCGTCGCGACCACGGTTGCACCGGCTGGGAAGCGGGTAGGTCCCCGGCCGTCCACAACCCCGGCGAACTGCTATGTCCACCGGGTGAGGCACCGGCTAGACTCTGCGTGATGACCGGCGTGTGCAGACGACCAGACCAGCCCTCGCCCCTTCGGGGACGGCCACCCGGCCACCATGGCACGGCGATCCGCGCCGGTCTGGAACACAGCGGCCCTCGAAGCGCCCCTCACACGCGGGGACGGACCCCTCGTACACGACAGAACTGCGGATGGAACCGGTATGCGGACGGGCATGGCCCACACCGCGCCAATCCAGACGGCAGCGCCACCGCGCCCCTCACCGGAAGGTGGAGCAGCGGTGAGCCGCGCCCTACGCGGCGGCCCGGAGCCGCCCGCGACCGCACCGCGCCGCGGCCACGCCAACGCCTCGGCCCGCCAAGATGGAGGCTTGAGCCCTGAGCAGCACACAACAGACCACACAGCCCCGAACGACCTTCCGCGATCTCGGCCTGAGCGCCGAGATCGTCGACGCGCTGGAGGCGGAGGGGATCATCGAGCCCTTCCTCATCCAGGAGCTGGCCCTTCCGATCGCCCTGAGCGGCAACGACATCATCGGGCAGGCCCGCACCGGTACCGGCAAGACGCTCGCCTTCGGGCTCCCGCTGCTCCAGCGGGCCCAGGCGGAGCCCGGTTCGGCCAAGCGTCCCCGCGCCCTCGTCGTGGTCCCCACCCGTGAACTGGCCATCCAGGTGGCCGCGGACCTGACCACCGCCAGCAAGCGCAACGGCCTGCGTGTCCTGACCGTCTACGGCGGCCGTTCCTACGAACCGCAGATCAGCGGGCTCAAGGAGGGCGCGGACGTCGTCGTCGGCACCCCCGGCCGCCTGCTGGACCTGGAGAACCAGAAGCACCTGCGGCTGGACCAGGTCTCCGCCGTGGTCCTGGACGAGGCCGACAAGATGCTCGACCTCGGGTTCCTCCCCGACATCGAGCGCATCCTGACCAGGACCCCGTCAGAGCGCCAGACCATGCTCTTCTCGGCCACCATGCCGAGTGAGATCGTCGCCCTCTCCCGCAAGTACCTGACCCGGCCCACCCACGTGCGCGCCAGCGACGACGACGAGATCGACGGCTCCTCCATCACCGGCCGGATCGCCCAGCACGCGTTCCGCACGCACCAGATGGACAAGATCGAGATGCTGGCCCGGCTGCTCCAGGCCGAGGGCCACGGTCAGAGCATGGTCTTCTGCCAGACCAAGCGGACCTGCGACCGGGTCGCCACCGACCTGAAGTCGCGCGGATTCGCCGCCGCGGCCGTCCACGGCGACCTGGGCCAGAGCCAGCGCGAGCGTGCCCTGCGGGCGTTCCGCAACGGCAAGATCAACATCCTGGTCGCCACCGACGTGGCCGCCCGGGGCCTGGACGTGGACGACGTCACGCACGTCGTCAACTACGAGACGCCCGAGGACGAGAAGACCTACACCCACCGGATCGGCCGCACCGGCCGGGCCGGGCGCAGCGGCACCGCCGTCACCTTCGTGGACTGGCAGGAGATGCCGCGGTGGAAGCTCATCAACGCCGCCCTGGACCTTCCGTTCCCGGACCCGGAGGAGACCTACTCCACCTCCGAGCACTTCTTCGGCGCGCTCAACATCCCCGCGGGCACCAAGGGCAAGCTCGCGGTCGAGAAGCGTACGCACGCCGGTCTGGAGGCCGAGGAGGTCGAGGACATCGGCGACACCGGCGGGCCCCGTGCCGAGCGCGGCGCACGCCGTGGCCGCGGCGAGGGAGGCCGTGGCGAGGGCTCGCGCGGTGAGGACGCGAGCGGCGAGGGCCGGAGCCGGAGGCGTCCGCGTCGCCGTACCCGCGGCGGCAGAAGCGTGACGCCCGCCGAGAACGCCCCGGCGGAGAAGGCGCCCAGCACGCCCGCCCGCTCCACCACGCAGTCCTCCGGCGAGGAGGGCGCCAAGCGGGTCCGCCGTCGCCGCCGCACCCGAGGTGGCGCCAGCGCCGCCCGCCGGGACCCGGAGAACACCTGATCCCTTGACCGTCTGCCGTCCGCCCAGGTGGCGGACGGGTGGGCGGGGATGCCCTAGGGTTGCCCGACGTGAGTACACCGACGTTCCTCGACCCGCCGCCCGGCGTGCGGCGGGTGGACCTGCACCTGTCCCACGGCCCGGTGGCCGCCCTGCGCGCACTGCCGACCGCCGGAGGGGCCGAACTGGCTCCCGCCGTCCTGGTGCACGGCTTCACCGGCAGCAAGGAGGACTTCATCGCCCTCCTCCAGAGCCTGGCACAGGTCGGCCGGGAGGTCGTGGCGATCGACCTGCCCGGAACCTACGAGTCCCCCGGTCCGGAGACGCTGACCGCGCCTCCGGACGTCCAACTCCCCGACTACCGGCTCTCCTCCCTCGGCGCGGTCGTCGCCGAGGTCGTCCGCGAGGTCGGCCAAGGGGCCCCCGTCCACGTCGTCGGACACTCCTTCGGCGGGCTGGTGGTCCGGGAGACCGCCCTCGCCGAGCGCGTGTCCCTGGCCTCGCTCACGCTCATGTGCAGCGGCCCCGGAGCGTTGGAGGGCGATCGGGCGACCGGCGCCCGCAACCTCATCGCCGCCCTGTCCATGGACCCCTCGGCCGAGCGCTGCGGGAGCTGTGGGACGAGCAGTTCGACTCCGAGGCGTGGCAGCGCACCAACGATGCGCGCATCCACGACTTCCTGCGCCGACGGTTCCTGTCGAGCAGCGCGACGGGCCTCATGCGTACCGCCGAGGACCTGCTGGGCACGGCCGACCGGGTGGACGAACTGACCGCCCTGGACCTGCCCACGCTGGTGCTGTACGGCGAGAACGACGACACCTGGTCGACGGACGAGCAAGCCGAGATGGCACAACGGCTCGACGCTGAGCGCCTGGTCGTGCCCGGCGCCGGCACTCCCCCAACGTGGAGGCTCCGGAGACCACGTCGAGCGCGCTCACCTCGTTCTGGAACGCGACGGAGTCCGTGGGCCGCCGCTAGCCGTGTCCGCTCGGGGCGTCCGCCCGCCGCCCATGGGGCGCCGCGCGCGACGGGGGCCGACGCCCTCAACGGACGCCCGCGGCGCGGTCCCGTCCCCAGAAACCCCGACGTCCCCGAACGAACCCGCAGGATCCGCCGCGCCGCCGGAGCGGCGCGGCGGACGGGAACCGGCCCGGGTCAGACCCAGGCGTCGAAGTTGGTGCTCTCCGCGCCCGACGTGGTGGACGGGCCCCGGTCGGGCAGGATGCGGGTGGTCGGCGGCAGCGACAGCAGGCCCTCGCCGATGGAGGCGAGCTGTGTCGTGTAGTCGATGTAGGTGTCGCCGACCATGCCGGGCTCGCCCTTGCGCACGGTGTCACCGCTGAAGACCACGCCGAGCCGGCTGATGTAGTAGCCGACAGTGCCGGGCGAGGTCCCGGGCAGCGCCAGGACGTCGATGTGCAGGTCGCCGATGTCGAAGGCGCCCTGGCCCTCGACCTCGACCTCGGGGCGGTGCTCGCGCCGTGGAGGCGGCGCCAGGCGCGCATCTCGCGCGGGTGGAGGGCGATGTCCGCCTCCGCCTCCTCGGCGACCCGGAGAGCGCCCTCGATGTGCGGAGCGTAGCCGTTGGTGCAGGCCACGAGGTAGACCTCGCGCTCGCCGACGGCCTTGAGGATCGCTTCGGGGTCGTGCCCAGGGTCGATGACGACGACACCCTCGTCGTCGGCCCGCACGATCCAGGTGTTGCTGACGACCTCGTAGGTCCGGTCGTCGAACTCGAACGTGCCCTTGGTGCGCACGCGCGTGATGCCGTCGCCGTCGGGGCCGACCACGCCGACCTCCTCGGAGTCGTCGGCGAAGATATCGGCGGGGGCCCCGTCCCCGGACTCCTTCTCCTCCTCGGTCTCCGCGGCGTCCCTCTCCGGCTCCGCGGCGGAGTCCCGCTCGCCCTCGTTGTCCGGGACCGTCGCCGTGTCCTCGGCCTCCACGGCCTCGTCCTCGACCTCCACCGCCGCCTCCGCAGCGGAGTCGGTGGCCTCCTGGCCGTCCTGTATCTTCGGCTTCCGCTTCCAGAACACGGCGTCAGACCTTTCGAATCGTCCAGGTTCGGGTAGTTCTCCGCGACCATTGTCGCGCCCTGTGGCAGTGGTCCGTACCGTATCGAACACGCAGGCCGGGCACGCGGGTCATCCTCGGATCAGCGCGGCGCCGGTCGCCGGGGCCACGAGTTCCTCGAAGGCCTCTGGCGCGGTGGTCCGGCAGCCCAACCGGTGTCCGGTCAGGCTCCCGTGGTCGTCGCTGGACCCGGTGACCACCACGCCCAGGTCGGCGGCCACACCCCGCCACTCCTTGGTCTGCGCCCGGTTGTGCGAGGGATGGTCGGCCTCGATCCCGCCCAGCCCCGCGGCCACCATGCGTTCGACGAGGTCGACGGGGACCGCGCCGTTGAGCGCACCCTCGGCTCGGCCCGGGTGGGCCAGGGAACAGACGCCGCCGGCGGCGCGCACCAGCCCTACGGCACGGACCGGATCAAGGGCGTAGCGCGCCGCATAGGCCGGGCCGCCCGACCCGATCCACCGGTCGAAGGCGTCCTGGACGTCGCGGGCCGCACCCGCCTCCACGATCGCGCGCGCCAGGTGGGGGCGGCCGATCGTGTTGGCGTCGGCGTACTCGTCGTGGCCCGCCCCGGCGATGCGCAGGACCCGTTCCCAGGAGACGTCGACGCCGAGCGCGCGCAGCTTGGCCACCATCTCCTCCGCGCGCGAGGCGCGGTCGGAGCGGACCCGCCGCAACTCGGCGGCCAGCCCGGGGGCCTCGGGGTCGAACAGGTAGGAGACCAGGTGGACGCTGGACCCGGCGAAGGCGCAGGACAGCTCCATCCCGGGGACCAGGACGAAGCCCGGGGGGACGTGCTCGGCCGCCTCCGCGATCCCGCCGACCGTGTCGTGGTCGGTCAGGGCGAGGACGTCGAGGCCGGCGGTCACCGCGTACCCGAGGACCTCGGCGGGCGTGTCGGTCCCGTCGGACACGGAGCTGTGGGAGTGCAGGTCGATTCGGGTCACCGGCCGATTGTATTCAGACCCGGTCGCCGGAGGTCAGTCCTGGGGGGCCAGGCCCCGGGTGAGGAAGGGACTGAGCGCCCCGAACGGCGGCTCGAAGGCGACGCCGCCGTCCTTGATGTCGCGTAGGTCCCGAAGTGCGTTGATCTCGCACATGAGGAGCGCGGTGTCCGGTGAGGCGAACACGAACCACAGCCAGTGGGCGAGGGCCTCGCCCGCGTAGACCGCCCGGTCGCGGCCGACGTCGAGGTTCCACAGGGCGATCTCGTGGCCGTCGAAGCGGACCTTGGCGTCGGCGGCCGAGGAGTCGAACCCGTCGCCGGGGTCGGGCCCCTCCAGCCCGGACATGCGCGCGCCGAGGCCCACGCCTGGGTCCTCGGCCACGATCACGATCTCGCCGATGCCGCCGAGCGGATTGGGTCCGGAGAGGGCGACCGCCGCGCCCACCACGCCGCTGCGCTCGTCACCGACCTCCGCGAACCCGGTGACCACCCACCCCGTGGGCAGGGGCCACGGTACCCAGATCGGTACCCGCGCCTGCGGAAGCAGGGCGTCGAGGCTGCTCTTCCCGGGGGCTCTGACCCCCTGGAGGGGCGCCACCGAGCCGTGGACGTCGCACTGCCAGGCGCTGGTCCACAGCCCCGGAGGCTGGACCGGGCGCCCGCATCGAGGACACGAGGGCTCCGACTTCATCGCTCTATGCGGTCTACCCTCCTGACCTGCCGAGAAACGCGCCGAGGGCGGCCGGTGGCACCGGCCGCCCTCGGGTGGGTGCAGAACCTACTGCTGCTGGCGCTTCTTGTGCGCGGTCATCCGGGCGCGCTCCTTCTGGTCGAGGACGACCTTGCGGATGCGCACGTTCTCCGGGGTGACCTCCACGCACTCGTCCTCGCGGCAGAACTCCAGGGCCTGCTCCAGGGACAGCTTGCGCGGCGGCACCAGTCGCACGAGCTCGTCACCGGTGGCCGAACGCATGTTGGTGAGCTTCTTCTCCTTGGTGATGTTCACGTCCATGTCGTCGGAGCGCGAGTTCTCGCCGACGACCATGCCCTCGTACACCTCGGTTGTCGGCTCGACGAACAGTGTGCCGCGCTCCTGGAGGTTGAACATCGCGAACGCCACGGCGGCCCCGGCGCGGTCGGCGACCAGGGAGCCGTTGGGACGGGTGCGCAGCTCGCCGAACCAAGGTTCGAACTTCTCGAAGACGTGGTGGGCGATCCCGGTGCCCCGGGTCTCGGTGAGGAACTCGGTGCGGAAACCGATGAGGCCGCGGGAGGGGACCAGCCAGTCCATGCGGACCCAGCCGGTGCCGTGGTTGACCATGTTCTCCATGCGACCCTTGCGGACACTGAGCAGCTGGGTGATGGCGCCCATGTACTCCTCGGGCGCGTCCACCGTGAGACGCTCGACCGGCTCGTGCGTCTTGCCGTCGACCACGCGGGTGACCACCTGCGGCTTGCCGACGGTGAGCTCGTAGCCCTCCCGGCGCATCTGCTCGACCAGAATGGCCAGCGCAAGCTCACCGCGGCCCTGCACCTCCCAGGCGTCGGGGCGCTCGGTGGGCAGCACACGCAGGGACACGTTGCCCACGAGTTCGCGGTCCAGGCGGTCCTTGACCAGGCGGGCGGTGACCTTGGCGCCCTTGACCCTGCCGACCAGGGGCGAGGTGTTGGTGCCGATGGTCATGGAGATGGCGGGCTCGTCCACCGTGATCAGCGGCAGCGGGCGCGGGTCCTCGGGGTCGGCGAGGGTCTCACCGATCATGATGTCGGGGATGCCGGCGATGGCGGCGATGTCGCCCGGCCCGGCCTTCTCGGCGGGCTGGCGCTCCAGGCCGTCGGTCATGAGCAGCTCGGTGACCTTGACCTGCTGGGTGGTGCCGTCCGCGCGGATCCACGCGACCTGCTGGCCCTTGCGCAGCTCGCCCTGCTGGACGCGCACGAGCGCCAGGCGGCCCAGGAACGGGGAGGCGTCCAGGTTGGTGACGTGCGCCTGGAGGGGGGCGCCGGGAGTGTACTCGGGCGCCGGGATGGTGTCCAGGATGGTGCTGAACAGCGGGACGAGGTTGTCGTTGTCGGGCATTTGGCCGTTCTCGGGGCGCTCCAGGGAGGCCTTGCCGTCACGGGCGCAGGTGTAGATGATCGGGAACTCGATCTGCGACTCGTCCGCGTCCAGGTCCATGAACAGCTCGTAGGTGTCGTCCACGACCTCGGTGATCCGGCTGTCGGGCCGGTCGACCTTGTTGATGACGAGGATGACGGGGAGCTTGGCGGCCAGAGCCTTGCGGAGCACGAAGCGGGTCTGCGGCAGCGGGCCCTCACTGGCGTCCACGAGCAGGACGACGCCGTCGACCATCGACAGGCCGCGCTCGACCTCGCCGCCGAAGTCGGCGTGGCCGGGGGTGTCGATGATGTTGATGACCACGTCCTCGCCCTCGGGCGTGGTGTAGTGGACGGCCGTGTTCTTCGCGAGAATGGTGATGCCCTTCTCGCGCTCCAGGTCGTTGGAGTCCATCACGCGGTCGTCGACGTCCTGGTTCTCACGGAACACACCGGACTGCCAGAGCATGGCGTCGACGAGGGTCGTCTTGCCGTGGTCCACGTGGGCGACGATGGCGACGTTGCGGATGTCGCTGCGGCGTGCGGAGCCCTCGACGGGCATGGCGCTGGACATGGGAAAGTCTCGATCTCCTGGTACTGGGTAGAGACCGCAGAGTGCCACGGCCCGTCGCCAGTTTATGCGGTAAGAGGTGTCTGGTGGGGAAACGTGCAGGTCAGCCCGGTCACGATGGGTCGACCAGCAACGGTGCGAGCGGCTCCAGGAAGGGGATGTCCGCGGGCAGCCAGTCGAGGTCGCCCAGGTCGGCGGCGGCGAGCCAGCGCAGGGACAGGTGTTCCAGCGGTTCGGGTTCGCCCTCCACCAGCTCGACCCGCCACAGCCGCAGCACGGCGTCGCGTGCGCGCGCCGCGGAGGGGGCGGGGAAGGGGGCGTCGGAGCCGATCGGATGCAGGGGCCGGACGGTGACGCCGAGTTCCTCCCGGCACTCGCGGGCGAGCGCCTCGGCGGGTGTCTCCCCGTCGTCGACCTTGCCGCCGGGGAACTCCCAGCGACCGCGCAGGGCGGGGGGTTCGGCGCGCTGGGCGGCCAGGACGCGGCCGTCACGGATGATGGCGGCGCCGACGACGATCAGGGGCTCTCGCACGGTCAACCAGCCTAGATGAGTGATTCCGATGTTGTCAGTGGTCGTAGGCGATCAGGGACCGTTTGACCGGGGCCCCGGTCTCCCAGTTGTGCCAGATCGCCGCCGCCAG
>NZ_MKKC01000085.1 GCF_001942255.1 Nocardiopsis sp. CNR-923
CAGCTCGGCCCGTTCCTCATCGGACAAAACAATCGGCACCCTCGGCCGCCCCGCACTCGCCATGCCCCCATCCCACCACGGCGACCAGGACCAACCCCCTTTGCACCACAACACAATTAAGTAACGAACTTATGAATCACAACACTAGTGTCCTGCGCCTGAAGTTCGCTGTAGAAGTCGGCCGAGGGAGGACAGGATCTGCTCGGCGACTTGGTCCACACGAACGGCTCGGGATCGGCGTTCCAGGCCTTGACCCACGCGCGCAGGTCGCGCTCCAACACCTGCACCGACCGGTGATCCGAGCGTTGCAGCAGGTCGCTGGTGACGTAGGCGAACACCCTCTCGACCTGGTTGAGCCAGGAGGAGTAGGTCGGTGTGAAGTGCATGTGGAAGCGCTCGTGGCGCCCCAGCCAGGACCGCACGGTGGGGTGTTTGTGCGTGGAGTAGTTGTCGCAGACCACGTGCACCTGAAGGTGCTCGGGGACCTGCTCGTCCATCAGGGCCAAAAACTTCTTGAACTCGGCCGCGCGGCGGGAGCGGTAGGTCTTACCGATCACCGACCCGTCGGCGACGTTCAGGGCGGCGAACAGGGTCGTGGTGCCGTGCCGCACGTAGTCGTGGGCGCGCCTCTCAGGCATGCCCGGCATCATCGGCAGCGCGGGCTGGGACCGGCCCAGGGCCTGGAACTGCGATTTTTCGTCCACGCAGTAGACCACCGCGTTCTCGGGCGGGTTCAGGTACAGCCCCACAACATCGACCACCTTGTCCACGAACAGCGGGTCGTTGGAGAGCTTGAACCCTTCGGTGCGGTGCGGGCGCAGGTTGAACGCCTTCCAGATCCGCCCGATCGTGGACTTGGACAGGCCGCTGCGCCGGGCCATCTTGGCTCGCGTCCAGTGCGTGGCGTTGGCGGGGGTCTCCTCCAGGGTGGCCACCACCACCTCCTCGACCGTGTCCAGGGTGATCGAGGGCGGTCGGCCCGGCCGGGGCTCGTCGATGAGCCCGTCCATCCGCTCGGCCAGGAACCGGGACCTCCACTTGCCCACGGTGACCGTGCTGACCCCGACCCTGGCGGCCACCTCGGTGTTGCTCATCCCCTCGGCCGCGGCCAGCACGATCCTGCAGCGCTGGGCCAGGGCCTGCGACGACTTGCGCCGCCGGGCCCAGCGTTCCAACCGCTCGCGCTCGGAGTCGCTCAACGTGATCGGGGCCAGAGGCCGCCCGCGCCTACTCATGAAGCGAGCCTACCAATTTATGAAACGAACTTCAGGCGCAGGACACTAGGGCGTGTTCCGTGGATGCCGCCCGTCGCGAGCGCGTCCGGCTTCCGACTCTCGTGCGAGTCACCGGACGGCGCCCAGCCCAGACGGGTTCTCCTACGACGGCGCCGTGCTACCGGAGCGTTCGTCGGCGGTGACTGGGACGGTCGGGCGGGAGAACCAGGGAGCGCACACCAGGATCACGCCCCGCAGGAGGCAGGTGATGACGAGGGCGAAGAAGAGCCCGAAGACGACGTGCATGCTGACCAGAACGCCGTACACCATGGCCGTGGTCAGGCCGAAGACCATCTGGTTGCGCGGCTTGTTGGGCGTCGTCCCGGGGTCGGTGATCATGTAGTTGGTGAACAGGATGAAGGCCACCCCGGTCAGCGGCGCCAGCGCCGCCACCAGCATGTGGTCGAGGAGCAGCCACCGCAGCACCGCTTGGAGGGCGAAGCCCCCCACCCAGGCGAGGATCAGCGGCCACCGCTTGGTGAGGTTGACGTTGAGCATGGTCCCGGCCATGAGGATCCCGAGCGGGATCAGCCAGTCCACGGCGCCGAAGGCGTCGTTGGTGAAGTGGTACGGCGGGGCGATCCCCACCCACGGGAAGAGCAGCAGCGTCACCGCGATCCCGAGGTTGGAGGGGTTGAGGAAGTGCCGCCTGCGTCCGTTGACGGGGATGCGCAGGAGGTACTTGTTGCCCACAGCGATGGACACGGCGAACAGGTACGGCCACATCGAGGTGTTGCCCCACAGGAGCATCGCGCAGGCCAGCGCCGCGATGTGGGTCGGCAGGAGGTAGTCGACCAGCTTGCCGAACCCGCCCACGTACCCCGGTGCCCGGTTCGAGAACCGCGCGTCCAGGGTCTCCAGGACGAGGTCGAGCGTGTAACCGAACAGCAGGGCGAGGATGGGCGTCACGGGCGACTGCTCGAAGCCCAGGAACAGGTGCCCCACGATGTTGAACACGGTGATGGAGGTGGCGAACATGCGCAGCGCCTTCAGGCGCCTGTCCACCGGCGGTTTCGGTGTCGGTTCGGAGGTGGTGGGGGTCGCTGGCGGCTCCCCGGGCGTACCGGTGGCCGGACCGCCGTCGGATCTGGTGACAGTCATCGGACAACCGCCGTTCCGTCGTCGTTGAGGAGGATCGTCTGGGTTCCGGGGCCGACCACCAGGTCGGCGGTGTGCGTGCCGCCGCGGCCGTCCCGCCAGGAGAGGGTGACCGGCAGGTCGCCCTCCGGCGCCGCGAGGTGGACGATGGAGTCCGAGGCCCCCACGTGGCCGTTGGCCGGGAAGAGCTGACGGGCCTGCGGGGGGTGCCCCTCCCCGTCCACGACGACCGAGGCGCCGATCGCCGGCGTCGGCGCGCCGTCGGCGGCCCCCGGACGCACCAGGCGGAGCACGGCACCGGGCGCGGCGTCGGGCGCGGTGTTCAGCAGCAGGCGCGAGTCCTGCCACTGGTTGGCGACCACCGCGTCCAGGAGCCCGTCACCGTTGACGTCGCCGAAGGCGAAGGCGCGGGTGACGTCTTCCTCGGCGATCCCCAGCGGTTCGGCCAGGTCGTCGTAGCGCCCGCTCTCGCCGCGCACCCAGAAGGGGTTGGACTCGTGGCCGGACAGGTCGTCGCCCTCGGCGAAGGTGGGCCAGACCCAGGGGTACTTGAGCAGCTGGTCGTTGCCCATCGCGATCTCCTGCAGCTCCGGCCAGCGAGTGTTCTCGCCCCGGAGGAAGCCCGTGGCCTGGAACAACTCGTCGGTGCCGTCGTTGTCGAAGTCGCCCGCCTTGACGTCCCAGGACCATCCGCTGCGCGCCAGGCCCAGTTCCTCGCTGGCCTCGTCGAAGGGCACGGAGCCGTCCAGGAGATCGGCCCCTTCCCCGTCGGGGACGAAGGCGAAGTTGCTCTCATGGAGCGCGTAGGGGCTGGTGATGTTGCTGACGACCATCATGGGCAGGTCCTGGCCGTCCACGTAGGTGAACGCGATCCCCATGCCCTTGAACGATCCGTTGCCCATGACCTGTGACTTGGGGGTGGTCAGGTCGCGTTCGCCCTCGACCAGCTCCAGCCGCACGTCACCGGGGGTGGAGGTGTTGACCAGGAGGTTGTCGTTGCCGAAGTCGTTGCCCAGGTAGATGTCGGGCAGGCCGTTGCCGGACAGGTCCTGGAAACCGATCGCCAGGGTCCAGGCGGTCATCACCCGCTCCGGGAGAGCGGCGGTCGCGTCCGTGACGGTCGGCGGGGTATCGGCCTCGCCGGTCGGTTCGGTGAGCAGGACGTGGTTGCGGCCGGCGTTGGTGGCCAACCCCATGCTCTGCTGCATCTCCATGCGGGTCTCGTCGTCCGCCTCCGGGTCCAGGATCCGGGCGCCGTCCGGGAAGTAGTTGCCGACCAGGACGTCGAGCGCGCCGTCACCGTCGACGTCGGCGACGTTGAGCGCGGTCGTGTTCCAGACCTGCGTCGGCGTCACGAACTCGTGGGCGGTGAAGTCCTTCGCGGTCGGGGCCGCCTCCGGGGTTCCCGTGTTCAGGAACAGGACCGGGGAGCGCCCCCAGTAGTAGACGATGATGTCCTGGTCGCCGTCCTCATCCATGTCGGCGGGGACGCAGCCCATGGGGGCCATGGTGTGGTCGTAGGGAAGGCCGTCGGGCAGCAGCTCCATCACCGGGTAGTCGGCCGCTCCGCTCCCCGGCGCGTTGCGCAGGGTGACGCTGTCGTCTCGCGGATCGACCAGGCAGACGTCCGAGGACGTGCCCAGGTCCCGCAGGTCGAGCAGGGCGCCGCCCGCGCCGACCGAGGAGATCCATCCTCGGAAGTGGTCCAGGTCAGGCGCCACGTTCCGTTCGTAGCGCGCGTCGTCGGGTTCGGAGTTCAGGGCGAGTGCCTCGAAGGCGAAGGTCGCCGCCCGTTCCGCCCGCTCCTGCTCACTCACGGACGGACGGATGGTGAGGGCCCCGAGGGCACCCACCGTCACCAGGGCCAGCGCGACCGTTGCCACGCGGTACATCAGCCGCATTCGGTGCTCCTTGGAGGCGGGTGGCCCGGCCACCCGTCGAATTGGGGACGCTCTTCAGGTTCACCGAGCCTCCACGGCACCTTCCATATCCATTCTTGCGACACCCCGAAAATCACGGAAATAATTCGCAATCCAGAGGACGTGGCCGAACTCCCTTTCCATTGAGGATGGCCATGAAATGCCTTCCGACATACAAGGGAGACCACATGGCAACCGCTGACTCCATGATCATCCCGGGCCTTTCCGCCGAGGATTCCGCGCACGTCGCCGGACTCCCGGGCCGCATCATCGCGGCCTGGGCCGACCAGGACGCGAAGGCGTTCTCCGAGGTGTTCGCCGAGGAGTGCACCATGGTCCTGCCCGGGGTCCTGTGCAGCGGTCGCGAGGAGGTCCACGGCTTCATGGCCCAGGCCTTCGCCGGCCTTTTCAAGGGCACCCGGGTGACGGGGGCGCCCGTCAGGGCGAGGGCCCTGGCGCCGACGCCGCGGTCCTGGTGACCCAGGGCGGAGTCCTGGCGCCGGGTGAGGAGCAGGTCTCCGACGCGCGCGCCGTCCGGGCCACGTGGGTGGCCGTGCGGACCGGGGACGGCTGGCGGCTCGCCGCGTACCAGAACGGCCCCCGCGACGCTGCGTGAACTCAGGCGGTGTGCCCCGCGCGCGGGGCACACCGCCCTTTCCGTGTCGTGTGCGCGATGTCCGACCGCGCCGGCCGGTCAGTTCCCCTCGACGGCCAGCTCGACCACGAAGATGTATCCGGCCGGGTGGACGGCGCGGAGCGAGAGACCAGCCCGTTGCGCGAGTGCCCGCAGGTCGGACAGGCCCCGCTCCCTGCCGCCGCTGTAGACCAGCATCCGCAGGTCCATAGCCGTGCTCGGCGACTCCCCGTCGGCGCCGACCGGTTCGACGACCAGGACGGTTCCGCCGCTCCCGGCGGCCTCCGCGCATCGGCTCAGGATCTCCACCGCGGGGTCGTCGGCCCAGTCGTGCAGGATCGAGGACAGCACATACCCTCCGGCTCCGGCGGGCAGGGGGTCGAAGAAGCTGCCGACCACGGCGCGCGCCCGGTCGGACAGGCCCTCGTTCCGGAACGACCGCCGGGCGCGGACGCGGGCCCCTGGAGGTCGACGAGCGTCCCCTCCAGCCGCGGGTGCGCCTTGAGCAGGGCGCGCAGCAGGGCCCCGCTCCCGCCCCCGACGTCGACGACGTGCCCCAGGGCGCCCCAGTCGTAGGCGTCCACGACGGCGTCTCCGTCGTATCCGACGTGGTGGCCCATGAGCGCGTCGAAGGAGGCCGACAACCGCGGGTCAGCGCTGAGGTCGTCCCAGAAGGGGACCCCGTGGCGCACGTGGTAGGCCGCCTCACCGGTGCGCACGCTGTGTTCCAGGTCGACGAAACTGAGGTCGCCCCGGCCGACCGCGGTGGTGGTGTCCAGCCACTGCCGCCGGCCGCCCTCGTGCCCCTCGCACAGCTGCCGCCCGTACTCGGTCAGCGCGAAGTGCCCCCTGGGCTTCTCGGTGAACAGGCCGACGGTGACCAGGTGCCGCAGGAGGCGCTCCAGCGCGTCCGGGTGCGTCCCGGTGGCCTCGGCCAGGAGGGGCGCCGTGCACAACCCCTGTTCGACACGGTCCGCCAGGCGCAGGGTGGCCGCCACCCGCACGGCCATGGGTGTGGCCAGGTCGGCCAGCGCCCTCAGCCCCGGACGCCGCGCTCCGTTCTCACTCATGTGCTCTCCCCGATCGGACGGTGCCTCAACGCGTCAGCCCTCGGTCCGTCGGCCGCACGGGGCCGCTGGCCGGGTCACCCGACCGTCCGCCCAGGAGCACGCGGCCCATGATCGACGGGCCCATGAGCTTCTGGGGCGGATCGACCAGGGAGATGGCGCGGATGAAGCCCCGGGCCACCTCGGGGTCCGAGGCGGCCGCGGCCTGGACCCTGGTGACGTAGCGGTTGGCCATGTGCGTGGCGATCGTGCGTCGCCCGCGCACACCGGGATAGCCCAGGTCGGCCGCGGCGGACATGCTCCAGGGCGCGTCGGTCGCTTGGCCAGGTCGCGGAAGAAGGCCCGCGGGTCGGGCTCCCGCCCCCGTTCGAGGTGGCGCGCAGGACGTCCGCGCCCATCGCGGCGACGGTCATGCCCTGGGCGTAGACGGGGTTGAAGACACAGGCCGCGTCACCGAGGACCAGGTAGCCGGAGGGCAGGCTCCGAAGCCGCTCGTAGCGTCGCCGAACGCTGGCAGGGAAGCGGAAGCTCGAGGCGGGGCCCCGCCGTTCCGCGTCGCGGACCGCCTCGTAGATCTGCGGGATCGACAGGGACTTGGCGAAGGCGAGGAAGCCCTCGCGGTCGGTCGGGGCCCGATCGCCCCGGATCCCGTTCAGGGTGAGCGCGTAGCGGTCGGCCAGGCGGGCGAAGATGGCGCCGCGCGGGTTGTCGGGCGTGGCTGTGGGGACCAGGGCGATGTCGTCGCCGAGCGGGTCGTTCGGCAGCGGCCCCACGAAGTCCATGGTCGTGTAGGTGAGGTCGATGTGGACCTTCTCCTCGGGGACGCGGCCGTAGCCGAACTCCTCCAGCCAGCGGGGTGAACGTGAACCGCGGCCGGTGGCGTCCACGACCAGGTCCGCCTCGACGACCTCCTCGTCACCGGGGCCGCGCTGACCGTCCGCGCCCCGCTCCTGTACCCGTACGCCGTCGATCCGCGTCCGGTCGGGGGTGGACCGCAGGCCGACGATGTCGGTGTTCTCCCGCAGGACGACGCCGGGCAGGGCCGTGACCCGGGCGCGGACGCGCTCCTCGATCACAGGCCGGTTGGCGCCGACGCAGGACATGCCCGTCTCCACCTCGGCGAGCATTCGGCCGTTGAAGTAGTAGTGGCAGGTGGTCCCGTAGTCGCCCACCGGCACTCCGAGCTCGACAAGGTCGTCGAGGAAGCCTGGGAACAGCTCCTCCAGGATCCGCCGGCCGCGCTCCAGCAGGGCGTGGATGTGCACGGCCCAGGGAACGGCCGTGCGGGGTTCGCGACCCACCTGGCTGAGGGTGTCGCGCTCGATGACGGTGACGCGCTCGTACGTGTCGGAGAGGACACGTGCCGCGAGCAGACCACCCATACTGCCGCCGAGCACGACGGCGTGGCCGAGGCTCCTGGTTCCCATGGACGTGCGCCTTCCCTTTCGGTCTGGACTGCTGCGGGAAACGCTAGTCCCGCGACCACGGAAATTCTTCTCACGCATTGCTTGGGGAACTCCAGAATTCACGATTCTTCAAAGGTGCTCACTTCGCGCCGGGGGCTACAACCGCGACTTTCTGACCGGTACCTTCGCCAGGCGACCAACGGACGGGGACCGTCGTTTTCTCGTTCGGTTCGCCAGCACCCGGACTAGGCGTGAAATGAGGACTGATGCGCTCGTTTCGAGTTGACTTCCCCCAGGAGGAACTGGACGACCTCCGCACACGGCTCTCCTCCACCAGGTGGCCCGAGCAGGCCGGAACGGCCGGATGGGACAGCGGAGTACCCCTCCCCTACCTCCGGGAGCTGGCCGCCTCCTGGCGTGACGACTTCTCCTGGCGCGCGGTGGAGAAGCGTGTCAACGCCTTCCCGGAGTTCGTCACCACGATCGACGGCGCCCCCATCCACTTCCTGCACGCCCGCTCCCCCGAGCCCGACGCGGTCCCCCTGCTGATCACCCACGGGTGGCCGGGGTCGTTCCTGGACTTCCTCGACGTCGTGGGCCCCCTGTCGGATCCCCGTTCCCACGGGGGCGACCCGTCGACCGCCTTCCACGTGGTCCTCCCCTCGCTCCCGGGGTTCGGCTTCTCCGGTCCGCTCACGGAGCACGGTTGGACGCTGCCGCGGGTGGCCGAGGCCTGGGCCCAGCTCATGTCCTTCCTGGGTTACGACGCTACATCGCCCAGGGGGGCGACATCGGCGCCACCGTCGCCCGGCTGCTCGGCCTCCAGGACAGTGACCACGTCCTCGGCACCCACGTGAACTTCCTGTTCACCCCGCCCCCGGACGATCCCTCCGCGTTGGCGGACCTGCCGCCTTCCGACCTGGCGAGGCTGGAGCGCCTGGGCGTCTTCGCGGACCGGGGGTCGGGCTACATGAAGCTCCTGTCGACCCGACCGCGCTCGGTGGGCTTTGGCATGACCGACTCACCGGTCGGGCAGCTGGCGTGGACCGCCGAGAAGTTCCAGGAGTGGAGCGGGGCCCGCGACCTCCCCGAGGAGGCGATCGACCGGAACGCGCTCCTGGCCGACGTCACGCTGTACTGGCTGACCAGGACCGCGATCTCCTCCTCCTACATCTATTACGACAACGCGGCGGGGATGCCCACCGCGGCGACGCCGCCCCCTCCCCTGCCGCCGGTCCCCGGCCCGTTCGGTGTGGCCGTCTACCCCCACGACCTGGCACAGCCCATCCGGTCCCTGGCCGAGCGCGAGTTCCCGGCCCTCGTCCACTGGAGTGAGCACGACCGGGGCGGACACTTCGCCCCGCTCGAGGCTCCGGACCTGTTCGTCGACGACCTACGGACATTCCTCCGGGCGGTGAGGTCGGCCTGAGGCGTGCCGGCCACAGAGGTCGGTGACGCCCGCTCCGCCTGACGCAGGCGGTGGCCCGCCCCGGGGACGAGTTCCCGGGGCGGGCCACCGCGTTGTGGCGGGCGGAGCGGTCAGCGGAAGATCCGCTCCATGATCCTCCGGGAGACCGCGCGGGGCGCGAGGTCCAGCGCGGTGGTCATCAGACGGGTGACGGTGCCGGGCACGGCGACCGTGCGACCCGCGTCCCACGCGCGCAGCGCTCCGGACACCACCTCAGCAGAGGTGGTGTGGCCCGGGGTCTTCTCCACCTTGTCGCCGAGACCGGCGACGTCGCTGAACTCCGTGACCGTGGGCCCGGGGCACAGGGCCATGGCCCTGACACCGGTTCCGCGCAGCTCCGTGGCCAGGGACTGGGCGAACGACAGCAGGAAGGCCTTGCTCGCGCTGTAGGCGGCCATGTAGGGCGTCGGGACGAACCCGAGGTTGGAGGCCACCACGACGACCCCTCCCCTTCCCCGCTCGACCATGCGGGGCACGACGTAGGAGGTCAGCTCCACCGTGGACATCACGTTGAGGTCGAGCATCGCCAGCGTGTCCGCGCGGTCGCTCCCCACGAACCTCCCGTGGACGCCGCGGCCGGCGTTGCAGACGAGCAGATCGGCGCCGCCGAGCTCCTCCGCTCGCTCGGCCACGGCGCTGGCGGAGCCGTCGGCGGTCATGTCCCGGATCTCCGGAACCACCAGGCCACCCGAGTCGGCTTCCAGTTTCGCGATTCGGTCGGCTCTGCGCGCCACGGCCAGGACACGGTAACCGCGCCGGTACAGGGCACGGGTGTACTCCGCGCCGATACCGGAGGAGGCTCCGGTCACGACGGCCAGGGGTGCTGTGGACATGGTCACTCCAAACTGAGGCGCCGCCACCCGGGACGGAGGGGAGGGTCGGTACCGGTCAGGCGGCGATGTGCATGATCTCCAGCGCGACACCGTCGGGATCGGTGAAGGTGAAGAGCGCGAAGGGGAGCGGCTCCGTGTACTCGCGGACCTGGCTGCACTCCACCTTCAGCGCGACCAGGTGCTCACGCCACTCACGGAGCTCCTGGAGGCTGGCGGCGGCGAAGGTCAGGTGGTCCAGGCCGGTGCGCTGGGGGCCGAACCCCTCCTCCGCGTTGGCCTCGTGCTCGGTGATCCCGAGATAGACGTGGGTGCCCGGCCGCATCAGACCCGCCGTGCGCCCGCCCTCGAAGCGCTCGCTCATCCACTGGACCATGCCGAGCTTCTCCTCGTACCAGCGGACACTGCGTTCCAGGTCGGTCACCGAGACACCGACGTGGTGCAGCGCGGCGAGCCCCTGCGGGGTCGGGGCGACCGGTCCGTTCGGCTGGGTCAGGACGATTTCCATGGTCAGGACCTCCTCTAAAGCGTCGGAGCCTCGAAAGTACGACGACCGGACGCGGAGACGCTTCTTCCCGCGTGCCGAAAAGCACGGGGAGAACGCCTCTGAACGATCGGCGGGAACAGCAAACAGGGAGAAGGCGCCCGCTTTTTTCGAAAGTTAGTCTGAACCATCGGATGCGTTTCCACCGGACCCGCGTTCGGTGCCGTGAGGACAACCGAAATCGAGAAGCGACACCGGCCACGCCGGGAATCCACCTGATGACACACTCCGTTGGAGGTCATTTTCCATGTCCGAAGCCGTGTGCCCCTACACCCTCGACCCCCAGGGAACCGACACGCACGGAGAGACGAAGCAGCTGCGGGAACAGGGGCCGATCGCCCGTGTCGAACTGCCCGACGGAGTTCTCGCCTGGTCGGTCCACGACTACGAGGTCGCCAGGGAGATGATGGGGAACCAGGAACTGTTCTCCAAGAACCCGCGCCGCAACTGGCCCGACTACATCAACGGGAAGATCTCCAACGGTTGGCCGCTGATCACCTGGGCCGCCATGGACACCATGGCCACCCAGGACGGCACCGACCACGCCCGCCTGCGAAAGCTGCTCCTGAAGGCGTTCACGCAGCGCCGCGTGGATTCCATGAAGCCCTATATCGAGGCGACGGTCACCGAACTCCTCGACAAGCTGGAGGCCAACTATTCCGGTGAGCCCATCGACCTCAAGGGCCACTTCCACATGGAGCTGCCCACCCGGTTGATGTGCGACCTGTTCGGCGTGCCCGAGGACCGGCGCGAGAAGGTCCTGGAGGGCGGCCACAAGAACATCGACACGCGGATCTCCGCCGAGGTCGCCGAGAACAACCTCGAACAGTGGCAGATCGCCATCTCCGAACTCGTCCAGTACAAGCGTGAGAACCCCGGTGACGACCTGACCACCGGGATGATCGCCGCCATGGACGAGGACGGGTCGCGCCTGAGCGACAGCGAGATGATCGGCACCCTGCACCTGCTGCTCGGCGCCGGCTCCGAGACCCTGGTCAACGCCCTGGCCCACGCCTCGGTGGAGCTGATGTGCAACCGCGAGCTGCTGGCCAAGGTCAAGGCGGGTGAGATCTCCTGGGAGGACGTCTTCGAGGAGACGCTCCGGGTGGAGTCCCCGGTGGCCCACCTGCCGTTCCGGTTCGCCACCGACGACGTGGAGATCGGCGGGGTGAAGATCGCCAAGGGCGACGTCATCCTCATCGACTTCGCCGGTGTCGGCCGCGACCCGGCCATGCACGGTGAGACGGCCGACGGCTTCGACGCGCTCCGCGAGGAGAAGACCCACCTGTCCTTCGGGCACGGCGTGCACTTCTGCCTCGGCTCCCGTCTGGCCAAGAGCGCGTGGATGAGCGGTATCCCCACCCTGTTCGAACGCTTCCCCGACATCGAGCTCGCGATCGAGCGCGACGAGCTGGTCGGCCAGGGCAGCTTCGTGGTCAACGGCCACGCGACCATCCCCGTCCACCCGTACGCGCCCCCGAGCGCAAGGCCTAGGTCAGCGGCGAACACGAAGGGTCACACGATGCCAGAGGCAGTGCGCGGCGACGGCACTCCACCCGACACCGAGGACGTGAGCCCCGACGAGACCGGCGGGGGCATCCTCGGCGACCTCGACGACGACTACGCGGACATAAGTGACCTCCCCCTGGAGCAGGTGCGGTCCGCCGACGGCACCTCGATCGCCTACTCCAAGTTCGGGAGCGGCCCACCGGTCGTGGTGGTGGGCGGCGGGCTCAACGACAGGGCCATGTTCACCCCGCTGGCGACGATCATGTCGGAGCGCTTCACGGTCTACAACTACGACCGGCGCGGGCGCGGCGACAGCGAGTGGGGCGACCCCGACACGTGGACGATCCAGCGCGAGGTCGAGGACCTGGCGGCGGTGCTGGAGGTCGTGGGCGAGCCGAGCCACGTCTTCGCGAACTGCACCGGTGGGATGGTGGCCATCGTCGCCGCGGCGAACGGGGTCCCGATGGTCCGGCTGGGCCTGTACGAACCGCCCTACTGGTCCACCGCCACCACCGAGAAGCAACTCGCCGATCTGAGGAGGTTCATCGCCGAGGGCCGGGCGGAGGAGGCGGTCACGCTCTTCGCCAAGGACGTCGTCGGCTTCGTCGACGACGAGTCGATCGTCCACTTTCGGAGCCACCCGGCCTGGAGCGCGTTCCAGACGATGATCAAGTCCACCTACTACGACGCCCTGATCAACCGGGACCACCTGGAGGTCCCCCTGGAGGAGTTGCACAGGATCACGGTCCCCACGCTGGTGATGCGCGGTGACGACGGCCAGAAGGTGATCCACGACGCCTGCGCCCGCGCGCGGAGGAGGTCCCGGACTCGGAACTCCTGACGATGGAGGCTACGACCACCTCTTCGACCAGAAGGCGGGGGCGCCGCACCTGATGGAGTTCTTCTCCCGGTGACCACCTTCGGGGCCCGGGTGCGTTCCCTGCGGAACGCACCCGGGCCCGTCACGACCGGGGTCGTGGCCGGGCCCGGGGACGGATCCGTTCAGTCCCGTGGGGTCACGGACTCATGAGGCCGATGGTGTTCCCGTCCGGGTCGGTGAAGGCGGCGATGCGCCCGTCGGGCGTGCCCGTGGGAGCCAGCGCCGTGGTCCCGCCGAGCTTCTCCGCCCGGGCCAGGGCGGTCTCCACGTCCTCCACCGGGAAGAAGGCGACGAAGCCCAGGTAGGGGCTGTCGGGCCCCGCCTGGCCGATGCCCCCGGCGGGCGCCCCGCCGTCGGAGCTCACCAGGGCGTAGGTCTCGTCCAGGGAGTTGATCTGCCAGCCGAACATCTCCCGGTAGAACTCCTTGGTCCGGGCGGAGTCCGGGGTGGAGATGTCGAACCATCCCGGGGTGGCGGGCGTGGGGTTCTTCGCGTTCTCGGCGGCGTCGTTGTCGGCCATGCTCGGTCTCCTGTTCCTTTCGCGGCGGGTCAGTTGAGGCGTTGGCGCAGACGGACGGTGATCTCGTCACCGAGGTCCTTGCCGAGTTTCTTGCGCAGGGCGGCCTTGACCGGAAGCATGTGGGTGCCGTCGCCCATGGGGAGCATGGTGGCCTGAAACTCCTGGTCGTCCATGGTTCCCGCCACCTTGACGGCCTTCCTCGTCCCGAAGAACTCTCCCGAGTCGGGGACGATCACGCAGGCCCAGCCGCTGTTGTCCTCCTTGATGATCTTCTGGGTGAAGGTGTTGTCGATCTCCTGCGCGGGTCGTGGTTCCGCGGGCATGTCGCCTCCCTTGTTCCGTGGATTCGTGCCGCCGTGCCGTGCCGGGCCGCCCGTAGTCGGGCGGCCCGGCACAGGGCGTGTCCTATGACCGCACGGCGGTCGTCAGTGCCGTCGATATCCGCTCCGTCTCAGCGGCCGTGACGATCAGCGGTGGCGCCAGGACGATGCTCGCCCCGGTGCGCCTGGCCAGGACGCCGGCCTCCCGCATGGACCGGCGCACGGCCGAGGCCTGACGGGGGTCGTCCATCTCGACGGCGACCAGCAGTCCCCGTCCCCTGACGTCGAGGACCGACGCCGCCGATCTGGCCCTGTCCAGCTCCGCGAGCAGTTGCGCACCGCGTTCACGGGCGTTGGACACCAACCGCCGCTCCTCCAGGACGTCCAGAACCGCGAGTCCGGCCGCGCACGCGGCGGCGTGCCCGGAGTGGGTGTGGCCGTGGACGAACCCGGCCCTGGCCTTGTTCCGGTCGAAGACGCCGAAGACGTGCTCGGTGGTGGTGACGGCCGCCAGGGACATGTATCCGGCTGTCAGGCCCTTGCCGGTCACGAGCACGTCCGGGCGGACCCCCGAGTGCTGGTGGCCGAACATCGCCCCGGTCCGGCCGAACCCCGTGGTCACCTCGTCCAGGACCAGCAGGACGCCGTGGCGGTCGCACAGCTCGCGCACCGCCCGGAGGTAGTCGTCGGGCAGCACGCGCACGCCGCGCGCCTGCACCGGTTCGATCAGCACGGCCGCGGTGCGGTCCCCGTGGGCCTCCAGGTGGGCGCGTAGCGGTGCCACGCCCTCCGGCCCGCTGTCGCCCTCCGGTTCGGGTACGGACGCGAAGCCGGGCGGCCCCACCTCCTCGGAGACGGGCGACGGCGCGGGGGCGCACGCGGCGGCTCCCAGAGTCGAACCGTGGTAGGCGCCGCGCAGCGAGACGACCGTGCTCCGCTCCGGGTGCCCGAGGGCGGCGTGGTAGAAGCGCACGATGCGGATCGCCGCCTCGACGCCCTCGGAACCGCTGTTGCAGAAGAAGGTGCGGGTCAGCGGCGGGCCGGCCAGCTCCGCGATGCGCCGCGCCAGTCGGATTGCCGGGGCGGTGGAGCCCTCGCCCAGGTCGTAGGTCATCAACCGGGACAGCTGCGCGCCGACCGCGTCGACCACCTCGCGGCGCCCGTAGCCCAGGGTCGCGTTGAACCCCGAGGACTTGGCGTCGAGGTAGCGGCGTCCGTCCGCGTCCTCGACCTCGCACCCCTGGCCGGCGACGGCGACGACGGTGTCCGGGTTGACGCGGGTCGCGACCAGGGGTGCCACAGATGTTCCGCGTCGAGGGCGAGCAGCGCCTCCCGGTCCGCCTCCGTCACCGCGGACGGGTCGGTCCCCAGGGCCTCGGTCACGACGATCCCTCCCGCGTGCTCGGCTCCGCGGCCCCGCCCGGCTGATCCGGCTCGTCCTCGGTGGACTCGTACGCCGCGGCCTTCGCCACCATGGGGTCGCTCAGTTCGGTGTCGACCCTCTCGAACAGGGCGAGGATGACGAGTCCCCCGATGATCATGAGCACGCCCCCGATGAGGAAGGCGAGCGAGTATCCCTGGGCCGCCGCCACCGGGGCGGAGGCGCCGGCTTCGATCGCGGTCTCGGCGTGGCGGATCGCGAGGGTCACCAGGACGGCCACACCGGTCGCGCTGCCGACCTGCTGCATGGTGGTGAGCACCCCGGAGGCCAGACCGGAGTCCTGGCCGGTGACCCCGTGCAGCGCGGCGTTGAGCGAGGCCGGCATGCTGAGCCCGGCGAACAGTCCGAAGACCAGCATCCCCGGTACGACGCCCAGGAAGTAGGAGCTGTCCGGCGTGACCATGCTCGTCAGGATCAGACCGCCCCCGGCTCCGGCGTAGCCGAGCGCGGCCACCACCTTGACGCCCAGGCGCGGGACCAGCGCGGTGCTCACCCCGAGGCCGACCGGGATACCGACGGTCAGCGGGAGCCAGGCCAGACCGGCCATCAGCGGGGAGAGCCCCAGGATCTGCTGGTTGAACAGGCTCATCATGAACGTGTAGGAGATGAACGCCGCCATGAAGAGCAGGGAGACGAGGTTGATGGTCGACCTCGTCCGGTTGGCGAAGAAGTCGAGCGGGATGAGGGGGTTGCGCGACCTGCGCTCGACCACCACCATCAGCGCCAGCAGAGCGGCGCCGACGACGAGGGGCGCCAGCACCTGGAGCGAGCCCCAGGAGCGCTCGGCGGCCTGGAGGAGCCCGTAGACCACGCCGACCAGTCCCAGGGTCAGGGTCGCCGCGCCGACGACGTCGAGGCTGTCGTCCTTGCCCCGCGCCATACGGCTCTCCGCGACGAAGCGGGGGACCAGGAACAGGACGACGAGGGCGACGGGCAGGTTGATGAAGAAGATCCAACGCCAGGAGGCGAGGTCGGTCAGGACGCCGGAGAGGACGTAGCCGAGCGCGCCGCCGATCCCTGCGAGCCCGCCCCACAGTCCCAGCGCCTTGGTGCGCTCCTTGGGGTCGGTGAACAGCAGGGCGATCAGAGCGAGGGAGGCGGGGGCGACGAGCGCCTCGGCGGTCCCCTGGCCGAAGCGGCCGACGATCATCATCCACGGGGCGGTCGCGGCGCCCGACAGGGCCGAGGCGAGGCCGAAGACGACCACACCGATGAGCAGGACGCGCCGTCGGCCGAAGAAGTCGGCCAGGCGGCCGCCCAGCATCAGCAGGCCGCCGGCCGCGAGGACGTATCCGTTGACGACCCAGGTCAGACCCGAGGGTGAGAAGCCGAGTCCCTCCTGAATCCTCGGGAGGGCGACGTTAACGACGGTCATGTCCAACAGGATCATGAGTTGCAGACTCGACAGGAGGGCGAGGATCCACCATCGTCGGGGGTCCGCCTGCTGCCGTGGACCGTCGTCTCTCGACGATCCCTGCTGCGGATCTGCCGTTACCACGCGATTACTCCCTTGTTCGTCGCCTGTTCCAGAAATGCCCGAAATGCGCCTTGTATTGGTCGAGCCATGGGCTCGACACACTTCTGGACGCTCCCCCTTTTCGGATGTTCACAGCGTATACCTAGCTGTTCGGCGAAGCAATCACATGTTCGAAGTACACCGGTTTCTCACGCACGGGACGTGCGCATGCGCACCGGAACCGACTCCCACGCGCGCAGGGTGTTGTTGGGGCGGCGGCGCGGCGTATCGGCGATCCCGATCGTCTCCACCCGGTCCACCAGCGCCCGGAGTAGGCACTCCGCCTCCAGACGCGCGAGGTTCTGGCCCACGCACTGGTGCAGGCCGAAACCGAAACCGAGGTGGCCGGACGGGTCGCGGCCCAGGTCGAACGCGTCGGGATCGGCCCAACGGCGCGGGTCGCGGTTGGCGGCGCCGAGGAACAGCAGCACCTTGGAACCGTCGGGGATCACGTGACCGCCGAGCCGGACACCGCGCGTGGCCGTCCGGAAGAACGTCTGCACGGGCGCGGCCCAGCGCACGGCCTCGTCGAACGCCACGCGCACCAGGTCCGGTTCGGCGCGCAGGCGCTCCCACTGCGCGGGGTGGGTCGCGAGCGCGTACAGCAGGGAGGCGAGCGCGTGCACGGTGCTGTTGACACCGGCGGCGAAGAGCGAGCGCACCACCAGCGGCGCCTGCTCCGGGGTGATGTCGCCCCGGTCGGCGGCCGCCCAGATCCGCGCGCCGAACCCGCCCTCGGCGAGGACCTCCCGGGCGCAGCGGGCGTCCACCCACTCGGACAGTTCCCTGGCCCGGTGCGCCTGCGCCCGGACCAGGTCGTTGCGCGGACCGAAGGCGTTGAGCAGGAAGTCGCTGAAGGGCAGCATGTTCTCCCGGCCCGCCTCGGGGATGCCGAGCGCGTCGGGGACCACCCGCAGCGGGAACGCCTCCGCCAGGCGGGGGACGGCGTCGAACTCGACGACGGTCCCCCTCGGCAGCAGACGGTCGACCAGCTCCGCGGCCTGGTCCGTCCAGCGCGCGCGCAGACTCCGCTGGGTACGGGGACCGAGCAGGTCGGCCAGGACGCGTCGGGGCGCGTCGTGCCAGGGGGGATCCGCCTCCAACAGGACGCTTCGCGCGCGCCAGGGCCGCACGACGCGGAAATTCGACAGGCCGACCCCGGCTCCGGACTCCAGGCCCTGCCAGTCGCGCAGGGCCTCGTACACCTGCTCGTACCTGGCCATCCCGTAGACGTCGTGGGCACTAAGGTACACCAGTGGTCCCGCCTCGCGCAGCGTCGACTCGAACGGGTGCGGGTCCTCGAGCACGTCGGGGGCGAAGGGGTCGGTCCCGAGGGTCGGCGGTGCCTCCTCGGCGCGGATCTGGGTCACGGTGGGTCTCCTCCCTGGCGGGCCGGACGCCGGGGCGGCCGGGCCGGTCGTCTCAGATGTCCAGGACAAGCCGGTCGCCGAACGAGCGGGAGACGCACGGAAGCATGCGGTCCCCGGCCTGGCGCTCCTCCTCGGAGAACAGGGAGTCGCGGTGGTCCACCTCACCGGAGACCACGGCCGCCTCGCACGTCCCGCAGGTGCCCGACTCACACGACGTCAGCCGGTCCACGCCGACCGACCGCAGGGCGTCCACCACCGTCTGGGACGGTGTGACGGTCACCCGCCTGCCCGTGCGCGCCAGGACCAGCTCGAAGGGCGTGTCCTGCGCCGCCGCCCTCGGGGTCCGGGCGGTGAAGCGCTCGGTGCGCAGGGTCGGGGCGGGCCAGGGCCCGCACACCCGTTCCGCGGCCCGGATCATTCCGGCGGGACCGCAGCAGTAGACCCGCAGGCCCTCGCGCGGTTCTCCCAGCCGGCGCCCGAGGTCGGGGCGGCCCCTCTCGTCCTCAGGGACGACGTCGACGCGGTCGCCGTGACGGGCGAGTTCGTCGAGGAAGGCCATCGACGCGCGGCGGCGCCCGCCGTAGACCAGGCGCCAGTCCGCTCCGATCAGGTCCGCCTGGTGGATCATGGGCAGGAGGGGGGTGATCCCGATGCCCCCGGCGAGGAACAGGTAGTGCTCCGAGGGCACCATGGGGAAGTTGTTGCGCGGCCCGCCCACACCGACCACGTCTCCGACCCGGAGCCGGTCGTGGACGTAGGCCGAACCGCCCCTGCCGTCGGGCTCGCGCAGGACGGCGATCCGGTACTGGTAGGGGTCCCAGCGGTCCCCGCACAGGGAGTACGGGCGAACGGTGCCGTCGGGCAGCACCAGGTCGATGTGCGCTCCGGGGGTCCAGTCCCTGAGCCGGGCGCGGTTCGCGTGTTCGAGCACGAGCACGACCACCCCCTCCGCCGCTGATTCCTTGGACACCACACGCAGGGTCAGCCCGTGTGCCGGCATGTCCCACCTCCTCGACACTCTCGCGCGGCGGTTCGGACGGGCCCCACCCGAATGACCGGTCCGACGTCACGCTTCCACCGCGGCCGCCGGGCTGTCTTCTTCGTGGCTGCGGTATGGCCCCGGGAAACGCTCCCATCGGCCCACCACGCACGCCACCAGCAAAGTTCACGCTGTACACTGGGCGCGGAGGTGACCTGGACGATGGCCAGAGGCGAGCGCCCCTATCACCACGGGGACCTGCGGACGGCGCTGATCGACGTCGGCCTGGAACTCGCGCGCGAGGGCGGGGCGGACGCGTTGGGGCTTCGCGTGGTCACCCGCGCCGTCGGGGTGACGCCCAACGCCGCCTACCGCCATTTCGCCGACCGCGAGACGCTCGTGCTCGCCATCGCCGAGCGGGCCCAGGACAAGCTCGCCCGGTCGATGCTCGACCACATGGACACCGGCGCGACCGACGCCGACCCCGTCGACCGGGCCGTGCACAACCTCCGCGGGGTGGGTCTCGGCTACATCCGGTTCGCCCTGTCCGAGCCCGGTTGGTTCGAACTGGCCATCCTCACCGACGACTCCGCGTCGGGGCGCGAACCGGTCGAGGAGCGCGTACCCCCGCCCTTCCGGCTGCTGCTTCAGGCTCTCGACGACATGGTCACCGCGGGCGCGCTGAAACCCGAACGGCGGCCGAACGCGGAGTGGGTCTGCTGGTCCTCCGTCCACGGTTTCGCGGACCTGGCCACTCGGGGGCCGCTGCGGGGCCACGACCGCGCCACCATGGACGCGCTCGGGCACCACGTGGTCGTCCAGGTCGTCGACTCGCTCACCGCCTAGCACCTGCTTTCTCGGAACGGTCACCCGAGGGGATTGCCGTCCGAGCGCCGACAGGGTGCTGATGGATAGGTCTGCGCGCCGCAGGCGTCCGTTGAGGTTGGTAGTGGGCGACGGTCGGGCGAGGCCAGCCGCGAGCGAGGAACGAGCGACAGGCGCAGCCGAGGACGAAGCATCCCTGCCCTGAGGGCGCCCGAACACGGGCCGAAGCGCAGCGGCAGGCCCCGAAAAACACCGCCTGGCACCCGACGCCCAGGGACGTTTCCCTCCGGGCCGCCGCCCGGAGGGAAACGGTCACCCGGTGGGGGCCGGACGGGCGCCGCCCGCGTAGTCGAACCCGCCCACCCCGAGCGCCCGCGCCCGCAGAGCGTCGTTGAAGCGCCGCATGCGTTCCAGGACGGCCGGGTCGTCGCGCGGGGCGGTGCGCTGAACCCCGAGGAGCACGGTGAGGGGGTCGCGTACACGGGGCAGGCCCGGGGCACGCAGACGCTCGGTCGGGAAGCTCAGGACGAGGACGCTGCCGCCCTCGCCGAGGCCGTCGGCGGTCAGACCCTCCAGGGTCTCGGCAATAACCGTCTCGGCGACCTTTCCTGGCAGCAGGACGTTGTAGCGCGGATGCGGGTCCCGTTCCCAACCCCCGAGCCGACGGGCCTGCGCCACGAGCGGCGCGTACCGGTGGAGGAAGTCGCCGTGGGCCGTGGACCACGTCTCGGGGCTCCGCCGGCAACGCAGTCCGTCGAGCGGGACACGACCGCCCGGAGCGCCGTCTCCGTCCCCGACCACCGCGGCGTCCAGGGTGTGGGTCCACACCCCCGCCCGGTCCAGGGTGAGTCGGCCCTCCACGTGGTCGAACCGACCGTCGAACGCGATCCTCCTCTGGTCCGCGAGGAACGCGCCGAGCCCCGAGTACACGAACCGGTGGCGATGCACCGTGCTCCCGGCCCGGACCAGCCCGACCGTGGCACGCGTGACGGTGCCGTACCTTCCCTGGGTCCCGCGCACGGCGTCGAAGAGGTCGGGGGCCCGGTCGGGCGAGCAGACGACCACGCGCCCGTCCGGGGTGACGACCTCGAGCTCAGCGACGTTGTCGGCGACGTAGCCGTACCGGTGGCTCGCGCCGCCGAACCCTCCCACCGACAGGGTTCCCCCGACGGACAGGTCGAGCAGGTCCGGCAGGACCGGCGGGACCAGGCCCCGCCGCAGCGTGGTCCGCACCACGTCGCTCCAGCGGGCCCCGGCGTCCACCGAGACCCGGTCGGCGGCGGGGTCCCGGACGCGGGACAGTGGCCTCAGGTCGACCACGATCCCGTTCTCGGCCTGGGCCTGGCCGTCGACCGAGTGCCCCGTGCCGCGCGCGACGACGGTCGTGCCCGTGCTCCGCCCGAACCGGGCCACCGCGGCGACGTCGGCCGCGTCGGCCGGGTACAGGACGGCGAGCGGACGGCGGCTGACCATGTTGCCGAAGTCCCGGGCCGCCGCGTCCAGATCGTCCTCCCGCGTGCTGAGCACGCCGCGCAGGCCGATACTGGACGCGGACGGGACCCCGCCGATGGTCACGCCGGTTCCCCGACCGGCTCCGAGGGAGCGGAGCCGTCGGTCTCCGGTTCCCCGCCGCCCTCGGCTCCCTGGTGCAGGACGCCGGACAGGTGGTCGGCCAGGGCCTCCACCGACGGTTTGGCCCACAGGATGGTCGGGGGCAGGTCCGTCCCGTACCTGGCGCGCACGCGGACGCGCAGGGCGACGGTCATGACGGAGTCGACGCCCATCTCGACCAGCGGGCGCCGCGGCTCGATCTCGGAGGGGTCGAGGTTGAGCTCGGCCGCCACCTGCTCGCACACGTCGGCGAAGACGCGCTCGCGCGCCTCCTCCTCGGACAGGTCGGCGATGTGCGCGAGCCACTCGCCGGAGGAGTCCGCCGCCTCGGCCGCGATCTCCAGGTCGCGCAGCATCGGCGGCCGGAGCGCGCCCGAGGGTGCGGGGAGCGCGCGCAGCACGGCCTGGTAGCCGGACTGGAAGCGCGTGCCGAAGTCCCACGCCCGCAAGGCCTCTGCGGTCGAGACCGCCTCCAGTCCGCGCGAGTTGGCCTCCAGCATCACGGTCCCGATGTCCGAGGACAGACCCACGCCGCGCCAGGCCGTCCACCCCAGGCTGACCGTCTCCTTGCCGCCGCCGGAGTTGCGGTGCGCCGCCAGGGCGTCGAGGAAGGAGTTGGCGGAGGCGTAGGCCGCCTGCCCGGACAGGCGGGCGAACTGGCCGCACGAGGAGAACATGACGAAGAAGTCGAGGCTCCCGGGCGGGAAGAGGCGGTGGAGCACCAGCGCTCCCCCGACCTTCGGCGCGAGCACCTCACGCAGCCCGTCGGGCTCGACGTTGTGCACCAGCGCGTCGTTGACCACGCCCGCCGCGTGCACCACACCGGTCACCGGCGGCATGTCCAAAACGTCGGGATCCAGGGCGGCGGCGACGGCGGCGTGGTCGGTGATGTCGAGGCCGAGGAACTTGACCGTCACGCCCAGGGCCTCCAGCGCGAGCACCCCGTCGATCCTGCGTCGAGTCTCGGGGTCGCTCACCGACGCCCACTCCGCACGGGCCGGCAGGGCCTGCCGTCCGACCAGGAGGAGCCGGCGCGCGCCCCGTTCGACCAACCATCGGGCGGTCTCCAGTCCGAGTGCGCCGAGGCCTCCGGTGACCAGCACCGTTCCCGCGGGCGAGCAGCGCAGCGGAGACCGGTCCGCGCTGCGCTCGATCCTGGACAGCCGTGCCGCGTGGGCGCCCTCCTCAGTGAGGGAGACCACGTCCTCCAGCCCGCCGGAGACGTCGCGCAGCACACCGGGGAGCCGCTTGGCGATGTTCCCGTTCAGCTCCGGAACGTCGACCACCCCGCCCCAGAGGTCGGGGTGCTCCCCGGCGACGACGCGGGCCAGACCCCACAGCGGCCCCTGGGCGAGGGACTCCTCCGCGTGCGCGGAGCGCACCCCCCTGGTCAGGCACCACACCCGCTGCGTCGCGATCGGACGCGAGGTGTCCGCCTGGAGTCGCGCCACCCGCTGCACAGCGCGGACCAGCGTCATGACCGTCCGCTCAGTGGTCTCCTCCAGGGCCTCGTCCTCCCGGGGCGGCGGGGGAAGCACCACGACCGCTCCGGGCCTGGTGAGTGTGTCCGCTCCCAGCTCGTCCGCCCCGGCCACGCGGACGCACGGCACCCCGGCCGCCGTGAGCCCCTCCTCCAGGGGCGCGGTCAGTTCGGGCACGCCGACCAGGACCACCTGGTCCAGGGCCTCCTGTCCCGTCTGGCCGGTCAGGGCCTCCTCCAGGGGCCGCCACACCACCTCGTACACCAGGTCCCTCGGAGTGGCCGTGGAGCCGAGGTGGTCGACGGCGGCGAAGCGGAGCCCGGCGACCTCGCAGACGATCTCACCGTGTTCGTCGGCGACGCGCACGTCGACCGTGTCGTGTGGTGAGCGCGGCGAGCGCGTGCTGTGCACGTGGATACGGGCCGGGGGCTCGCCCCGCCAGCGGACCTCGTCGATCGAGCGCGACATCCACAGCACGGACGCGTCCCCGGGTGACACGACCATCGCACTGACGGTCAGGGCGCCGTCGATGACGTGCGCCCAGCTGCTCGCCCGGGTGGCGGGAGCGGGCTCCATCTCCAGGAGGGCGAACTGCTCATCGGCGTCGAACCGCAGTTCCCTCATCTCCCAGGGGAAGGCGTAGCCCTCGACACCCATCCGGCCGAACATCTGGTCGGCGCGGTCCAGGGGACCCTCCGGCAGACGGGACCGGAGCGGGTCCACGTCCATCGTCCCCCCGGGGAGCCGGGCGTCGGGCACGGAGACCGCCATGGTGTGCGTGATCCACGCATCTCCCTCGTCGTCGGCGGTCGTGTCGGCGACGCGTGTGGAGAGGGAGAGGGACCGGCCCTCCCGGACCACCTGCACCACCCGGGGCGGGTCGACGGCCAGGGGCGTGCGAAGGACGATGTCGCTGAGCGCCGAGGTCCCCTCCTCACCCGCGGCCGCCACGAAGGTGTTGATGATGGATGCCGCCGGGGTGACCTCCACCCCCACCAGGCCGTGGCTCTGGGGGTAGGGGCGGCTGTCCATGTCCAGGCGGGTCTGCCAGACGCGGCGGGTCGGCGACCCGCTGACGGTCATCCGTCCACCGAGGAGACTGTGGCTGAGGGGGTCGTGGCCGCCGCCGGTGCCACCGTCGGCGCGGTCCTCGGGGAAGATCCAGAACGGACGGTGCTGCCACGCCGCCGCGGGCACGGGCAGCGCCTCCCCGGCGCGTGATCCCGCGACCAGTCGATCCCGGCGCCCGCGCAGTACAACCGCGCGAGGTTGGTCAGCAGTTCCGCCCGGTCGTCGGTGTCCCGGCGCAGGCTACCGACGACGACGGCGTCCTCGATCCCGAGCTTGAGCACGACCTCCCTGATCGAGTGGGCCACGACCGGGTGCGAGGAGAGCTCGAGGAACAGACGGTGGCCGTCCTCCAGCGCGGCCGCCACCGCCTCGGAGAAGCGGACCGGGCGCCGCAGGTTGGCCGCCCAGTAGGCGCCGTCCCGGGACGCGTCGGAGCGCGGGTCGGCCATGGCGGTGCTGTAGAGGGGGACGGAGGCGGGCCGGGGCGTGAGCTGGCGCGCGGCCACCTCGACCTCGGCGACCACCTCCTCGGTCTGGGCGCTGTGGAAGGCGATGTCGGAGTCCACCTCCCGGACCCAGATCCCCTCCTCCCGCCAGGCGGCGGTGACCCGTTCCACCTCGGCCGCACCCCCGGAGACGACGGTCGACTCCGGAGCCGCGGAGATCGCGGCCTCCACGCCGACGACGCCCTCCAGCCGCGTCCGGGCCTCCTCGAACGCCAGGCCCACCATGGCCATGGCCCCGCGGCCCTCCAGCCGGGTGAGCGCCGAGGCCCGCCGACAGGCGAACCTGGCCGCGTCGTCGCGGTCGAGCACGCCCGCGGCCACACAAGCCGCGATCTCGCCGACCGAGTGCCCGATGACCGCGCTCGGGGTGAGCCCCCGGTCGCGCCACACCTCGATGAGACCGGCCTGGACGGCGAAGGTCAGCGCCTGGACGTGCGACGCGGACCACGTGCGCCCGTCCGTCAGCACCTCGCGGGGTGTCCAGCCGAGTACCTCCCGGAACGGCTCCGCCAGCGCGTCGACGGCACGGGCGAACACCGGCTCCTCGGTCAGGAGCCGCCTGCCCATACCGGTCCACTGGGCGCCGTGTCCGGAGAAGACCCAGGTGACGCCGCTGTCGTCGGCCGCGGCCCGGTCCGACACCGCGCTCTGGCCGGTTCGTTCCTCCGCGAGATCGCGCAGGCCCTCCACCAGCGCTTCGGGGGAGTCTGCGGCGACGGCGCCGCGCTGGGCCAGGTGCGAACGGCGCAGGGCCAGCGTGTGGCCGACCGAGGCCAGGGAGGCGTCGGGGTGCTCCTCCACCCAGTCGGCGACCTTCGCGGCCAGACCGCGCAGCCCTGCCGCCGAGGCAGCGGAGAGGGGGAAGACTGTCGCCCTCCCGGGAGCCGGACGGTCCGCGCTCCGCGCCGCCCCGGAGCCGGCGTCGACGTCCTGTTCCAGGAGGACGTGCGAGATCGTGCCACCGACGCCGTAACTGGACACACCCGCCCTACGCGGTCGCGCGCTCCCGGTGGACGGCCACGGCACGACCTCGTCGACCAGCCGCAGGCCGCTCCCGTCCCAGTCGATCCCGTCGTGGGGCGCACCGTGCAGGCTCCGGGGGATTCGGCCGTGCCGCATGGCGAGCACGGTCTTGATCACGCCGGCGACCCCCGAGCCGCCCTCGATGTGGCCGATGTTGGGCTTGACCGAGCCGATCAGGCACGGCCTGTCGTCCGGGCGGCCCGTACCGAGGACCCGGGCGAGCGCCGTGAGCTCCTCACCGTCGCCGGAGGGCGTTCCGGTCCCGTGCGCCTCCACGTAGTCGACCGTGGCGGGCGCGATGCCCGCCCGTTCGTAGACCTCGCGGAGCATGTGTTCCTGGGCGCTCCCGTTGGGGGCCATCATCCCGTCGGAGCGGCCGTCCTGGAAGACCCCGCTGCCGCGCACGACCGCCAGGACGGGGTTGCCGTCGCGCCGGGCGTCGGAGAGGCGCTTGAGCACCACCACACCCGCCCCCTCACCGCGGCCATAGCCGTCGGCGTCGCGGTCGAAGGCCTTGCTCCTGCCGTCCGGGGACATCGCTCCGGCGCCGTTGAGGGCGACGTTGAGCGCCGGGGTCGACATGATGTTGAGACCGCCGACGACCGCCAGGGGGATCTCCCCCGACAGCAGGCCCCCGCGCGCCAGGTGCAGCGCGGTCAGGGAACCGGCGCAGGCGGTGTCCACGGCCATGCTCGGCCCGCGCAGGTCGAGGAAGTAGGAGACCCGGTTCGCGATGCCGTAGAACGTGGTGCCGTTGACCGCGTAGGCACCCGTGAGCGGGATGTCCTCCAGCAGCCTGCGGCCGTAGTCGTTGGAGTTCGCGGCCGCGTACACGCCCGTCTGACCGCCGCGCAGGGACAGCGGGGGGATACCCGCGTCGGCCAGCGCCTCCCAAGTGAGTTCGAGCATGAACCTCTGTTGCGGGTCGAGGAAGTCGGCCTCCCTGGGCGAGATGCCGAAGAAGTCCGCGTCGAAGCCCTCGATGTCGTCGAGGAAGGACCCCTTCAGAACGGTCTCGCGCAGGGCGGTGGTCGCCTTCGGGTGACTCGACGCGTAGGCCTTCCACCGTTTGTCGGGCATGTCCGAGACGGTGCTGTCGCCCTCAACGAGGAAGCGCCAGAAGTCCTCCGCGGAGAGAAGGTCGGGGGCGAATCTGCACGCCATTCCGACAATGGCGACCGCCTCGTCAGCTGCTGCTGTTTGCATCGGCTCCTCGCTCCCATTCAAATCGCCGAGCGGACGGGCCGCCGCGGCGGCCGTGCGTCCCCCTCGCAGTCAGATTCGGGCACCCAGAATCGAAATGACTACTTGTCACGTGCGCTGTACGGACAGGGGCTGTCCGAAAGCGGTGATCGAGCAATGATCGAGAGGATCGTGGGACGTCGGCCTTCCTAGGCTGCCGGGGAAGCGCGCCCGGGGACCCGCCGGTGAGCGGCGTCCGGGCACCGAACCCTCAGGACACCGGGAGACGACATGCCCAACCCAAGAGTGGTTCCGCCCGTGGACGGCTTCGTGCCGTGGCCGACGGAGGCGGCGGGGGTCTACAGGGCCAGGGGGTACTGGGAGGGGCGGCCGCTCGGCTCCCGGATCGCGGAGGCCGCGCGCGCCAGGCCCGACGCCGTGTGCCTGGTCGACGGCGACGTGCGCATGACCTTCCGCGAGCTGATGGCACGCGCGGACGGGGCCGCGCTGCGGATGCGCGACCTGGGGGTCCGCGCCGCGGACCGGGTCGTCGTCCAGTTGCCGAACCGGTGGGAGCACGTCGTCATGACGGTGGCCTGCCTGCGGCTCGGCGCGCCTCCGGTATGGGTCCTGCCCCAGTACCGGCTGCGCGAGCTCACGGAGGTGGTCGCGCACACCGGGCCGAGGATGATCGTCGTGCCGGACGTTTTCCGCGGCTTCGACCACCAGGGCGCGGCGCACGAGGCGGCCCGGTCCGTGGAGGGGGTGGAACACGTCGTGGTGGGCGGTGCCTCGGCACCGCTCTCCGGCGGCCTGGACCTGGCGGAGCTGTGCGCGCCCGCGCCGGACCCCGAACGGGCCTCCGCGTCGATGGACCGTTCGCGCCGGACCCGGGGTCGGTGGCGGTGCTCAAACTCTCGGGCGGGACCACCGGGCTGCCCAAGGTCGTCGCCCGCACGCACGACGACCTGTCCTACATGATCATGAGAGCGGGGAGCTTGTGCGGGTTCGGCCCGGACACGGCCTATCTCGCGGTCCTTCCGCTCGCCCACGGTTTCCCCAACACCGGACCGGGCGTTCTGGGCGCCCTGGCGGCGGGCGGCCGGGTGGTGGTCGCGCCGTCGCCGACCCCCGAGACGGTGTTCACACTGATCGAACGGGAGCGGGTCACGGCGACCTCCGCGGTTCCGGCGATCGTCTCCCGTTGGCTGGAGTACCGGGAGTCCGGCCCTGCGGCCGGCCTGGACTCGCTGCGGCTACTCCAGGTCGGCGCCTCCCGTCTGGCCCCGGCCACGGCCCGCCGAATCCGCCCCGAGCTCGGCTGCGCGCTCCAGCAGGTGTTCGGCATGTCGGAGGGGCTGCTCTGCCTCACCCGCCTCGACGACCCGGACGACGTCGTGCACCACACCCAGGGCAGGCCCATCTGCCCCGACGACGAGACCATGGTCGTCGACCCGCGGGGAAAGCCCGTGGAGACGGGGGTGCCGGGAGCACTGCTCACCCGGGGCCCCTACACCGTCCGGGGCTACTACCGGTCACCGGAGCTCGACGCGCGGCACTTCACCGGGGACGGGTGGTACCGGACCGGCGACATCGTGCGCCTGTGCCCCGACGGAAACCTGGTCGTCGTCGGTAGGGAGAAGGACGTCATCAACCGCGGCGGCGAGAAGGTCAGCGCGGAGGAGGTGGAGGACCTGGCCCTGCGCACGGCGGGCGTCCAGCGGGCGGCCGCGGTGGCCTTCCCCGACGACGAGCTCGGTGAGCGGATCTGTCTGTTCGTCGTGCCCTCCCCCGGCCACCGGGTGGTGCTGGAGGACGTGCGCCAGGCGATGTCCGCGGCCGGGGCCGCGGCCTTCAAACTCCCCGAACGCCTCCTCGCCGTGGGCTCCCTCCCGGTGACGGCGCTGGGCAAGATTGACAAGAGCGCACTGCGTCCCAGGCCGCCGCACCGCCCGCCTGAGACCACGCCGCCCGGGGCCGACGGTCCGTCGGCCCCGGGCGGCGGGTGAGGGCGGTGGCGGCCGAAGCGGAGCGGCAGGCCCCAATAGGTGCCGCCTGGGGCCTGTTCTCGGAACGGACACTCAAGGGGGTGTCGTTCGGGCGCCGACAGGGTTCTTATGGATAGGTCTGCGCCGCAGGCGTCCGTTGAGGGTGGTGGAGGGTGACGGGCGGGCGAGGCAAGCCGCGTAGCGAGGAACGAGCGATAGGCGCGGCCGAGGATGAAGAATCCCTGTCTTTCGGGCGGCCGAACACGGGCCGAAGCGGAGCGGAGGCCCCAAAAAGCACTGCCTAGTGTCCTGCGTCCGAAATACGGCAGGGTGTTTTTACTCGGATTCTTGGCGTTCCGTTCCGATCTTGGCGAGGTAGTCGGCCAGGGAGCTGAGGATCTCCTCGGCGGTCTTGGCCCACGTGAAGGGAAGTGGGCTCTCGTTCCAGGTGTCGATCCACGCGGTGATGTCCCTCTCCAGGGCCCGCACGGACGTGTGCACGCCCCGGCGGAGGAGCTTGTCGGTCAACAGGCCGAACCACCGCTCGACCTGGTTGAGCCAGGAGGAACCCGTGGGGGTGAAGTGAACGTGGAAGCGGGGGTGCCTGCCCAGCCACGTCTTGATCTCGGCGGTGTTGTGCGTGGCGTAGTTGTCGCACACCAGGTGGACGTCCAGGTCAGCGGGCACCGCCTTGTCGATCGTGACCAGGAACTTCTTGAACTCGATGGCCCGGTGGCGGCGGTGCAGGGCACTGATGACCGTGCCATCGGCGATGTTGAAGGCGGCGAACAGGCTGGTGATGCCGTGCCGCAGGTAGTCATGGGTGCGCCGCTCCGGCATGCCCGGCATCATCGGCAACACCGGCTGTGAGCGGTCCAGCGCCTGGATCTGGGACTTCTCGTCCACGCACAGCACCACCGCCCGCTCGGGCGGGTTGTGGTACAGGCCCACGACATCGACAACCCTGGCGACGAACTGCGGGTCGGTGGAGAGCTTGAAGGAATCCTGCAGGTGCGGTTTGAGGTCGAAGCGTTTCCAGATCCGCCCGATGGTCGACTTCGACAGCCCGGTGCGCTCGGCCATCGCCGCCCGCGACCAGTGCGTGTCCTGGCCCGGTGTGGACTCCAGGGTCGCGATCACCACGTCCTCGACCTGGTCGAGCAGTATGGAGGGCGGCCGACCGGGGCGGGGTTCGTCCTGCAGGCCGTCCAGGCGTTTGGCGACGAATCGGGCCCGCCAACGGTCCACGGTCGATGCGTCCACCCCCAGGTCGGCCGCGGCCTGCTTGTTGGTCCCGCCCTGGGCGCAGCGCAGCACGATCTTGGAGCGCAACGCCAGGTACTGCGCGGTCTTGGGCCGCCTGGCCCAGCGCTCCAGTTGGCCCCGTTCGGCCTCGCTCAGGACCAGGTCGGCCTTGGGCCGACCGATGCGGGCGGCATCGGCCAGCCCGGCCAGGCGCTCGACAGCGAACTTCCCGCGCCACTTTCTCACCGTGGCTACCGTGACGCCGACCTGCGTGGCCACACGCGCGTTCGCGCCCCGTCCGCACACGCCAGCACGATGCGCGCTCGTTCCGCGAACCGGGGCGCCACCGCTCCGCTTGCCCAACGGGACAACTCCGCGCGTTCTTCAGGGGACAGGGCGACTTCAACAGCACGAGGACCCGGCGACATGACAACAGGCTAGCAACTTAGCCTAGGGATTTCAGACGCAGGACACTAGGCGAACTGGCCGGGGCGGCGCCCCGGACCGGCCGGGCCTCGGTAGGCCTGGGCGATGTCGAGCCAGCGGTCGGCGTCGGGCCCCTCCGCCGTCACGGAGAGGTCGTCGCGGTGGCGTCGGCGCGTGACCAACAGGCACAAGTCGGCGGCGTCGCCCGTGATCCGCTGTTCGGCCTCGGCCGGGCCGAAGTTCCACTTGGCGCCGGAGGGCGAGGTCAGTTCGAATCGGAACTCGGTGTCCGGCGGGGTGAGCCCACGGGACTGATAGCCGAACTCCCAGGTCAGCACGGCGAACCCCACGACGTTGCCGATCCGGTCGGTGCGCTCGGGGGTGACGCCCAGCGCGTCGGCGATGTCCTGGCCGTGGGCGTAGAGCTCCATCATGCCCGCGCAGGCGAGGACGCCCGGCGGGATCGGACGCACGAGCCAGGGTACCGGCTGATCGGCCGGGGCCGCCGCGAGCGCCTTGATCGCGAAGTCGCGTTCCTTCCGCCAGCGGGCGAGCAGGCGCTCGGGGTCGTCGAGCGGATAGGTCTTCAGGACGGCGTTGACCGCTCCGTCGAGTCCCGGCTCGCCTCGGCCGTCATCGCCGCGAACGCCTCGGCGTCGGAGGCCGCGGTCCCGGCGAGCGCGAAGACGAAGCTCAGGTGGGCGACCTGGTGGGCGACGGTCCACCCCGCCGCCGGGGTCTCCCGTGCCCAGCCGTCGGGCCCCAGGTCGGCCACGAGGTCGTCGATCCGGGCCGCCTCCGCGGTCAGGTCGTCGATCACGGCGGGCAGTTCCGTGATGACGTTGGGCAGGTTGTTCACGTCTGTCTCCCTTGGTTCGGTGCGGTGTGGGGTGCGGATGCGAGGTCGCGGGCGGTGGCGTGGCGGGCGGCGGTCATCGCCGCCCAGGAGACGGCCCTGACCAGGTCGGCGTCATCGGCTCCGGCCCTTCGGCACTCGGCCACGGTGTCGTCGCCGACCTGGAACGAGGCGCGTGCGGTGAGCAGGGCCAGGCGCCCCAGGGGCCGGTGTGCCTCGGGCAGCGCGGCAAGGGGCTTTGCCGACCAGGCTCGGCTGATCCCGGCGGGCTCGGTCCCGTGTTCGCTGATGTGGCGGGTGGTCAGGGCACGCACGGTGTCCGGGAGCGTGCGGGCCCCGGCCGCGTCGACCGCGGCGCAGACCCCGGTCAGGACGCGCAGGATCCGGGGGTTCCCGCAGGCCCAGCGCAGGTCGTCGGGGGCGGGGGCGAGGCGCGCGCGCTCGGGCAGCAGTTCCAACGCGGTGTCGGGGGCGAGGGGCCGCCTGTGCCCGGAGGCGATCACCGCTCCGGTGGCCCGGCGCAGTGGCCCCCGCACGGGCCCGGGCGCGAGGTCGGGCAGGGGCGAGTCCGGCAAGAAGACGTTGACCATGCGGTTGATGTACTGGAAGGTCAGCTCGACCGCGCCCAGTTCGGCGCGCTCGGCGGGCGGGGACGACCCGGGCGGTCTCGGGGACGTCCCGGCTGGTGCCGCGCCCTCGCCGAGCGAACCGAGGGTGGCTCCGTGCACCTCCACGCAGTAGGGGCAGGCGTTGCGGCGCGACACGTCGGTGGCGAGGGCCTCCCGTTCGGCACGCCCGGTGCGCCCCGGGACGAGGAGGGACTCGCGCAACGCCGTCCAGGTCGCCGCGGCGCACTCGGGCGCGGGCGAGAGCATGGCCACGGGCGGGGTGAGTACCCCGAAGTCACGTTCCACCCGCCCGTAGAGGTCGGCGACCTCACCACGCGCACGGCCCGGCGGGTCCGGGCGGATGTGGCGCACCTCGTTCAGCGACCGGCGCACGGCCGCCCGCAGGATCGTACGGAGCACGGTCCTCCTCCCCTTCTCGGATCGTCGGCGGTCGGGTGTGGGCGGACGCGCCCTAGGCGTACGGGCGACCGACCAGGTGGTGGACGTCCCCGCTCCCCGACGTGGCGCCGTCGGGGGCGGGGGCGCCGTAGGTGACGTCGACTCCGCGTGCTCGGACGGCCTCGACGATGCCCGGAACGGAGCGCTCGGCGAGGGCCGCGATGGTCATCGCGGGGTTGACGGTGAGGGCTCCCGGCACGGAGGAGCCGTCGGTGACGAAGATCCCGGGGTGGCCCCGCAGTTCGTGGCGGTCGTCCAGGGCCGAGGTGTGCGGGTCGTCGCCGATGCGGCACGAGGCGAGCGGGTGCACGGTGTAGGCCCCCACGAGGTCGTTGGTCCACGGGGCGACGCTGGCGATCCCGTCCTTCTCCAGGATCTCCTTGACCTCGGCGTCCGAGGCGTCCCAGCCGCGCTGGGTGTTGAGGGTGGGCCGGTAGGTGAGCGGACCGCGGCCCAGCATCTGCTGGGACAGGCGCACGGCGTTGCCCGTGGGGGGCGGCGCGCCGAAGACGCCCTCGTTGTCGTCCTCGCTCATGGTGAAGACGATCAGCCACGACTTCCAGCGGCGCAGCATCTCCTTCTTGTCCGCGCCGAACCACGACGGCGCCGGGGCTCCGGGGACCTGGGCGAGGATGGTGCCCAGGGCCGGGGGGAAGTAGAGCTGTTCGAGCGAGTACCGGGAGTACTCCGGTAGCGACGCGTCCAGCCGGTCCCAGTTGGCCACGCACGGGCCCTTGCCGATCTGGAACGCCTCGTAGGCGCGTTCGTCGTCGCGGGCCAGCCCCAGGACGTCGCAGACCCGGTCCTCGTTGATGACGGCGGTGTTGAGGCGTTCCCCATTGCCGGAGAAGTACCGTCCCACCGCGTGCGGCATGGCGCCCAGGCGCTCCTCGGAGCGTTTGAGGATGACGGGGGTGGCCCCGGCTCCGGCCGCGAGGATCACGATCTTGGCGTCGATGGCGCCCGAGCCGTCGACGATCCGGTAGTCGCTGTCGTCGATGACGTTGTAGTGCACCCGGTACCCGCCGTCGTCGAGGCGGTCGATCCGCTGTACCTCGTGCAGGGGGCGGATCCGCGCCCCGTGGGCGAGGGCGGCGGGCAGGTAGTTGAATATCAGGGACTTCTTGGCCTCGAACCGGCAGCCCGCCATCATCCAGTTGCAGTTGACGCAGGCGTCCTTGTCGATGGCGACGGGCACCGGGTTGGCCGTGCGCCCGGAGTGGTCGCAGGCCGCGCCCCAGAGTCCGCCCGCGTAGCTGACGTCGGACCAGTCCTGGGTCCGCACGCCCAGCGCCTCGGCGACCCGGTCGTACCAGGGGTCGAGGGCGGCGCGGGTGATCGAGGCGGGCCACATGCGGCGCCCGACGGAGCCCCGGCGTTCGAAGACGAACCGCGGTGCCCGGGGCAGCGCGGCGAAGTACACCATGCTCCCCCCGCCCACGCAGTTGCCGCCGAGCACGCTCATCCCGTCCCCGACGGTGAAGTCGAAGGCGCGTGTGTAGGAGGAGCCGAGGAGGAAGTCGTGTTGGAGCTCCTCGGTCGCCAGCCAGGGGCCGCGTTCGAGGACGGTGACCCGCGCTCCCCCCGCCGCGAGGTGGTAGGCGGTGATGGCGCCGCCGAAGCCGCTGCCGACGACGAGGACGTCGGTCTTCTCCGTGGTGGTCATGCGGGGCTCCCCGAGGGCGTGGTGTCCGGGTGGAGGCGGGCCAGGGGCCTGCCGTAGGAGTACTCCTTGAACCGCAGCAGTCCGTCCGCGTCCGGAGCGGCGAAACCCATGGCCGTCAGTCCGGGGTGCCCGGCCGCGATGGCGTCGGGGGTGCTGGTGTGGGCGGCGCTGTCGTAGGCCATGTTGCAAAAGAGCGCGAGCATCACCCAGAACTCCTTCTCCGGGTGGCCGGGCGAGGTGAGCGCGCGGACGAGGGCGGTGCGGTGTTCGAAGGGAAGCCGGACGAAGGGGGGCTGGTCGTCGCAGCCCGGGTCCAGTCCGTGCTCGCGTTCGTGGCGTTCGGCGTGCTCGTTGAGGAGGTCGACGAGGCCGACCAGCCCGGAGGTCAGCCCCGTGGCCGGGGTCCGCAGCAACTCCAGCGCACCCGCCTCGACCGCTCCGGCGTCGTGCGAGCGCCCTGCGACGGTCACGTCGTCCGGACCGCGTTTCGCACCGGGCAGGATGGTGTCGGCGAACGCCTCCAGCGTTCGTGTCTCGACGCTGTCCGCGTCGGGGGTGCCCGTCATGGTCGTCTCCTGTCGTCGTGGGTGGGGCCGGGCGCGCCGTGGGTCGGCGTCCTAGAGCGTGTGGACGTTCATCCGCAAACCGCCGCGCACACGCAGCGAGAGCATGGCCTCGGGTACCACCCGGCGGCCCGGCGGAAGGGTGAGACGCAGGTCGCGCGCGATGACCGCGAGCACGAAGACGGCCTCCAGCATCCCGAGGTTGCTGCCCACGCAGACTCTCGGTCCGGCCCCGAAGGGGATGTAGGAGTAGCGGTGGCGCTCGTCGCGGCGGCCCGGAGCGAACCGTTCAGGGTCGAAGCGGTCGGGGTCCGGCCACGCGTCGGGGCGCCGGTGCAGGGTGTAGGGGCAGATCAGGACGTCGGACCCGGCGGGAACGTGGTATCCGCCCACCTCGTCGTCGTCCAGCGCCACGCGCGGCAGGACCCACACCGCGGGGTACAGCCGCATGGTCTCCTGGACCACCATCGAGGTGTAGGTCAGCCTGGGCAGGTCCTCGTGGGTCGGCGCCCGGTCACCGAGTACGCTCCTGGCCTCGTCCCTGAGCCGTTCGGCGGTCCCCGGGTTGCGGTCCACGAGGTAGAGCGCCCAGCTCAGCGTGCTGGCCGTGGTCTCGTGACCGGCCAGGAGGAGGGTGACCAGCTCGTCGCGCACCCGTTGGGAACGCACCCGCGGGTCCGGCTCCACGGAGGCGTCGGCCAGCACCCGCGAGAGCGCGTCGTCCGCGTCGTCCGCGGCGGTGCGCCCCTGGACGAGCCGGTCGACGATCCGCGCGAGTTCCGCCCGGGCCCGGCGGAACCTGGTCTGCGTGCGCGTCGGCAGCCACACCGGCAGCGCGTTCATCGTGATCATGTCGAGCATGGCCTGGTCCTGGACCGCCGCGAACGCCGAGCCGATGGTGTCGAAGCCGTGCAGGTCGGTGTCCAGGAGGGTTAGGCCCAGGACGCCCAGGGTCAGGGCGGTCGTCTCCTCCACCATGTCCACGGGCCCGCGCCCGGCCCTGGCCCGCAACCGGTCCGCCAGCGCGACGGCCTCCTTGGCCACCGCGTCGGCCCGGCCGGCGATCCTGCGCTGCTGGAACACCGGACGGATGGTCCGGCGCTGGGCGCGCCACCGCTCGCCCTCGCTGGTGAGCAGCCCGTCGCCGAGGGCCCGCCTGGCGTGGCTCTGCCCGATGCCCTTGCGGTAGTTGTCCCAGTTCTCGGCCAACACGTGTTTGGCGTGGTCGGGGTGGTTGAAAAGGTAGAGGGTCTTGGGACCGGCCGCCATGCGCACGGCGTCCCCGTGTCGTTCGACCGCGGTGGACATCATGGCCAGCCGGTCGGTGAGCAGGTCGCGCAGCATGCCGGGCGCGCCCGGAGCGGGGTGCGCGGGGGGTGTCGCCGGTCCGTCGCGGTCACGAGTACGCACCCCCGCCCTCGCGGCGCGCGAACTCGTCGGCCAGCCGGGCGCGCCACACCTCGTACCACGGACGTTCGGGGTCCTCGGCCCCCAGGGTTTCGGGGCGCAGGTCGCGGGAGGCGCGGGCGGCCGTCTCGGCGTCCGTGCCGCACAGCACCCCGGTGGCGGTCTCCGTGTGGGGGACGAGGAGCCCCGCGCGGATCCTGGCCTCGGCGCCGAAGGCGCTGCCCTGGGCGAGGTGGGGCCCGTGGCGGCCCGCGCGGTCGCGGAGCCGGCGCAGTTCGTCGGTGTCGGCGCCGCCCGCGTAGGTGGCGGCCAGCCCCACTCCGGCGTAGAGGTCGGCCCGGCGTCCTTCGGGGAAGGACTCGATCAGGGCCGCGACCCGGTCGGGGTCCGTCCCCCCGACGAACCACAGTGCCCGGCCCATCCCCTGGTCGGCGGCTCGGAGGGCGTAGGGGCCGTCCCCGGTGTACCGCGCCGCGCGCCCGTCCCGCACGCGGCGGTGGACGTGCGTGCCGGTGTGGAAGTAGGCCTGGTGGAAGCCGTAGCCGTCGTGGACCAGCCACCGGAGCACGGGGTCGAGGTGTCCGGTGCCGGGCCACAGCGGCCGGGGCAGGCGGGCCATGGCCCACCCGATGCGACGTAGGCCATGTAGACGTGGGGTGCGCCCGGCCCCTCCAGGAAGCGCCGCGTCCGCCCACCCCCCAGTGACATCGCGTCCACCAGGGCGAGCCCCATCGCGGCGCCCTCGTAGGCGAATCCCTTGTAACGGGTCGGAAGCGAGGCCAGGCGTTCATCGGTCCGTTCCGCCGCCCCCGTCTCCAAAGCGTCGCCGAGGCCGGTCAGAAACGATTTTCCCACCGTCTCCAGAACGTCACGGCCAGCGGGACCCTTGTCGTGGAAACCACGCTTCTCCAACGTGGTCTCGATCGTTTTCGGAGTGATGATCCGGCGCCTGAGCACACCGATCACACTGGCCATTTCGTCCTCCCGCCACGTGCGACGGACACGGTCGATTTCGTTTTCCATGCTGCCGATACCGGCTGGTGCGGAGCTACTTCGCGATTGCTACGCCCCGGAGGTACGTCAGCTGAAATGTTCGCGAATTCCGGATCGCAATACCTCGTAGGCGGGCACACCGCCGCGCTCCCCCGGCTCCACCGCGTGGTCGTCGGCCAGCGCGGCCGCCGCGACCGTGCCCAGACCGGTGAGCGCACGACCACGATGCGGTGTGGTCGGGCACGCATCCGGAGTACACCCGCGCTTCGCCGCGAACACCGCCCCCTGCGCGACGTGGGGCGCGTCCGGCCCGGCCGAGCCGAGCAGTTCGGTCAGCGGGCCGGACTCGGCGCCGCCCGCGAAGGCGGCGGCGAGTCCCACCCCGCTCCACAGGTCGGACCGGCGGTGTTCCGGAAAGGCGCGCACGGCGTCGGCGACCGCCGCGCACCGCGCGCCGTGGATGAACCACAGCGCCCGCCCGACCCCCTGGTCGAAGGCCCGGGGGAAGTAGTCGGGTGCGCCGAGCCACGGATACGTGTGGGGCGTATCCTGGCGGTCCACCCAGCGCCGCGTGTCGAAGTAGGCGAGGTCGAACCCGTAACCGTCCACGGCCAACCAGCTCATGGTTGGGTGGTAGGGGTTGTCCGTCAGTTCGGGTAGGACGCTTCGCCACAGGCGCCGGGGGAGCCGGGCCATGGCGAACCCGATCCCGATGTAGGCGAGGAAGGTGTGCGGTCTGGCCGGGCCGTCCATGAGGTCGCGGGTGCGGTCGGACTCGCCGACGGGGAGGGCGTCGCGCACGGTGAAGGCCATGGTCGTCCCCTCGTAGGCGAACCCGCGCAGCGCGACGTCCACCGTCTCGAGGCGGTGTTCGGCCTCCCCGAGGTGTCGTGTCTCCATCCCCCACTCGAAACCGCAGACCACGGCTTCGGGAATCCGCTCCAGGTTCCGTGCCGCCGGCGAGTCGCGACCGGGGAAGCCCCGACGAGCGAATCCGACGTCGGCCAGGGGAGGTGCGAGCAGCGCGCGCGCCACCGCGCGCGGGATCCGGCCGGCCACGGCTCAGGCCACCGTCGGCTGGAGGCAGAGGTCGCCGGCCCGCCGGGGGTCGGCGCCGACCGACGAGACGTCGGCGAGCGTCACGGCCATGGGGGTGGCCGTCTCCTCGGCCGGCCGCGCCGACAGGGACACGTAGGTGTTGAGCCCGGAGGAGATCGTGACGTGTCTGCGGGTGTTGGCCGTCAGGACCCGGCCGCTCTCCGCTTCGGTCTCGTGGGGCATGGCCACGGCGATGACGCGGTAGGAGCCGTTCGGCACACCGGCCACCTCGAACTCGGTCCGCCCGTGGGCGGTGAAGGCCTCGAAGGCCACCGGTGCCCCCTGGGGGGCCGCGTCGCGGAACACCCCCACCACGGCGTTCGCGCCGCACACCTGCGAGGGGATCTCCAGGGCGCCGCGCAGGGTGTTGGTCGGCCCCTCCGTCCGGGACCGGCCGCGATTGGCCTCGATCATGTCCCCGAGGTCGGGCATACGGGCGAAGTCGTCGGAGGCGGCGACCGTCAGTCTGGCGACGGCGGGGGAGCGGTACTGGGTCGGAGACATACCGACTGCACGGGTGAACCTGCTGGTGAAGGTGCCGACACTGTTGTATCCGACGCTGCACACGATGTCGGAGACGGTCAGGTCCGTGGTCAGCAGCATCCGTTTGGCGGCGAACAGTCGAACCGCCGTCAGGTAGCGGCCCGGGGTGAGGCCGACGGCACGCGAGAAGATCCTGGAGAAGTGGTAGGGGCTGACGAACACCTCAGCCGCGACCTCGTTGAGGGTAATGGGCTCGTAATAGCGGCTACGAATGAATGCGACAGCTTGACGAACAGAACTCTCCACTGCTATCTCCCAACTCGAGGTCAGCCTTCGGGCATCGGCAACCAGAAGCCCTCACAGCGTGGCGGGACAAGCCAGAGGGCACGGCGGTATCAGATCTCAATACTCTGCACCACCGAACCCGGAATCCGACTTCCGGAAAAGGCGAACAGGGAGTGGCGGCGAACACACGAAAACCTCATTCACTGCAAGGGTGCGGGAAGTCACGGACCGCACTCCCCCAGGAATCAGGCGAACACGCCATCGTTTCCGCATCGCCACCACACCCTCACCCTTCGAAACAGGCACCGACCCATCGTCACACCATGACCGCCGCACCTCATCTCCAAAATTGCGACGCACACACTGAATCCACACAAAAGTATCCTCGACCGGGACACCGCGCGAGAGAAAGAATCCGACACACAAAGTCACGCCCCACCCACGATCCGTGAGACGCGCAGGATAGCGATACACCCCCCACAGAAATGACATAAGCCATCCCGGCAAACCTCGCCTAGCATGGGGCAAGGAAGATTAGACCACCAGGAAAACGGGAAAGATCAACCTTCCCCATCGAGGTTTGACTATTGGTTTCTCAGTCAGATAAAATCGAGGGCAAGAAAGGTGGCCGCCGGGTCCACCCGCGGCCCGGAGCGGTCATCCCACACCGGGATGACCGGTTCGTCGGTGCCTCTCGCGCCTGATCCGGCACGGCGACGTGATCCAGGTACGGACGAGGAAAGCTGATCACGAGTAGCTGGAGGCCTCCCGAAGTCCGATATTGGTTCCATGAGCCACGCAAAGCAGATCCGCGGCTACGTACCTCCCTGATCGACACGGCCGCCCGGCTCCTCTCCGCGGAGGGCCCCCAGGCCTTGTCCACCCGAAGGATCGCCCGCGAGTCCGGCAGCTCCACCATGACCGTCTACACCCACTTCTCGGGCATCGGCGGACTGGTGCACGCGATGGTTCGCGAGGGCTTCGCCCGCCTGGAGGAGAGCCTCTCCAGCGTCCACGCCACTGACGACCCCGTCCGCGACCTGGCCCTCATGGGCCGGTCCTTCCTCGACAACGCGTCCAGGAACCAGCACCTGTACCCGGTCATGTTCGGCGGCTGCTCGATCGCCGGCTTCAGCCTCTCGGAGGAGGACCGTCAGCACGGCCGGTACACGCTCCGTCACGTGACCGCGTGCGTGGACCGCTGCATCGGATCCGGGCGGTTCGGCCCCGCCGATCCGGAGCTGGTCGCGCACCGGCTCTGGATCGCGATGCACGGACTCACCGCCCTGCACCTCGGCTCCTACCTCATCCCGCCCTACGACGCCGACCGCTGTTTCGAGGACCAACTCGTCTCCCTGATGGTGGGATGCGGTGACAGCCCGGAGGCCGCGCGCACGTCGGTCACCGCGTCCTCCGGGTTCCTTCCGTCCCTATCCGACACCTAGAGCGGCACGTTGCCGTGTTTGCGCCTGGGCTGCTCCCTTCTCTTGTCCCTCAGCACGGCGAGCCCCCGCAGCACCGCCACCCGGGTGTCGGCGGGGTCGATCACGTCGTCGACGAAACCCTCCTCCGGGGCCCGGTAGGGGTGCATCAGGCGCTCCTTGTAGTCGGCGACCAGCTCCGTCCGAAGCGCGTCCGGGTCGACCGCCGCCCGCAATTCCCTGCGGTGGACCACGTTCACCGCGCCCTCGGCCCCCATCACCGCGATCTCGTTACCGGGCCAGGCCAGCGACAGGTCCGTGCCGATGGACCGCGAGTCCATCACGATGTAGGCGCCCCCGTAGGCCTTGCGCACGATCACCTGGACGCGCGGCACCGTCGCCTCGCAGTAGGCGTAGAGCAGCTTCGCCCCGTGCCTGATCACCCCCGCGTGCTCCTGGTCGGTTCCCGGCAGGAAGCCGGGGACGTCCACCAGCGTCACGAGGGGGATGTTGAAGGCGTCGCAGAAGCGGACGAAGCGTGCGGCCTTCTGCGCGGCGTCGCTGTCGAGGACCCCCGCCAGGACCATCGGCTGGTTGCCGACGACCCCGACCACGGCTCCGTCCATCCGAGCCAGGGCGCACAGCACGTTGGGTGCCCACCCCTCGTGGATCTCGAAGAGGTCGCCATCGTCCACGATCTCGGCGACGACCTCGCGCATGTCGTAGGGGCGGTTCGGCTCGGCCGGGACGATCTCGGCCAGGCGGGGCCGCCGGTCCTCCTCCGGGTCCCCCTGACGGGGTTCGTCGGGCGGGGAGGAGAGGTTGTTGTCGGGCAGGAGGGAGACGAGGTGGCGCACGTCCTCCAGGCACTCCTCCTCGTCGTCGTGGACGACGGCCGCCACACCGGTGCGCAGTCCGTGGACGTCGGCGCCGCCCAGATCCTCGGGTCCCACCCGCTCACCGCTCACCGCGGCGATCACGTCCGGTCCGGTCAGGAACATCCTGGCCGTGCCGCGGACCATGAAGGTGAAGTCCGCTAAGGCGGGCGAGTAGGCCGCCCCGCCGGCGCAGGGGCCAAGGATCACACTGATCTGGGGGATGATCCCCGAGGCGGCCACATGCCTGCGGAAGATCCCCCCGTATCCGTCCAGCGAGGCCACGCCCTCCTGGATGCGGGCCCCGCCGCTGTCGTTGAGCCCGATGAGCGGCGCTCCGTTGTCCAGGGCCAGGTCCATCACCCGGTGGATCTTCCTGGCGTGCTCGGCGCCCAGGGACCCGCCCAGGATCGTGAAGTCCTGGGCGTAGACGAACACACGCCGCCCGCCGATGGTCCCCGAACCCGTGACGACGCCGTCGGTGCGCGGCCGTCTGCCCTCCGTGGCGGATCCCTCGTCGCGGCGACGGCGGAACACCCCCAGCTCCACGAAGGACCCCTCGTCCAGGAGCAGGTCCAACCGCTCCCGCGCCGTACGTTTGCCGAGGGCGTGCTGACGTTCGACCCCGGTCGGATCGCCCGCCTCCGTCAGCCCGCGCAGGGCGTCGCGTTCGGCGCGCAACTGCGCCATCGTCCGCGCCGGGGGTGGCCCCGGCCGCACGGGCCGGGGCACGCTCACGGGCATGAGGTCGGCCTCGGAGGTACTCATCGCGATCCCACCCGACCGTTCAGGCCACCGGTCGGCAGCCCGCGCCCCAGCCCCTGGAAGGCGCCCCCGTGGAAGAGCAGCGCCGACCGGTCGGTCCCCACAGCGGTGTGCAGAACGCGGCCGACGAACACCGAGTGGTCGCCCGCCTCGACCTCCTCCGCCACCTCGCACTCCATCCATCCCAGGGCCTCTGCGATCAGGGGCGCCCTCGTGCTCGGCCCGGGGAACCACTCCACGCAGGTGAACTGCTCCAGGCCCTCCGGCCGGGTGCGGCTCGCGAAGTACCGGGCCGTGTCCTCCTGTTCGGCGCACAGCACCGACACCGCGAAGTGCCCCTGCGAGACGACCGCCTTGTGCAGCCGTGCGGTCCCCGAGACACAGCACAGGACCAGCGGGGGGTCGAGGGAGACCGAGCAGAAGGCGTTGGCCGTCATGCCGTGGGGGGTGTCCCCGCCGACCGTGATCACCGTGACCCCGGTCGCGAACGTGGACATCACCCGGCGCAGGTCCACCACGTCAGGCCACCGCCCCTCGCTCGGGCACCCGGCCGACCGCCGCTCCGGCCCCGGCCGAGGCGTACGGCGCGAGGGCCGTGCGCAGCTCCTCGGGGACGCGGGTGGGAACGGTGGCCGTGTTCGGTCCCCTCATACAGGCGATCCGCTGGGATCCGCGGGCCACCAGCGTCTCCCCCTCCGGGGCCAACCGCATGTAGTCGAAGGAGAAGCCCACCTGGGTCTGGGTCAGCTCCCCCAGCCTCATCCGAACGGACAACTCGTCGAAGGCGGTGATCTCCGCGAAGAACTCGCAGTCCACCCGCAGCGTGAACAGCTTCAGGTCGTCACGCAGATCGGCCAGGACTCCGGGGGCCCGCTCCTTGAGGAACATCTCCCGGCAGCGCCCCTGCCACCGCAGGTAGTTGACGTAGTAGACGTTGCCCACCAGGTTGGTCTCCTCGAAGCCGACGGTGTGGCGGATCTCGTAGTAGTCGGACATCAGCTCTCCTCTCCGGCCAGGACGGCGAAGACCACCGGGTCGGGTTCGCCGTTGAGGGTGGTCACCCAGGTGGCGACGCGCAGGCCGCCGGACGCCAGGACCACCCATCCGTGCTCCAGGACCGCCTCCAACGTCAGCGCCCGTCCGGTGTCGTCCGTCTTGCGCAGGCACTCCAGGGCGCTCCACACCCGGGTCGCCGAGACGTGGACCGACTCCTCCGCCTCCTTGGCGACCAGGTCCCGTACCGACGCGGAGTCCCGGCCGAGCAGCCCTTCCCAGTCCTGGTCGGGGCGTTCGACGACGGTCTCCACGTCGCAGGCCAGGCGCCCCTGGCCCACGACGGCCAGGGTGACCCCGGCACCGTGGGAGGCGGAGACCCGCGCTCCGGGGATCTCCGGTCGGCCGTCCGGCCTGCGGCGCACCCGCACAGGACGGTTCAGCGCACGGCCGACCGCCAGTTCGGTCCTGCCCCCGCGCTCCTCGCTCCCACCTCCTGGACGGAAGTCGGGGTCGGGATCGACGACCACGGCCCTGGTGCCGCCGAGCGCCCCCTCCAGCTCCCTCTCCAGGTGGGACCCGAGCAGGGAGGGCACCCACGGACCGGGGCCGCCGCTCCTGCGCACGGCGCGCAGCCGCAGGCCCTCCCAGCGTTCGACCACACGTCCTGAGGGGTCCCGCACGTCCACGTCGTAGACGTAGGAGTCCCCCTCCTGGAACCGTTCGCGGGCCTCCAGGAGAACGCGTTCGGACTCCTGGTCCTTCGGCCGCGCCAGGAGGATCCGGTCCACGCCCTCGGGCAGGAGGGTGCCGTCGGGCACGCACGCCTGGAGGACGTGCATGGCGGCGTCGCGCACACCCGGGTCGGCCAGGAGCCGTTCCTGGGGCAGGAACGAACCGAACCAGTCGCCCTGCGTGGCCGTGGACAGTTCCGCGACCACGTGCCGGGCGCTCACCCTGCGGTAGGAGAGCAGCCGCTGGAACCTCTTGCCCTGGAAGAGCACGTCCCCGTACATTTCGGCGGGGTCGATCGGTACCGCGGGCAGCGGAGCCGCCGTCTCCCCCGTCCGGGCCTCACCGTCTCCCGGTTCCGGGCGCGGCCAGCGCAGGAGCGCGCGGAAGTGGTCGGCGTCGTAGCCGGTCTCCTCACTGCGGATGACGACCTCCACCGTGTGGGCGTCGCGCACCAGGGCGGCCACCCTCAGCGTGGTCCTGCCCCCGGGGCGGACGGCCGCCGGCCGCAGGAACCGCGCCCCCTCCATCACGGGCGGGCCCTCGTGCCCGCTGACGGCGGTGGCCACCTGGGTCATCGCCTCCATGCCGATTACGGCGGGGAAGAGCATGTCGCCGTCGAGCAGGTGGTCGTCCAGGTAGGGGTCGTCGGTCGAGGACAGTTCGGCCTCGGTGACCAGTTCGACTCCCGGGTAGTGCACCAGGACCCGTTCCACGAAGCGGCCGAGGGGCAGTTCGCGCTCCTCCGTGGCCAGTGTCGGCAGTCCACCGGTACGGCCGCTGACGACCAGGACGGGGCCCGCGGAGGGGTCGGCCAGCACCCGGTGAAGGACGGAGATCCCCTCCTCCGCGGACACGGGCGTGATGCCGTCCCGCATCAGGGCCTCGACCACGCCGAGGCGCTCCCCCATCCCCGCGCCGGACCACACCGACCACTCCAGGGCCAGAACCCGCGTGTGCGGGTGCGCCCGCCCGTACTCGACCGTCATCTCGCTGAGCCAGTCGTTGGCGGTGGAATAGTGCGCCTCACCGCGCAGTCCGGCCCGGCCGATGATGCTGCCGAACGTGACGAGCAGCCGCAGGCGCTCCGGGTCGAGGGCGTCGAGGACGGCGGCGAGGCCGTCGATCTTGGGCGCGAGCGTGCGCAGGAAGGCCGGTTCGGTGAGGCCGCCCACGGCGGTGGGCTCGTTGCGCCCCGCCCCGTGCAGCACCGCGCTCACGGTCCCCAGGTCCTCCTGGAGGGACCGCACCGCGCTCTGGACCTCCTCCTGCCGGGTGACGTCGGCCCGGGCGTAGCGGTGGCGGACACCGGCTGCCACCATGCGCTCCAGGTTCGCGGCCAGTTCGGCGTCCTGGTCCGGGTCCGCGCGCCCCAGGAGAGCGAGTCGGACCCCGTACTCGGTGGCCAGGGAGAGAGCGCACTCGGCGGTGATGCCCTTGCCCCCTCCGGTGACCAGCAGCACGTCGTCCGGGCCGAGCGGGGCGGCGCCCTCCTCTGCGGAGGCCTCCGCGGGGAGCGTGGCGCGCAGGACCGGCACGGTGCGTCGGCCCTCGGTGTCGTGGCGGGACTCCGCGTACGCCGAGGTGGGGGTGGCGGCGGTCTCGGCGACCACCCGGCGTACCGCCTCCTCGCGCGCCTCCGGGGAGTCGGGGGCGGGGTCGTGGAGGGTGACCACGGTGGTGGTCACCCCCGGCAGCTCCTGGTGCAGTGTCCTGGCCACCCCCGACGCGCCGCGTCGGCCCTGGACGACGACGAACCTCGTCCGCTCCCCGGCCGCCAGCACCGCACGGGCGGCGTCGAGGAACGTCCCGGCAAGGTGGGCGCCGCCGTCGGAGGGCAGGCACAGCAGGACACCGCCGCCGAACCCGGAGAGCGCCTCGCGCAGCGGCTCGGCCAGGGGGTGGTCCGCGGAGGCGTACACACTCCATCCCGCGCCGTCCGGGTCGGGCTCGGCGGGTGTCGCGCCCGTGGGAACGGCGGCGCGACGTGGGCGACCTCGAAGGCGCGGACCCAGGGGGCCACGCCCGGCGCCTGACCCGTCGCCGCCCTGCCGTCGTCGGTCCGGGACAGCGCGTCGACGGTGTCGGCCAGCTCACGCAGACTCGACGTGGCGTACCCCGAGGTCGCCCCCATCGGGGGCATACCCAGACGCTGGGTGACCTCGTTGACGATCTGTCCGACCGTGATGGAGCTCAGGTGGAGGTCGTCCAGCGGGCGCGTGTCGTCGCCCACCATGGACTCGGGGAGTTCGACCCGCTCGGCCACGAGTGCGCGCAGGAGCCCCAGTGTGTCGGCCCCCTCGGGGGTCTCGACGCCCGAGGGGGCCGCGTCGGCCGTCTCGGTTCCCACGGGCGTTGTGCCCTCGGTGCGTCCGACGCCGGTGCCGGGTGCGGTCTCGCACGGGCTGGCCAGGAACTCGAACTCCTCAGGGAACTCGCGGACCAGCCGCCCGGAGAAGAGCGCGCGGACGTCGACGGGGGCACCGAGCGCGTAGGCCGCGGCCACCGCGTTGAGGAAGGGCCTCAGCGACGCGGAGTCGGTGTCCACCGAGACGGCGGGAACGTCCGGGACGGCCGCGCCCGCCAGGCTGGTGAGGATGTGTCCCGGCCCCGCCTCGATGAGCAGGTCCGCCCCGCGCGCCAGCCGGGTGACCGCCTCGTGAAAGCGCACTGGGCGCACGACCTGGTCCCGCAGGAGCGTGCGCGGATCGGTGTCGGTGGACAGGTCCGTGCCGGTCACCGTGGAGACCACGCCCGGGGACAGGCGCCCGAAGTCGGTCTCGGCGAGCCTGCGGTCCAGCACCTCGGCCGCGGGCGCGACGAACGGGGAGTGGAAGGCGTGCGAGACGTTCACTCGGGTAGCGGTGATCCCCTCGGCGAGCGCCCGCTCGCGGATCCTCTCCACGGCCTCGGACGTGCCGGAGACCACCGTCTGCTCGGGGCCGTTGTACCCTGCGACGACCACGTCGGCCTCGCCGTCGATCAGGGCCGCCACCCGCTCCGGCGGGGCCGACAGCCCGGCCATGGCACCGTCGTCGCGCCCCGTCCGCGCCATCGCGCGTCCCCGGACGGCGGCCAGGTCGAGAAGGGCGGGGGCGTCGAGGGCGCCCGCCCAGTGCAGCGCGGTCAGCTCGCCGAGGCTGTGCCCGACCGCTCCGTCGGCCCCGACCCCGATATCGTCCAGGACGGCGAGAGCGGCCAGGGAACCGGCCACGATGCGCGGCTGGGCGACCTCGGTGGCCACCTGGTCCCCGCCCTCCGGGAGCCCGGCCGAGGCCAGGACCTCCTCGGCCCGGGCGAAGCGGCGCCGGAACGCTCCGGTACGGCCGCTTCCCGACCCCTGGCCGGGAAAGAGGTAGCGGATGCTGGGCGGCGTGCCGCGGTGGGCGAGGAACATCCCCTTGGCCGGGGCGACGACCTCCTCGTCTCCTGCGTCGATCCGTTCGATGAGGGCGGTCACCGCGTGTGCGGCCGCCTCGGGCGAGGACGCGACCACGGCGGCGCGGGCGAGGCCCCCGGCGCTCTCGGCGGCGAGCGCGGCCGCCAGGTCGGTGAGTTCGGCGTAGGAGAGTCTGGGCAGGACGTCGGCGAGCTCCGCCAGGCGTCGACGTACTCCGGAGAGGTCACCGGCGTCCACGACCAACAGCTCGGCGTCCTGCCTCCCGGACACCAACTCGCGGACACGGGCCGTCACGCCCGCGCTCGAACGGCCGGGAGACGACTCGACGGTGATGTGCGTGTTGACCCCGCCAAAGCCCATCGCCGAGACACCGGCGCGTACGGGGCGGTCCTCCGGCCAGGGCAGTGCCCGGTCGGGTACCCGCAGGGGCGCCGACTCCTCCTCCAGGCTCGGGTGGGGGTCGTGGTGACCGGTGGCGGGCGGGATGACCCGGTGGTACACGGCGAGAATCGCCTTGATCAGGCCCGCGACGCCCGCCGCGGCCTTGGTGTGGCCGATGTTGGCCTTGATCGAGCCGAGCGCCGCCGAAGGTCCGGCGGGAGCGGCCGCCGCCCTGCTCCCGCCGAGCGCGGCCAGCTCGGTCGCGTCGCCCAGAGCGGTCCCGGTACCGTGCCCCTCGAAGTAGCCGACCGTCTCGATCCCGTATCCGGCGCGGTCGTAGGCGCGTTCCAGGGCCCGGCGGTGTCCGCTCTCCTCCGGCCGGGTGATGCCGCCGCTGCCGTCGGAGGAGACCGCCCAGCCCGTGATGACGGCGTAGACACGCTTGCCCTGGGCGATCGCGTCCTCCTCGCGCATCAGCACGAGCGCCCCGGAGCCCTCCCCGGGCCAGAAGCCGTTGGAGTCCTTGTCATAGACCTTCATCTCGCCGGTGGCGAGTGCTCCGGTCTTGGCGAACCCGATCACCTCGAAGGGGTCGATGGACAGGTCCACTCCGCCCGCGAGGGCCGCGTCCAGGTCTCCCGAGGCCAGAGCGTTCGCCGCCGTGGAGACCGACAGCAGGGACGACGAGCAGGCTCCGTCGACCGTGTACCCGCCGCCGCCGAGGTCGAAGTGGTTGCAGACCCGGCCCGCGATGGTGTTGGACAGCCCTCCGGCGAGCGTGTCCTCGTCGATACGCGGGAACGGGGACTTGTAGGACTTCTCGAGGTCGGTGAGGAAGGCGTCCGCCTCCTCCTCCGCCCATCCGCGGTCGAGCAGGGCGGAGGCCACCGTCCGACGCACATAGGGCCAGCGCAGCCGCATCGTGTTCGCACGCGAGAACTCACCGGTCAGACTGTTTCCGATGACCACGCCCGTGGACCTTCGGGGAAGCCCCTCACCCTCCGGGAATCCGGCGTCCTCCAGGGCGCGGGACATCGTTTCGAGGGCGAGCCAGTGCGTCATGTCCGTGGCCCGGAAGGAACTTCCGGATACCCGATACCGCGCCCTGTCGAACGTGAACCCGCGAAGAACAGCGGCTTTTTCAGAGTAGAACCGGTCCTCTGCGGACGGATCCCTTGACCAGTAGTCATCCAGGTTCATCCGTTCGCTGGGCAGGCGCCGAAAAGCCCTTCGCCCCGCCAGTACGTTGTCCCACAGATCCGCTGGAGAATTCGCATCGGGATAACAGAGACCGATTCCTACAACAGCAACTCTGGTGCTTTCCATAACCCACCCGCAGACGCTTTCAGAAGATGACCCACACGCCAGGGAACACAGACCAATCATGCGTTGGACGGGGTGGTATGTCTTCTCCCTTTGTGCGCCCCGGGAGAACGGGTATTCCATAACAGCGTGATTATTGCTATGAGATCATCTCAAAAGCCCTGCGAGGTGCTCCTGAACCTGGCATGATCACCTGTTGTGAGCGATGTGTTGCCCGAGGGGTTCTGGGAGATCGTCCAGCCGCTACTGCCTCCCGCGCCGAGGACCGGCCGCCCCCGTGTGGACCAAAGAGCCGTGTTGACCACAGTGCTGTTCGTCCAGGCATCAGGGTGCTCCTGGGAGAAGGCCGACGGCCTGTTCGGCGTCACCCGAGCCACCGCCCACCGCTGGTTCCAGACCTGGACCGAGACCGGCCTGTGGCCCCGCATCCACCAAGCAGTCCTGGATGAGCTGGGCAGACGCGCCCTGCTGGACTGGTCCCGCGCCACCGTCGACTCCCAGTCGATCCGCGCCAAGAGAGGGGGAGAACACGGGGCCAAACCCCACCGATAGGGGCAAGTCCGGCTCCAAGCTCCACCTGCTGTGCGACAACCAGGGCCTGCCGCTGACCTGCGCGATCTCCGCGGCCAACGTCAACGACATCGAAGCACTCAAGCCCCTGGTCCGAGGTATCCCCGCGGTGCGATCGCGGCGAGGTCCCCGGCGGCGGCGTCCGGCCAAGCTCCACGGCGACAAGGCCTACCACTCCCGGGAACAGCGTCGCTGGCTGCGCGAACGCGGCATCGGAGTGCGCCTGGCCCGCCCTGGCATCGAGTCCTCCCGACGCCTGGGCCGACACCGGTACAAGATCGAGCGCTCCATCGCCTGGCTGGGCTCCTACCGCAGGTTGAACGTGCGTTGGGAGCGCAAGGCCTCCAACTTCCTGGCCATGCTCGGTATCGCCTGCATCCTCATCTGCTACAAGCACCTGGCCAAGCACGCTGATGGCTTTTGAGATGAGCTCTATGCGTCCGCGATCACTGGGCATTCCGAGGTTGTGGGCACACCACATGACTGGGACTTCTGGCTCGTGGGTACCGATATCAATGACGCTGTGCGCAATCTGTACAGCGATCCCGCCCGCCCTGGATTGACCACTAACAGCGCGCGTTACCGGATCTGGGTGGTGACCTGGGGGCAACTGCTCGATCAGGCTGAACGTCGTGTGCAGGCTTTCCGTTCTGCGCTCGAATTGGTTTCGACCGAGCAGACCAGCCGAGACTACCTTCAGAGCAAACATGCAGAGTTCATCCCGCCCTTGGTGGACAGAGACACGCCTCAGTGACATCGTGACGTGTTCCGCCAGGCTCTTGGCCGAAAGCCCCATACTGATCACTCTTCAGGGAATTCCGCACCAGGTGCCGGGTGTGGTGGAGGCTGTCGTGTGTGCCTGGATCGCGCCTCCCGTCACTCGGTCCGGGGCAGTGGCTCCGGGGCGACCTCTACCTTGCGTGTCGGTGCGCTCGGAGACCACTCATCGTCCAGGATCGAGTGGACGATGGAGTCGCGCCAGGCGTCCCGGGTCCACAGGTGCCGACGGATCCGTCCTTCCTCCACCATCCCGGCCCTGAGCATGACGCGCTCGGAGGCCCGGTTGTCCGGCGATCGCGCACCCCAGATCCGTTTGAACCCTAGACGAGTCTTTCCGAACACGTTCAGTGGTCGTAGGCGGTCAGTGAACGGCTGACCGCCTGGCCGGTCTGGAAGTTGCGCCAGATCGCGGCCG
>NZ_MKKC01000086.1 GCF_001942255.1 Nocardiopsis sp. CNR-923
TCGCGGTCGGGGGTAGGCGGGCGGTGCGGTGGTCGGTCGCGGTCGGGTGGACGATGCCGGCCTTCTCCCAGGCGCGCAGGGTGGCCGGTCGCAGGCGGAGTTGGTGGGCCAGGGCGCCGATGGTGAGCGGGTGCGCGGGGGTGGGCGGGTCGTCGGAGAGCAGGCCGTGCAGGGCGGCTGCGACCTGGTCGAGGGTGGTGCGGTCGCGTTGGGTGCGGGCGTGCCGTCGTCGACCAGGCGCAGTGCGGTGTCGTGGTCGGCGGCGTTGGCGGCGCGCATGATGGCGGCGGCGTCCTGGTGGCCGTGGCCGGTGCGCAGCGCGAGGAAGGTGCGTAGGGCCTGGGCGTGCAGGGGCGTGTACTGGCGGAAGCCGTGGGGGGTGCGGGGCGCCGTGGGCAGGATGCCCTCGTCCTCGTAGTTGCGCACGGCCTGGGTGGACAGGCCGTGTTCGCGGGCCAGGTCGATGGGGCGGAGCCGGTCGAGGTTCGGCATGGTTGACCTTCTGTTTGAGGGTTTTTCGCTTGTTTGTGCGGTAGCAGCGGGATAAGTCTCCACCATGTCTTCAAGGATACGATCGAAGGTGTTTGATCGCTGATTCTGGAGGTGCGTGATGTCGGTGTCGTCTGCCGTGCGGGGGGCGGGGGCGCTCTTCGCCCATGGCGGTGCGGGGCTGGGGGAGGCGTTGGACGCCTTCTTGGCCTCTCGGCCCCGCCCGCCCCGGCTGCTGGGGTTGGGGGAGCCCACCCACGGGGTGGAGGTGTTCTGCGAGTTGCGCAACATGGTGCTGCGGAATCTGGTGGAGGTGTGGGGGTTCAGGTCGGTGGTCATGGAGAGCGACTGCCTGGCGGGGCTGGCGGTCGACGACTACGTCGCCTCGGGCGGCGGGAACCTGAACGAGGTGATGGACACCGGGTTCAGCCACGGGTTCGGGGACCTGGCCACCAATCGTGAGCTGGTGCGGTGGCTGCGTGAGTACAACGCCGAGCGCGACGCTCAGGAGCGGGTCCGGTTCCATGGTTTCGACGCTCCGATGGAGATGACGGGGGCGTCGAGTCCGCGGGCCGCCCTGAGCGGTCTGCACGGTTACCTGTCGGAGCACCTGGGGTCGGTGCCGCATGCCTGGGAGCGGATCGACGCGCTGGCGGGCGAGGACGGTGTGTGGACGGAGCCGGGTGCGATGTTCGACCCCGGCCGGTCGGTCGGGGCGTCGGAGCGGGCGCGGGAGCTGCGGGTGGTCGCCGACGACCTGGCGGCGGTGCTGTCGCTGAGGCGCCGGGTCTGGTGGCGGCGACGTCGCGGGAGGCGTTCGAGCGGGCGAGGTTGTTCGCGCGAACGGCTCGGGGCCTGTTGGGATACCACGCGGTCATGGCGCGTGTGGGGGACGAGGACGCGGTCCGCATGAGGCGGCTGGTGGCGGCCAGGGACGCGATGATGGCGCAGAACCTGCGGGCGGTCGCCCGTGCCGAGCGCGATCGGGGCCGTCGCTGGTGTTCGCGCACAACCAGCACCTGCGGCGCGACGCGAGCGCGATGTCCTTGGGGGGCACGGAGGTGGTGTGGTGGTCCGCCGGGGCGATCGCCGCCGTGGATCTGGGGGAGGAGTACGCGGTGATCGCCGCCGACACCGGGTCGTTCCCGGGGTTGGGGGCGGCGGGCGCGGACACGTTCCAGGGGGTGTTGCGCCAGGCCGCCGGCGAGGGGGCCCTGTGGTCGGCGGACCGGTTGGCGGCCGCGTTGGAGGGTGCGGCGGTGGCGGGGCGGGCCGACGCCGACTACTCGTACTTCCCGTTGGACCCGGGTGACCTGTGCGGGGTGGACGGCGTGCTCTTCGTCGGGGACGCCGCCCCCGGCCGGGACTGATCGGGGGCGGCGCCGTGGTGGGGTCACCACAGGGCGGTGCTGTGCGCGCGACCAGGTCCTTGACGTGGGCCAGGACCTGGTCGGCGGGGGCGGGGTCCAGTCGGCGGCCGTCGCGCAGGCGCAGGGCGAGGCGGTCGTCGCTGACTTCTCGGGCGCCGAGCACCGCCTGGTAGGGGACCAGGCGGGCCTGACGAACGCGGGCGCAGGGTGCCGCGTCGGGCGTCGCCCAGGTGGGCGCGCAGGCCCAGGTCGGTGCAGCGTCGCACGAGGTCGCGGGCGTGGTCGTGTTGGTCGGGGGTGACGGGCAGGACGGCGACCTGGGTGGGGGCGAGCCAGGCGGGGAAGGCGCCGCCGTGCTGTTCGACGAGGTGGGCGACGGCCCGTTCCACGCTGCCGATGATGCTGCGGTGCACCATACGGGCCGGTGGCGGGCGCGTCGGGTCCGGTGTGGAGCAGGTCGAACCGTTGGGGTTGGTGGAGGTCGACCTGGACGGTGGACAGGGTGGTCTCGCGTCCGGCGCCGTCGGTGACCTGCACGTCGATCTTGGGTCCGTAGAAGGCGGCTTCGCCCTCGGCGGTCTGGTAGGGGAGTCCGGAGCGGTCCAGGGCGTCGGTGAGCAGGGCGGTGGAGCGGCGCCACAGGTCGGGGGTCGTCGACGTACTTGCCCGCGGGGCCGGGCAGGGACAGGCGGTGGCGGGTGGGGGTGATGCCCATGGCGGTGTGGGCGCGGCCGATCATGTCGAGGGCGGCGACGGCCTCGTCGGCGACCTGGTCGGGGGTGCAGAAGATGTGGGCGTCGTTGAGGTGGATGGAGCGGACGCGGGTGAGTCCGCCGAGCACGCCGGAGAGCTCGGAGCGGTACATGCCGCCGATTTCGGCGATGCGCAGGGGCAGGTCGCGGTGGCTGCGGGGGCGTGAGCGGAAGATGAGGGCGTGGTGGGGGCACAGGCTCGGGCGCAGGACGACCTGTTCGGAGCCCACGTCCATGGGTGGGAACATGTCGTCGCCGTAGTGGGACCAGTGGCCGGAGATCTCGTAGAGTTCGCGTTTGCCCAGGACGGGTGAGTAGACGTGGTGGTAGCCGGCGCGGCGTTCGGCGTGGCGGACGTACTCCTCCAGGGTGTGGCGGACGGTGGCGCCGTCGGGGAGCCAGTACGGCAGACCGGAGCCGATGAGGGGGTCGGTGTCGAACAGGTCGAGTTCGCGGCCCAGGGTGCGGTGGTCGTGCATGGCGCGGTCTCCTCGCGTTGGGGGGCGAGTGACCGCGTGCGCGAAGCCCCGGGGCACTCGCCCCGGGGCTTGGTCAGACAGTGATCAGCGCGCCGGGACCGGTTCCGGCGTCGTCGTGTCGGTGGCGCGCTGCATGGCGCCACGGTAGCAGAGTGCCGGGCCGCGGGTCCTATGCTCGGCGAAGGTCCGATCATCACTGCTTGGAGGTACCGGTGTCCGTACGGCCCGTGCGTCATCGTGCGTCGGGGTTGGTGTTCGCTCTGGCGGCGGCGCTGGCGTTCGGTGGGGCGGGTGTGGCGGCGAGGCCGCTGTTGGAGGCGGGGATGGATCCGCTGCACGTGACGTGGTTGCGGGTGGCGGGGGCGGCGCTGGTGCTGTCTCCGGTGGCGCTCGCGCACTGGCGGCTGCCGGGGCGGCGGCCGTGGCTGGTGTTGGCGTACGGGGTGGTGCCGATGGCGGGGGTGCAGGCGTTGTACTTCGCGGCGGTCGCGCGGATCCCGGTGGGTGTGGCGTTGTTGATCGAGTTCTTGGGACCGGTGCTGGTGCTGGTGTGGTTCCGGTTGGTGCGTCGTACACGGGTGTCGCCGGCGGCGGCGGTGGGTGTGGTGTTGGCGGTGGCGGGTTTGGGGCTGCTGCTGGAGGTGTGGTCGGGGATGCGGCTGGACCCGGTGGGTGTGGGGTTGGCGTTGGGCGCCGCGGCGGCGCAGGCGGGGTTCTTCCTGTTGTCGGACGCACGGGCGGGGACGCCGAACCACTGGCGGTGATCGCGTTCGGTTCGTTGGTCGCGACGGTGGTGCTCACTCCGCTGGCGCGGCCGTGGGCGCTGGCGTGGGGGACGTGGTGGAGGGGATGCCGCTGGCCGGGGTGGCGGTGCCGGGGTGGGCGCTGGCGGTGTGGTTGGCGGTGGTGAGCACGGCGGTGGCGTACGCGATGGGTGTGTGGGCGATTCGTCGGCTGTCGCCGCAGGTGGCGGGGGGTGTGGCCTACCTGGAGGTGGTGACGGCGATCGCGTGGCGTGGGTGTTGTTGGGGGAGTCGTTGAATCTGGTGCAGACGGCTGGTGCGGTGGTGATCGTGGTGGGGGCGTACGTGACGCAGACGGCGGTGCGTCGGAGCCGGAGGGGGTGCGGGCGGTGGCGCTGGAGGCGGGGTCCGCGCGGGGCGTGGCCGATGACGGTCGCGTGCCGAAGGGGTGTTGACCGCTCGCGGGGGAGCGGGGCGTCAGGGTGTGTGGGCGGTGAGGTCGAGTTCGGCCCAGGCGACGTCGTGCCAGGTCTGGTGCTTGTACCCGATGCGGTGCATAGTGCCGACGGGGGTGAAGCCCAGGGAGCGGTGCAGGGCGAGGCTGGGTTCGTTGGGCAGAGTCATGCAGGCCACGGCGGTGCGCATGCCGCGTGCGGCCAGGGCGGGCAGGAGGGCCCGGTAGAGGGCTCGGCCGTGCCCGGAGCCGCGGCGGTCGCGGTCGAGGTAGACGCTGACCTCGCACGACCAGGCGTAGGCGGCGCGGCTGCGGAAGGGGACCGCGTAGGCGTAGCCGATGACGCGGTCATGCTCCTCCAGGACGAGCCAGGCGTGGTGGCGTTGCGCGGCGGTGATCCGTGCGGCCATCTCCTGGGCGTCGGGTGGGGTGAGTTCGAAGGTGACGGCGGTGTCGGTGGTGTAGGGGGCGTAGATGGCGGCGCAGGCCTCGGCGTCGGCCGGGATGGCGTCGCGGATGTGGGTGGTGACGGCACTCATGTTCATTATAGTAAGTCATGTGTGCACTATGGTGTGCACATGAGTGATCCTTTGGGCTTCGCCCTCGCCGAGACCCTGCGCGAGTTGCGCGCCACCCGCGGACTGACGGGCGCGCCCTGGCCGAACGGGCGGGGGTGTCGCGGGGGATGGTCAGTCGGATCGAACGCGGGGACGTACAGCCCACGGCGGTGCTGCTGGGGCGGCTGTCGGCCGCGCTGGGGATCACCTTGTCCGAGCTCATCGCGCGCGCCGAACACGAGGACCGGCGGTTGGCCCGCGCCGCCGACCAGCCGGTGTGGACCGACCCCGAGACCGGGTACCGGCGGCGCGCGCTGTCCCCGCGCCCGGGTGGGGCGATGGAGCTGGTCGAGGTCGAGCTGCCGCCGGGCGCGCGGGTGGCCTACCCCACCGACGCTACGCGTGGCGCCACCACCAGATCTGGGTGCTCCGGGGGGTGCTCGCCTTCCGCGAGGGCTCGGTCGAGCACACGTTGGAGGCGGGTGACTGCCTCGAACTGGGCGCGGCGGCGCCGTGCGTGTACCGCAACCGCACCGACGCGGACTGCCGGTACCTGGTGGCGATCGCCCGTCGCCACCCCTGAGCGGACCGCCCGGCCGTGGCTGTCGCAGGTCGTCCACGAGTGCTCCCAGGACGGCCACCCCCTCGCGGATGGCCGTGGTGGGACGCCCGGCGTACCCCGGGACCATGCCGCGGGAGACGCCCAGGTCGGCGGCGAGGGTGCGGGTGGCGGGCAGGAGGCTGCCTGTTGTTCATGGCGCGGGGCACGTTGCGCGACCGCGGGGTGGGGCAGGGGTCAGCGGGGTTGGCCGTCGGTCGTGGCGGTGAGGCGGCGTTCGATTCCGTCCAGCAGTGCTCCCATGCCGAATCGCAGCGTCTGCCACGCCTCCTGTTCCAGGTAGGGCTGGTCCTCGTCGTCGTTGGCGAAGGCGCCGCCTTCGGCCATGGCCGCCAGGGTGGGGAAGCGGGTGTCGAAGTCCGGGGCGACCTCCTCCAGTTGTGCGGACCGGGCGTGCCACCACTCGTCCTCGGCCGTGCCGGTGGCGGCGAGGGCCTGGCGTGCCTCGGCGCTGGTGCGCACCAGCCCGCGTACCAGGTTGAACAGGCTGCCGAAGGCGTTGCGGACGTCGCTGGGGCCGAGTCCGGCCCGGTCAAGGACCAGGGCCAGTGCTTCGAAGACGCGGTACTCGTGGGGGCCCAGGACGGGGCGGGCGTGGGAGACCTGGAGGGTCCAGGGGTGGCGGAGGCTGAACCTCCACAGGTGTTCGGCCCAGGCGGTGGCGGCCGTCCTCCAGGGCCGCTCGGTCTCCCCCTCCACGGCGTCGGCCAGTTCGGCGAAGGCGTGGTCGTACATGAGGTCGATGAGTTCGTTCTTGCTGGCCACGTAGGTGTACAGCGACATCGCCGATCTGCCGAGGCGCTCGGCCACCGCGCGCATGGACAGTGCCGCCATGCCGTGCTCGTCGGCGACGGCGACGGCCGTGTCCACGATCAGGTCCACGCTCAGTTCGGGTTTGGGGCCGGGGGCGGGGCGTTCGTCGGGTCGCTCGCCCCGCCACAGCAGAGCCATGGAGCGGCGTGCGTCACCCTGTCCGGCGTAGACGACCATCAGCTGTCCCCTCTCGGTGTCGGAGTTCACTCACGGTTAGCACTTTACCGCATAATGAGTTCGCTCGCCGTGGCTGGCTCGGAGTTTCCCAAATGGCGTTCGAACAAGTCTCCTTATGCCGTAAACTAGCGTTCGACATTGATCGGTTTACACCCTAAGGATGTGTGAGGACGACCGTGTGCCCCGAATCCGTCCCCGTCGCGGACACCCACGACACCATCCAGGTCAGGGGAGCCAGGGAGAACAACCTCGACGACGTGTCGGTGGACATCCCCAAACGCAGGCTGAGCGTGTTCACCGGTGTGTCCGGATCGGGGAAGTCCTCGCTGGTGTTCGGCACCATCGCCGCTGAGTCGCAACGCTTGATCAACGAGACCTACACCACGTTCGTGCAGTCGTTCATGCCGAGCCTGGGCCGCCCCGACGTGGACACTCTGCGCAACCTCAGCGCGGCGATCATCGTCGACCAGGAGCGCATGGGCGCCAACTCGCGTTCGACCGTCGGCACGGCCACCGACGCGGCCGCCATGCTGCGGATCGTGTTCAGCCGGGCGGGCGCGCCGCGTCTGGAGCCCTCCAGCGCCTTCAGCTTCAACAGCGCCGAGGGCATGTGCCCCGAGTGCGAGGGGCTGGGCCGCACCCACCAGGTCGACGTCGAGGAGTTGGTGGACCGGGACCTGTCCCTGAACGAGGGCGCCATCACCGTGCCCGGGTTCGCGGTCGGCAACTGGTACTGGCAGACGATGGCCCACTCCGGGATGGTCGACCCCGACCTGCGGCTGCGCGATTTCACGCCCGAGCAGTGGGAGACCTTCCTGCACGCCCCGGCCACCCGCGTCAAGCGCGAGGGCAGCTCCTTCACCTTCGAGGGGCTGCTGGTGAAGGTCCGGCGCACCCACCTGTCCAAGGATCGCGAGTCCATGCAGCCGCACATCCGCGCGTTCGCGGACCGGGCGGTGACCTACTCCGACTGCCCCGAGTGCGGCGGCACCCGCCTCAACGGACGGGCCCGGTCGGTGAAGGTGCGGGGGCGCACCATCGCCGAGTGCGCGGCCATGCAGATCGACGATCTGGCCGCGTTCGTGCGTACCGTCGAGGACCCGTCGGTCAAACCCCTGGTCGACAACCTCGCCCACACCCTGGACTCCCTGGTCGAGGTGGGCCTGGGCTACCTGAGCCTGGACCGCGAGTCGGGCACTTTGTCCGGCGGCGAGGCCCAGCGGGTGAAGATGGTGCGCCACCTGGGATCGAGTCTGAGCGACGTCACCTACGTCTTCGACGAACCCACCGTCGGACTGCACCCCCACGACATCGAACGGATGAACCGCCTCCTGCTCGGCCTGCGTGACAAGGGCAACACCGTGCTGGTGGTCGAGCACAAGCCCGAGACCGTCGCCATCGCCGACCACGTCGTCGACCTCGGCCCCGGGGCCGGGCCCGACGGCGGCCGCCTGACCTACACCGGCGACGTGGCGGGACTGCGCGCCTCGGGCACCCTCACCGGCCGCCACCTCGACCACAGGGCCACGCTGCGCGAGAAGGTCCGCACTCCCACCGGCGTCATCTCCATCACCGGCGCCGACAGCCACAACCTCAAGGACGTCAGCGTCGACATCCCGCTCGGGGTGCTCACCGCCGTCACCGGCGTGGCGGGGTCGGGCAAGAGCTCGCTCATCCACGGGTCCCTGCCGGGCCGCGACGGCGTGGTCGTGGTCGACCAGTCACCGATCCGCGGATCGCGGCGGTCCAACCCCGCCACCTACACCGGTCTGCTCGACCCGATCCGCACCGCCTTCGCCCGCGCCAACAAGGTCAAGGCGTCCCTGTTCAGCGCCAACTCCGAGGGCGCCTGCCCCGAGTGCAAGGGCGCCGGGGTGATCTACACCGACCTGGCGATGATGGCGGGCGTGGCCTCCACCTGCGAACAGTGCCAGGGAACCCGGTTCCGGCCCGAGGTCCTGACCCACACGCTGCGCGGCAGGAACATCAGCCAGGTGCTGGCGATGTCCGTGGAGCAGGCGCGCGACTTCTTCACCACCGGCCAGGCCAGCGCGATCCTGAGACGGATGCACGACGTGGGCCTGGGCTACCTGGGCCTGGGGCAGCCGCTGACGACACTGTCGGGCGGTGAACGCCAACGGCTGCGGCTGGCGGTGAACATGGCCCGCGAGGCGGCCGTGTACGTGCTGGACGAGCCCACCAGCGGGCTGCACCCGGCCGACGTGGACCGGCTGCTGGCGCTGTTGGACCAGCTGGTCGACGACGGCGGGACGGTGGTGGTGATCGAGCACCACCAGGCGGTCATGGCGCACGCCGACCACATCGTGGACCTGGGGCCGGGAGCCGGGCACGACGGCGGCCGGGTCGTGTTCGAGGGATCCCCGGAGCGGATGGCCGCCGAGGCCGACACGCTCACCGCCCGGCACCTGCGCGCCTACCTGGGCGGCGTGTAGGGGCCGGGTACGGGTCCCGTTCTGTTCCAGCGGTGTTCGCGGGGCTCCCCGCCGCGCGCGAAGGGTCCCGGCGCGGGCGGCGGGGTCGACGACCCGCCCGGGTCAGGCCCGGTCGGAGCCGTCCGAGGTCAGCGGCAGGTCCGGCGCGGCGGGCGACTGCGGCGCGAGCGGCCTGAGGGCGGTGGGGCCGTCCTGGTGCAGAGCCGTGTGCACGGCCCCGGAGATCATCTCGATGGTCTCCACCCCGTGGGCCATGCCGTCGTTGCCGTCCGTGAGGACCGCCATCCGGTACGGTCCGGCCTCCGTTCCGCTGATCGCGCCGACACTGTTGACCCGCCAGACGTCGGTGCCGTCGTAGGGAAGCCAACCGTTCTTGTTCATGATCCGGGCCCCCTCGGGGGCGCCCGTGGGCACGCCCCAACGCTGTTCGGGAATCACGTTCTCCATCAGGGCGCGGGCGTAGGCGCGGTTGTCGGCGCGCAGCACCCCGTTCCCCTCGGTGAACAGTCCGAGCAGGTGCAGTTCCTCCCGCGCGTTGATCTTCATCAGCCCGGTGTAGTTCTGCGGGTGCAGGATCGTGTTGGGCATGTCGGCGCGGTCGAGGAAGTCCTGCATGCGCTCCCGGCCGAGCTCGTTGCGCAGCTCGATGGTGGCGGCGTTGTCCGAGACCGTGATCATGGCGGTGGCCAGCTCGTCCTCGCGCTCGGTCAGCTCGCGCCCTTGTTCCTGCGCGTTCCACAGCAGGGTGGCCAGGACGATGAGTTTGCCGACGCTCGCGGCGTCGTACCCCTGGTCGGCCTGGTGGCCGCAGGTGAGGTCTCCGCCGAAGGCCGTGAGGCCGAACCCGAAGTCGGTGTCCCCGCCGGCGTTGATCGCGACGATCGCGGACTCGATGGCGGCCGCTGCCTCGGGGTGCTCGGCCGACTCGCACAGTGAGCCGTAGGTCTGTTCCTGGTCCGCGTGGGCGGCGGTCGGGGCGAGCCCGAGGGTGAGGACGGCCGCGGCGCCCGCCGCTGCGAGTCCGGGCCAGGACGAAGGCTTCGGGGACACAGCGCGGGGGGTCGGGGAGGATGCCCGGTGATGGGTGTTCAATGTGGAACCTGTCCAGTCGACTTCAGAGGAACCGATACGCGAACCGAGGGTCCCGCACGGTCGCAGGACCCTCCTTGCCCCCTATCGAGGGCGGTGCTCGCCGCGGTTCCCCGCGGGGGCGCGGCGCTCAGAGGGCGGGGACCGAGTCGGGTTCGCCGGTGGCGAACTGGGTCCGGTACAGCTCGGCGTAGCGTCCGCCGCCAGCGAGCAGTTCGGCGTGGGCGCCGCGTTCGACGATGCGGCCGTGCTCGACGACCAGGATGGCGTCGGCCGCGCGGATGGTGGAGAGCCGGTGCGCGATCACCAGTGAGGTGCGCCCGCGCATGGCCTCGGTCAGAGCCTCCTGGACTGCGGCCTCGGAGGTGGAGTCCAGGGCGGAGGTGGCCTCGTCCAGGATGACCACCTCGGGGTTGGTGAGCAGGAGGCGGGCGATGGTCAGGCGCTGGCGTTCGCCGCCGGAGAACCGGTAGCCGCGTTCACCGACCACCGTGTCCAGTCCGTCGGGCAGGGCGGCGACCAGGGTGTCCAGGCGGGCGCGGCGCAGTGCGTCCCACAGTTGGTCGTCGGTGGCCCCGGGACTGCCCAGGGTGAGGTTGGCGCGGATGGTCTCGTGGAAGAGGTGGCCGTCCTGGGTGACCATCCCCAGGGTCTGGCGGATGGTGTCGAAGCTCAGGTCGCGTACGTCGTGCCCGCCGAGGCGGACGGCGCCGGCGTCGACGTCGTACAGGCGCGGGGCGAGTTGGGCGATGGTGGACTTGCCCGCGCCGGAGGAGCCGACCAGGGCGACCATCTGGCCGGGTTCGACTCGGAAGGTCACTCCGTGTAGGACGTGCCCGTCGTCGGCGGTGTCTAGGGCGGCGACCTCCTCCAGGGAGGCCAGGGAGACCTTGTCGGCGCTGGGGTAGCCGAAGGTGACGTCGTCGAACTCCAGGGAGGTGGGCCCCTGGGGCAGGGCGCGTGCGCTGGGGTGTTCGTCGACGAGGGGTGCCAGGTCGAGGATCTCGAAGACGCGGCCGAAGCTGACCAGGGCGCTCATCACCTCGACGCGGGCGCTGGCCAGCGCGGTGAGTGGGGCGTACAGGCGGGTGAGGAGCATGCCCATGGCCACGACGCGCCCGCGTCCAGGTGGCCGCGCAGGGCGTAGAAGCCGCCCAGGCCGTAGACGAGTGCGAGGGCGAGCGCGGAGACCAGGGTCAGGGCGGTGAAGAAGACCTCCTGGACCATGGCGGTGCGCACGCCGATGTCGCGGACGCGGCCGGCGCGGCGGGCGAATTCGGCGGACTCCTCGGCGGGGCGGCCGAAGAGCTTGACGAGGGTGGCGCCGGGTGCGGAGAAGCGTTCGGTCATCTGGGTGCTCATGGCCGCGTTGTGCTGGGTGCGTTCGCGTTCGATGCGGGCCAGGCGGGCGCCCATGCGGCGGGCGGGCAGGACGAACACGGGGAGCAGGACGAGCGCGAGCAGGGTGATCCGCCAGGAGAGGCTGAACATCACGGCCAGGGCCAGGGCGAGGGTGACGAGGTTGCTGATGACGCCCGAGAGCACGCTGCTGAAGGCGCGTTGGGCGCCGATGACGTCGTTGTTGAGGCGGCTGACCAGGGCGCGGTGCGGGTGCGGGTGAAGAAGGCGACCGGCATGCGCTGGACGTGGTCGTAGACGCTGGTGCGCAGGTCGAGGATGAGTCCCTCTCCCAGGTGTGAGGACAGCCAGCGCAGGGTCAGCCCCAGGGCGGCCTCGGTGACGGCGATGGCGGCGATGGCGGCGGACAGCAGGAGGATCACGCGCGGTGCGGAGCCGTCGATGACGGCGTCGACGACCCGTCCGGCGAGGAGGGGGGAGGCGACGGCCAGGGCTGCGGTGGCCACGCTCAGGGCGAGGTACCAGCCAGGTGGCGGGTGTGGGGGCGGGGCGAGGAGGCGATGCGCCGTAGCAGGGGCAGGGAGAACGGGCGTTGGTCCTCGCGGGCGTGCATGGCGTGGTAGATCGAGCTCCACGCGGTCATTTCCATGCTCATCGGATCGTGGGGCGCTGGCCCCGGCCTCCTCGCGGTGGGGTGCGGTGGGTGACCGGAGTGGCTCGGGGCCGTGTGCGGGCCGGTCACCACCGACCGTAGAACCTCAATCATTGTTTAGGTCAAGTATGCCGAGGATTCCGGGACGGTCCGATCGTGGACCGGGCTCCGGCGCCGGGGGCGCAGCGGTGTGCGCGGCCCGTCGGGGGTGCCCGATACTGGGGACGCAGCGAATCGGAACCACCGGGGGAGGGCCTGGGTGACCACCATGGAGACCAACGGCGCGGCGTCGCGGGACGAGCCGGAGCTGACCTATCGCGCGGCGGCCAGGGGTGACGTTCCCGCGTTGGTGGAGCTGGTCAACTCCTGCTACCGGGGGGACGACTCGCGGCGGGGGTGGACCACCGAGGCCGACCTGCTCGGCGGGCAGCGGGTGGACAAGGACGGCATGGGCGAGCTGTTGGGCCGCACCAACGCGCTCGTCCTGGTCGCCGAGGCCGAGGGTGAACTGGTGGCCTGCTGCGAGCTGCGACGGGACACCAGCGGCGCCTATTTCGGAATGTTCTCGGTCCGTCCCACCGCCCAGGGCACGGGGCTGGGGCGCCGGGTGCTCGCCGAGGCGGAGCGGACCGTGGTGCGCACGTGGGGCTGTCGCGTGATGCGCATGAAGGTGCTCAAGCAGCGGCAGGATCTGATCTCGTGGTACGAGCGGCGGGGGTACACCAACACCGGTCGGATCTCCCCCTTCCCCTACGGTGACGAGTCCTTCGGCAAGCCCAAGCGGCCCGACCTGGCCTTCGTCGAGCTCACCCGGGAGCTGTCCGACGATCTGGGCTGACGGGCCGGGGCGCGTCGTGGGTCGGAGGGGCGGGGTCAGCCGCGTTCGAGGTTGGCGGACATGCGCTCCAGGACGTCGACGGTGGCGCGGTACTCCTGGTCGGTGATGCCCTGGGCCAGGCGGCGGCGTGCGTCGCCGACCTTCTCGAACAGCGCGTCGTGGGCGGTGCGTCCGGCTGCGGTGAGGGACAGCGGATCGGAGCCCTCGACCCATCCGCGGGCGCGCAGCTGCTCGACCACGGGGGCGACGCTGGACTCGCCCTCCTCCAGGAACGGGGCGAGCCGCCGGTCCAGGTCGGCCACGGCGCCGGGGTCGGAGTGCAGGGAGGTGAGCACCTGCCAGTGGCGGCGCCCGAGCGTCTCGGTGGACAGCACCCGGTCGAAGTCGTTCTCGATCAGCCGGTCCAGGTGCTTGATCCAGTAGCCGATCGGCAGGTCGGACATGGTTCCTCCAGCGTGGGCCGCGGTGAGTCGACGCTATCCCGTTCCCGCCCGGCCTGACCAGCCGCCCCGCGTGGTGTCGCCGCCCCGGCCACGGGGGCGGCGGTCGGTCAGGCGCGGCAGACCAGGGCGCGCGCGGGATGACGAACACGGCGTCGGGGTCCTGGCTCCACCGGGTCCAGCCCGCCGAGATCTCTTCCAGCTCCTTGCGGGTGGCGTACCCCTCGGCCAGGGCTTGGCGGCCCATGTCGGATTCCAGGATCCGTTCGGCCCACATGCGGCCCCACCACGTGCGGCGCTCGGGGCAGGAGTGGCTCCACGCCTCGGACACGTAGGTGAGGTCGGTGAATCCGGCGGCGTGCGCCCAGGCGACCATGTGGCGTCCGGCGTCGGGTTCGCCGCCGTTGGCGCGGGCGAGGCGCTGGTACAGGGACATCCACGCGTCCAGCTCGGGCGGGCGCGGGTACCAGAACATGCCGGAGTAGTCGCTGTCGCACACGGTCACGACACCTCCGGGTCGGGCGACGCGGCGCATCTCCGCCAGGGCGCGCACCGGGTCGCCGACGTGCTGCAGGACCTGGTGGGCGTGGACGATGTCGAAGGTGTCGTCGGGCAGTCGCAGGTCCTGGGCGTCGCGGACCCGGAAGTCGATGTCGTCGACGCCCGCCCGCTGTGCGGTGGCCCGGGCGAGGTCGAGGGCCTCGGCGGAGGAGTCCACGGCGGTGACGGGGCCGGGGGCGACGCGTCGGGCCAGGTCGACGGTGATGGTGCCGGGGCCGCATCCGACGTCCAGCAGGGAGCGTCCCGGGACCATCCGGTCCAGCGCGTAGGCGGTGGAGTTGGCGGCGTTGCGCCAGCGGTAGGAGTCGGTGACCGAGCGGTGTTGGCCGTGGGTGTAGCGCGACATGGGGACTCCCCTTCCTCTGGGCGGCGTGGCGTGCCCGTGGTGGGGACACTACACCCTTGTCTCTCTTTTTGAGATTCAATTCCCACGATCTGGGATGCCAGGCGCCGCGCGTACGTACGTGCGCGCGCTCGCCCTGCCTGCCGACGAGGCTGAGGAACTCGACGGGACTCGTCCACCGTTCCGTCCGGTTCCCCGGTCAGCTGGCGTACGCCGCCAGGTGCTCTCCGGTGAGGGTGGAGCGGGCGGCGACGAGGTCGGCGGGCGTGCCCTCGAAGACGACCCGGCCGCCGTCGTGGCCAGCGCCGGGGCCGAGGTCGATGATCCAGTCGGCGTGCGCCATGACCGCCTGGTGGTGCTCGATGACGATCACCGACGTGCCCGAGTCCACGAGCCGGTCGAGCAGGCCGAGCAGCTGCTCGACGTCGGCCAGGTGCAGGCCGGTGGTCGGCTCGTCGAGGACGAGGACGCCCCCCTTCTCGGCCATGTGGGTGGCCAGCTTGAGGCGTTGCTGCTCGCCGCCGGACAGCGTGGTGAGCGGCTGGCCGAGTGTGAGGTAGCCCAGCCCCACGTCGGCGAGCCGGCCCAGGACGCGGTGGGCGGCCGGGTTGCGCGCCTCACCGGCGCCGAAGAACTCCTCCGCCTCCCGCACCGACATCGCGAGCACCTCGCTGATGTCGCGGCCGCCGAGACGGTGGTCGAGGACCGCTGCCTGGTAGCGCCTGCCCTCGCACTCCTCGCACGGGGTGGACACACCCGCCATCATCGCCAGATCGGTGTAGATCACCCCGGCTCCCTTGCAGTTGGGGCAGGCTCCCTGGGAGTTGGCGCTGAACAGGGCGGGCTTGACGCCGTTGGCCTTGGCGAACGCCTTGCGGATCGGGTCGAGCAGTCCGGTGTAGGTCGCCGGATTGCTGCGCCGGGAGCCGCGGATCGGGCTCTGGTCGACCGACACCACGCCCGCGGCGGCGGGGATCGACCCGTGGATGAGCGAGCTCTTGCCGGACCCGGCGACGCCGGTGACGACGGTGAGCACGCCGAGCGGGACGTCCACGTCGACGTCGCGCAGGTTGTGCTGCGTCGCGCCGCGGATCTCCAGGGCGCCGGTGGGCCGTCGCACGGTCTCCTTGAGGCGGGCGCGGTCGTCGAGGTGGCGGCCGGTGACGGTGCCGCTGGAGCGCAGTCCCTCGACGGTGCCCTCGAAACAGACGCCGCCGCCCGCGGCCCCGGCGCCGGGACCGAGGTCGACGACGTGGTCGGCGATCACGATCGTCTCGGGCTTGTGCTCCACGACGAGCACCGTGTTGCCCTTGTCCCGCAGCCGCAGGAGCAGGTTGTTCATCCGCGCGATGTCGTGGGGGTGCAGGCCGATGGTGGGCTCGTCGAAGACGTAGGTGACGTCGGTGAGCGAGGAGCCCAGGTGGCGGATCATCTTGACGCGCTGGGCCTCGCCGCCCGACAGCGTGCCCGAGGGCCGGTCCAGCGACAGGTAGCCCAAGCCGATCTCCACGAACGAGTCGAGCGTGCGCCGAAGCGAGGCCAGCAGCGGCGCCACGGACGGCTCCTGGAGTTCGCGGACCCAGTCGGCGAGGTCGCTGAGCTGCATCGCGCACGCCTCGGCGATGTTGACGCCCTGGATTCGCGACGACCGGGCCGCCGCGCTGAGCCGGGTGCCGTCGCATTCGGGGCAGGCGGTGAAGGTGACCGCCCGGTCGACGAACGCCCGGATGTGCGGCTGCATCGCCTCCCGGTCCTTGGACAGGAACGACTTGCGGATCTTGGGGATGAGGCCCTCGTAGGTGAGGTTGACGCCCTCGACCTTGACCTTGGTCGGCTCCCGGTGGAGGAAGTCCGCCATCTCCTTGTCGGTGAAGTCGCGGATCGGCTTGTTCGGGTCGAGCAAGCCCGACTCGGCGTACAGACGCACGGTCCAGAAGCTGTCCGACTTCCAGCCCGGGATGGTGAACGCGCCCCCGGCGATCGACCTGGAGTCGTCGTAGAGCTGGGTGAGGTCGATGTCGGTGACGCTGCCGCGCCCCTCGCAGCGCGTGCACATCCCGCCGGTGCGGGTGAAGGTCTGCCTCACGGCCTTGGCGGAGGAGCCCTTCTCCACCGTGATCGCGCCGCTGGCGCGGACCGAGGCGACGTTGAAGGAGAACGCGTGCGGCGGGCCGACGTGCGGCTCGCCCAGTCGGCTGAAGAGGATGCGCAGCATGGCGTTGGCGTCGGTGGCGGTGCCGACGGTGGAGCGGGGGTCGGCGCCCATCGGCTGCTGGTCGACGATGATCGCGGTCGTGAGCCCGTCGAGGACGTCGACCTCGGGCCGCGCGAGCGTCGGCATGAAGCCCTGGACGAAGGTGCTGTAGGTCTCGTTGATCAGCCGCTGAGACTCGGCGGCGACGGTGTCGAACACCAGCGAGCTCTTGCCCGAACCGGAGACTCCGGTGAACACCGTCAGCCGACGCTTGGGGATCTCGACGCTGACGTCCTTGAGGTTGTTCTCGCGCGCGCCGTGCACGCTGATCACTTCGTGGCTGTCGGCGGCGTGCGGCGCGGGGGGCCGCGTGTCCGTCCTGGTGGCGTTGCTCATCGTCTCTCCATGCGGTGGGTGGGGCGGCGCACGCGGGGCCGGTCGGTGCGCGGGACGCACCGGTCGGCCGCTTCGGCTCGGGGCTCGGTGCTCATGGGGCGTGGATCGGTGCGGGGACGGCGCCCCCGGCGGCACGGAATTCCCACACGGCGCCGTCCATGCGTGTCGCAGTGGTGATCGCCGGTTGTCTCAGCGCTTTTCGTTGATGCGGACCATGTTGCCCGCGGGGTCGCGGAAGGCGCAGTCGCGCACCCCGTAGGGCTGGTCGGTCGGCTCCTGGACGACTTCGGCGTCGGTGGCCTGCAGGCGCTCGAAGACGCCGTCGACGTCGCTGGTGGCCAGGAGGACCATGCCGTAGGTGCCCTTGGCCATCATCTCGGCGATGGTGCGGCGCTCGTCGTCGGTGACGCCGGGGTCGGCGGCCAGTGGGTGCAGGACGATCGACGTCTCGGGCTGGCCGACGGGTCCGACCGTGATCCATCGCATCGTGCCGCGGCCGACGTCGTTGCGGACCTCGAAGCCGAGGACGTCGCGGTAGAAGGCCAGGGAGGCGTCCGGGTCGTCGTGCGTCAGGAAACTGGCGTGAATGGTGATGTCCATGTGGATCAGGTTAGGTGCGGCGAGGTCAGCCGTGCTTCTTGATTCCTGATCGGTCTGGTCACCTGTTTGGCGACGCACGCCGGCATCCCCTCGGTCGTGTTCGCCGCTCGGACGCGGTAAGTGCTGGGCGACACGCCGACGAGTTCGTGGAAGCGCGTGCTGAAGGTGCCCAGGGAGGAGCAGCCGACCTCGAAGCAGACCTCGGTGACGCTGAGGTCGGCGCGGCGCAGCAGGGCCATGGCGCGTTCGATGCGGCGCGTCATCAGGTAGCTGTACGGGGACTCGCCGTAGGCGCGTCGGAACCGGCGGCTCAGGTGCCCGGCCGACATGTTCGCGCCCCGGGCGAGCGCCTCGACGTTCAGCGGTCGTGCGTACTCCCGGTCGATGCGGTCGCGGACGCGGCGCAGCACGACGAGCTCGCGCAGGTGGTGCTCTTCGGCGGATCTGCTGGTCACGTGCACGATTTTGGCACGTCGTCGCGACGTTGCCCAACGGCGTCGGCGCGCATCGTCGGGCGGGTCCGACGTGCGCGACGTCCTTCCCCTATGCTCACCGCAGGGCCGCCACCGCCCCCCCGGCGACCGAGCCCGCGGCCCACCCGAACACGGCGAGGAGCCACGCATGACCGTCAGGCACAGGGACGTCGAGGTCAACGGAGTTCGCCTGCACATCGCCGAGCAGGGAGAGGGACCACTGGTCCTGCTCCTGCACGGCTTCCCCGAGAGCTGGTACTCCTGGCGGCACCAGTTCGCTCCGCTGGTCGAGGCCGGATACCGCGTGGTGGCCCCCGACCAGCGCGGCTACGCCAGCAGCGACAGGCCCGAACCGGTCGACGCCTACACCCTCCTGCACCTGGTGGGCGACGTGACCGCGCTGATCGGCGAGCTGGGGGAGTCCAGCGCCGTGCTGGTCGGCCACGACTGGGGCGCGCCCGTAGCCTGGGCGACGGCCCTGCTGCGCCCGGACCTGGTGCGCGGGGTGGCGGGGCTGAGTGTGCCCCCGGCGCCTCCGGCCATGCTGCCCCCCCTCTCGCTCGCGCGCGACCGTTACGGCGATGGCTACTACCAGATCCGCTTCCAGGAACCCGGTGTGGCCGACGCCGAGTTCGCCCGCGACCCGGCCTCCACGCTGCGGCGCATCATGTTCAGCGCCTCGGGCGACAACCCCTGGGTGGAGGAGCCCCGGCCCTGGGTCGTCCCCGAGGGCATGACCCTGCTGGACCTGATGCCGGAGCCGGACGTCCTGCCCGGCTGGCTGACGAAGGAGGACGTGGCCGCGTTCGCCGAGGGCTATCAGGGCCCGGACGCGTTCACCGGGCCGCTGAACTGGTACCGCAACATCGATCGCAACAACGAGCTCCTGACCGCGTTCCGGGGGCGTGTGGTCGAGGCGCCCGCGCTGTACGTGGTCGGTGACAAGGACGTGGTCGTCTCCCTTGAGGGTGTGGACTTCCTGCGGGCGAACCTGCACCTGGTGGCGCCGCGCGTGCACGCCAACGTGACCCTCGCCGGGTGTGGGCACTGGACGCAGCAGGAGCGGCCCGAGGAGGTCAACGCGGCACTGTTGGACTTCCTCGCCCACGTGGAGGAGGTCTCGGTCGGTTAGGGCGCGTGTGTCGTCGTCGGCCGTTCGCCCGCGAGGACCGGTGGGAGGTCGATCGGCTCACCGAGGGCGGCGAGTGCCCGTGCGGTTGGCCCGAGGGCCGCTTCGGTCTGTGCTGGCGGGTGATCGCCACCGTGCTGGGCGGGTTGCTGGAGGAGCCCGGTCCCGGTCGCCGTCAGCGGGCGGCGGCCCCCGCGCCGGGAAGGCGCGAACTCGGGTTCGACGACCCGCCGCACGGCGGGGCTGAGCGGGTCCGGCGGATGGGGCCGGACCCGCCCGGGGTCAGGTGTGGACCTGGGTGTTCTGGGCCGCGGTGAGGGTCCAGCGGCCGTCCTCCTTGGACATGACGTACAGGGGCGTGCCCTCGGGTTCGTCGGGGGCGGGGTCTCCGTCACGGGTGAGGTAGCGCTGGCCGACCTTGACCGCGGCGACGTCGGGGCGGATGAACTGGACGTGTTCCACCTTGTAGCGGGGGAGCAGGTCCCGCATGGCGCCGGGGAGCACCTTGCGGGTGAATTCGGCGATCTCCTGTCGGCCGAACAGCCGCCTGCCGTGCGCGGTCGTCCAGATCGCGTCCTCCCGGAAGAGGGCGACGAAGGCGTCCACGTCCTCCTCGCGTTGTGCGCGTTCGACCTCGGCGACCACCGCCGCGATCGCCTCGGTCTCCGACTGCTGGTCCTGGTTGTGTGCGTTGTTCATGGAACACATTCTTGTACTTCAACCAATGTTGAGGTCAAGTCCGCCTCTCGCCGGGATCGGTCCGCAGCACCCTGGCGGTGAAGTCGGCCAGGTGTGCCCGCATCGTCTCGCGCGGCAGGCCGTCCCGCTCGGCCAGGCGTTCGACCAGGTCGGCGCGGACGGCGGCCAGCAGCGCGTGGGCGGTGAATCCGCACTCGGACGGGCCGACGATCGGCTCCAGCATGGCCCGGAGCAGCTCGTGCCATCGCTGGTAGTGCCCGGCCCGGTAGGGGCTGGTGTTCTCGGCGCCCTCCAGGGCCCGTGCGAGGTGGCGGTGGTCGAGCTTGAAACACAGCAGGGCGTCCAGGACGGCGGGGACGCGTTGGAGCGCGGGGGTGGCCGGGCCCAGGGGCGGCGGACCCGTCTCGACGGCGCTCAGCACGGGTTCGAGCCTTGCCTGGTGCAGCGCGCGGATCAGGCCGGTGCGGTCGCCGAAGGCCCGGAACAGGGTCGCCTTGCCGACGCCGGCCTCCGTGGCGACGTCGGCCATGGTGACCTGGTCGGGGCTCGTTCGGGCGAAGAGGTCGGCGGCGGCGGCGAGGGCCGCCGCGCGGTTGCGGGCGGCGTCCTTGCGGGGTCTGCGCTCGGGCACGCGGCGCCTCCTGTTGCAAAGCGGACCAAGGGTCCGTATATTCTCGGAGCGGACCGAGGGTCCGGATTGTATCGGATGGGAGACCCCTCATGCCCGCGCGCACATCACCGGAACTGCGGATCCGCCACGGTCTACGACTCCTGCCCGACCGCGACGGCCCCGCCTGCGTCGGGCTGTGGGCCCGCGACGGGGTCATGGAGCGCCCCTTCGCACCCGGGAGCTGGCCACAACGCCTCCTGGGCAGGGACTCCGTGGCCGGGTGCATGCGTGGCTCTCCCGACCTGATCGACCCGCACGACTTTCCCGACGTGCCGGTCCACCGGACCGCCGCCCCCGAGACGACCGTGGTCGAGATGAGCGCCGCCGGCCGCCTGGTCTCCCCCTACCGGATGCGCTACGTCCCCGTCGTGACGGTCCGGGACGGGCGGTTCGCCCCCTGCCGCGACTACTGGAACCCACTCGCGCTGGGACGTACCGGCGCCGACGCCGTCAGGAGCGCACGATGAGCGCACCCCGCGCCGTACTCGTCACCGGAGCCACCGGCGCCACCGGCGGTCGCACCGCGGCCCGACTGGTCGCCGCGGGCCTGCGCGTGCGGGCCGCCAGCCGCGCCGCCGCGCCGGTCACGGGCGCCGAGCCGGTCCGCTTCGACTGGTACGACCCCGCCACCCACCAGGCGACCCTCGACGGGGCCGACCGCATCTACCTCGTTCCGCCTCCGGGCGACCCGGATCCGGCCGCCGTCATGCTTCCCTTCCTCGACCGCGCCCGGACGGCGGGCGCGCGCCGCGCGGTCCTGCTGAGCGCGTCGTCCATCCCCGAGGGCGGCCCGGCGGCGGGGGTGGTGCACCGCGCCCTTCCGGACCTGTTCGACGAGTGGGCGGTCCTGCGGCCCTCCTGGTTCATGCAGAACTTCACCGGCGCCCATCCACACGCTCAGTCCATCCGTAGCGAGGGCGTTATCCTCACCGCGACCGGCTCCGGCCGCGTCGGGTTCGTCGACGCCGCCGACATCGCCGCCGTGGCCGCCCGAGCCCTGACCGACCCCGAGGCCCTGAACGGCGACGCGGTCCTGACCGGGCCCGAGGCGCTGAGCCACGACGACGTGGCCGCCGTCCTCAGCGAGATCACCGCAGCCCCCGTCGTCCACCGCCGTGTGTCCCGTGAGCACATGCGGGTGCGGCTGGGCGCGTCGATCCCGCCGGAGTTCGCCGCGATGCTCGCCGACATGGACCACGCCATCGCGCACGGCGCCGAGGACCGCGTCACCGACGCCGTCGAACGCCTCACCGGACGTGCGCCCAGCGGTTTCGCCGCCGTGGCCCGGCGGGAGCTGGGAGAGCGGGCCCGGTGACGATCCGCGTCTCCCCATCCCCGGTGCCGTCTCGGGCCGCGGGCGGTGACGTCGCCGACGCAATGCGGGTCCCACGCCCCGCCGCACCCGGACCGCCCCGGGTGCGGCGGCCCCGGGTCACTTCTGGTCGGCGAGCCAGTCCTCGAAGGAGGTCGGTGCGATGCGGGCGTGCGCGCCCGGGAGCAGGACGTTTCCGGCCATCTCCGTTCCGAGGAGTCCCGACCACGTCGGCACGAGCGTGATCTCGCGGCCCCGCGCCCGGTAGGTGCGCCGTGCCATGTCGACCAGGTCGTGGGGAGCGGGTCCGGCCAGATCGCGGTGGCGCTCCCGAGGCTCGCCCGCCGCGACCTCGGCCAGGACGTCGGCCACGTCGGCGGGGGCGACCGGCTGCACGAGCAGCGGGGCCAACTCGGCGACCCCCTTCCGCTCGGTCCAGCCGGCGACCATGGCGGCGAAGTCATGGAACTGGGTGGCCGGGACGATCGTCCACGGCACCGCGCCCTCGGCCACCTGGCGCTCCTGTTCGCGCTTGGCGGCGTAGTGCGCGTTTCCCTCGACCCGGTGGATGCCCACGATGGACAGCAGCACGTGGTGGCGCACGCCCGCCCGCTCCTCGGCGGCGAGCAGGTTGCGCGTGATGGCGCCCAGGTAGTCCACCGCCCGCGACCGCTCGGTGAGCGTGGTGCTGGTGGCGTCGACGACCGCGTCGACGCCGTCGAGGACCCGGTCGAGTCCGTCCGCGGTGAGCAGGTCCACGCCGAGGGAGCGGCTCAGGCCCACGACCTCGTGTCCGTCCCGCTTCAGGGCGCTGACGGCGAGGGAGCCGATGTTGCCCGTTGCTCCGGCGACGGCGATCCGCATGGTGATCACTCCTCCTGTTGACTGCACCGAAGATTATCCCGGACAAAAAAAGATCCGCAATAGCTTCAATATGCTGGAAGGCATGAAGCTGCCTGTGAGTACCGAGTGGGTGTTGCACTGCGCCGCGTCACTGGCGCAGATCGAACCGGGGGAGACCGCGTCCGCGACCCGCCTCGCCGAGTTCTTCGACGTCCCCGCCGCCTACCTCGCCAAACAGCTCCAGGCGCTGGTGAGGGCGGGAGTGCTGGCCGCGACCACGGGACCGCGCGGCGGTTTCCAGCTCGCCAGGCCCGCCGCGCAGATCAGCCTGCTCCAGATCGTCGAGGCGGTCGACGGCGCCTCCTCCCCCTACGTGTGCGGCGAGATTCGCCAGCGGGGGCGCGGGGCGTTGCCGCCCGAGGACTGCCAGGACCGGTGCGTCCTGGCTCGGAGGATGGACGAGGCGCACCAGGCCTGGCGCGAGAGCCTGGCGGGGGTGTCCCTCGCCGACATCCTCGACGCCATTCCCGAGACCGCGCCCGCGCGCACGCGCTCGCGTCTGCTCGGGCGGGGCTGACCACCGGCGTGCCCGGCGCGGTCGGCCGCGCCGGGCACACGCTAGGCGCGCGGCTCCTCCAGCCGCCGCCAGCCGTTCTCGACCGAGCGGCGGCACCGGTCGGGGTCGTCGCCCGTGCCGATGTACAGCGCGGTCAGCAGGGTGACGCCGTTGGCGAGGGCATGGCGCGGCAGGGGGCCGTTGGCGACCAGGGAGGCCAGCCCGTGCGCGACGGTCCAGCTTTGGACCGCAAGTTCGCGCGGTGCGGTCTCGGCGCGCAGGCGTCCGACGCCGCGGCCCCGGTCCGCGGCGCGGTCCAGGTACTCCAGGGTCGCGTTCGCGGCCCGCAGGTCGGCCAGTTCGAAGCTCGCGTCGAACATGACCCGGTACAGGTCGGGGTGGTCCAGGGCGTTGACGAGGTAGACGGCGACCAGGGCGGTCAGGTCCTCGACGGGGTCGTCGGTGGTGGCCAGCGTCGCGTATCTGGCGGCGAGGCGGGTGAAGCCCTCCTGGCGCAGCGCCTCCCACATGCCGTCCATACCGCCGAAGTGGGTGTAGACGGCCATGGTCGACACACCGGTCCCGGCCACCAGTGACCGCAGGGTGATCGGCTCGCGGGTACGGAGCATGTGCGCGGCCCGTTCGATGAGCAGGGTGCGGACCGCGGGGTCCTTCGTTCTCACCATGGAACCAGAATACATAGCATGGCAATGCTATATTCACAGCGTCCACCAGCCGGAACCGCCAACGAGGAGTCAACATGGCCGTCACCCTGATCAACCCCGAAGGACTGCCCGAGGTCGACCTCTACCGGCAGGTGTCGGTCGCCACCGGATCCAAGCTGGTTTTCGTCGCCGGGCAGATCGCCCGCGACGCCGACGGCGGCAAGGTCGGCGAGGGCGACTTCGCCGCCCAGGTCGAGCAGTGCTACCTCAACCTCGGCGCCGCCCTGGCCGGTGCCGGCGCGACCTTCGACGACGTGGCGAAGCTGACGCTGTACGTGGTCGACTGGACCGAGGACAAGATGCCCCTGTTCGTGGAGGGCGCCGCACGGGCCTCGGAGAAGCTCGGCGTCAGCGTGCGGGCGCCGCTGACCGGAGTGGGCGTCGCCGCGCTGGCCGAGCCCGACGTCATGGTCGAGATCGAGGCCACCGCGGTCATCGACGGCTGACCGGACCGCCCGGCTGCCGGATCAGCGGCGCAGCGCGCAGTCACCGCACATCCCCTGACCCGGCAGCCGGTAGTACAGACAGCACGTCGTGCGTTCGAACACCGCCAGCCCCTGGTCGTCCGCGCCCGCGTAGCCGCCGGTCCCGGACAGGGCGGGGCGCTCCAGGAGCGCACGCGCCAACGTCTCGGCCGCCGGGCGGGCTTCGGGGCGGTCCGCGCCCAGGGACCGGACCGCCCCGGCCAGGGCTGCGGCCGTGTTGCCGCGCAGCAGCCCCGGCGACACCTTCCCGATCCGGCACAGAACGCGCGCGACGCGCTCCATGACGCCGCTGACGACGGTCTCCTCCACCCAGTCCGCCACCGCCTGCCGCGAGGCGGTGGCGGCGTACTCCTGGGTCGTGCGCAGGACGACCGGCCCCTCTCGCTCGGGATCGTAGTGGAACCGCGCGGCGTCCAGCAGCGCGCCGTGGCACACACCCGCGGCCACCACCGGCGACAGCAGACGCGCGGCCAGGCCCTGGTGGAAAATGGAGGCCGCCACGCGCCACTCCACGTCCCCGGGGCCTGGTGGGACAGCACCGCGAGCTGTCCCCGGACCCGGTCGACCTCCCGCGCGATCGGCGTCGGGGCGCCGCCCCCGTCCAGGGTGCGCCACCGCCGTCCGGGCGGCTCCCCCTCCAGCCCGAACAGCATGTTGATCCGTCCCACGTCGGCCAGAACCGGCCGCACCCGAACGTGTGCCACGCCTTCCCCTTCCCCTGACAGTGGTGCTGGCACCACCCCGACCACACGTGCTGATCGCCTCGCCGCGCGGATCCCGCGATGACTAGGCTGGTGCTTGTGACCGGCCATGACCTCCCCACCGACGCCGCGGACCGAGAGGGCGGACCCCTGCACTCCGCCCGGGCGAACCTGGCCCGGGTCGCCGAGGCCTACGGCGACACCTGGCGCGTCCGGCTGGTGGCCGTCCTGCACCTGATGACCTCCCTCACGCTGGCCGTGCTCTACCTGCTGCCGGGCCTGCTGCTCCTGATGTCGGCCACCTGGATCGGCCTCACCCTCATCCTGCCCTGGGCGCCCGACCTCGCCCCGACCGGCCGGCGTCACCCGGATCGTCGCGGACACGCTGTTCCTCCTCGCTTCGCCGGTGGCGGCCACCCTCCTGGCGCGGCTGGCCTGCCGGGTGCAGCGCGACCGTCTGGGCTCGGTGTTCGGGATCGTGGAGACCCAACCGCCCGACCCCCTGGCGCCGGGCGGCCGCCCGGGTCGGGGATGGCGGTTCCTGTTCGGGCGCGACGCCTGGGCGCACGTGGCGCGCAGCGCCGTGGCCGGCGTGCACGCCCTGCTGTCGGGGGGGTTGGCCGTGGCCCTGGTGGTGTGCGGCGGGGCCAGCGCGATGGGCGCGCTCCTCGGGGTGATGTACGCGCTGGTCATGGGGGCGCCGAGCGCGGTCGCCGGACTGCTGGTCGTGGTCGTCGCGGGTCCGCTGGCGGCCCTGCTCGGCCTGCGCCTGGCACCCTATCTCGTGGCCACCGAGGTCATGCTCCAGCGCGCCCTGCACTTCGACGCGCCCGAGGTCCGTGTCCGGCGCCGTCTGCTGCACGTCCAGGACAGCCGTCTGCGCATGGTCGACGCGGCCGAGGCCGAGCGGCGCCGCATCGAACGGGACCTGCACGACGGCGCCCAGCAACGGCTGCTCGCGCTGTCCATGACCCTGACCCGCGCCCGTACGCAGTTGGCGCGCGACCCCGAGCGCGCACGGATCCTGATCACCGACGCGCAGCGGGAGTCCAAGGAGGTCATGGAGGACCTGCGGCAGGTGGCCCGCGGCCTGCACCCCCGTGTGCTGACCGACCACGGCCTCGCCTCGGCGCTGCCGGTGGCGGCCGGTCGCTCGCCGGTCCCGGTCGAGGTCGACGTGGTGTTGGACGGGCGGCCCTCAGCCCGGGCTGAGGGCGTGGCCTACCACGTCGTGTGCGAGGCGTTGACGAACGTCGCCAAGCACGCCTCGGCCACCCGGGTCACGGTGTCCGCCCACCGCGTGGGACGTCCGACCGACCGGGACGGCGGCCTGGTGCGGATCACCGTCTGCGACGACGGCTCCGGTGGCGCCGACCCCGAGGCCGGAACCGGTCTGTACGGGCTGTGGGACCGGGTGGACGCCGTCGACGGAACACTGACCGTACGCAGTCCGGCCGGTGAGGGCACGACCCTGGCCGCCGACATCCCATGGGAGGCGTGAACGTGCACGACACGTCCGGTACGGGCGGGTCCCCGGCGGGCCCGAGGGTCATCATCGCCGAGGACTCGGTCCTGCTGCGCACCGGCATGGCCCGGCTGCTGGAGGACTCGGGTGTGGTGGTCGTCGACCAGGTGGGCGACGCCGACGCCTGCTGGCCTCGGTGGACGCCCACCCCGACGTCGACCTGTGCCTGGTGGACATCCGCATGCCGCCCGCCTACTCCGAGGAGGGCATCGAGGCGGGTGTGCGCATCCGCCGCGCCCACCCGCAGGTGGCCGTGCTCCTGCTGTCGCAGCACGTGGTCAGCCGGTACGCGGCCGATCTGCTGGGCGGAGGCGCCACCAGGGTCGGATACCTGCTCAAGGACCGGGTCGCCGACATCGAGGAGTTCCTGACCGTGATGCGGCGGGTGGCCGAGGGGGGAGCTGCGATCGACCCCGAGGTGGTCTCCCAACTGCTCAGCCGTCGCCGCGACAGCGCCCTGGAGCGGCTCACCCCCAGGGAGACCGAGGTGCTCGGGGTCATGGCGGAGGGGCTCAACAACGCGGGAATCGCGGCGCGGCTGACCGTGACCGACCGCGCGGTCGAGAAGCACATCCGCTCGATCTTCACCAAGCTCGACCTGGGCCAGGACGACCACGACCACCGCAGGGTCCAGGCGGTCCTGCGGTACCTGCGCGGGGCCGAACGGGCCTGACGCGGGCGATGACAGGAAGGCTCCGGTCTTCCGGGAAGGAATTCGATGTGACATTCAAGGGCAGGGGCCTGTACGCCTCGTCGAGCAAGGAGCCGGGCGGGTTCCGCGCGGGCCCGTGGATGCTGTTGGGCGCCGTGCTCGTGATGGCGGTGATCGGTGTCACCGTGGTGTGGGTGCTGAGCAACGTGAGCGTGGACAGTGAACGGCGCGACGACACCTTCGAGGCGGCCGCGCTCCTGGGGATCGACAACGACACCGCGGGCGACGTGACCGTCGTCGCGGGATCCGGGGACGAGGTGGTCCTGGAGCGAACGCTGCGTTCGGGGCCGTTCCAGGAGCCCGAGGAGTACGTCACCGAGGACGGCGGCACCCTCGTCGAGGCCGAGTGCGAGGGCGAGGGCGTGTGGTTCCTGGGCGGTGACTGCGCGGTGGACTACGACGTGACCGTGCCGGAGGGGACCGAGGTGACGGTGAGCACCGTCAGCGGCCGGATCCGGGTGGAGAACGTCGACGGCCTGCTGGACCTGTCCAGCACCAGCGGCAACGTGGTGGTGAACGGCAACGTCGGGGACGTGGCGGCCTCCTCGACCTCTGGCGGTCTGGAGCTGTCGGGGGTGGAGGGGTCGGTCGAGGCCGAGACCGCCTCGGGCCGCGTCCTGGCATCCGGGGCGGGGGAGTCACTGAGCGCCCAGTCGGTCTCCGGGACCGTCGAGGTGTCCAACTTCGCCGCGAGGGTGGTGAACGCGGCCTCCACCAGTGGGCCGGTCGTCGTGGGCGGGGGCTTCACCTCGGCTGAGGTGTCGACCACCTCGGGCTCGGTCGAGGTCGCCACCGAGGACGCGTTCGACTGGTTGTCGGTGGACTCGACCAGCGGCACGGTCCGCGTGCGCGTCCCGGAGGGCGTCTACGCGGTGACCGGGGAGTCGACGTCGGGCGGGCGTGACATCGGGGTGGACATCTCCGTCGACGCCCAGGCGCGCATCGATGTGAACACGGTCAGCGGGTCGGTGAGCGTCCAGGGGCTGTGAGTCAGCGTTCGAAGCGCAGCGCCGCCCAGTCCGAGTCGATCCGGACCTGGGCGGCGCCGTGCCATCCGGCCTCGTGCAGCGGCTCCCACCCCTGGTCCGCGGTCAGGTCCGTGATGATGGTGCCGCCGCGTTGGGGAAAGCACATCCACAGCCGGGTGCGCGGCCCGGCCAGGTCGAGCGCGGAGGGGGCCTCGCGGCGGACGGTGCCGCGGTCCAGGGCGAACAGGTGGATGTCGTCGTAGTCGGCGCCCTCGATGGGGCCCAGGTCGATGTGGATGTCCCGCGGCGGCTCCAGCAGGCGCAGGTAGCGTTCGGGGGCGTGAGGACGAGCAGCCGGTCCCCGGGCAGCACCCCCAGTCTCCGGGCGAGCGTGTCCGACATTCCCCCTCCGTTCGGTGTCCCGCGCGAGCGATCCCGCGACCCTCCCGACACCGTACGGTTCCGGCGCGCCGATTCCGAGCGGCATCCGCCGGTCGACCACGACATGACCGGGTTTTTAGAGTTCCTGCACAGCGGACGGTGCGGTGCGACGAGGCGCGATCGGGTCCGGGCAAGGCGTCGCCTCCGCGTCGGCTGGACGCGGGGGCGGTGGGATGACCGGTGTCAGCGGGCGAACTGCTTGAGTTCGTCGGTGTCCAGGGTGACCCCGGTGCCGGGGACGGCAACCTGTTCGCCGTAGGGGTGGGCGTTGCATTCCAGGTACTCACCGCCCAGGGGGCGGGAGTAGACGACCACGGCGTTCATCGTGCGATCGACGCACACGTACGCCGGGATGCCGCTTTCCGCGTAGGCTGCGGGCTTCTCCACGCGGTCGCGGGCTTTGGTGTCCGAATCCCACGAGGTCACCTCGACGACGGCGAGAACACCGTCGGGGTCGGGATAGTCCCGGTGGCCTTTGAAGTTTCCTCGGGGTACCAGGACCCCGTCGGGCAAGGCCTGCCCCTTGCGGTAGGTCTCGACTTTCAGTCCCTGGCCTTGGAGTAGGTCACAGTCAGCGCGCTGGATCAGACACTGGCGGAACATCCACGCCATGATCTGGCTGTGGTCGCTGTCGGTCACTCGGTGGACCCAGACCCTTCCGTGGATGAATTCGAGGATGGTGCCGTCGTCTTCGTATGCCTGTGCGGCCAGCCGTGCGAAGAGGTCGGGGTCAATGGCGGGTGGCGGGGGGCAGCGGTCGGTGACGGTCATGGGTTCCCCTCCTATGCGGCGTGGTGGTGAGGGGGCGGACGGTGACGCCGACCTGGACGCGTCCTTCGGCGTAGGCGACCAGGAGCTTGTCGACGAGGGCGGACATGCTGCGGACGCCGTCGGTCCTGCGTTGGTCGTCGGCGCGTCTCCAGGTGTCCGCTGACAGGCGCATGCCGATCTGTTCACGGTCGGCGTTGGGGCTGGTGTCGGCGAGGTGGTCGGTGGTGATCTGACCGCTGGCGTAGGCGTTCAAGAGGAATTCGAGGATGCGCGCGGTGGACAGCCCGACCTGGTCAGCGAGGATGCTGGCGCGTGTCCACGTCTGACGTCCGACGAAAGGCTGTTTCTGGGCGCGGGTAGGGGCGGGCACGGCGTCTCCTCCGGGTGGCTCTGAGGCGATGGTAGGCATGTTCGCAGTCGTACGCAAAGTTGACCTAGTACATGCAGTGCAGGGAGTACAGACACCGAGCGGCGTCCCCCGGTCGACCACGGCACGGCCGGCTTTCTAGGATTCCGGTATGGCAGACGGTGCAACGCGTTGGGGCGTGATCGGAACCGGTGGGATCGCCCACTCCTTGGTCGAGGCGCTGCGGGCCACGCCGACGGCGCGGGTCACGGCGGTGGCCTCGCGTTCGGCGGAGCGGGCCCGGGAGTTCGCCGCGGTGTGGGGGATCCCCCGCAGTCACGGGGGTTACGAGGACCTGGCCCACAGCTCGGACGTGGACGTGGTGTACGTGGCCACTCCGCATCCGTGGCACCATCCGCACACGCTGATGTGTCTGAACGCGGGCAAGCACGTGCTGGTGGAGAAGCCGATGGCGCTCAACGCCCTGCAGGTGGCCGAGATGACGGCGGCGGCGCGGTCGAACGGCCGCTTCCTGATGGAGGCGATGTGGACGCGTTACCTGCCCGCCTACCGCCTGGCGCGTGAGTTGGTGGCCGACGGCGCGATCGGGCCGCTGCGCTCGCTGTCGGCGGAGTTCGGCATCAACGTGCCCTTCGACCCCGACCACCGGCTGTTCAACGCCGACCTGGGCGGCGGCGCGCTGCTCGACCTGGGCGTGTACCCGCTGGCGTTGGCCGGTGACTTCCTGGGGGAGCTCACGGTGGTGGGGGCGACCCGGCGGCTGTCGCCGGACCGGATGGTGGACACGCACACGAGCGTCCTGGTCCGGGGGCGCGACGGGGTGTCGGGGACGCTGGGCTGCGCGTCGCGGTCGGCTCTGCCCAACCGTGCGGTGCTGGTGGGCGCCGAGGGGTGGCTGGAGATGGAGCGCGCGTGGGCGCCGACCGGGGTGGTGCTGCACCGCGACGGCCGTGAGCCGTGGGCCTTCGACCGGCCCTACCGCGGCAACGGGTACGTGCACGAGGCCGAGGAGGTGGCGCGGTGCGTGGCCGAGGGCCTGTCCGAGAGCCCGGACATGCCGTGGTCGGAGAGCCTGCGCCTGGCCCGGCTCATGGATCTGGTCCGCGACGTCGGCGTCTTGGCGCACGACGCGGCCGACGGCGCGTCGGCCGGGCGGTGAGGGCGTCTCAGAGGAGCCCCGACGCCCCCGCGCCGGTGGGGGTTGCGGACTCGGGCGTGCGCCGTTCGGGGTGCGGGACCTTCGGGTGGTGGCGAAGGCGCGCGCGGACGTGGCGGGCGGCGGCGATGCGGGCGAGCACGCGGACGTTGGTGCGCGCCACGACCAGGACCGCGTCCCGGGGGCGACCGCGTCGTCGAAGTAGCCGTCGATGCCGGTGTCGCCGCAGCGCGGCCGGATCCCGTAGATGTCACCGTCGAACATGCGGTAGGCGTCGCGGACGACCAGGGTGTCGGGGTGCAGGCGCGGACCGTCGCCCAACCAGTCGGCTGCCTCCCCGGCCAGGCGCCGGACCAGGCCGGGCAGGGACCGGTCACCGTTGGGGAAGACGCGGTGCGCCCCGACACCCTTGCGCCAGCCCGCGTAGACGGCCGGGTGGCGGGTGCGCAGGACCACGTAGGTGTTCGACAGGGGGTGGGCGAGGACCTCGCGGGCGAGGAAGTGGGTCATCAGCGCCGTGGACAGGCCGAACCGGCGGTGGGCGGGGACCACGCCGGCGGCGTCGAGGTACAGGGAGCGGCGTGCGGCCAGCCGGAGCCGGTGGTAGCCGCCCCAGCCGACGGGGGAGCCGTCGGGGCCCAGGACGAGCGCCAGGGTGGTGATCTGGTCGAAGAACCCGGACTGGACGCGGGTGTGCCAGTAGCCGGAGTGGTCGGCGCCGAAGGCGCGTTCGGCCAGTCCGCGCAGGGTGGCGTGCAGGCGGTCGCGGCTGCGGGCGCAGAGGGCGTCAGTGCGGTCCCAGAGTGCCACGCGGTAGCCGGGGCTCAGGTCGCGGACGGTCGGCGGGCAGCTGAGGTCCCGGAGTTCGGGGCCCTGGAGTTGGATGGACACGCACAGCCCTACTTTCGTTACTCTTCGGATTCAGGAGACTCCCTAACGTAGCGGACCGGTGGACGCGTGTGGGGTCATTTCGCCAAGTGCGGCGCGGATCAGCGTCGGGCGGCGCGGTGGAGGCGGGTGGCCAGGCGGGCCATGTGCTCGCGCAGCTCGTCGGGCTCCTCGACCTCCATGTCGATGTCGAGCATGCCCAGATAGCAGGCCATCTGGAGGTAGGAGTGCCCGGCGCACTCCAGGACGCAGCTGGTGTCGTCCACCGGCTCGATGGAGCCGAACCAGTCGTCCGCGCGACGCCGGGCCTCCTCGGCGGACACGGACAGGCGGATCCGCGCCCGGTGCGGCCACATGTGCAGGTCCATCCGCTCGGCCAGGTAGGCGGCCACGCCCTGTTCCGGGGGGTCGCGGGGCGGCACGCGCGGCCCGGTGGGCGTCAGCGGCCGCATCCGGTCGACGCGGAACGTGCGCCAGTCGTCGCGGTCGTTGTCCCAGGCCACCAGGTACCAGCGGTGCCCCCGAGCGGCGAGGCGCAGCGGTTCGACGGTACGGCGGGAGGGACTGCCGTCGTGGCGTTCGTAGTCGAACCTGAGCCGTTCGCTGTCGCGGCAGGCGGAGGCGACCAGGGCGAGGGTGTCGGCGTCGACGGTGGGCCCGCCGGAGGGCATGGGGACGGTGAAGGCGCCCAGGGCGTCGACTCTGCGGCGCAGACGGGAGGGCAGTACCTGAAGGAGTTTGGCCAGGGCGCGGACGGAGGTCTCCTCGATGCCCGACACCCCGCCCTGGGCGGCCGTGCGCAGCCCCACGGCCACGGCCACGGCCTCGTCGTCGTCCAGCAGCAGGGGCGGCAGCGCGGCGCCCGCGCCGAGCTGGTAGCCGCCTCCGGTGCCCATGGTCGCCTGGATGGGGTAGCCGAGTTCGCGCAGGCGGTCCACGTCGCGGCGGATCGTGCGCGCGCTGACGTCGAGCCGGTCGGCGAGATCGCGCCCGGCCACTCCCTGCGCGTCTGGAGCAGGGACAGCAGGCGTAGCAGGCGGGTCGAGGTCGCCTTCATCGCGGTTCCTCTCGGGCGGGGCTGCGGGAGGCCCGGCGGCGCGGGCGTTCCCTGGGCGGACACACGCAGTCTGCCAGGGCTGGAGGACAGAGGCCGTCCTGCGCCGGGCCCCGTTCCGCGGGTCCGTCCGGGTGTGCCCCGCCCTGGGCGGCGGCTCACACGACGACGGCGACCGCCTCGACACGGCGACGGTGGCGCCGCTCTCGCCGAGGGGGCGGGCTCCGGCGGTCCACACCACGCGTGCGGTCGTGGGGGCCGTGGCCGCGTGGGCGTGGTGCACGTGTTCGGTCAGGCTCCCGCTGCGGATCGGGGTGACCGCGCTCAGCGCTCCACCTCCGTGTCGTCGTTGTCGGCCTTGCCAGTGGAGGACGTCGTTCGGTGGTTCCGCCGGTTCTCCAGGCTCGGTGACGTGGGACCGTGGGTTGTCAGTTTTATTGACAGACGATGCCTGTCAATTTATCTTGACACTGTGGCTGAGAGAACCGACCCCATCGACCCGGAGACCGGACTGAGAGCCGTCGCGGCGCTGCGCAAGCTCGCCGACCACATGGAGGCGCTGCACGTCCGCGACGCCCGCGCCAGAAGTGGTCGTGGCAGGCCATCGCCGACGTGCTGGGGGTCACACGCCAGGCGGTCCACCAAAAGCACGCACGCCGCACCCACGAGTAGGAGGAGACGATGTTCGAGCGTTTCACCAAGGAGGCACGGGAGATCGTCCGTGGTTCCGTCGCGTCGGCGACCGACCGGGGCGAGGGCAGGGTCGGCCCCGGGCACCTGATGCTCGCCCTCGCGGACGACCCCGACGGCACCGGGGCGCGGATCCTGGCCGACCACGGCCTCACCCGCGACGCCCTGGGGGGAGGCGGACGCCAGGACGGGCCCGCCGGGCTCACCGACGACGAGACCGCCGCCCTGCGCTCCGTGGGTGTGGACACCGACGCGGTCTTCCGAAGGATCGAGGAGTCCTTCGGCCCGGACGCGCTGCGCCCGGACCCCTCGGCGCCGCGTTCCCGCAAGCGGGGGCGGTTCGGCGGCGCCTTCGATCCCGGGGCCAAGAAGGTCCTGGAGTTGAGCCTGCGTGAGTGCCTGGCCCTCAGGCACAAGGCGATCGGCTCGGGCCACATCCTGCTGGCGCTGCTGCGTCAGGGACTCCCCGAACCCATGGCCGCGGTGGTGGCCGAGCACGGTCTGACCTACGAGCAGGCCCGGCGGCACGTGCGGTCGGCGCTCGACGACGCCGCCTGACCCCTCGGGTCCGCGCGCGCGGCGGCCCGGCGCGAGGACCCGAGGCTCGCCGCCGGGCTCACCGCCCCGGGACGAGCACGCTCAGGCAGGTGACGCAGCCCTCCATCTTCTCGAACTCCGAGACGTCCACCGGCAGGACCCGCCAGTGGTCGGCGGCCAGTTCGTGGACGGTCGCGTGCGCCGCGGCGCTGACCAGCACGTCTTTCCCGCTCAGGGGAAGGACGTGCGCCCCGGGCTCCTCGGAGGCGCGGCGGACCGGCGGCAGGGCCCCGGCGTCCACCAGGTCGGGCAGACCGACCAGCGTCCCGTCCGGCAGCGCGGTCACCGCCGACTTCAGGTGCAGGACCGCACCCAGCCCGACCCGGCGGACCTCGCGCCCCAGCGGTTTGAGCAGCCGCGCCAGCTGGCCGGCTCCCTCGGCGTTGGTCCGGCCGCCCACCCCCACGTACACGGTCTCGCCCACCTGGAGCACGTCGCCGCCGTCCAACGTGCCCGGGGACTCCACCCGCGCGAGCCGAAGACCGAGCGACCGGACCGTCGCCTCCACGCCCTCGACCTCGCCGCGGCGCTGCTCGGCCCCGGGCCGGGCCAGCACCGCCAGGTCCCCGCAGACCACCACGGTGTCCTCGACGAACACGGAGTCGGGCAGGTCCGGCGCTGGATCGACCTCGACCACCCGCCAACCCGCCGAGGCCAGGGCCTCCTGGTAGATCACGAACTGGCGCATGGCCAGCACGGGATCCACCGACGAGCGGGACACGTGGGTGAGGATGCCCCGTTCCATGCGGGGGCTGGGCCTGCGGGTGAGCGCCAGACCGGGGCTGGTGTGTCCGTCCACGTGGTCTCCCGGGATGCGGTGACGGGGTGCGGGAGAGCTCAACGTACCCCGCGGTCCGCCCCGCTCCCCGTACGCGGCACGCGGGTCGTCCGTCTTGTCCGGGACCCGCCCGCGCGGCAGGGTGGACACATGGACGTGATCGTTGTCGGCGGCGGCATCGTGGGGATGAGCGCGGCCTTCCACCTGGCCAGGAAGGGAGTGTCCACCGCGCTGGTGGACGCCTCGCACCCGGGGCAGGCCACCTCGGCCGGAACCGGGGTGGTGTTCCCTTGGCCGTTCCCCTGGGACACGCCGGGCACGTGGGCGTTCAAGGCACGGGCGGCCGCGCACTACCCGGGGCTGATGGCCGAGCTGGCCGAGGACGGGCAGGCGACCGGCTACGAGACGGTCGGCGGGATGTCGGTGGACCGGGAGGGGGACGACGCCGGGTACGACCTGATGCGCTCCCTGGCGCAACGGCCGGAGTTCGCCACCATGGGACGGGTGGAACGGCTGTCTCCGGGTGAGGCGACCCGCCGGTTCCCGCTGGTGCCCCAGGACTACGGGGGTGTGTACGTGGAGGGGATGGCGCGTGTGGACGGCCGTCGGGCGCGCACCGCGCTGTTCAACGCCGCCGAGGAGCGGGGGCTGCGGTACCACAAGGGCGACGCCCGCCTGGCGTGGAACGGGCGCCGTGTGACCGGGGTGCTCGTGGGCGGCGAGGAGCTGGAGGCCGACGTGGTCGTCGTCGCGGCGGGGGCGTGGTCGGCGCGGCTGCTCACGACGGCGGGGGTGGAGCTGCCGGTGTTCCCGGTGCGCGGACAGATGACGCACTTCGCGCTGCCGGGGCGCGACACCCGCTCTTGGCCGGTGGTGCGCTTCGGGGAACGCGAGTACTACGTGTGCGCGTTCGGCCCCGACCGGGTGGTGACGGGCGGGACGGTCGAGCCCGACGCGGGGTTCGACCGTCGGGTGACCGCGAGCGGGTTGCTGCACAACCTGTCCACGGCGGTGCAGGTCCTGCCGGGATTGGCCGAGTCCTCGGTCGTGGAGACTCGGGTGGGTTTCCGGCCGGGCACGCACGACGGCCGCCAACTGCTGGGGCGGGTCGAGCGGCTGCCGGGGGTCGTGGTCGCCACGGGGTTGGGAGCGGAGGGGCTGACGCTCGGGCCCTACCAGGGGCTGGTCGCCGCCCAATTGGCGATGGGCGAGGACCCGGGGTTCGAGCTTGCGGAGTTCCGGCCCGACCGCCCCCAGGACACGTGACGCACACCACAGAAATTGATGCCCTTTTCCATTTGACATTTTCGCGAGAAGGCTTGCTAGAACTTGAGTTTCGCCCTTGAGAGAACCAGGGCGAGCAGCTATTCTTAGGAGTTTTGGTGAGCCAGAGATCGCCCGTCCGTCACCTTCGTGTCAGCTCGTCGCTCCGCCTCACCCCGCACATGGTGCGCGTGACCTTCACCGGGGAGGATCTGACCTCCGCCTTCCTGGGCGGGCCCGACCAGCAGGTCAGGCTCTACTTTCCCCGCGAGGGCCAGGAGCGGCCCCGCATGCCCGAGGCCGACGGCGACCTCATGTCGTGGTACCAGGCCTACACGGCCCTGCCCGAAGACGAGCGCCCCTGGATGCGCGCCTTCACCCTGCGCGGCCACGACCCCGACCTCGGGACCGTCGACATCGACTTCGTCGTGCACGGCGATGACGGGCCCGCCACCAGCTGGGCGCGCCGGGTCCGGCCGGGCGCGGTCCTGGGCATGGTCGGCCCCTCTCCCGAGTACTCCCTGCCCTTCGACACCGCCACCCCCGACAATCTGCTGCTGGCCGGCGACGAGACCGCCCTGCCCGCCATCGGCACTCTGCTGGAGAGCCTTCCGGAGGGGCGGCGCGCCCTCGTCCTGGCGGAGGTCCGCGACGCGGGGGAGGAGCTGCCCCTGCCCACCCGCGCCGACGTGGACGTGCGGTGGGTCCACCGCGGGGAGGCCGCCCACGGGGACCGGCTGCTGGAGGCCGTGCGCGCCGCCGACCTGCCCCCGGGCAGGGTGGGCGCGTGGATCGCGGGGGAGGCGGGCATGGTGCGCGCCCTGCGCCGCCACCTGGTCCAGGACCGTGGCGTGCCCAGGAAGGACATCGACTTCACCGGGTACTGGCGGCGGACCCTGACCCAGGACGACGCCCCCACCGGTGAGGACATGGCCGACGCCCGCGAGAAGGTGGCTCTTCACCAGGAGCGATAGGGCGGACGCGGCGTCCGGGCGCGGCTCCACCGGTTCGGTGCGCTCGTTCGCCAGGATGGCCAGGTGGCGGAGCGCGCCGCGGAAAGGCGGGACCGGTGGAGCCCGAGACCCTGACCCCGATCCTGGTCATCTTGACCGCCGCGGTGGCGGCGCCGCTGGCGGTGGACGTCCTCGCCCGCTGGGTGATCCTGCCCGGGGTGGTGTTGGAGATCTCCCTGGGCGTCCTCGTCGGTCCGTCGGGGTTGGGGCTGGTCGAGGACACCGCGGTCGTCACGGCCGCCTCGAATATGGGTCTGGCCCTGTTGATGTTCATGGCCGGTTACGAGGTCGACGTGACCAGGGTGACGCGGGGGACGCTGAACCGGGCCGGTACGGCGTGGGCCGTCGCCCTCGGCCTGGGGCTGGGCACGGCGTGGCTGATGGTCGGTTGGTCGCACGCGATGCTGATCATCGGGCTCGCACTGACGACCACGGCGTTGGGGACCGTGCTGCCGGTCCTGCGCGACTCCGGAGTGCTCGGCACGGGGCTGGGAGCGCGTGTACTGGCCTCCGGGACGTGGGGGGAGTTCGCGCCGATCGTCGTGATCTCGCTGCTGCTCAGCGGCTACCGTCCCCTGACCGGGTCGCTCCTGTTGCTGGTCTTCTTCGCCGTGGCCGCGCTGGCGGTCTGGCGGACGAGCCGGGGGACCCCAGCACGGATCCAGCGGCTGGTCCGCGTGACGCTGGCGACCAGTGTCCAGATGGCGGTCCGGTTGTGCCTGTTGATCGTGGTGTTCATGCTGTGGGTGTCCACCGAGTTGGGCCTGGACAGCGTACTGGGGTCCTTCGCCGCGGGGATCGTCGTCCGGACCATGCTGGTCACCAACCATCCCGGAGAGGTTGAGCAGGTCGAGACGCGCTTGATGGCCGTGTCCTACGGCCTGTTCATCCCGATGTTCTTCGTGGTGACCGGGGTCCGGTTCGACCTGGAGGCGCTGGTGTCGGACTGGGGCGCGGCGGCGACGGCGCCGATGTTCCTGGTCCTGTTCCTCCTGGTGCGGGGTCTTCCCGTGTGGTTGCTGTGCAGCAACGGACTCAGCCGCCACGAGGGTCTGGCCCTGGGGCTGTTCGCGTCGACGGCGTTGCCGCTTCTGGTGGTCCTGACCACGATCGGAACCCGGGCCGGTGACATGGACTCGGCACACGCGGCGGCTCTGGTCTGCGCGGGCGGGGTCTCGGTGCTGGTGTTCCCCCAGATCGGCTTGGCCCTGGTGGGGCGCCCGCGGGAACCGGGGCGCTCGCGCACCGCCGGCGAGTAGGGTCGGGCGGCACCGACGATCCCGTTCCCGGCGTTTCCTCCGGCCGCGGGGAAGAGGCGTGGACGACGGTGATCCGGGCCGCGGCGCTATCCGTGCCCGGTCCGCCCACGCTCGCGGACCAGGGCGACGACACGCACGACGGCCAGGAGAGCGCATCCCAGTGCGGCGACGGCCAGGAGGGTCATGAGGGTCGGGTAGAGGTAGGACACCTGGATCCAGGCGACGTCGCGGCCCCGGTAGAGGAAGCCGACGATCCTGTGGACCGCGGCCAACAGCAGGATCGGCGGGGCCAGCGGCAGCAGCCTCATCACGGCGACGCTGGGCCGCTCCGCGCCTCGTCGGGCCCAGTGACGGGAACGGCGCACGCCACGCCAGGTCGCCGCGGCGGTGAGCGCGGTCAGGAGGAGCAGGACCGCGTCCGCCCACGCCAGCGCCGTTCCCACCACGGGTGCGGAAGGTTCACCCTCCAGCAGGGCGATCAGCGCGTCGGCGACGGCCTGGGCGTCCCCGTAGGCCATGCCGGTGTTGGCCATCACCGCCACTCCGTGCCCGGTTTCGGGAAGGAGCGCCTGGTAGGCGGTGGACGTGAACAGGTCACCGCCGTGTTCGACGATCGGCGCGCCCGACGGGGTCTGGCCCACCGACCAGCCCAGGGCGTAGGAGCCGGACGCGGGTGAGGGGCTGTGCGCCAGGGCGAGGGTCCGGGGTGAGGCGATGCGGGTTCCGTCGGGGCCGCGGCCGCCGTTGTTCTGCGCGACCAACCAGGCTCCCATGTCCTCGGCGGTGCCGACCATGCCGCCGGAGCCGTTCCCGAAGGCGGGTGGTTCGGGCGCGCCACCGGGCGCCCGAGGAGTTTGAGGTGTCCGTGCGCGCTGGCGGGAAGGTCGCGTTCGGTGTCGAGCGTGGTGCTGTCGTGCATCCCGAGCGGGTCGAGGACGGAGTCCTGGAGCCGCTCGGCGAACGGTCGGCCGGTGACGACCTCGACCAGCCGTGCGGCGACCTGGAAGTTGGGGTTGTGGTACTCGTGGCGCGTGCCGGGGTCGGCGGCCAGCCGTCCGGTGCGCATGCTCGCCACGGCCTCGCGCAGGGTGTCCGGTTGGTCGCGCGTGAAGGCGGGGAACGTGGTGTCGGACATCCCCGAGGTCTGGTCGAGGAGTTGGCGCACGGTGATTCGCGCGGCCCGGGGGTCGGCCATGGTGAACTCGGGCAGATAGGCCACCACGGGCTCGTCGAGGTCCACGTCGCCGGATTCGACCAGCTGGAGGACAGCCATCGCGGTGAAGGACTTGCTGACCGAGGCCAGCGCCATCGGGGTGCGGGCGGTGACGGGTTGACCTGAGGGCGTGGTGCCGTAGCCCCGTGCGTGCACCACGCGTGTGCCCTGGGTGACGGCCACGGCGATCCCGGGAGTGCCCGACGCCTCCTGGTGCCGGTGCACGAGGGCGTCGATCGCGGCGGACGTCAGCGCCGGGGGAGCGCCGGTGCCGTCGTCGCCCGCCGCGGTCGCGGTGGTCGGAATGAGCACGGCGATGACGGCCGCCAGGACCACGGCGACGCGCATCGCGGCGTGCGGCGGACGGGGGACGCGGCGAGGAAGGCCGGGGAGGGGGTGTGGGCTGGTCATTCGTGGAAGGTTAGCCACGGCGCGCGCCCGTGGCGATGGTGCTGGCCACCGATGTCGGCCTGCGGTCGGCCTCAGCACGGGACGACCTCATCGGTCCCAGTTCCGGGGGTGACCCGTCCCCGCGATGCTCCTACGCCCGTCGGGGCGGGGCGGTTCGGTGATCCCCAGCGGGTCGGGTGGCGGGCCGACCGCGTCCACTGGCCGATGACGGCGCGCCAACGTCGTCATGGGCGGCCCGGTGGACCGCGACCGATTCGACCGCACCGCCCCGGCCGGCCACGCGGACGCCGTCGTGGGGGTCTGCCGCACGGGTGGAGGACGACGCTGGACGAGTCGTTCTCGCGGGGCGCCTACGAGGAGCTCATGGACTCCTGCGACCATGCCCGGGAGCCGTGGCGGATGCAGACCAGCGCCTACCGGGACGGGTGAGCGCCCGCGGCGGATTGAGTAGGCGTACTCAGGTGCCGCCGCGGCGACCGCGCCACGATGGACCCATGAACACCCCCAACACACGTCCCCGGTCCACGTCCCAGTTCTACCTCCAGTCGGTCATCGCCTTCGCTGTGTCCACCGTCGGAGCGGCCGTCGGCATCGTCTACCTGCCAGTCGACCTGTGGATGCGCGCCTTCCTCGGCATGAGCGTGCTGTTCGTGATCACCTCGACCTTCACGCTGGCCAAGTGCGTGCGCGACCGTCAGGAGGACGCGGTCGAGGAGGAGGCGGCCCAGCACTACCAGCAGGCGCCGGTCTGGAGCGGCCAGCCGCAGTAGCCGGTCCGGCGGTGCCGGACCCGGGCGCGCCAGTAGCTCAGGCGTTGGGCGGAAGAGCGGTTCCGGCGCCTCGCCGGCGCGCCTTGAGCAGGTCGTGGCGCTCGTTGGGCAGCGTCGGCTCGCCGGCGCCCTGGATCTCGAACCCGGCGTCCTCGATCATCTGCCGGTCGGCTTGGCCGGCCTGACCCTCACTGGTGAGGTAGTCGCCCAGGAAGATCGAGTTGGCGATGTGCAGTGCCAGGGGTTGGAGGGAGCGCAGGTGGATCTCGCGTCCTCCGGCCAGGCGCACCTCGACGTCGGGGAAGACGAAGCGGGCGGCGGCCACGATGCGCAGGCACCGCTGGGGGGTGAGCTCCCAGGTGCCCTCCAGGGGGGTGCCCTCGAAGGGCATGAGGAAGTTGACCGGCACCGAGTCGGGCTCCAGCCCGCGCAGGGCCAGGAGGGCGTCGATGAGGTCGTCGTCGCTCTCCTTCATCCCCGCGATCAGGCCCGAACAGGGGGAAAGCCCCGCGTGCTTGGCCTGTTCGACGGTCTCCACCCGGTCGGAGAACTCGTGGGTGGTGCAGATGTCGGCGTAGCGTTCCTCGGAGGTGTTGAGGTTGTGGTTGTAGGCGTCCGTGCCCGCGTCGCGCAGGCGGTCGGCCTGTCCCTCGGAAAGCAGCCCCAGGCAGGCGCACACCTCGACGCCGGGGAACTCGGACTTGATGTCGGAGATGGTGGGGGCCAGGCGGTCGACGTCGCGGTCGGTGGGGCCGCGCCCGCTGGCGACGAGGCACACCCGGGTGGCACCGGCCCGGACCCCGGCGGAGACCGCCTCACGGGTCTGGTCGGGCTTGAGCCAGGTGTACTTGAGGGTGCCCGCGTCGGAGCCGAGCCGCTGGGAGCAGTAGAAGCAGTCCTCCGGGCACAGTCCACTCTTCATGTTCACGAGGTAGTTGAGCTTGACCCGGCGGCCGAAGTACCGAAGGCGGACCCGGAACGCGGCGGCGACGAGGTCCATCAGGTCGTCGTCGGATCCGCTCAGGACCTGGCGGAGTTCGTCGCGGGTGGGCGTCTCACGTCGGAGGGCCTTGTCGGCCAGAGAGTGGAAAGTCGTCACGGTGACGATCCTGGAGTGTGGCTCGGACCGAGCGCATCCGTCGAACGCGCCAAAATCACGGCCCAAGTCTTGTACGCGCTGGCCGTTTCCCGGTCGGTCGCCGCCTCGGACGGGAAGCGGTGAGACCGAGTTCCCGCGCGGACTCCTCGACCACCTCCGGGCCTCGACCGGGGCCGCGCCCCCGTCAGGGGATGTCCTCCACCAGCAGCGCGGTGAAGTCCTCGCCGGTGGCGTCGCCGACGCCGACCAGGCGTCCGGCCTGCCGGGTGATCATACGTTCCATGACCTGGCGCGCGTAGCGGGCGTTGCCGAACATCTCGCACCGCCGCAGCGAGGCGGCCCCGCCCGCGGCCACCAGCACGCCGTTGCGCCTACCGTTGCAGACGCGCGAGCGCAGCACGCTCGCCTCGCCCTGGTTGTGGACCGAGAGCCCGTCGCCCGTGCACGAGGAGATGTCGCAGTCGCGCAGGCGGTCAGGGTCGTGGACGTGAAGTGGAACGTGCGGGAGCCGGACCGCACGCGCCGCCGCACGGAAGCGCGACCATATGATTGACTTCCGAGGCACGTCGCCGCCCACGGCGCCAACGACTGCCACAGCGAGGCACAGGTGATCCCACATGTACGCCGAAGAGCGCCAGCGGCTCATCCTTGAGCGTGCGCGCCGGGAGGGGCGGGTGGACGTCGCCAAGCTCGCCGCCGAGTACGACGTCACCTACGAGACGATCCGGCGCGACCTGACGGCTCTGGAGCGACACGGGATCCTGCGCCGGGTCCACGGGGGAGCGATCCCCGTCGAACGGCTCGGCTTCGAGCGACCCTGACCCAGCGCGACACGGTCATGACCAAGGAGAAGGAGCGGATCGCCAGGGCGGCTCTGGCCGAGCTGCCCACGGAGGGCGCCATCCTCCTCGACGCCGGCTCCACCACCGGGCGGCTCGCCGAGCAGATCCCCGCGGACCGCGAACTCACGGTCGTCACCAACTCCGCGCCGATCGCGCTGACCCTTCTTCCCCGCGCCAACATCAATCTCATGCTGCTCGGCGGACGACTGCGCACACGCACCCAGGCGACCGTCGACGCCTGGGCGCTCCAGGCTCTGGAGGAGACCTACGTCGACGTGGCGTTCATCGCCACGGACGGGGTGTCCGCCGAACGCGGCCTCACCACCCCCGACCCCTCGGAGGCCCAGGTCAAGCGTGCGATGATCCGTTCGGCCCGCCGGACCGTGCTGTTGGCCGACCACACCAAGGTCGGCAACGACCACTTCGCCCGCTTCGCCTGCGTCGAGGAGGTCGACTGCGTCATCACCGACACCGGCCTGGTGGACGGCCTGGCACAGGAGTTGGCCGCGCTCGGGCCGCGTGTCACCACGGTGTGAGGCAGCCGCGTACCGGACGCCGGGGCGGTGGAACCAACTGATGAGTGCGGGTTCCGCGCTCCCGCCCGAGCCAATACATCCCATGATCCGCTGAATTATTGGCCGCGTGCGCATTCGGGGATCGTTGTGCGCCCGGATCGATTACCACTCAAACATCCTATAAAATAACTCAAAACCAATTGCTTTCACACTTATTGCCAAGCGGAAGGCAGTCGCGATGAGATCGACGGACTTCTCCAGCCCGCTCCCCGAGCGAGAGCGGCCGACTCGGGTGCGTACGCGGGAGAGCGGCGGCTCCGGCGCCGACCCGGACGAGAGCGGCGCCCGGCCGCCCGCCGTCGCCGACCAGGTTCGCACCGCACACGTCACCGGGAAAATCCCCCCACGTGGCCCAGTCATTCCAGGTGGCGAAGGCTCCGGTCGATCCGGAACCGCGGCCCGAGACGAACAACGCGGGAACCGGAGCGTCGGGAAACCGTCCACTGCCCGGCAAGCCGAGGAAGGCCGGCCGGGGCCGGACCTGGCGTCCGAAGGAGAACGCCTGACCGAGGAGGGGACCGGTCCCAGGGGCGGTCGCCCGCAGGACCGCACCGGGGTTGGGGGAGGGGGACTCGTGGCCGCGACGCGTACGACGGTCCCACGCCCCCGATGCGGGCGCACGTCTCATCCCACCCGGGTGAGGACCACGACCGCCGGAGCGCCCGCCAGGCATCCCCACCGGATTCCGGTCTCCACCCAGCTGTCCCCGGTGCGGAACGCCACCGGGGACCGGAACATCCACCACCGCTTACCCCGCACAACCACCGGCCACGCCAGCGGAACGCCGCTCCTGGTCAGCCAGTCCCCGAGCACGTGCGTCACCGTGCCCGCGCCCACGGCCGCCCCGACCAGCCACGGCGCCCCGCCCGGAAGGTAGACCGCGGTGGCGGCGGCCAGAACGGAGAGCACGCCCACCAGCCGGAGTCGGGTCTTCCTCGGCCCGCCCAGGGACCGCCCCACCGCGCCCAGCCCGAGCGCGGCCATCGCGAACACGACCGCGCCGAGTCCCCACCCGCCCAGCGCGGCCGCACCCCACCCCAGCAGACCGAACACCGCGCACGCGGGGAGCGTGTGCGTCAGGTGCCGATGTCCGCCGGGCGGAACCGGTGCCCCCTCGACCGAGGACCGCGGCCCCAACGCGTCGCACGGGCCCGCCGTCGCGCGGTAGACCGCCCGCGACAGCCGCCGCAGACCCACCGCACACAGCTCCGACGAAGGCCCCAATGAGCGCCCCGCCGTGCTGCCCGGCTCGTCCAGATCCGGAAGCAGGGCGGCCCCGGCGGCGACGGCGCCACAGACGAACACGTCCGAGGGGTGCGCGCCCAGCGCCGCGCCCGTCAGGACGCCGACGAACAAGCCCGTCGCGGCGTGCGAGACACCCAGCATCAACGCTCCTCGGGAGGTGCAACGGGAGGGGACACCGAACTCCGTCCCCCGGCGGGAGCGGAAGAAATCAGGCGTTCGTCCCTTCTACTGACGAACCCCATCGCGGCCGCCGACGGCGCACGGCTCCACAGGCCCGGGGCCGTCGTCGAGCGCTCCGGGGACCGCCGTAACCTGGTGAGTCGCGATCCGGAAGGAAAGGGCGGGATGCGCGTTCTCCTCGTGGACAACCACGACTCCTACACCTTCAATGTCTCCCACCTGCTGGCGCGCGTCCTGGGGAAGTTCCCCGAGGTGGTCACGAACGACGACTCCCGCTGGGACGACCTGGACCCCTCCGCCTTCGACGCCGTGGTCGTCTCCCCGGGCCCCGGCCGTCCGCACAACGCCCGTGACCTGGGCCGCGTTCCCGAACTGCTCGCCCAGACCCGTCTGCCGGTCCTGGGCGTGTGCCTGGGCCACCAGGCCATCGCCCACCTGGCCGGGGCCGACGTCACCGCCGCGCCCGTCCCGCGCCACGGACACCTCACCACGGTCCGGCACACTGGCCGCGGCCTGTTCGAGGGGTTGCCCCAGGACCTGACCGCAGTGCGCTACCACTCGCTCGCCGTCCCCGAACCGCTCCCCGCCCTCCTCGCCGCCACCGCCTGGGCCGAGGACGGCGTCGTCATGGGTCTGGAGCACCGCGAACTGCCGCGCTGGGGCGTGCAGTTCCACCCCGAGTCGGTCGCCAGCGACGCCGGAGCCGACCTGGTCGCGAACTTCCTCCGTCTGGCCCGCCCGCACGCGACGGCCGCCGCGGGCACACGCGCACCCGAACGCGCCCAACCGTCCCCACCAGAACGAAGACCCGCCCCGACCGAGCGCCCCGCGCCGCGCGCCCACGTCCTCGACCACGCCGTGGACGCCGAGGCCGCCTTCGCCCACCTCTACGGCGACGCCGAGTACGCGTTCTGGTTGGACAGCTCCCGCCCCGAAGGACCCGCGCGCTTCTCCTTCCTCGGCGCGGCCACCGGCGAGACCCTCGCCTACCGCGTGGGCGACGGCGCCGTCCTGGTTCGGGACGCAGAAGGCGCCGAGCACCGCGAACCCGGCACCGTCTTCGACGCGCTCGACCGCCGCACCCGCAGCACCACCCCCACCGGGCTGCCGTTCGACTTCACCGGCGGCTACGTGGGCTACTTCGGCTACGAACTCAAGGCCGACTGCGGCGGCGTCACCGCCCACACCTCACCCGCCCCCGACGCCGTGTGGATGCGCTGCGACCGGTTCGTCGCCGTCGACCACGCCGAGAACCGCACCTACCTGGTGCACGACGACGCCGCCGACGCCCTGACCTGGGTCCGGAACACCCTCGACACGCTCACCGCCCTGCCGACCCTGCCCCCGCCCGCTCCGGCCGCGCCGCCCGTGGACCTGGAGGCCCACCTGGAGCGGTCCCGGGAGGCTACGTCACCGACGTCAAAGAGTGCCTGGGTCACCTCACCCAGGGGGAGAGCTACGAGATCTGCCTGACCAACCGGGTGCGGCTACCCGACTCCGCCGACCCCGACCTGGACGTGTACCGGCGGCTGCGCGCCGCCAGCCCCGCCCCCTACGCCGCCCTCCTGCGGCTGGGCGCCCTCAGCGTGCTGAGCGCCTCACCCGAGCGCTTCCTGCGCGTGGACGACGACCGCTTCGCGGAGAGCCGTCCGATCAAGGGCACCGCCCCCCGCCACCCCGACCCCGAGTCCGACCGCCGCGCGGCCGAGCACCTGCGCACCGGAGCCAAGACCAGAGCCGAGAACCTCATGATCGTGGACCTGCTGCGCAACGACCTGGGACGGGTGTGCGAGGCCGGCAGCGTCGAGGTGCCCGCGTTCATGTACACCGAGTCCTACGCCACCGTCCACCAACTGGTCTCCACCGTCCGGGGACGGCTGCGGCCGGACGTGAGCACCCTCGACGCCGTGCGCGCCTGCTTCCCGGGCGGGTCGATGACCGGCGCGCCCAAGGCGCGCACGATGGAGATCATCGACGAACTGGAGGCCTCGGCCCGGGGGGTGTACTCGGGGGCGCTGGGTTACCTGTCCCATTCGGGGACCGCAGACCTGAGCATCGTCATCCGCGCCGCCGTGCGCGCCGACGGGGAGTTCACGATCGGGGCGGGAGGTGCGGTCGTGCTCGACTCCGACCCGGAGGACGAGTACGAGGAGATGCTGCTCAAGGCCGCCGTCCCGGCGCACGGCCGTTGACCCGCGCGGACATCGCGGCGGTCGGTGCCCGCTTCCGCGACCGCTTCGAGGTCCCGGCCGCCCCCGCCGCACGGGAGGCGGGGTCTGAAGGCATCCGGAGGCGGTCTTCCACTGCACCCCCGAAGAAGTGGTGGACATCGCCGAGCGCCACGGAATTCAGGTCATCTCCTGGACCTGCGAAGATCGGGTCGTATGGCACGAGTTCGTCACGGAGACCGCTTGCCTCGCCCAAGGCAGAGGAATCATCAACCTGTACGAATCAGCCTGCTTCATCTCCCCTGAGGCCGTCGAGGCACTCATCCGGGTGATCGACATGAGGTACGCGTCGATCAACCCCCTGGACACCTATGTGCTCGCCGGTCAGGCGACCGGTGCCCCGGTGTCTCGCACACTGGGTGTGGAGACGCCGCGGCGACGATCTGTTCATGGTGCACGGCCACGTCGTTGCTCTGTCCCGTGACGGGACCTGGAGCCGACGTGCCGTCGTCCCGAACGGTTCGCTTGTCCGGATACCCGAAGGCGTCGATCCGGTTCAGGCGGCCCGCGCGAGCGTGTGCGGTCGGACCGCGATCCGCGTGGGGGCACGAACCCGCCGGAGTCAGACTCAAGGACCGCGTCCTGGTCCTGGGCACCACGGGTGGCGTGGGCACGGCCGCGACGTCGCCCGCTCTCAGCGCGGAGGCGAGAGTCTGAGGCCAAACCGGTGACCCGCACAAGGCTGACGCCGTACCGAGATGGGCGCCGAGACCGTGATCGCCCGTTCCCCGAGGAGCTGATCACCGTCGCGGAGGGACTGGGGGTGAACGAGGTGCTCGACCCCCTCGGCGGAAGCCACACCACGGCCGCCGCCCAGCTCCTGGCCCCCTACGGGACACTCGTCGTCTACGAAGCTTCATCCTCAGCGCAGACCGAGCTCGATGTGCGATCCTTCTACCGCAGGAACGTCCGGGCACTGGGCTATGGGAACGTCATGGAAGGACAGGATGAGGTCCGGTCCGGTATCAGCTGCGCATTGCGCGCACTGGCGGATGGGAACATGCGCATCCTGGTGGGTGACCGGATTTCCCTGAACGCGCTTCCCTCGGTGCTGAAGCCCGAATGTCGACGGGGCACCATCGGAAAGACCGTCGTCGATGTGGGCCTCGACTGAGCATCCACGTCCACTCGTTCTCCTCCCTTGGAAAAGGATCGGAATCGTGACGACCGCCCTGGTCACCGGCTTCGGCTTCGGTTTCGTGGTCGCGGCTCAAGTCGGCCCGATCTGGTTGTTGTGCCTGCGCAGCGTTCTGCGTGGCGGCATCGCGCTGGGGTTGGCCATCGGTGCGGGGGCAGCGCTGGTCGACGCCGGATACGCACTCCTGGGCATCGCGGGAGTGGCCGCCCTGCTGACCACGTGGGAAGCCCTGGAAACGGCGGCCGGGATCCTCGGCGTGCTCGTCTTGGTGGTGCTGGCGTTGCGCGCCCTGCGCAGTGCTCTGTCCCCTCCGACAGAACAGCGGTCCAACCGGGAACTCAACTCGCCCCAAGCAGCGTTCGTGGTGGGGTTAGCCGCGACGGCGAGCAATCCGCTGACGATCCTGGCCTGGGCGGCGGTCTTCGCTGCTCTGTCCTCGGCCGTACCCGACATGGGTTCCATCACCCCGTGGACCATGCTGGCCGGTGTGGGCGTGGGGACCTTCACCTGGTTCGCGCTGCTGTCCCTGGCCGCGTCCGTGTTGGGGCGCTTTACCGGCCCGCGTTTTCATCGCGGGGTGGACACGGCTGCGGCGATCGGGCTCTTGGCGTTCGCCGCCGTTCTGGCTTGGCAGGTCCTGGCTTCGTGACACCGTGTCCTGGCCGACAAGAATAGGGTACGCCCCGCCGCTCTGCCCTCGGCCACCGACCGGGATAGCCTCACCGTCGGTGTCAGGTGCCACCGCGCCGAGCGGGCTGACATCGCCGGAACAACCTATCGTTCCTTGGATCCCGGCGGTCAGCGTCGCCCGAGTCGCCACCACGGGCGGCGTTGGTGGATGTCCGCGTGGCAACTTCCGCAGACCACGAGGGTCTTGCGGCGTCGCGCGGCCATCAGATCCGCCCACGGCGGCCGATCCTGTGGACGTCCGAGGTCAGCGAGCTTGGCGACGTGGCGGACCTCCACCTCGTCGAGACGCCCACATGACTCGCACCGCCCGTCCAGGAGCCGGGTAACCAGCTCCTTGCGTTTGGTGTTGACCGATGCCGACCGAC